>CANNOC010000010.1 GCA_947507155.1 uncultured Collinsella sp. | reverse complement strand
TCGCGCCCTTGAAGTTGAACGTCAGATTGTCCAAATGCGGCCCGCGCAGCGTCGAACCGTTACGCGGTTTGGTAAAACCGCGTAACTAGTTAGTACATCTTTGCGCCGGCGGGGATGGAGGCGTCGAGCTGGATCAGGTTGAGGCGCTCCTCGCCCTCCTCCTCGTGGATGGCGCTGATCAGCATACCGCAGCTGGGGATACCCATCATCTTGCGCGGAGGCAGATTGGTGATGGCGAGCAAGGTCTTGCCGACCAGGTCCTCGGGCTCATAGTAGCCATGGATGCCGGAGAGGATGGTGCGGTCGGTGCCGGTGCCGTCGTCGAGCGTAAAGTTCAGCAGCTTCTTGGACTTCTTGACGGCCTCGCATGCCTTGACCTTCACAGCGCGGAAATCGCTCTTGGAGAAGGTATCAAAGTCGACGAATTCCTCGAACAGCGGCTCAACGGCGATCTTGGAGTAATCGAGCGTGGGCTTGAGCGGCTTGACGAACGGGCTTGCGGCGTTGCCGGCCTCGGCAGCCTTGGCAGCGGCGGCACCGGACTGGAAACCCTTTTCGGGCTTCATGTGCGGGAACAGCAGGACGTCGCGAATGGAAGCCTGGTTGGTGAGCAGCATGACCACGCGATCGATACCGATGCCGATGCCGCCCGCGGGAGGCATACCGTACTCGAGGGCGCGCACGTAGTCCTCATCGTACTCCATAGCCTCGTCATCGCCGCCGGCCTTCTCAGCCATCTGGGCAGCAAAGCGCTCGGCCTGGTCGACCGGGTCGTTGAGCTCGGAGAATGCGTTGGCGTACTCGTGGCCGGCGATGACCAGCTCAAAGCGGTGCGTCAGGCGCGGATCGTCCTCAAAACGCTTGGCAAGCGGGCTGACCTCGATGGGGTAATCGCATACGAAGGTCGGGTTGACGATGGTGTCCTCGCCCAGCTCATCGTAAATCTCGGCGATGATCTTGCCAGCAGTCCACTCGGGCTTAATCTCCAGACCCTTCTCGCGTGCGGCGGCGGCAAGCTCCTCGACCGGCGTGTCGATGGTGACCTGCTTGCCGAGCACGTCCGAGACGATGTCGGTCATGGGACGGCTTGCCCACTCACCGGAAAGATCGATGGTCTGACCCTGGTACTCAATGACCTCGGGGTTGCCGATGGCCTTGTTGGCAGCCTTGATGACGCCCTGGGCGAGTGCCTTCATGCCCTCGAGATCGGAGAAGGCACGATAGGCCTCCATCGTGGTGAACTCGGGGTTGTGGGTGAGGTCCATACCCTCGTTGCGGAAGATGCGGCCGATCTCGAAGACGCGCTCAAAGCCACCGACGATGCAGCGCTTGAGGTGCAGCTCGGTAGCAATGCGCAGGTAGCACTCCTGATCGAGCGCGTTGAAGTGCGTAATGAACGGCTTGGCCGTAGCGCCGCCCTGAATGGTCTGCAGGATGGGGGTCTCGACCTCCATGTAGCCGTCAGATTCCATGAAGCGGCGGAAGGTGGAGAGAATCTGCGAGCGCTTGCGGAAGGTCTCGCGAACATCGTCGTTGGCAATCAGGTCGACATAGCGTTGACGATAACGGGTCTCCTTATCGGAAAGACCGTGGAACTTCTCGGGCAACGGACGAACGGCCTTGGAGAGCAGGGTCGCGCTCTTGGGGGCAACGGAGAGCTGGCCGCGCTTGGTGCGAACAACCACGCCGGTCACGCCCAGGATGTCACCAAGGTCGAGAGCCTTGAGCGTATTCCAAGCTGCCTCGTCCATGTCGTTGATGCGGCAGAACAGCTGAATCTCGGCGGTAGCGTCGCGCACGACGATAAACATGATCTTGCCCTGGCCACGCTTGGCGACCACGCGGCCGCCGATCTTCACGACGTCCTCAGTATCCTCGCCATCGGCAAGATCGGCATATTTGGCCTCAATGTCGACGACATAGTCCTCGATCTCGGAGTGCTCGGGATAGGGGTTCTGGCCCGCCTCGAACAGGGCGGCGCGCTTTGCCAGACGCGTGGCGCGCTCGTCGTTGAGCGTCGAGGCCTGATCGGCGACGTTCTGGTTCTCTGCCATAAGTTAGCTCCTCAAACTAAAACGCTCCCCAGGATTCGGTCCCAGGGAGCGAAAACATACCTTTACGCGGGACCGTGGTCTAGCGTGCGATCTTGGCGATGGTGTAGACGCGGGTCTTGCCAGAAGGCGTAACGACCTCAACGGAGTCGCCCTCGCCGTGACCGATGATGGCGTGACCGACCGGAGACTCGTTAGAGATCTTGTGCTCGAGCGAGTTGGTCTCGGTGGTACCGACGAGCGTGACTTCCATGACCTCACCGTTGGGATCGATCAGAGAAACGGTGGAACCGATGGAGACGGTCAGATCGCCCGTGGTGGCAGCAACCTGAGCGTTGGCGAGGATGGCCTGAATCTCGGCAATGCGAGCAGCATTCTGGGCCTGCTTGTCCTTGGCGGCATCGTACTCGGAGTTCTCCGAAAGGTCGCCGAACGCGCGGGCTTCCTTGATGTCCTCGACGATCTCCTTGGCGTAATCGCCCTCACGCCAAGCGAGCTCCTCGACGAGCTTCTGGCGGCCCTCAGCGGTCAGTACGATCTGGCTTGCGTCCATACGGATATCTCCCCAACTATGATGTAACGATCAACTGTCAACAAAACGAAAAAGACCGGCTAGCCTGCGGGCAAGCCGGTCAGGTGCTCACCCCAAAGGGATGGGACTACTCTGCGTCCGCGTCGCTGTCCTCTGCCTGCTTTTTCTTGGCAGCAGCGAGCTTGGCCTCGAGCTCTGCGATCTCCTTGTCCTCCTTGGACTCCTCGACCACAACGTCCTCGGCCTGCTTGGTTTCGCCCTTATCGTCGCCCTCCATACCCTCGCGGATATTCTTGACGGTAGAGCCGAGAGACTTGCCGAGCTTCGGCAGGTTCTTAGGCCCGAAGATGATCAAGACAACGACGAGAATAATGATGAGCTCAGGAGCCCTCAGTCCAAACATGTAGACCTCCACAATACAGCGAGACAAGCTCGAATGAGTATACCGCGGGTGCCGCGGTATCACAACAATAGCTAAAAAAAGGGACCGCAAGAAGCGGTCCCTTCTCATGCTCTGGTCGGGTTGACTGGATTTGAACCAGCGACCCCTGCGTCCCGAACGCAGTGCTCTACCAAACTGAGCCACAACCCGTTAGCTCGACTATAGTAACAAAGATTTTCGTCGCGTGCTAGAGAAATTTTTATTTCTTTGGCGCGTCGATTTGAACCGTGTTGGGAATAAGCTCAGTCGCGCAGGCCCACCAGCCATTTTGCTGGGCAGCTCCCGCAAGATGGGCTGCTGCAGCGACGGTATCGCAAATGGCAAACGAGCAAGCACCCGAACCGCACACGTCCACGGCAACGGTTCCCTCCTGTGCGCGCAGCCAGTCGAGAACTGCCTGGATCCGCGGCTCCATCTGCGCGGATATGACGCCCAGATTGTTATGAACGAGCGCATATGCCGCCTCGGCATCGCCGGCGCGTAAGACAGAAGCAATCGCATCGGGTTTTTCCGCGGGCACCGGGCTCTCATCAAATCGTCGATACGCTTCAACCGTTGAAACGCTCGTCTCGTGCGGTTTGACCAATACGACAGGTATCGCCGGAAGCACAGGATACTCAGTGGCCAGCACATCTCCCCCGCCGACGTAGAATGCGGGACTCGTGTGCAAAAAGAACGGCACGTCGGCGCCGATACCGCGAGCGATGTCATCGAGCGCGGGGTCGGCGCGGTCGATACCCCACAGCTCGGCCAAGGCAACGATGACCGCAGCGGCATCCGTCGAGGGGCCTCCCAGGCCGGCGCACAGCGGGATACGCTTTTCGATCGTCACGCACACGTTGGCATCGCGACCGTAACGCTCGGCCATAGCGATTGCCGCCCGATAGGCCGTATTTTTTTGCATGGGAAAATCGGATGCCGGAACCGTCTGGACGGTCAACGCCTGCGCCGGCGTGACCGTCACGGTATCGGCTAGACCGACGGCTGCCATCAGGGAATCGACCCTGTGATAGCCGCGGGCGTCGCGCTCGGTATGAACCCCCAGATAGAGGTTAATCTTTGCCGGCGCGGTAAGGATGAGGGACCGATCGGTCACCGTTAGTGCTCCTCGAGCTGGTTGCCGAGCGGGGTAAAGATATGTTCGCCGCTCTCGGGGTCGAACAGTTCGACCTGGCCGGTAAGGACATCGATGTACTGGTAGGACTGACGCGATTTGCGGCCGCGACGCTCGTCAACCTCAACGATAAAGACAGCGGGGTGGACGCTCTTGATGGTGCCCATGCGCTCGATGACGCGGGTACGGCCCATGTTGGCCTTAACCTTGACGCGATCGCCCACCATATCGGTCAGCTTCTCGTGGATGTCGTCGACGTGATTGACTTCCATCTCTTCCATGAATAGGGCCTCCAGAGGGTGCAATTCAAAAAGGGGATAATACCCCTAAGATAGACAAAACTCTAATACTATAGCACCCTGCTGCAGCCATACGCAAGCAGCTAAAAAAGCCCGGTCCCAAATTGACTACTTACAGATTGTCTGTGTCCAGGACGATGGTGAACGGACCGTCGTTGACCAGGTCGACCTTCATATCGGCGCCAAAGATACCGTGCGCCACATGCTCAACGTCCTGAGCGACGAGTGTCAAAAAGTACTCGTAAAGTTCGTTAGCGACATCGGGCGCGCCGGCGTCCGTAAACGACGGACGGCGGCCGTGGCGGCAATCGGCAAACAGCGTGAACTGCGACACCACGAGTACCTCGCCGTCGACATCGGCCAGCGCCAAGTTGGTCTTGCCGTTCTCGTCCTCGTTGATGCGCAGTCCGCGCAGCTTGCTCCACAGCTTGTCAGCCTCGGCGCGCGTGTCGCCGTGGCCCACGCCCAGCAACACCAGGTAGCCGCGTCCAATGCGGCCCACGCACTCGCCGTCGACTGTCACGCCGGCGTTGAGCACGCGCTGCACCACCGCACGCACGGTCTACTCCTCGCCCGTCAGCTTGGCGGACAGATGCTCGAGCGCATGGAAACGATGGCTGATGGCGTTCTTCTCGTCCGCCGTGAGCTCGGCCATGGTCTTGCCCGGCGTATCGACCGGCAGGAACAGCGGGTCGTAGCCAAAACCGTGTTCGCCGCGGCCCTCGTGCGCGATAACGCCTTCGCAGGCGCCCTCGCCATAGGTGACCAGGCCGTCCGTATCGATAAGCGCGACGACGCTCATAAAGCGCGCGGTACGGTCCTCGTCTGCCACGCCTTCCAGGTTAACGAGAAGCTTGGCGTTGTTGGCGGCATCGTCGCCATGCACGCCCGCATAGCGCGCGCTATACACGCCCGGCTCGCCGTCCAACGCATCGACGACCAAGCCGGAGTCGTCGGCGATGGCCATAAGGCCCGTCTCCTCGACCGCAGCCTGCGCCTTGATGATGGCGTTCTCCAAAAACGTCGTGCCGTTTTCCTCGGGGTCCTCAAAATCGCCCAGCTGGCCGAGCGCCACAAAGCGCACCTCGGGCATGACCTTGCCCAAAATGGCCTCGATCTCGGTGAGCTTATGGGCGTTGCCGGTTGCCACGACGATGGTCGCCGCCGGGTCGAGGGTGTCGATGTCAATCTTCTCAAGTGCCATAGCTGGTCTCCTTTGTCTCTATAGCAATGCCGAGTTGAGGACGACGAGGACTTCGGCCTCTCTCCCGTCTCAATCAACGGCAGTCTTATACTTCGACGTTTTCCCAGATAAAACCTGCCAAAATAAACCTGTCCCTTTTTGGTAGGTTAGGCGAGGGCTTGGTGCTGAAGCTCGATGAGCTCGGCAATACCCTTGTCGCCCAGGTCGAGTAGGGCGTTGAGACGCTTACGGTCGAAGGGCGCCTGCTCGCCGGTACCCTGAAGTTCGATCATCTCACCGGAATCGGTAGCGACGAGGTTCATGTCGACCTCGGCGTGGCTGTCCTCGGAATAATCCAAGTCGAGCAGGGTGTTGCCGTCGACGACGCCCATGGAAATGGCGGCAACCTGGCCCGTGAGCGGGATGCGCTCGAGTTTTCCCGCCTCGACCCACATGGCAAGGGCGTCGTGCAGCGCCAACCAGGCACCGGTAATGCTCGCCGTACGCGTGCCGCCATCGGCCTGGATCACATCGCAGTCGACGGTAACGGTGTACTCGCCGAGCGCCTTCATGTTGACGACGGTACGCAGGCTGCGGCCGATAAGCCGCTCGATCTCCATGGAGCGGCCCTTGCGGTTGGCATGCTCGCGCTTGCAGCGTTTACCGGTCGAGGCCGGCAGCAACGCATATTCCGCCGTTACCCAGCCGGCCTTGGCGCCCTTGCGCCAACCCGGCACACCCTCCTCGATGGTGGCGGCGCACAGTACGCGCGTGTCGCCGAACTCGGCCAGGCACGAGCCGTGGGCGTGCTTCATGACGCCGCGGGTGAGCTTAACGGGGCGCAGCTCGTTGGCGGCGCGGCCGTTGGCGCGGTTGACCTGCATGTATTCCATGGAACTATCCTTTCGGCAAAAGATGTGGCGAAGACTCCGGCGACATTGCGAGCCTAACCGAGTTCGTCGATATCGACGTGCTCGATGCTTTTGAGCGGCTGGCCAAAGATAAAGCTACCCGCCACCGCAAACTCGGCAATGTTGTCAGACGTGGTGGCAAAGCGATGCTGTGGCTCGGCGGTATCGCCCGCCAGCTGCTCACGGCGCGTGAGGATATCGGTCAGCTCGCGGGTGGTCTCCTCGGCGGAGCTCACCACGCGCACCCCGGGTCCCAGCGCATGGCGGATGGGACCCACCAGCAGCGGGAAGTGCGTACAGCCGAGCACCACGGTATCGATGCCGCGATCGTGCAGCGGCTCGACTGTGGCGCCGACCAGCGCGCGAACGGCTGGCGTATCAAAAATATCCTCGTTCTCGAGCCACTGCTCCTGCAGGTGCGCGCCCGAGGCGAGCTCGTGCTCGACGACCTCGACAAAGCTCGAGGCCGGGCAGCCATACACATCGACACCAGCATCCAAGTCCTGAATGGCGCGCGTGTAGGCACCCGAGCGAATGGTGAGGTTGGTGGCCAGCACGCCGACGCGACGCGTACGCGTGCTGTTGATGGCAGCACGTGCGCCCGGAGCGATCACGCCGATCACGGGAACGTCAAGCACTTGCTGAGCCAGACGCAAGGCCGCGGCGGTCGCCGTGTTACAGGCGATGACCATGATCTTAACGTCGTGCCTCGATAGCCAGCGGCCCGCCTGCAGCGCAAACGAGCGAACCTCGTCCTCGGTGCGGGTGCCATAAGGGCAGCGCTTAGTGTCACCGAAATAGTAGACGGACTCGTGCGGAAGCGCCGTTGCAATCGCGCGCGCGACCGTTAAGCCGCCCAGGCCCGAGTCGAACACGCCGATCGGACGCGTGTCCCCGGCCAGATTATCGATATCGGACATTACCTCACCAGATTCTCTCTCGAAAAATGCGACCATGCGTGATGCGTCGCGCTACGAACGGGCCGCGACCAACAGCTCGGCCGTTGCCACCCAACCGTCGACAATCTTGCCGCGCGTAATATAGGCATTGTCGCAGGCATCCAAGAACTCCGGGGCACCGGCGCTCGTCAGACCGTTCTCGACCAGGCAGAACATGCCAACATGGTCGGCCATGTAGAAGTCGGACTCGGAGTCGCCGAGCGCAAGCGTCTCCTCGCGCTCGATCCCCAGGTGCTCGCAGAAGCGCGCAATGGCAACGCCTTTGTTGAGACCCGCCGGATTGATGTTGAAGGCGCGGCCGTCCTCGACGCGATTAAGCTCGAGCGTCGTCGGCTTGGACAGGTGAGTCAGATGGCCGTTGCAAGCCCAGACCAGACCGCAGCCGGCCTCGTCCAGGATGGCCTGGACCTCATCGTCGGGCACATCGCCGCGCATGCCGACGGTGACCTCACGGTACTTGTAGCCGGTCGACATGTCGTTGTGGTATTCGATCTTGTGCGGCCAGCGGGCAAGGATCTTCTCGCACACGCCAGTCTGCTCGATCACCTGGTGCGGCGTGAGACCGCAGGCGGGGTCGTAGGGCATGTCGCCCGTCAGGTACTCCCAGTCGTTGGCCTTGAGGTCGTACATGACCAGGCCGCCCATCTCGCCGATGTAGGAGTTGAGGCCGAGCACGCGGGCGTCCTCATGGATCATGGTGCGATTGCGACCCGAGGTGGGGACCACCTGGATGCCGGCACGAGCGAGCGCGACAACCGCCTCGACGAGCTTGGTCGAGGGATTGCCGTCGTTATCGCGCAGCACGCACGAGCCGGGGGCGAGCATCGTGGCGTCCAGATCGGTAAAGACATACTTGACCTTGGCAAGACGCTCGCGCATCTCGCCCGAAAGCTCGGCAACGGTCGGCAGGGTGTTGTGGGACATGGTCACTCCGTTTACATAGAAGGGGCTGGTCTAGGCGTCGTACGCCGCAAGGGTGCGCTTGAGAATCGAACCGTCGCGCTCACAAGGCTCGGGTCCGTTCTTGCGCAGCATACACTCTTCCTCGCCCTTACCGGTCACGATGACCACGGCAGGACGGACAGTTTCGCGCACGGCAGTCTCGATAGCGGCAACGCGATCAGTCACGATTTGCCAGTTATCATTTCCCTGCGCTTGAACGTTGCGCGCGATCTCGGCGCAGATGTCCTCGACATCCTCGGGGCCGGGGTCATCCTCGGTAATCACGATTCGGTCGGCATACTTGCCAGCGGCGATGCCCATCGTGGTGCGTCGATCGACACCCTTACCGCCCGTAGCGCCAAATACAACCGCCAGCTCGCGCTCGGGATAGTTCTCGCGCAAGTCGCGCAGGAGTGTCTCGAGGCTCATGCCGTTATGTGCAAAATCGACGATGCCCAGGATTTTGCCCGATACGGACGGATAGAGCTCCATACGACCGGGAACGAAAACGCCCTCAAAGCCATGGACGATACCCTCTTCGGAAATGCCCAGGGCCTCGGCGCAGGCAATAGCGGCAAGCGCGTTGGACACATTGAACTTAACCGGCGTGGGAATCACAATGTCACGCGTAAAACGGGGCGTGCGCACCGTTGCCACCACGCCGCAGTCGCCATTGCGAATCGCCAGCGCAAGCACGTCGGCACGCTCGTCGGTCAGGGAGAACGTCACCGTACGTTCGCAACGAGATGCCGCCTCGAGCACGCGATCGACCTTATCCATATCGAGATTGACCACGGCAAAACGGCTCTGCAAGAAGATTTTGAGCTTGCTGGCAAAGTAATCCTCGAGCGTCGGATGCTCAATCGGCGAAATGTGATCCTCGCCGATATTGGTAAAGGCGCCGACTTCAAAGTCAATCTTGCCCGTACGCTCGTATTTGAGGCCCTGACTCGATGCCTCCATAACCAGCCACGGGGCACCCGCCTCCGCAGCATGTGCGATGCGGGACTGCAGCAGGAAGGATTCGGGGGTCGTCAGCTTGGAAGGGCCCGTCTCGATGCCGTCGTCGAACTCAATGCCCGTATTAAGAGCGGGTCGATGACAGCCCGTAAGCTTGGCCTCGTTGGCGAGGATGCCGCGCAGATAAAAGCTGCAGGTCGACTTGCCCTTGGTGCCTGTAAAGGCGCAGACCTTCACCTTACCCGACGGGTGCCCATAAAAGGCATCTGCCACCACGGCGAGCGTGCGACGAATATCGCTCACAATCACCGCGGGAAGATCAACATCGTAATCGACCTCGGAAACGTAGGCCACGGCGCCATCGGCGATTGCCGAAAGCAGGTACTCGCGCTTAAACGCACGGCCTTTGCAGACAAACAACGTGCCCGGACGCACCTGGCGCGAGTCATCAGTCGCAAACTCAATGCGCTGGTCGCACGAAGCGCTCGGTCTGGAAACAACAAGGTCATCTTCCTCGAGCAACTCTATATAGCGCATCAGAGTTAGCTTCTCTTGTGTCGGACTCGACATACAAAGACCTCTCTCGCTAAATTCAGCCTTAAAGGGCAGAAGACGTCCCGCGGCAGAAACGATGAAACATTCTGTATTATCAACCATCCTAATATGCCACCTGACCTTGCGCGCATCACAGCCTTCTAAAAAATTGCATGGACTGTGCCGTGGTCTAATAAATGGCAACAGTGTTCACCCCGTGTAAAACCAAGGAAATCTGGGTGCTGTTCTTTAACATAGCGTTCGCAACCACGTCCCGCCGCTTCGCCTGAAGATCGGGACGTGGTTTTTTCGGTTCGCTCGGCGCTTATGCCCTATCACGAAACAAAAGATTGGCATGATAGTAAAGATTATTTGACATCAGCTGCCGCAATCCTTGCGGCAGTACACCTGAGCCGTCAGCAGAAAGGATCTTGCATGTGCGGTTTTGTCGGTTTTACCGGTACAGATGAACAGAGTGAGCTGGTTCTCACGGCCATGATGAATCGCATCATCCACCGTGGTCCCGATATGGGCGGCCAGCATATCGTCGACAACGTTGCCCTTGGCTTCCGTCGTCTTTCGATTCTCGATCTTTCCGAAGCTGGAGCCCAGCCCATGTCGAGCGACGACGGCAAGGTCACGATTGTCTTCAACGGAGAGATCTACAACTTCCAGGAGCTTCGCGCCGAGCTGGAGGCGGCCGGCTACGCCTTCCACTGCAACGCTGATACCGAAGTCCTGGTACACGGTTACGAGGAGTGGGGCGAGGACCTGGTCAACCGTCTGCGCGGCATGTACGCGTTCGTGATTCACGACCAGAACAAGAACAAACTCTTTGGTGCTCGTGACATCTTTGGTATCAAGCCGTTCTATTACTACCAGGCATCCGATGGCTCACTGCTGTTTGGCTCCGAGATCAAGAGCTTCCTGGACCATCCCAAGTTTGAGAAGGCTGTCAACCACGACGCGCTGCGCCCCTACCTGACGCTGCAATTCCCCGCCACGGAGGAGACCTTCTTTAAGGGCGTGTTCAAGCTTGCCCCAGCGCATTGCTTTACGTATGACCTGACGACCAACACCATGGACATCAAGCGTTACTGGAGCTGTGACTTCACCGACGACAACTCCAAGACCTTCGAGGAGTACGTGGACGAGTGCGACAAGGTCGTGCACGAAAGCGTCGCTGCGCACCGAATCGCCGATGTTAAGGTTGGTTCGTTCCTCTCCGGCGGTGTCGATTCCAGCTACATCGCTGCCTGTCTCATGCCCGACACCACGTATTCTGTCGGCTTCGATTACAAGAACTTCAACGAGACCAACTACGCCGCCGAGCTTTCCGACAAGCTGGGCATCAAGAACGTGCGCAAGATGATTACCGCCGACGAGTTCTTTGATGCACTGCCCGATATCCAGTACCACATGGACGAGCCACAATCGAACCTGTCCAGCGTGCCGCTGTACTATCTGGCGCAGATGGCTTCCAAGGAGGTCACCGTCGTCCTTTCGGGCGAGGGTGCCGACGAGCTGTTTGCCGGCTATGAGTGGTACGAGGACACCCCCGAGATGCGCACTTTTAAGAAGCGCGTGCCGCTCGGCATACGTCGCGCCCTGGGCTCACTCGTTCAGCATCTCCCCTACTTTAAGGGTCACAACTTCCTGACGAAATGCGCCGAGGTTCCCGAGCGCTGGTATGTGGGTCAGGCAAAGGTGTTCGATCCCTCCGAAGTCGACGAGGTGCTCAAGCCCGCTTATGACACCGGCAAGAACGCCGCCGAGATGTGCGCCGAGTACTACAAGCAGGTTCCCAACTGCTGCGAGCTTTCCAAGAAACAGTATCTGGATATGAACATGTGGCTACCGGGCGACATTCTGCTCAAGGCCGACAAGATGTGCATGGCGCATTCTCTGGAGCTTCGCGTCCCGTTTCTGGACAAGAAGGTCATGGAGTTTGCCGAGCACATTCCCGCCAACTACCGTGTTAACGAAGAAGGCTGCAAGCTCGTTCTGCGTCACGCTGCCAACCGCACGCTGCCCGACGAGTGGGCAACGCGCAAGAAGGTGGGCTTCCCCGTACCGGTCAAGTTCTGGCTGCGCGAGCAAAAGTACTACGACTACGTAAAGGAATACTTCACCGCACCGTGGGCTGCTGATTTCTTTGACACCGATGCGCTCATGAAACTGCTCGACGATCACTTTGAGGGTCGCGCGCTCAACCAGCGCAAGATCTATACCACGCTGACGTTCCTCATCTGGTACAAGCGTTTCTTTATCGACGAGAACAAGGGCACCGAAGTCGCCGCTTAGATTTCGTTATGAATTAGCGGTGAACAGCACGGGGTTTCCGCTATACTCAGTCCCTGCGGGCGATTGGCGCAACGGTTAGCGCAGGTGCTTTACACGCACAAGGCTGGGGGTTCGAATCCCTCATCGCCCACCATTGAATTGTTAGGCCTCCAGCGATGGAGGCCTTTCTTTTTTGGGCCCGGTGCATGGGATTCGAACCCGCAAGGGTGCGGAGCTGAGGAAACGCGAAGCGTTTTCCAGCGCAGCACGCGAGGAGCGAAGCGACGAAGCGGGGCTCGGGCGGCGAAATGGACCCTTGGCGAATACCCGTGTGCAAAAAATGCCAAATATGAGTACTGCTACCTTTTTAGTAGCAGCGTTTTCGAAGTCATAAAAGGCAAATCCGGCATTAGAACGACGATCGATAGTCCAGTTAAGCCAATTTGCCAACTACAAAACTGGACATATGTGGCCCAACTCATCTAAAAGTGCCTAATTTATATGTTACGAAGTTAGTGCCCGTACTCATATTTGCCACTTTTTGCACACGGCCTATCCCAGCCATGGTAAATCGATAGCAAAACGGGCTCCAGTTCGCCCAATCGTGCGCCAAACGGCACGTGACAGCCTGAAACCCGCTCCAAATTGCTATGTCTGATGGCGCTAAGCCAAAACGTCCGACAGAATCTCGATCAGGTTGTCCACGTCGGCCTCTTCGCACACGAGCGGCGGAAGGAAGCGCAGCGTATGTGCGCCTGTAGCGTTGATCACGGCACCAGCCCCCAATGCACGGGCTACAACGTCGTGTGCATCACCCGCGGCATCATCCAAATCGCAGCCGAGCATCAGGCCGCGGCCGCGCACCTCTACCACATGCGGAAGCTTAGCCAGCGCCTGCTCCATATAGGCGCCAACCTTGGCAGCATGCTCGGCATAATCGCCGTGCACAAGCGCGGAGAGCGTCGCGGCACATGCCGCGATGGCCAAGCAGCTACCACCGAAGGTCGAACCATGATCGCCGGGCTTAAAGACGTCGGCGATTTCCTTCTTTGCCACCACGGCACCCATAGGCACACCGTCGGCAATGCCCTTGGCAAGGCTCATGATGTCGGGCTCCACACCATAGGTCTGGAACGCAAACGGCTTACCCGTGCGAAAAATTCCGCACTGGACCTCATCGGCGATAAGCACGGCACCCACCTCGTGCGCCAAGTCGCGCGCCGTAGCCATAAACTCCTCGGTCATGGGGTGCACACCGCTCTCGCCCTGAATCGGCTCGAGCATCACGGCGCAAATTTCACTGCCCAACTGCTTAAAAATTGCACGCAGTTCATCTACATCGTTGGGTGCGCAGGCCACAAAGCCACCCGGCAGCGGGCGGAAACTGTCCTGCAGCCAATCCTGCATGGTCGCGGCAATGGTCTCGAGCGTACGACCGTGAAAGCCGCCGCGCATGCACACGATGGTGTTGCCACCGTTGCCGGCACGCTTGGCGTACAGACGTGCGAGCTTCATCGAGCCCTCGTTGGCTTCGGCACCAGAATTGGCAAAGAACGTCTCCCACACCTGCTCGTCCGCAGCCGGGGCACCGAGCGCAGCGGCCGTGGTCTCATCGCCGGCGGCAATGGCATCGGCCAGAACGCACGCACCATCTACGTCGTCATTGGCAAGCTTGGACAGCAGCGCCGCGACCTGGCCGCGCTGCTCGATGTAGAAGTAATTGGAGACATGCATGAGCTTTTTGGTCTGAGCCTCGAGCGCCGAAAGCACTGCAGGATTTCCGTGACCAAGGCTGCACACACCGATACCAGCGAGAAAGTCGAGATACTCACGACCATCGTCACCGATGAGCTTCATGCCGTGACCTTCGACAAACTCAACCGGTGAGCGGCCAAAGGTATGCATAACGTAGTGGGATTCGAGCGATTGTTGAGCAGCAAGTGACATGGGATGCCTTTCGTTAGGCGCCGTACGGCGCAGGGCTATGGGTGCAGGGACGCGACGACCGCGGGTCAGCTAGACCGTCTGGAGCTTCTCGACCTCGTCGAGGTTCTCGGTCAGGCGCGCCGCAAACGTCGAAAGTGGGTGCGGATGCGTATCGAACTCGTAGGCCGTCTCGGTGGAGTGGATCACGGTACCGACGCCAGCATCGGTCAGCAGCTCCAGCAGCAGCGAGTGCGGCGTCGTGCCGTTGATGATGTGGGCCCGGAAAACGCCAGCGGTAAGCGCATCGACGGCGGCGCGCAGCTTGGGGATCATGCCCTTGTCGACCTCGCCGCCATAGAGCATCTCATTGACCTCGTCGAGCGTCAGGTTGGAGATAAGCGAATCCTTGTCGCTAAAGTCCTTGTACAGGCCGTCGACGTCGGTCAAGAAGATCGCTTTGTGCGCATGAAGCGCCGCCGCAACGGCGCCGGCGGCGGTATCGGCGTTGATGTTGAAGAAGCCACCGTCCTCCCCCGCCGCGACCGTGGCGACAACGGGAATGTACTCGCTATCGAGCAAGCGCTCGATATAGTCGGTGTTGACGTGCGTCACTTTGCCCACGCGACCGAGCTCGGGGTCGAGCGGCTCGGCGATGAGTGTGCCGGCATCGCTGCCCGACACGCCTACGGCCAGGTTGCCGTGGTGGTTGATGGCGGCGACCAGCTCCTGGTTAACCTTGCCGCCCAGCACCTCGCGCACGATATCCATAGTCGCCGGCGTGGTCACGCGCTGGCCGTTCTTAAACTCGACGGGAATATCGTAATGGCTCAGCGCCTCGTTGATGGCCTTGCCGCCGCCATGCACGATGACGGGGCGCATGCCGATGATCTTGAGCAAAACGATGTCGCTCATCACGTCGCGGCGCAGCTGCTCGTCAACCATGGCTGCTCCGCCATATTTGATAACGACCGTCTTGCCGGTCAGGTTTTTAATCCACGGCAGCGCTTCGAACAGCAGCTGCGCGGTTGCTTCGTTGGATTCGCTCGAACGACAATCGCGTGCGAATTTCATAATCTGCCTCGTCTTTCGTATCGTTATCACGCCGTGCTCCGCTGTCCGCAATGCGGCAAGATGCGCAGCGTGCCTGGAATCTAGGAACGGTAGTCACCGTTGATGGAGATGTACTCGTGCGTGAGGTCACAGGTCCACACGGTCGTTGCCGCGTCGCCTGCGCCCAGGTCGGCCGAGATCACGATCTCGGGCGCCTCAAAACGTCGCAGAGCCTCATCCTCGTCAAAGGGAACGGTCAGGCCATCGCGGCAGACAGGCATGCCCATCATGTCGATGGAAACGTCTTCCTGGTTAAACTTCACGCCGCACTTGCCGAGCGCCATGGCGACGCGGCCCCAGTTGCAGTCGTGACCGGCGATGCAGGTCTTGACGAGCGGCGAGTTGGCGACGGCACGGGCGGCGATATCGGCTTCCTCGTCGTTGGCGGCGCCGGTGACGTTAACCGTCACGAGCTTTGACGCGCCCTCGCCATCGGCCGCAATGTTGCGCGCCAGGCTCTCGCACACCTCGTGCACGGCAAAGGACAGTTCGTCAAAGGCATCAGTGCCCTCGACGATAGCCTCGGCTTCAGCGGCAGCAGCGCCAGAAGCAAGCATGATGCAGGTGTCGTTGGTCGAGGTATCGGAATCGACCGTCACCTTATTGAAGGTCTGCTTAACGGTCGAGAGCAACAGGGCGTGGAGCGCCGACGGCTCGACGGGGGCATCGGTAGTAATGACCGCGATCATGGTGGCCATATTGGGCATGATCATGCCCGAGCCCTTGCACATGCCGCCCACCGTATAAGCGTTGCCCGCATGACCCGCAGCCTCACTGCGGTAGCGAACGGCATACTCCTTGGAGTGCGTATCGGTCGTCATGATGGCACGGGCCGCATCGGCACCGCCATGGGCAGAGAGTGCCTCGTAGGCGGACGGGACGGCCGTCTCAAACGTGTCAATCGGCAGAATCTGTCCAATCACGCCTGTGGATGCAACTAGGATCTGCTGGGGTTCACAGCCGATGACCTGCGACGCGATATTGCATGTCTCTCGCGCGCAGGCAAGGCCGGTCTCGCCCGTGGCGGCATTCGCGTTGCCGGAGTTGATTGAAACGCCGGCGATGATGCCATAGCCCTTGTCCGCACCGCCCAGGTTGGCACGGCTCACCTGCACGGGCGCCGCGCAAAAGCGGTTGGTCGTAAACACGCCGGCGCCTGGACAGGGCTTATCGGGCACGACGAGCGCATAGTCCAAGCGCTCGGGATTCTTCCGGAATCCTGCATGGATGCCTGCGGCCTTAAAGCCGGCCGCTGCCGTAACGCCACCCTCGACGGCGCGTATCTTGATATCAATCAGGTCGGTATTCATCGTCCCTACGACTCCTTATATCAGACAAAAAAGCGGGCATCGGCTGGCACGCCATACCGGTCGCAACTACTAGACCAGCTTGAAAGCGGCGCCCAACTCGATACCCGACCACCAAATCGTTAACAATCGAATGTGCTACACCGGGCACGCCACTGTGGGCAAGCCTCGTCGCTCGTCAAAGCCAAAAACGATGTTGGCGCACTGGACCGCCTGGCCCGCAGCACCCTTGCACAAATTGTCGATAGCACCCGTCGCCACCAGCACGCCCGCACGCTTGTTGAGCGCAAGGCCGATCTGGGCAGCGTTGGTGCCGACGACCGAAGCCGTCTTGGGCTGCTGGCCGGCATCGAGCACGCGCACAAAGGTGCGACCGGCGTAGAACTTCTTGTAATGGTCGACGACGTCCTCAAGGGCCAACGTGTCGAGAGCCCGCGGCGCGAGCGGCATCGTCACCGTGGAAAGCAGGCCGCGCTTGAGCGGTGCCAAGTGCGGAGTAAAGACGACACGATCGGTCAGACCCAGAATCTGCTCGATCTCTGGTGTGTGGCGATGTTTGCCTACGCCATAGGCCTCTAAGTTCTCGTCTGCGCTACAAAAATGGGTGCGGGCGTTGCAGGACTTACCGGCGCCCGTCACGCCGCTAATGGCATCGACGATTACGGGGCCGTTCTCTGCCATCCAGCCCGCACGCACGGCAGGAGCGGCAGCGAGGCTCGTTGCGGTGGGATAGCAGCCGGCGCAAGCGACCAAAACGGGCTTTCCGGCGGCATGGCTGGAAGCAGCGGTCTCTAAGTCCTGGCAGAACAGCTCGGGCAGGCCAAAAGCGCGGGTCTTGAGCAGCTCGGGGCTCGTGTGCTCGGCGGCATACCATGCCTCAAAGACGGACGGGTCGCTCAGACGGTAATCGGCCGAAAGATCAAAGCAGGAAACGCCCGCGGCAAGGAGCGCGGGCACCTGCGCCATGGCAGCCGTGTGCGGCACGGCAAGAAAAACCGCATCGCAGCTTTTGAGCTCGGGGGCGTCATGCGTGGTGAAAACCAGATCGCTCACGCCAGCAAAGCTCGGATACACCGCGGACAGCGGCTGGCCGGCATCGGCGTTGGACGTAATGGCAACAAGTTCAAACTCGGGATGGCCGAGTACGAGGCGAATGAGCTCGGCTCCGGCATATCCAGCCGCGCCGACGATTCCAACCTTCAAAGACATATCAGACTCCTTGTCTGCGATTTATGCACCGATGCGCATTTTGCAGCGGTCATTATGAGGTGGGTTGAAACTTTAGCACCAAAAGATGCATGAATACGTAAATAGCTTGCATGTTCATGCATTGAAACATTCCCGACACATTCGCTTGAAGGAATTGACAAATAGAGCGGGCCCCGTATTGACCGGCACTCCTTACGGTGCCGGGCAACACAGGGTCCGCCCATGCGAAAACTAAGTTGTTAGGATGAGCCAGCTGGCTAGAGCTCAACCGGCACCCATTCGTCGTGATTGCAGATAAATGCCTCGGGATCCTCGACGCTAAAGAAGACGAGCGCGGGGTCGTTAGGCCCCTCATAGTGCTCGCCCAGGTGCTCTAGATGCTTCCACCCGACTTCGCGCATTTCGTCTAAAGCCCGGTCATCCAAGCCGGCACGCCCGCGCAAGATGAGCCAGCCATGGCCCGGCCACCAACTCGTGGCCTCAAAGCGCTGGTTTTGCAGCAGCTCCTGCCACACATCTTTGGTGCGCGCTGTCACAAACCACAGCTTGCCGTCCTGAATCTGCGCAAACGAGAACGGACGCACATGCGGCTGCCCGCCCACGCTCGTCGCCAGATACCACGCCGGCACCGACGTCAGATACTCCAGCACCGTATTCAATCCGTCCACGTTTCCTCCTGTCGCCTGACCAGTCTTTTTGGAATGGGTAGTCAATTTGGGAAATTAGAGCTCGAGGCGCTCTTCGCTGCCGTCGATATCGCAGAACCGTGCGGCGATATTGCGGACCGAGAAGAATGCAAGGCGGCCATCGTTGGCGCTATCGTGTTGCTCGCCAATGCCCACCATGTGCTTAAAGCCCGCTTGGCGCACCTTGTCGCTCACGAATGCATCGTCCTCGAGCGCGGCCTCACCGGTTAACACGATCCAGCACTCCCCCGGCTTCCAGCCCGATACCTCAAACTTGGGATTCGCGCTCAACTCCGCCCATACGTCCTTGTCGCGCGACGTGCAAAACCACAGCTTGCCGTCATCGACCATGGCAAACGAAAACGGCCTCACGCGGGGCTGATGCCCGTCGCTCGCATCGGTCGTGGCAAGATACCACGCCGGAATGCGCCTGAGATACGAGCAGGCGCGCTCGAGCTGAGCCGTGCGATCGATGTCGGTCATGGAGACCCCTTTCTTGTGCTCGAATCGAGCTTAGAAGAGTTGAAGATTGATAACGACAACGCATGTCACCAGCAGCGCCATCGCCAGCGCTGCCAGTACATCCCCCCGGCCAAACGCAAGCGCATGCAGACGCGTGCGTCCCTGCTCGCCGTGATAACAACGCGCATCCATGGCGGCCGAAAGCGTCTCGGCATGACGGAACACACCGGTGAACAGCGGAATCGCCACACTGCCGAGCATGCGCACACCGCCGAGCGGACCGCCCGTCACGCGCGCGCCGCGGCTTGCCTGTGCATCGGCCGTCTGTTTCATCTCGGTGGCAAATTGCGGCATAAACCGCAGCGCGATACCCATAATCATGCCGAGCTCGTGCGCCGGAAGCCCCACGCGCGCAAATGGTGCGAGTAGACGTTCAAAGCCCGCGGTGAGGTCGAGCGTCGGCGTGGTGAGTGTAATGGCGCTCATGCCGGCCATCATCAACGTCAGGCGGCACGCCACAAACGCCGCAGAACGCAGCGAGCCCTCGCTCACCTGCAAAAAGCCAAGCTGCCACAAAATGCGGCCGCTCTGATCGGAAAACAAGTTGAGCACCGCGACTACCACGACAATCGCCAGCAGTGGTGCCATCGATGATAGGACCCGACGCAACGGCACCCGGGCCACGACATAGACCAGGACCACAAACATTGCGACCGGAACCAGCCCGCAAAAGCTTCCGACGGTGAGCACGGTGATCAGAAATGCGAAACCTAGGAGCAACTTAGTACGCGGATCCAGGCGATGCACCGCGCTATCCCCGGGATAGTAGCTGCCAAATGAGAACGCCTCCATTAGCAGCCCTCCTCTCGCGTGGGCGCCTTGGAACCAGCCTGACACGGAACCCTCAAAGGCACGTCCGCGCAGCCCAGCAGCAAGCCGGCCAGCTCGTCGGCCAGCGCCTCAACCGCATAAAGCTTGTCGCAGCGGAGCGGCACACCGGCCTGTGCGAGCGCCAGCGCCATACGCTGGGCGGCAGGAACGCCCAGGCCGATTGACTTGAGCTCGTCCGCATGCGCAAAAACCTGCGCGGGCGTTCCCTCGGCAAACACGGCGCCCTCGTTCATCACAACAATGCGATCACAACAATTTGCCAGGTCATCCATACTGTGCGAAACCATGACAACGGTCAGGCCCTCGCGATGGAGTCGATCGATAAGCCCTAGGAAATCCCTGCGCGCAGCCGGATCGAGGCCTGCCATGGGCTCATCGAGTACCAGGACCTCGGGCTCCATAGCGAGCACGCCGGCAAACGCCACGCGGCGCTGCTGGCCGCCCGAAAGCTCAAAGGGGCTCTTGTCGCCTATCGCGGCAAGGTCGAGGCCAACGCGCGCAAGCGATGACGCGACACGGCGCGCAACCTCGTCTTGCGGCAGACCAAGGTTGCGCGGGCCAAACGCCACGTCCTGCGCCACGGTCTCGGCAAATAGCTGGCGCTCGGGATACTGAAACACCACGCCGACCTTGGCCTTAACCGCGGCGGCGTCTTTCTTGTTTGATAGGTCGAGCCCCAGTGCACAAACGCTTCCCTCCTGTGGACGAATCAACCCGTTGAGATGCTGAACCAGCGTCGATTTACCCGAGCCGGTATGACCCGCCAGTCCCAGAAACTCGCCACGACGCACCGTCAGCGAAACATCACGTAGCGCCCAGGGGCTGTTTGGATCGTTGCCCCAAAGAGCTTGTTTGCTCGATGCGTCCGCAGTGGTCGAGCGCTTGCGCCATCGACGGCGCTCGCGGGCGCTCAGCGAGTAACTATGCGAGAGGTGCGAAATCTCGATAACGGGCTCCGACGCGGCTATCCCGTCGGCCGCAGAGGATCCATTGTCAAGCACATGAGAATCGGATGCGGAAGGCTGCCCTGCGATGTCCGTCCCGCTCCGTTCGGCATAAGCCTGTGCAATCTCGGCGACCATATCTGCCTCGCGCACCTGCGCGCAAACGGAAACGCCCTTCTCACGAAGTGCCCTACCTAGGCAGCACGACACCGGCATATCCAGGTTGAGCTGCGCAAGTTCGTCCGCCCGCGTCAAGATTTCCTCGGGCTTACCGAGCATGGCAACGCGACCCGCTTGAAAGACAGCAACGCGATCGGCCTCGGCGGCCTCTTCCATAAAGTGCGTAATCATCACGATGGTCATGCCACGATTGTGCAACGCGTGGCAAGCCTTCATGAGGCCCTTGCGTCCACGTGGATCGAGCATCGAAGAAGCCTCATCCAAAATGAGCACGCGCGGCTCCATGGCGAGCACGCCGGCAAGCGCCACGCGCTGCTTTTGGCCGCCCGAAAGCGCATGGGTCTCGTGACGCTCAAAGCCCACCAGGCCCACACCCTTCAGCGCCTCGCGTACGCGCCGCGCAATTTGCGCCGACGGCACGCCAAGGTTTTCGGGACCAAACGCAACGTCATCTTCGACAAGCGTTGCCACCAGCTGGTCATCGGGATTCTGGAATACCATGCCCGCGGTCGAACGAATGTCGTAGACCAGCTCGGGGTCGGACGCATCCATGCCGTTGACGCGTACCGTGCCCGCATCGGGCTGCAACAGTGCATTCAGATGCTTGGCAAACGTCGACTTGCCCGACCCATTGCCACCAAGGATGCAGAAAAACTCGCCATCCTCGATGTTCAGATCGACGCCGTCGAGTGCCGGCGCGGCACCGTCATAGCTAAAGGAAACGCCCCGACACTCAATCATGCGCGGCCTTTGACCTGGTCCTTCTTGGGCGTGATGAGATTAGAGACCGCCTTGTACACCGCGAGCGTCAACACCGAGTTGAGCACGGTCTTGATAAGGTTGAACGGCAGCACGGCAGGAATCATGAGTGGGGCGATCACATCGACCGAGCCATACCAGAACCATACGCCAATGGTAAGGTTTGCGACCATAGACAACGCCGTAGCAGCAATAACGCCGAGCACCAGGCCAATCACGGCACCCTTATAGGTATGCATCTTCTGGTAGACAATAGCCGCGGGCAGAATGTAGCCCAGCGTGGCAACCAGATTCATAAGCGCGCCGACCCAGTCACCCGTAGTGAGCGCATGAATAACGATCGCCATAGCGGCAACAGCGGTACCAGCACCGGGGCCATACGCAAATCCGCACACCATCGCCGGCACCAGCGACGGGTCATAGGTCAAAAACGGCGCCGAAGGAAGAATGGGCAGCTGCACGTACATAAACAGGGCGCCCAAGGCGCACATCAACGCCATGGTAACGAGCTGTTTGGTGCTCCACCTATTCGTGTTCTCAAAATGGATATGCTGCGACTGTTCAGACATAAGATCACCTGCCTCTTTCATCCGGACTCTAACCGTTGGTACTGGGATCTCACCAGTTCAGCCGGCGTGCGAACCAACACACGCACGGGTCGCGGACTCATCGGCACGGTCGCAGACACCTCGCCTGCGCCACGGCACCCCTTTGGCACCGCCCGATTTACCGCCAGTGGGGAATTTCACCCCGCCCTGAAACAGCAATTGCAAGTGTAGCACGGGCAGGTTTTCGCGCAAGTATGCCGAGGGTAATTTATGGCGGGGATCAGTTGCCGCAACAACCACGTTCCCCACCCATCCCAAAGTAACGCGCCTTTCGCGCAAAGCGCGAAACAGCGACCGGGACATGTATCCCCATCAGCCACGATCTCCGCCCACGCCGACCTCAAGGCCGTAAACGCAGGGGATCCGGGGGCGTGACGGGGGTTTCTCTCCGGAACATTCCGCAGGACGCAAAGAGGCTCCGCAGCGCGAAGCGCGATGCGGAGCCTCTTTGCATGTCCGAGGACGTTCCGGAGAGAAACCCCCGTCACGCCCCCGGATCCCCGGTGGGATTTCTAGACCTTGTCGGCCTTAGTACATACCGCCGCCCTGCTGACCAGCGGTGGCAGCAGCGATGGCATCCTCAAGCTGAGTGTTCTTGGGCACATCGGAGACGGTGGCCTCAGTGATAAGGATTAGGCTGGCGACAGAAGCAGCGTTCTGCAGGGTGACGCGGCTGACCTTGACGGGGTCGAGGACGCCCATCTCGATCATGTCGCCCCACTCGCCGTTGGCAGAGTTGAGACCCTGGCCAGCAGGCAGCTCGGCAACCTTGTCGACCACGACAGCGCCCTCAAAGCCAGCGTTCTTGGCGATGGTAGCGACCGGAGCGGTCAGAGCCTTCTTGACGATGTCGACGCCGATCTTCTCCTCGGGGTCGTCGATCTCGACAGCGTCGAGCGCAGGAGCAGCGTCCATGAAGGCGACGCCGCCGCCGGCGACAATGCCCTCCTCGACAGCAGCGCGGGTAGCCTGCAGGGCATCCTCGACGCGATGCTTGATCTCCTTGAGCTCGGACTCGGTAGCAGCGCCGACCTTGATGACGGCAACGCCACCGGAGAGCTTGGCCAGGCGCTCCTGGAGCTTCTCGCGGTCGAAGTCAGAGGTGGTGTTCTCCATCTCGCCCTTGATCTGAGCGATACGGGCGTCGATGGCCTCCTTGGAGCCAGCGCCGCCGACGACGACGGTGTTGTCCTTGGAGATGGTGACAGACTTAGCGGTACCGAGCATATCGGCGGTGATGTCAGCGACCTTCACGCCCAGCTCGTCCAGAGCGGCCTGGCCACCGGTGAGGACGGCGATGTCCTCGAGGATGCGCTTGCGGCGATCGCCGTAGCCCGGAGCCTTGACGGCGCAGACGTTGAGGGCGCCACGGATCTTGTTGAGGACGAGGGTGGGCAGGGCCTCGCCGTCGATGTCCTCAGCGATGATGAGCAGGCCACGGCCAGCACGCTGGACAGCCTCGAGAACGGGCATGATGTCCTGAACGCTGGAGATCTTCTGGTCGGTGATGAGGATGTACGGATCCTTCATCACGGCCTCCATGCGGTCGTTGTCCGTGACGAAGTAAGCGGAGACATAGCCCTTGTCGAACTGCATGCCCTCGACGGTGTCGATGGTGATGTCGAACGTCTGGGAATCCTCGACGGTGATGACGCCGTCCTTGCCCACGACCTCCATGGCCTCGGCGATCTTCTCGCCGACCTCGGGGTCACCGGCGGAGATGGTACCGACGGAAGCAATCTGCTCCTTGGTCTCGACCGGCTTGGCCTGCTTCTTCATCTCGGCGACGGCGGCGTTGACGGCCTTATCGATGCCGCGACGGATGGCCAGCGGGTTGGCGCCAGCGGCGACGTTGCGCAGACCGTCGTTGACGATGGCCTGAGCGAGCAGGGTTGCGGTAGTGGTGCCGTCACCCACGGTGTCGTTGGTCTTGGTGGCGACCTCCTTCACCAGCTGAGCGCCCATGTTCTCGATGTTGTCCTCGAGCTCGATCTCCTTGGCGACGGAAACGCCGTCGTTGGTGATGGTCGGAGCACCGAACGTGCGCTGCAGCGCAACGTAGCGACCCTTGGGGCCCATGGTGACGGTAACGGCGTCGGCCAGAGTGTTGACGCCCTTGGCAAGCTTAGCGCGGGCATCGGTGTTGAACGTAATGTTCTTTGCCATGGTAGGTAATCCTCCAAAAGAAACGTGACTCGCGTCGCCGCTTCCGAGTCCTATGCGGCGGGCGCGTTCAAAGACGAATCAGAGATTCTGACGAGACTAGGCCTCGACGACAGCGTAGATGTCGTCGGCGCGCATCAGCAGATACTTCTCGCCGTCGACCTTGACCTCGTTGCCACCGAACTTACCGTAGATGACAACGTCGCCAACCTTGACGTCCATGGGGATGCGCTCACCCTTGTCGTTGACCTTGCCGGCGCCCACGGCAACGATGGTGCCGCGCTGCGGCTTCTCCTGAGCGTTGCTGGCGATATACAGACCAGAAGCGGTCTTCTGCTCGGCCTCGTCGGGCTTGACCAGAACACGATCTGCAAGCGGCTTCAAAGACGACATGCTTGTCTCCTCCTTTTTGGGCCGCGCGGTTATACCACGCGAATTAACCCTTTTTTGTTTGCGTACGCGTTGAATGGTACCCACGAATGGCGGGTTATACAACACGGAGTCAAAAAATCTTATTTTTTGGCACTTAGATTTTCTGAATGCCGGGGGATAACTTAGAAGTGGCTCCCGGGGCGGACCGGAGGGCATGAAGTTTGCTGCTCTACAGTCCTGCGCAAGACGGAAAGCACATTAAGTGCTTTCCTTTGCGTGCGGAACTCGCGACAAACTTCATGCCCTCCGGTCCGCCCCGGGAGCCAGGTTGACTAACTAGGGCCCGGAATTCAGAGAAGTCAGTGCAGCAAAATGGCGATGCGGATGGAATGCACAAGATAGGGGCACGTTGTTGGGACGCGCTCTTTTAAGTTGCGGTGGAATAGTTCCTGTTTTTGGGCTTGAAGGCCGATTTTAGGGACTATTTCACCGCAACTGAGGTGTGGATGTGGGGTTAGCGCTCGTAAATCAAGTTACCTGCCAGGTAGGTGGCCTGAACCTTGGTGGCTTGCAGTTCTTGGGGGTCAACGGTGAGCGGGTTTTGGTCCAGGACTACCAGGTCGGCATACTTGCCGGGCTCCAAGCTGCCGAGGTTTTGCTCGTCGCCCGCTGCGTACGCGCTGCCCAGGGTGTAGTTGCGCAGGGCTGTTGCTGCATCGATGCGCTCGCTCGGCAGCCAGCCGCCCTCGGGCCAGTGGCTTTTGGGGTCCTGGCGCGTGATAGCCGTGTAGAGCACGTTCATGCTTGTAACAGCTGTGATGGGGCTATCGGTGCCGAAGGCTTGTCGAATGCCGCGCTGCTTATAGGTTGCGAACGGCCACATGATGCGGCTGCGCTCCAGGCCCAGGTCGCGCTCCGGTCCACCCGGGTCGAGTGTAATGTGACAGGGCTGGCTCGAGGCAACGACGTTAAGCTTGCGTAGACGATCGATGTCCTCGGGCAAGAGGTTCTCCAGATGCTCGAGCGTGTTATGGCCGTGCTGGGGCAGGCCGTACAGTTCCGCGGCCTCCTCAAAGATATCGAGCGCGGCATGGATGGCACCGTCGCCGATGACGTGGATGCGCACGGTGTGACCGCGCTCCGCGGCAGCGAGGACCAGCTTGCGCATACGCTCGGCAGGAACCGTCAGACGGCCCTGGTCGCCCGGGAAGCGCAGGTTGGTATAGGGCTCGGTGAGATAGGCCGTGTGTTCGCTCGACACGCCGTCGAAAAACTGCTTAAAACCAGGCGCCGAGAGCAGCGCGTTGTTCGCGTAGCGGGTCTGCAACTCTTCCAAGCGCGACTGGTCATCCAGCAGCGTGGGGAACAGATGGGCTCGGATGCCCAGCTTGCCGGCTGCCTGCAGTTTGTCGTAGACGTCGTCGCGGATAAAATCGCAGCCCGGCATGGGCATGAGCGACATATCGCAGATCGAGGTGATGCCCTGCTCGGCCATACGCCTCATTTGATCGGCGTAAGCGCTTGCGATGCGATCCTCCCCCAGCCACTCAAGGCAGCGCGGTAGCAGCTGCATGGCAGCCGCCTCGTGAGCAATGCCCGTGAGTTCGCCGTTTGCATCCTTGTCGTAACTGCCGCCCGCTGGCGGCTCGCTGTCGCGAGTGACGCCGAGCGCCTCGAGTGCGCGGCTGTTGAGCCAAAGCGTGTGCCCGTCGCCCGAATACATAACGCAGGGACGATCGGGGAATGCCGCATCGAGCGACGCCTTGGTAGGATGCTCGGGCGGATCCCAACGGTAATCGCGCCAGCCCTGCGTCACAACCCAAGCGTCACTAGGCAGATCCTGGGAAAACTCGAGCGCGTGCTGCACCAGCGCCGCCTCTGACGTGCCCATATCCATGAGCATATAAGGTGAGGAGCCAACCGAGGTATGGAAGAAGTGCAGGTGCGCGTCATGGAAACCGGGGCAGACAAACTGCTCGCCGTAATCGACCACCGGCGTAGCGGCAGGCGCGGCGGCGATCACGTCATCGGGCGCACCGACTGCGACGATACGGTCGCCTGCGATGGCAATCGCCAGCTCGCGGGCGGTATCGATGCCGTCTTGCGCGGTAAAGACGTTCTTGGAGCGGATAATCCGATCGATATGTTGCATGGGCATCCCCATCTCTGGCAGGAAATTCAACACCCCCGAGTGTACTCCCCCGCCCTTGCAACAAAACCCCAAGCGGCAAACGGCAACTTTACCAGCCCTAGCGGCAGGTGGCATACTGGAGAGAGCCTGTACGATTTTGCGATCAACCCAGCAAGGAGCAAATCGACCATGACGAAGACCAAGGCACAGCAGATTATGGCGGCGACCGAGGCTCGCGCGGCTGACGACGTCACCGCAGCCATCCAAGATATCGCCGCCGAGTTTGAACCCTACATCATTAAGCAGCGTCGGCACTTCCATAAGCACCCGGAGCTGAGCCTCGCCGAAGAGCGCACGACTTCTGACATCGCCAACCAGCTCGACGCCATGAATATCCCCTACGAGCGTCCCCTTAAGACGGGCCTGGTGGCGACCCTTCGCGGCACCGCGCCCGACGCCTATCGCGAGGACGGCACGCCGCGCCGCCGCATCCTGCTGCGTGCGGATATCGACGCCCTGCCCGTCACCGAGCAGACCGGCGAGGATTTCTCCAGCGTCAACGAGGGCTGCATGCACGCCTGCGGCCACGACTGCCACATCGCCATGATGCTCGGCACGCTGCAGATTCTGCGCCATATGACAGACGACATCCACGGCGAGGTCCGCATCGTCTTCCAGCCCAGTGAGGAAAACGGCCAAGGCGCCAAACTCATGATCGGCACGGGCGTGCTCGACGGCGTCGATGGTGCCTACGCCGCGCACATCTGGAGCGAGGTCGACGCCGGCACCGTAAGCTGCGAGCCCGGCCCGCGCATGGCCAATACCGACTGGTTCCGCATCGATGTCCGCGGTACCTCGTGCCACGGCGCCATGCCCCAGCGCGGCCACGACGCCGTTATGGTTGCCGCCGAGATTGTCAACGCCCTGCAGACCATCGTCTCGCGCGAGATAAGCCCCTACGAGCCGGCCGTCATCACCGTCGGCGAGCTGCATGGCGGCACCGCGCGCAACGTTATCGCCGGCACGGCCTACCTCGCCGGCACGGTGCGCACCTACGGAAATTCAACCCACGAGGAAATGCCGGAACTTATGCGCCGCATCGTGGAGCATACCGCGGCCGCCTTGGGCGCCGAGGCAGAGCTCACCGACTACACCATCGCCAACTACAAGGTCGAAAACGACGCGGGCTCGAGCGAGCGCTGCCGTCAGGCTGTAATTAAGTGTCTGGGTCCCGCCGGTCAAGGCCATTATCGCGGCACGCTTTCGGGCGAGGATTTTTCGGAGTACCTGCGCCGCGTACCGGGCGTGCTCGCCTTTGTAGGTACGCGCAACCCCAAGATTGGCGCCACGTACGCCCAACATTCCTGCTTTTACAAGATCGACGAGAGCGTGCTGGCCAAGGGCTCCATGGTGGCAGCCCAGTATGCTATCGACTTTTTGGCCGAGCCCACGCAAGAGGAGCTCGACGGTCCCGCGATCACCGCGGTCGCCGAAACCAACCCCGATCTGGCCGCCAAGTTACGCTCTGCCAAGGCGACGACCGCCGAGGCTCGCGACGCCATCCATGATGCCCGCACGGCTCGCCATGCCGCAATCAAGGGCATCCACGAAGCCCGCGCCGCCGCTCGTCACGAGGATAAGCACGACGAGTAATCGTCACACCCATCCATAACAACCTGGCTAAAGCAAAGCGGGGGCGGACGTGTCGAAACGTCCGCCCCCGCTCATTTGTCAAGCGCTATTTCTACCCCGTCCCCAAATGGCAGGCGGCATGGCTACTCGTCCTGAGGGTCCTCGTCGGAACTTGGCTCAGGCTCAGGCTCAGGCTCGGGCGCGGGCGCCGGCTCAGGTGCAGGTGTCGGCTCCGGCTCAGGCACAGGCGCCGGCTCAGGCTCGGGCTCGGGCTCGGGCGCAGACGCGGTCTCGGGTGCAGGTGCCGACTCAGGCTTGGGCTCGGGCTCAGGCGCGACATCCGGAGCGCTGTAACCCGAGGGAGCGGACTTCTTCTCGAAGGGCAATACAAAAGTCAGGACGTCGTCCTTGTCCTCGTCGGCCCACTCGCTTGCATAACGTGCAACCCAATAGCCAACGGCACGGTGCTTGAGCATCTTGCCAAAGACCGTAAGAAATACGGTGACGAACGCGATCAGCACCAGGAACAGTACAAGCGTGATGCCACCGCCGGTAACAATCGCCTCAATACCCGTAGGACGATAGTAGTAGCTATACATACCGACAGAGGCAATGGCGCCAAAGACAACCGTCAAGATCCATGTGACAACGTTGGCGACCAAGCCCGTCAAAAACTCGGGGAGGAACGAAGCGCAGAACAGCTTGGTCTTGTTGTTCTTAAAGGCCGCCCAAACCTTATCGAGCGAAAACGCGCTCTCGACGCGACCGGTCACCGCAAAGTGCATCACGGCAATGTCGGCGAACATCTTAAAGAAGACCCCCAGGACCGCCGTGGCAATCATAGCCAGAACGAGCAAGCCAAGCGAGCCAAACAGCGCAGCCTCGAGCGCATAAGAGCCGTAATACGAATACGAGCCCGCCGCGCCAATTACCACGCCCTCCACCAGCGAAAGCACTACACCGATCACGGGAATGGCAGCGATAACCTCGAGCACGACCGAGATAACGCTCGAAAAGACTCCGAGGCCAAACGACGTGGAACGCATCAACGGACGATCCATGCCGTCATCGATCTTAAGCGACAGATCGCGACCCCACTCGATGCCAAAGCCCGAACCGCATACGCTCGCCACGTAGGCAGCCAAAAAGCCGATGGCAGCCGCAATACCGCCGATAACGGGGATGAACAGCACGAGCACCGACACGACACAGATAAGCGCCGGCAAAAAAGCGATCTGGCACACGCGCTGCAGCACGCCCGGAGTCTTGGTCATATCCTCAAACGCCTGAGCCACACAGCCCTTGGACGCGCTCATGGGAGGCTGAGGGACATATTGCTGAGGCTGACCCTGAGGGGTGGAAGCTACAGCACCAGCATTAGGAGCACCGCACACGCCGCAGAACTTGTCGTTATCGCCCATAGGAGCGCCACACTGCGAACAGAACATCGAAATCATCCCTTCGTATCTAGAGCGAATCACCTGGATCGCAAACGATGTCATTGGCATCATTATCGCCCAATGTGGGGACAAATACTCTTAGATGACGTATTTGCAACGCGCGAGGCGCTTTTCGATTGTTTGATGAGTGCGTCCGCGTTAGTTCGTTCCGCGGAAACCCTTGCCGACGATCTCGGAGCTGTCGACGATCGTGATAAAGGCACCCGGATCGACCTCGCGCGCATAACGGCGCAGCTGCACGGCCTCGCGACGGCTCAGCACGCTCATGATCACCGTCACGCACTTGCCCGAGAAGGCACCGTAGCCGCGACTGATGGTCGCCGTACGGTTGAGATGCTTGACGATAAACTCCTCGACCTTAAGGGGCTCGGAACAAATGATCGTGCAGACCTTACGAAGATGAATGCTCTCGATGGCCTTGTCGACCACAAGCGTCTTGGCAAACAGGCCGAGCACGCAATACAGACCGATACGCGGACCATACAAAAAGGCCGCGATGGTCACGATGCCGATATCGACCAGCAACAGCGCGCGACCAATCTCGAGTGTGGTACGGCGTTTGAGGATCATAGCGAGGATGTCCGTGCCGCCCGTCGAGGCGCCGATATCAAAGACGATGGCGCTGCCGAGCGCCGGCAGAATCACGGCAAAGCACAGGTCGAGCCACATATCGCCCGTCATCGAGACACTGGTCGGGATAAAGAGCTCGAAAAGCGAAACATAGGCGGACAGCGCAAACGAGGCGAAGACGCTCCACAGGATTGCCTTGCGTTCCAAAAAGATAAAGCCCAAGACGACGAGAACCGCGTTGATAATCCACATAAAGACACCGACGGGCAGGGTCGGGAACAGCGTGGACAGAATGACCGACACGCCCGAGGTGCCGCCAAAAGCAAAGTGATTAGGGGTTTTAAACGCAACGATGGCAAAGGCCGTAAGAATCAGACCCAGATTGAGCTCGGCGAAAAAGCGCGGGAAGCCTGGCTCCTGGCTGCGCTTTTGACCGGCACGCTCGCCGCGCTCGATATCGGTGCGATCGACCACGCGCTCCATCGGCACCACGGGAGGACGATGTAGCTCCTCGGCAGCTCGCGATGCCGCCTCTGCCGCGGCGGCCTCAATCGCCCATGCCTTGCTTTCTGTTTCGTGCTCGTCGGCCATTACGGCAACCCCTCGTTAACAATTTGGAAACAATGCGCCCATTAGGGTAACGCGGAACGCGACGATTGCAACCCCTAGTTAGACGAGCGGTATGCCTACATCGGGGGGGCATACAAATAACGGCCGGCCACGCTTTTGCTTGCGCGGTCGGCCGTTTAACGTTTTCGCAGATAAAATCTGCCAAAACAAACCTGTCCCTTTTTGGAAGGTTATTCGTGCTGGCTGGTGCGGTGCTCGTACTCCTCGGGGGTGATGACGTCCTCGATACGCAGGTTGACACCCGCCACCTCAAGGCCGGTCATCGCGGCAAGGCGCTCGGTGACACGTGCCTTGACATCGTCGAAGATCGCGGGCGCATAGGCGCCGTACTCGATGATGACGGAGATGTTGACGACCACGCGATTGTCATCGGTGACCTCGACCGTCACGCCCTTGGTCAGATTCTCGGCACCAAACTGCTCCTGCACAAAGTGCATGAGGTTGCCCTTCATGCCCAGGACGTGCGGTACCTCGCGGGTGGCCATGGCGACGATCTTCTCGATCACACCGTTGGAATAGGTCAGCGAGTCCTCGGACTCATCCGCTTCCCCATCATCCTCATCCGCATCGTCGGCGGGTTCGGCCTCGACGAGCGCCTCGTCCTCGAGCGTTACGTCCTCGGCCTCGGCGGTGACGGTCTCGTCTACCTCGAGCTCGGTATCGGCCACATCGACCTTCGTGTTAAAAGCCATGGTTCCTCCTTATGCCCACCGCACACGCGGCGGTCGAATACATGCTAGCGGCCGCTAAACAGACGGCCGAAGAAGTTGACGATCCCGTTCTCGCCGTCGCGGATCTGGCCAATCACGGCGCCGATCAGCACAAAGAAAGCGATGACGAGCGTATCCCACAGGCCGAGCGTGAGCACCAGCACGGCGAGCACAAAACCAGCGACGGCTCCAAGCGTGGTGTTGGGATGGCGGACGGCATAGCTCCAGATGGCTGCCCCCGTACCCTTGATGAGACCCATGGCCTCATCAAAATCATCGGCGACCGCGTCATGTAACTCGGTACCCTCCACCTTAGGATCGACGACCTCGCCTGCCGGCGCGGCGCTCTGATCGATAGTCAGGCGCGGGGTGCGGACGGTCTTGTCTTGATTGGTATCACTCACCGGAAACCTCCACGGTCTGGACGGTAGTCTTGGACGGCAAAAAACGAACGCGCGCAGTCGTGCCCGGCGTGCCGAGCATGGTGTCGCAGGCCTCCTCGATACGTTGCTGCATCGCGGCTGCAAGGGAAGCCACGTCCCGGTCGTCGAGCGCGATGGCGTCGACCTTAAAACGGACGTGCGATTCGTCGGAGCCCTGCACGCGCGCCTCGACATGCTCGATCATCACTCGGTCGTCGCGCTCTGCCGCGGTGCGAGCACACGAGGAGAGGGCAGCGAGCGTGACCTCGATATTGCGCTCCCCCGCCGGATGCACACAGGACGGCTCGCGACGAGCAAACATCAGGCGGAAGAAACCCACGAGCACGCCGAGTGCCACGACACCGCCGCACGCCGTAACAACGATGCGAGGCAGCGGATCGCGCATCAGCAGCATAAAGCGATAGGTATATGGCCCCCAAAACTGGCAGACTAACGTACCCAGCGCCACGACGGCGGCGGCAAGATACACGATCGCCAGGGCTCGTTTGAGCACGCGCATGCAGCGCTCCCTTCAAATCTCGATCCACAGAATGCAAAACGATTCGCATCATTATAAAAGAGCCGGGTCCGGTGCCTCATGCACGCGGATCCGGCTCATCTATTCCACGAGGCTTGCATGCTCGCTTCATTATGCCCAGATATGCACGGCTCAATCCGTGCGGGCGCTACTCCTCCTCGAGGGCAGCGATAACCTCGTCGGTCATGTCCATGGTGCTGTAGACGTCCTGGACGTCGTCGAGCTCCTCAAGACGGTCGATGAGGCGCTGAACCTTCTTGGCGTCGGCGCCGGAGACCTCGGTCGGGGTGGTCGGGACCATGGTGGTCTCGGAGCCCTTGACCTGGACGCCCTGCTCCTCGAGTGCCTTGGAGACAGCCATGACGTCGTTGGCGGCGGTCCAGACGATCCACTCCTCACCGGCGTCCTCGTAGTCCTCGCCACCGGCCTCGGCGATCGCCATCATAAACTCATCCTCGTCACCGGCAGCACCGTTGGCGATCATGGTCTCCTTCTTGGCGTTCTCGTCCAGGATCTCCTTGGCGACGACGATCTGGCCCTTGCGCTCAAACTGGAAGGCGACGGAGCCCGAGGTGCCCAGGTTGCCACCAGCGTGGGAGAAGGCGGAACGGACGTCGGCGGCAGTGCGGTTGCGGTTGTCGGTCAGGCAGTCGACGTAGACGGCAACACCGGCGGGACCGTAGCCCTCGTACACGATGTTCTCGTAGACGGCGGCGTCGGCACCCGAACCAAAGGCCTTATCGATAGCGGACTTGATCTTGTCCTTAGGCATGGACTGAGCCTTAGCCTTGGCAACGGCAGCGGCGAGGCTGGCGTTGTTCTCGGGCAGCGGGTCGCCGCCGAGACGGGCAGCAACGGTGATGTTGCGGCTGAGCTTGGAGAAGAGGGCGGAACGCTTGGCGTCCTGCGCGCCCTTACGATGCTTGGTTGTGGCCCACTTAGAGTGTCCGGACATACGTGTCTCCTATCGGTTTCGACCTAAAGCCCAGCGTGGATGCTCGGGCAATATAAACAAACGCTATAAATGATATACCTACTGGCCTGTGAGATAAACAAAAAAATGAAGCCACCATGATGATACAGCCCCTTAGCGCAAAGCAACCTGCCCCCAGTGCGCCAATCTTGGGCTAGGTCCAGAGGAGGTCGCTGCGGGTGATCGTGGCACCGACGGCAAAAGGCATGCAGTCGATGACCGGATACAGGTAGCGCATATAGGTCGATCCGTTACATGGGCCGATCAGGCACACGGCGAGCACGCCCAGCAGCGGTATCCAGATGGCCAGCGCGCGCCACGAATGGCGGCGCAACAGGTAGACCACCACGACGATCATGATCCACACGTAGGTGGCCGAGCTCATGGTGAGCGAGATAAACGGGATGCGCTGCACCGCCACGCGGTACAGGTTAATCAGGTGGTCGCACCAGCGCACGACCTTGCTATCGACCGGATGGAAGTCGAAGTACTTAAGGTTATCGGGCTTCGCCATAATCTCGGCACTGCGCGCCGTGCTGTAGACCCACGCATCGCGGGCACTCGGATAAAAGTAGCCGTAGTAGTTATTGATGAGCGCCGAGATATAGCACTCGGGATCCTTTTTGAACATCTGGGCCCACACCTCAAAATAGGCCTTGATGTCCTCCTGCGAGGCGTACTCGTTAAAGCAATTTTTGACGGCGTCCGACTTATCCGGGTTGTAACGGCGGCCCAGATTCTCGTACTTGAGCACACGGTCGATCACGGCACGCTCTTCGTCGGTCACCAAGCCGTCGCAAGGAGCCTCCACGATGGTGCCGTCCTCCTTAACCGTGGGGTTGACGCCCGAGTTGAGGCCGTCGTGCTTTTGGACAAAACGAGCCGTCTGCTGGAACGGAATCGAGAGGATTTCGCGCTTGGAACCAGGCGTGATGTCATGTGCCGGCATAAAGACCTTGGTGAAGTACATATTAGAGGCAAGGCAGAGTGCAAGCACCGCAAGAACTCCCACCCAGCGGAAACGCGGGGTGGTGCCCGAAGGCGCAGCACCAGCCTGCTTGGCTGCACGACGAGCCACGTGCGCGTCCCATGCGCAAAACGCCGCCGCGATTACGCATGCCGCCAGGGGAAACACCAGGCCGCCGTTGCGCAGAAACGTGGAACCCATGGCGCCCATAGCGAGCAGCAGCCAGTCATGGCGCACAAAGAGCACGGGCCTCTGTTCGCCCGCACGCTCGGCATTGGCATCGCGACGGGGCAGGCCGCATGCCACAAGCTTCACGGTCTGCACCAACAGCACCAAAAACGCGTCGGCAAACAGCACATCTTTGGTAAGCAGGGCCGCGTAGTTGGAGAACATGGGCATAAACACAAAGAACAGCAAGATCACGCCGCGGACCGGCAGGCTCACGCCTAGCTTGCGCAGCGACGAGATGGAATAGGCCATACAGGCGGCCGTAATGACGAACTGAGCGCAGGTGTAGATGGCAAGACCTGCGTTGGCGCTGTTGAACAGTGAAAGCCCCAGCTGGACGCACGAACCGATGATAGCCGTGTGCACCACGGGGTGATGTCCGTTGAGCAACACATTGGGATTGAGCAGACGCAGGTAGTCGCTCGTGCCGTTGGGATAGTTGAACCATTGGCGGATCTGCGCGCCCGTATCTCCCATAAAGAGGCCGGGCAGCGAGGCGATAAGCGTGGGCGCCCAGGCAATCATGAGCACAAGAAACGGCCCGACAAAGGGATGGACCGAGAGCACGGCGTGGGCAACACGCCACACGCGGCCAAAGTGGGTCTCCGAAAACGGAATGCGGCGGGAGCTCAACCAATCCAAAAACTCAAAAGCCAGATAGAAGGCCACAATCGCCAGAAGCATCCAGCCCGCGCCGCCAATCCAGGCGCAGATAACGCGTGCCTTGTCGCCCAGCACAATCTCTGCCGAATCGGCAAGGTCGTAGCTACGGCCGAACACCATGCAAACGGCAAAGAACAGCGATGGCAGCACGACCGACGGGCGCCAAGCGTCACCGCGGCCAAAGAACACATAGCGAAACGGCAGCGTGAGCAAGCAGGCAAGCGCGAGCAGCATCACTGCGTCGGTATGGCCGGCAAACGAGAGAAGTACCTCGTAGCACACGTAGAGCGTGCCCGTCGCCTTGGGGTCGATCGCCAGGACCGCGTTGCTCGACACCGGGGCGGGATCGATGGAAAACGCCGTGGTCGCCAGCAGGGCGAGCAAAAATGCGATGAGCGTCTGTTTGGCGGGATAGCGCTTAAACCAAACGATGCGGGCGGCGTCGCGCGCAGCCGTTGCGGAGAGGTCGGAATCCTTCACAGTCCGAATAGCCTTTCTAGAAACCTGCCAAAAAGGGACAGGTTTATTTTGGCAGGTTTTATCTGGGGAAACGTTACGGTTCTGTCATCGTTGCCCGGCAAAACCACCACAAAGGTGCCTGTCCCCCTTGTGGTGGCATGTGGTGGCTAGGCGTCGAGGTAGATGCGCTGGGGGCGATTGCGGTGTCGGGCGAAGATGATGAGCGCCAGTCCTGCGATTACGAGCGGCAGGCTCAGCAGCTGACCCATGGTGATGACGCCGCCCAGCAGATAGCCCAGCTGGGCATCGGGCACGCGCACAAACTCAATGAGGAAGCGGACGATGCCGTAACCCATCACAAACACGCCCATAAACGTGCCCTGGGGCAGCAGCGGTTTTTTGCGGCTGAGCACCTGCAGAATGCAGAAGAGCACGATGCCCTCTAGGAATGCCTCGTAGAGCTGGGAGGGATGACGCGGCATATCGCCCGCGGTACCGCCAAAGATCACGCCCCAGGGCAAATCGGTCGGCTTGCCCCACAGCTCTCCGTTGACAAAGTTGGCGCAGCGCCCCAGGCACAGGGCCAGCGGAGCACCGATGACCGCAAGGTCTGCCAAAGTCCAGGCATCGAGCTTGTACATACGGCACACGAGCGCGCCACCGATGATGCCGCCCACCAGGCCGCCATGAAAGCTCATGCCGCCCTCGTTGGTGGCAAAGATCTCGAGCGGATGCGCCCAGTAGTAGCCGTCGCCGTAGAAAATGACGTAGAACAGGCGGGCGCCAATGATAAGGCCAAAGACCACACCGACCACGACGCTCGTCAGGTCGTCGACCGTAATGTCGAAACCCCAGCGACGCTGCGTGCGATACATGACGACCGCCGTGAGCAGAGCGCCGACCACGTAGGCCAAGCCGTACCAGTAGATGGTGATGGGCCCCGCCGAAATCGCGACGGGATCAAGCATATGGTAGAGGTCGTTGAGCATGTCGACCCTCCTACTCCCTACATACAAATGCGGCCGCGGGCCTTTCGCTCGCAGCCGCATATTTGGGCGTAACGTCTATGCGGAGTACGCCGTCCGCAGCTTTCGCATCTTAGAACGGCGCGTACTCGTCGTACAGGTCCTCGGTCTCGCCGGAGGCATTGACCTGCTCGACACGGGTAACGCCGGGTACGTGCTCCTTGAGGATACGCTCGATACCCATGGACAGGGTCAGTGCGCTCATAGGGCAGCCGGCGCAGGCGCCCTGCAGTTCCAGCTTGACGACGCCCTCGTCGTCGACACCCACATACTCCATATCGCCGCCGTCGGCCTGCAGGTTGGGGCGGATCTCCTCAAGAACCTTCTTAAGCAGCTCTTCGTTAACAGCCACAGGGGCTCCTTTCTCACAATAACGCGGGCGCGCCCGCGGACAGAGCTATGTTACTACAGCCGTGTACCCGCTCACGAGCCGTCCATGCGCGCGGACACGACTTTCACGAGCAGTCAATTTGGGACGGGCTTTTTGGCTGCTTTTGCCGACGCCCGGCGCTAGCGCACGCTGCCGCTACTGCTGAGTTTGTTCCCCGGTGCCAATGTGGACATCGACGATGACCTGGCGGTAGCTGATGCCGCAGGAGTCGAGAATGCGGCGACTGATGCGGCCGTCGTCGGTGTCGGCGTACTTGTTGTCTAGGTAGACAACCTCGCCCACGCCCACCTGCGCCAAAATCTTGGCGCAGTCGTGGCACGGGAACAGCGTGACGTAGACCGTGGAACCCTCAAGGTCTTTGAGCGAGCCGCGGTAGTTGAGCACGGCGTTGGCCTCGGCATGGACCACGTAGTTGTGCTTGTCCTGCAGCGGGTCATCGCTCGTGCCCCACGGGAAAAAGTCGTCGTTGAGTGCCGAGGGCGTACCGTTGTAGCCCACCGAAAGGATGCGGTGGTTGGTGCTGGCGATGCACGCGCCCACCTGCGTGTTGGGATCCTTGCTGCGGCGCTGCGCGGCGATGGCTACGCTCATAAAGAACTCGTCCCAGCTAATAACGTCGCGGCGCTTGCCCGACGTGGTTTGATGAAGATCGTCCGACATGGCAGACACCTCCGAAATCGCAATAGTTTGACCCATTGTAGCAGGTGAAAGGTGGGGTTGTTTCCTCTCCCGCCGACGTCCTCGGCTTTATGCGCGACGAGGCTTTTGGTTGATGCGGTACAGCTCGGCGAGACCCCGCAGCGTCAGTGCGTCGTCTACCGTCAGGCTGTGGCCGACCAACGCAGCGAGCGCCTCGGCATCGTCGCCGGTAATGACGATGGGCACGATACCCTCCCCCGCCGCCTTGGTCGAGCGCATCTCGGCAAGCACCATGTCGAGCATGCCGTCGATGCGGGCAACCTCGCCCAAGACCACGCCCGAACGCATGGCCTCGCGCGTGTTGTGACCGATCACATGCGTGGGTGCCGAGGGCTCGACCTGCGGCAGGCGCGCCGCAGCGGCCGAAAGCGAGCGGGCGCCAAGTGCCAAGCCCGGCGCGATGACGCCGCCGACAAAGGTTCCGTGCGCATCGATGACCTCGATATTGGTCGTAGTGCCCAGGTCGATCACGATGCACGGAGAGCCGTAGACGGCACGGGCCGCCACGGCGTCGGCGATGCGGTCGGGACCGATCTCTGCTGGATCATCGTAGTGCACGGGCATACCGGTCTTGAGGCCCGGCCCCACGGTGAGCACGCGCCCCGTACAGGTGCGGGAAAGCGCCGCCTTCCACGGGCGCTCGAGCGCCGGCACCACGCAGCTCAGCACTGCGGCTGTGGGAACGAGCGCACCCGGCATGCCCGCATCGGCTGACAGCGCGCCCATGACCTGCACGAGCCTCATGCGCGCCTCGTCGGCCGTGATGCTCGACGGCGTCGTGATCTCGCACGTCGCAAGCGGGCATTCCTGCGCCGCGGCCGAATCCTCGGCAAACAGGCCAAAGCGAATGAACGTGTTGCCCACGTCGACCGTCAATATATATGCGCACCCATTAAGCATCGTCGGCGCTCCTTTCGTCTGCCCAGCAGTATATCGCCTACCCAAACCAGCTAAAAAGCCCCGTCCCAAATTGACTACCTTGCGGCTATACTGATGCGCGGTCGTGCGCGAGCTCACGCGGCGGCCCTTGGTAACCCGACTTCCCGCGCCGTATCCGTAGCGGCGCTCCCGGGGGAAGCGGATATACGCAAAGGAGTTCTATATGAGCAATCCCTCGAACCGCACCTCGATGCGCGGTCAACTCACGCTGCGCGGCGTCGTCATCGGCGTCCTTGGCTGCGTGATTATCACGGCAAGCTCGGCCTATACCGCCCTCAAGATGGGCGCCCTCCCCTGGCCGATCATTTTCGCTGCCGTCATTTCGCTGTTCTTCCTGAAGCTCATGGGCAACGCCAGCCTCAACGAGGCCAACGTCACCCACACCATCATGTCCGCAGGCGCCATGGTCGCCGGCGGTCTGGCGTTTACCATCCCGGGCGCCTGGATGCTGGGCTATGCCGACCAGATCAGTTGGCTCGACATGTTTATCGTGGCACTCGCCGGCACTATCCTGGGCCTACTGGCCACGGCACTCATCCACCGTCACTTTATCGTGGACGCCGCGCTGGAGTTCCCCACCGGCAACGCCGCAGCTCAGACCCTACGCGCGACCGAGGCCGGCGGCAAGACCGGCAAGCAGCTCTTTGGCTCCATGGCCATCGCAGGCATCTACAGCGTGCTGCGCGACGCCCTGGGCGTGGTGCCCAGCATGCTGTGCACGCTCAACATCCCCGGCGTGACCTTTGCCATCTACAACTCGCCCATGTTGCTGTCCATCGGCTTTTTGGTGGGCTTCGCCCCCGTCGCGTTCTGGTTTGCCGGCGCGCTGCTGGGCAATTTTGGCATCATCGTCGGCAGCACCGCTGCCGGCCTGTTCGATGTTGTGACCGCGCAGGGTATCGTCAAGTCCCTCGGTATGGGCCTTATGATGGGCTTTGGCGTCGCCGTCGTCCTTAAGGACATCCTGCCGCAGGTCGCCGGTATCGTCCGCGGCCTCGCCGCCGACAGCTCCACCGACACCGACGAGCAGTCGCTCATCTCGGGCTCGCTTAAGCTCGACGCCGGCATCATCGGCCTGGGCACCGCAGCAATCGCCGTGATCGTTGCCATCGCGCTCGACCTCGGTCCCGTCCCGGCCGTCATCGTCACTCTGTTCACCTTTGTCACCACCATCATGAGCGCACAGAGCTGCGGCCAGACGGGTATCGACCCTATGGAGATCTTTGGCCTCATCGTCATGCTCATCGTGGCAGCTTTCGCGCAGCTCACGCAGGTCAAGCTGTTCTTTATCGCCGGCATCGTGGCCGTGGCGTGCGGCCTTGCGGGCGACGTCATGAACGACTTTAAGGCCGGAGCCGTGCTGGGCACCAACCCGCGCGCACAGTGGGTCGGCCAGGCCATTGGCGGCATCGTGGGCGCCCTGGTCGCTGCCGCTGTCATGGTCGCGCTCGTCACCGCCTATGGTCCGGACGCCTTCGGCCCCGACAAGAGCTTTGTGGCCGCGCAGGCAAGCGTGGTCGCCACCATGGTCTCGGGCATCCCGAGCGTGCCGTGGTTCGCAGGTGGCTTTATCGCCGGCATCATCATGTACTGGCTCGGCATTCCGGCCATGATGATCGGTCTGGGCGTGTACCTACCGTTCTACATGTCGCTCACGGCCTTCTTGGGCTCCTGTGTCAAGCTCGCCTACGACAAGTGGGCCGCACACCGAGACGTCGAGGCAGGCCTTTCGGACAAGGAGAAGGCTGCCAAGGACGCCGCCTTCCAGGAGCAGGGCCTGGTCGTTGCCAGCGGCCTGCTGGGCGGCGAGTCCATCGTCGGCGTTATCCTGGCGTTTGTCTCCGTGGGATTGAGCCTGCTGGGCTAAACCCAACAACAACGTATCCGTGCAGAGCGCGGGGTCGGAGACCATCCGGCCCCGCGCTTTTTTGTATCTGCCGAAACCCTCGGCTTCAACCTCATTTGACGCGCCCCCTTTACCTACTCGTCTAAGTTTCACGTCAAGATGACCACCCCGCCTGCCGCGGTGTAGAGTAGAGGCAGCGGGCGCGATGCATAGCCCGCGGCGAAGCGAGGTGAACATGAAACTCGATAACCAGCAGCTCAAGCGACTGCGCGAGCGCCATCACCGGCGCCACGGCATCCGCCCTGCCTACAGCGAGGTCATGGAGAACGCCGGCCGCTTCCTGAGGCGCGCATTCAACATTCGCGAGGGTCGCGCCCCCTATCACGTAATTCGTAAGCGCTTTGTAAACGGGGCGCGCCTAACCGGCTCGCACCTGTGCATCCTCATTATCGCCATGCTGATCGCGAGTGTCGGCCTCGATATCGATTCGGACATCGCCATTGTGGGCGCCATGCTCATCTGCCCGCTCATGGGCTCGGTCCTTGCCATGGCATACGGCATCGCCACGCTCGACCGTGAGATTACCCTCGAGGCAATTGCCGGCCTCGCGCTGCAGATGGTCCTTTGCCTGATCACTTCCACGCTGTATTTTAAGCTCTCGCCCCTTGGCACCACCACGGCCGCCATCATCGATAACTCGACACCCACCGTATGGGACCTTGCCGTCGCGCTCGCGGGCGGCTTTGCGGGCGGGCTGGGCAACTCGCGCGACCAGGAGCCTTCGACGCTCATTGCCGGCGTAGCCGTGGCGACTGCGCTCATGCCGCCCCTGTGCGCGGCAGGTTACGGCATTGCCATCGCGAGCGGGTCGCTGTTCCTCTCGGCCCTCTACGAGTTTGGCATCAATGTCGTCTTTATCGCACTGGCTGCCGAAGCCGTATTGCTTCTTTTACGTGTACCGCTCAAGCGCGACCTCAACGGCGACGGCATTGTGACCGCTGAGGAAAATGCCGAGGTCGATGAGCTGTCGCACAAGGTGCGCCGCCGCATCATCGTGGGTACGGTGATCTTTGCCATCCCCTGCATCGTTATGACCGCGGGGTCCATTGGCTCGGCGCAGGCCGGCGTGCAGGACGGCTACGGCGTCACCGAAACCACGCGCGAACTTGCCGCGGTGCTGCCGGGCTTTAAGGATTACACCGTCGCCGTCGAGACTTCGGCTACCGAAGGCGACAAGGAGGGCCTTGTCGAGCGCGAGGTTGTCGCTCACGTGACGACAAGCGAGGCACTCGGGGCGCACGACCGCCGCGTTGCCCGCAAGCTCATCGACCTCAACGTGCCCGAACTCGATCGCGTGGAGTTTGACGTGAAGTAATGCGGGACGCGAGGTGGGCCCGGCACGAGAGCGCAGCCGCGGGGCGCAGGCACAGCCGAGCGCAGCGCTACAGCTCGTACTTGTACACGCGGTAGATGTACTTCTCGGCTTCCATTTCGTAGGTGGCGATGGGCAGTCCATAGCGATCGTACTCGGTGAAGGTCTTGGCCTGGCCCGATGCCACGAGCATACTATTTGAATCGCCGACGCGTTGCGCGCTGCTTACGTAACCTGAGAACGGCACTGCGATCTGGTCCACAAGCTCATAGGTGTGCGCGGTCTCGTCCACCGTAAAGATGCGCCCAAACGAATGCGTTCCCCTGCTGTAGTCGGTCACCACCGCGGCGCCCAGCTTGCCCCAGTCGAACTTGGGATAGCTCTCGGCCGCACCAAAGTTGTTGTCGTACAGCAGCACCTGGTAGCGACCGGTCGTGGTCGTCTCGTCGTTTGGCAGATAGGTCACACTGTGCTGGCCCGCATTGAGCGAAAAATCGCCTTGGGCCTGCAGCAGCTTGTCCTCAAAGCCCGAGCCCGCCCAAAACTCTGGCGAGCCCATAAGCCAATCGACCGTAGGCGTGCCGTTAATATCCGTGAGCTTGATGACCGTCGAGGTCTCGCGCGAGCTGAGCAGAACGGTGCCGCCGCCGAGCCACTGGATCGTGTTGATGTGAATCCAATCCAGGTCACCGTCCGAGGCCACCTTGGCACTCGCCTTGAGATTGGGGAACATGTCGCCCAGGTCCACAACAAGGGAAACATCACCAGTGGTCACGTCGATCTTGATGATGAGGTCCTCGACGTTAACGCGATCGTCTTTGTCTTTTTTGGCAGCCGCGCGGTCGACGTCCAAGTCGGCCTCGGAGCCGGCATGGCTCGCCAGCACCAGCAGATTGCCGTCGTCATCGAAGGCGTAGTCGTGGTGCAGCTCGTAGTCACCCGTGCTCCAGACGTTTACCACCTGGCCGATGGCGTTGATCTGGGCCATCTTGGTCGTCGAGACGCTCATGATCATGCTGCCGTCGCCCGGAAACAGCAGGCGATGGCTGCGATAGCCGATGATTGGCACCTCGCCACGGATCTGTCCCGCGTTGTCGTAGAGGTACATAAAGTCGAGCTTGGATGAGTCGTTGCCCAGGATGGCAAAGAGGCCATCGGCGAGCGGCGTGTTGGACTCCCCCGCCGTGACGGCGAGCCGCTCTTCTTCCTCGCCCTTGAGAGCCGGCGTCTTGACGGTAAAGGTCGAGGTGCGACTGGTACCGTCTTGTGCCGTACTGGTGAGGGTCACCCTGTTTTTGTGGTTGGGAATGAGGCCGATGACCTTGAACTCATGTTCCATGGCAGGTGTATCGCCACCGCGGGGCGTGCGGGAAAAGGTAGCGACTTTGGGCGCGTCACCGGTCTTTTTGCGACCGGCGACCTTGTAGGAGACGGTTACGGAATCCGTTGTCGCAAAGCGAACGTAGCAGCTCAGGGTATCGGTGCCAAAGGGGTCCTGCGCGACAAACGGAGCGGCCTCGCTGTAGCCGCCGGCGGCGTACTCGGCATCGAGCCGCTCCTTGATGGCCGCCTGCTTCTCGACGTCGTAGGTCGCGACGATCTGCTTGTGGAGCTTCTTTTGCTCGTCGGTGAGCTCGTTGCTCGGACTAGATGCAGCGCCCGTGCCGGCCCCGCCAACTGAGCATCCCATGAGCCCTGTCCCGGCAAGCGCCAGCGCGCCCGCCGCACCCGCAAGAGCTACTCGGCGCGAGAGCAGCCTGTTGTCCTTGTCACTCAATTCCATATCGTTACCGTCTTTGAATGCCACCGTCATTTCCCTCATATACCATGGCGTTTGCCCGTCTCTATCCCAAATATGGCTCAGAGCTTAACAAACACCCCTTAGCAGTAGTTTAAGCTTGCAGCAGCGTGGAAACACGGCTTTGGGGGCGCGGGCAATCCGTTTTCCTCCGTCCCCGAGGGATCATTTTTTAGTACTTGAAGAAGCCCTCGCCCGAGCTTTCGCCCAGCTTGCCTTCGTCGAGCATCTGCTTGAGGACGGATGCCATGGCCTTAAAGTTGTAGGGCATCATCATCTTTTTGAGCAACGGGCTCACCAGGCCCGGCACCTTCTGGTACTGCATAACGATGTTGTAAGCCGTCTGGATACCAACCGTATCGAATACGCGGAACGGACCCTTGGGGGCGCCGGTGCCACGCGTCCATGCGAGGTCGATACTCTTGGGGTCACTCACGCCCGAGACATACAGGTCAAGGCCCGAGAGCAGCCACGGTACCAGCATAGAGTTGAGCAGGTAGCCGTTCTTTTCCTTGTTGACGGGCAGGGCAAGCATGCGAATGTCGTTGGCGAAGTCGACGAGCTCGTCGAAGTAGCGCTTGTCGGTTTGATCCTGCGCCATGACCTCGGTCATGTTGTTCTTCCAGATGGAGTTGGCAAAGTGCAGCGACAGGTACTTCTCGGGGCGACCAGTGTACTTGGCAAAGGTGCTCGGCAGCAGCGTAGAGGAGTTCGTCACGACGACGGTCTTTTGCGGGAGAACCGGGGCAAGCTTTTTGTAGAAGTCGATCTTTGCCTGGGTGTCCTCGGCCATAGACTCGATGACCAGGTCGGCGTCGGCTACGGCCTTGGCAAGATCGAGCTCCAGCTTGAGCGTGGAGTAGGCACACTCGACGGCGGCGAGTGCCGCCTCCTTGTCGAAGGGCTGGCCACTATCGGCGATACCGGCGCACCACTCGCCTGTGCCATCCGCCATGCCCTCGATTGCCGCGATGTACTCCTCGCGCACATGATCGATCTTGGGCTGAGTGCGACCGATGCTGCCCTCGCTGCGCAGCCAGATCGTCACATCAAAGCCGCAGTAGGCAGCCTGAAAGGCAATCTGGCTTCCCAACACGCCGCCACCGGCAACACAAACGGTCTTGTAGCTCATGGAACGGTCCTCTCTTACGTAATTCCATAGATGTGTATTTATTCAACCGTAAGGATGACGCGCGATGGGGGTGGGTTCTATAAACGGACGGTATTTTGCCGCGAACGGCTACACCTGTTCATTATTTCAAGGCTCCGAGGGCGATTTTTGGTGCCGCAGAAACGTCGTTTTCGGAAGTATGCGGCAAATTCTAGAACTCTCGAGCGCACCCCAGTCTTTCGCCAATAAAACCGCAGGTACAGAGCTTGGACATATCCGGTGTGCTCGGCCTATTCAGATTTTGCCGCATACTTCCGAAATCTAAGTTCGCAAGGGATGATAGCTAGGGCGTTTACGCAACATATGTCCAGCAAAAACGGGTGATAGCCGGTACGGCCACCACCCGTTTGTCTCATATCCAGCCCATAGCAGACCGTCTACTTCTTAATGCCGCGCCCCAGACGCTTGGCGACCGACGCCACGGCGTCCTCGCTGGCCGGTCCGCAGCTCACGCAGCCGTCATGGGCACGCATCTGGCCGGTGACCTCGTCCATCGCGAGCGGCGCCACCTTCTCGAGCTTAAAGCCCTTACCGGCGCGCATGTTTTCCTTGGCCACGCTGATCATAAGCTTAATGCGGTTGAGCTGGTTGACCTCAGATGCACCGGGGTCGTAGTCCACCGCAACGATGTTGCTCTCGGGATGCTGACGGCGCAGCTCCTTGATCACGGCCTTGCCCACTACGTGATTGGGCAGGCACGCGAAGGGCTGCGTGCAGATGATGTTGGGCGCGCCATGGTCGATTAGGTCGAGCATCTCGGCCGTGAGCAGCCAGCCCTCGCCCATGTTGTTGCACACCGAAAGCACCGTGCGGGCCTTGTCGGCCATGGTGCCGATGCGCTCGGGCGCCTCAAAGCGGCGGGACTTTTCGAGCATCTCTTCCACCGGCGTGCGCATCCAGTCCACCAGCTTAATGAGCGCCTGCATACCAGCGCGCGTAGTGGCAGAGCTTCCCAACTCGTCCTTCTGCAGCTCAGCGTTGCTCATGGAGTACAGGAAGAAGTCGAGCAGGCCCGGTACTACGGCCTCGCAGCCCTCACGCTCGATCACGTCGACCACGTGGTTGTTGGCCGTAGGGTGGAACTTGACCAGGATCTCGCCGACTACGCCCACGCGCGGCTTGGTGCCCTCGCCCACGAGCGGCATGGTGTCGAACGCGCGGATGGCCTCGCGGCACAGCTTGGTGTAGTTGTGGCGGTTAAACTTGGGCGCCAGCTTGCGGGCGCGCGCCATGTACTCCTCGTAGAGCGCATTGGCGGCACCGGGCGCGGCCTCGTACGGGCGGCAGCGATAGAGCATCTGCATCATCACGTCGCCAAAGAGCACCGCGTACACGGCCTGCTTAAGCAGCGCCGGCGTAATCTTAAAGCCGGGGTTGTCCTCGCCGAGCGCCACGGCCGAAAGCGAGATTACCGGAATCTCGGGGTGGCCGCTCTCGCGCAGCGCCTTGCGGATGAGCGCGATGTAGTTAGTGGCACGGCAGCCGCCGCCGGTCTGGCTGATGACCACGGCCGTCTTGGACAGGTCGTACCGACCGCTCTCGATGGCCTCCATGATCTGGCCCGTCACCAGGATCGACGGATAGCAAATGTCGTTGTTCACATAGCGCAGGCCGGCCTCGACGGCGTCGTGGTCGGTCGAGGGCAGCAGCTCCAGGTTGTAGCCGGCACCGCGGAACACCTCTTTGACCAGGTCAAAGTGAATCGGTGCCATCTGCGGGCACAGGATGGTGTAGCCCTCGTCGCGCATCTGCTCGGTAAAGGGCACCTTGGGCCACGCGGTCGAAGCACTCTCGCGCTGCGCCTCGAACGTGTACTTACGGCTCGCGAACGCGGGGGCATCCGTGGAAGGCGCCACCGGCGCGGCATCGCCCTGCTCGTAGGCCTCGCCCGCGGCCGTGGCCTCGGCCAAGCGCTCGGCCTCCTGGTCCTTGAGCGCTGCCATGAGCGAGCGGATGCGGATGCGCGCGGCGCCCAGGTTGGACACCTCGTCGATCTTGAGCACGGTGTAGATCTTGCCGCTGGCCTCCAGGATCTCCTGCACCTGGTCGGTGGTCAGAGCGTCCAGGCCGCAGCCGAAAGAGTTGAGCTGGATCAGGTCCAGGTCGTTGCGCATCGTCACAAAACGGGCGACGGCGTACAGGCGGCTGTGGTACATCCACTGGTCAACGACGCGAATCGGACGCTCGGGCTTTACCAGATGCGCGAGCGAGTCCTCGGTAAAGACCGCAAAGCCAAAGCTCGAGATAAGCTCGGGCAGGGCATGGTTGATCTCGGGGTCGTTATGGTAGGGACGACCGGCGAGCACGATGCCGTGACCGCCGTGGTCCTCGACCCACTTAAGGGCCTCCTCGCCCATGGTCTGGATGTCTTCGTGGAAGCGCGCGTCGGCCTCAAAGGCAGCGTTGACAGCGGCATCGACTTCGGAGCGCGTGATCTTGGGACCGCACACGCGACCACGACCGGCTTGCGCATCGGCCACGCGGTCGACGGCGAGCACCTGGTACAGGCGGCGCTTGAGCTCGGTCTTGTCGTGATAGGGCACAAACGGGTACAGGAACTCGATGTTCTGCTCGCGAATCTCGTCGATATTGAGCGCCAGCGCCGTGGGGTAACTCATGACGATGGGGCAGTTATAGCAGTTGCCAGCCGTCGGATCCTCCTTGCGCTCCCAGCGCACGCACGGCATCCAGATAAAGTCGACGTCGCGGTCGATGAGGTTCATCACGTGGCCGTGGCTCATCTTGGCCGGATAGCACACGCTCTCGGACGGCATGGACTCGATACCCGCCTGATAGGTCTTTTTGCTCGACTGGTCGGACAGCTGCACGCTAAAGCCCAGACGCGTAAAGAACGCATGCCAGAAGGGGTAGTTCTCGTACATGTTGAGTGCGCGCGGGATACCCACGGTGCCGCGCGGGGCCTCGTCGGGGCTCAGCACCTCGCGGTTAAAGAGCAACTCATTTTTCTTTTTGAAGAGGTTGGGGGCCTCGGTCTTCTGCTTTTTGTGGCCGGCGCCCTTCTCGCAGCGGTTGCCAGTAATGAAGCGCCTGCCGCCACCAAAGTCGTTGACGGTAAGCTGGCAGTTGTTAGAGCAACGGCCGCAGCGGACATGCTTTTGCGTCACGGTAAGGTGCGCGATGTCCTCGGCGGAAAGGATGGTCGAGATGCCGTCGGCGCCGGCGCGATCGCGGGCGAGCAGGGCCGCACCGTAGGCGCCCATGCAGCCGGCGATGTCGGGACGCACGGCATGAACGCCGGTGAGCTGCTCAAACGCGCGCAGCGTGGCATCGGACATAAAGGTGCCGCCCTGAACGATAACCTGGCTGCCGATCTCCTTGGGGTCGCGCAGCTTAATGACCTTGAACAGGGCATTCTTGATGACGGAATAGGACAGGCCGGCCGCGATGTCGCCCACCGTGGCGCCTTCCTTTTGCGCCTGCTTAACGCGCGAGTTCATAAAGACCGTGCAGCGGCTGCCCAGGTCGACCGGGGCCTTGGCATGGATGGCCGCGTCGGCGAACGCGCGCACGTCCATGTTCATAGAGACGGCGAAGCTCTCGATAAAGCTACCGCAACCCGACGAGCAGGCCTCGTTGAGCATGATGTGCTCGATAACGCCGTCCTTGACGCGCAGGCACTTCATGTCCTGGCCGCCGATGTCCAGGATAAACTCGACGCCGGGCAGGAACGCCTTGGCGCCGCGCAGGTGCGCGACGGTCTCGATCTCGCCGGAATCGGCTTTGAGGGCCTCGATGAGCAGCGCCTCGCCGTAGCCCGTGGTGGTCACGTGGCCGATGGTGCAGCCGGCGGGGATGTGGTTGTAGAAATCGGCCATGATGACCTTGGCCGTGCCCAGGATGTCGCCGTTGTTGTTGCCGTACCAGGTGTGCAACAGCTGGCCGTCCTCGCCCACGAGCGCGGCCTTCATGGTGGTGGAGCCGGCGTCGATGCCAATGAACACGCGGCCGGTGTAGCCTTCGAGCTTGCCCTTGGGGACGACTTCCTGGTCGTGGCGGGTTTTGAACTCGGCAAAGTCCTCGTCGGTGGCAAAGAGCGGATCCAGGCGCTCGACCTCGGCACCCTGTGTGTCGCCCAGGGCATCGATGGCCTCGATGAGCTGCGGGAACGTGCTGAGCTTATTGGACTCGTGCGCCATGGCGGCGCCGCTCGCCACAAACAGGTGGGCGTTTTGGGGCACGATACGGTGCTCCTCGTCCAGGTTGAGCGTGAGGTAGAAGCGGTGGCGCAGCTCGGAGAGGTACTGCAGCGGGCCGCCCAGGAAGGCGACGTTGCCGCGGATGGGACGGCCGCACGCCAGACCCGAGATGGTCTGGGTCACGACAGCCTGGAAGATGGAGGCAGCCACGTCCTCGGGGCGGGCGCCCTCGTTGAGCAGCGGCTGGACGTCGGTCTTGGCAAAAACGCCGCAGCGGCTAGCAATGGGATAGATGGTGGTGGCGTTGGCCGCGAGTTCGTTAAGGCCGCTCGCATCGGTGTGCAGCAGAGTGGCCATCTGGTCGATGAACGCGCCCGTGCCGCCGGCGCAGGTGCCGTTCATGCGCTGCTCAATGCCATTATCGAAGTAGATGATCTTGGCGTCCTCGCCGCCCAGCTCGATGGCGACATCGGTGGCCGGGATGAGGGTCTCGACGGCACGCTTGCTGGCGATGACCTCCTGGACAAACTCCAAATCGAGCCACTGGGACAGCAGCAGGCCGCCTGAGCCGGTGATGGCACAGGTCATCTGGGCCATCGGCAGCACAGTCGCGGCACCCTCGAACAAGTCGCGGGCGCAAGCGCGGACGTCGGTGTGGTGGCGCTGGTACTTGGCGTAGACGATCTGGTTGTCGTCGTTGAGCACGGCGAGCTTAACGGTGGTGGAGCCCACGTCGATGCCCAGGTGCAGGTTGCCGTGGGCGGCCTCGGGGTTGAAGATCGCACCTTCGGGGGCGTGGGCGGCGGTGGCGGCTACGGGCTCAGCGGCGGTGGCGGGCTCGCTGGCGATGGACGTCTCCCCCGTCGCGTTCTTGGCATCGGCGACAGCCTCGACAACTTTCTCGGCAGCCGCGGTCGCGGCCTTCTGCGCGGCGTCCACCACGGTGGGCGCGGCCTCGCGTGCGGCGGCGATCATGCGGTCCTTGATGCCCTCGACGAGTTTGCTCATCTGTCTCTCCTCTTAGTTGTTGGACTCGACGGTTGCGGCGGTGTCAGCCGCGTCCTCGAGCTGCAAGTTCAATAGCTTCATGCCGTATTCCGGCACGTTGATATCGATGGGTTGGCCATACAGGTCACCAGGGCGCACAAAAGCGAGCACCGTCATAATGCGCGCTATGGCCTCGGGCGATTCGGTGAGCCCACGCTCAAACCAGCGCTGAATCATGCCGACCTCGGCACTCACGACGTAGGTGACGTAGTAGTCAAAGAACGTGCCCAGCGCCAGGCCCAAAATGCCCGTCTGCGCACGCGGCACCACAGCCTCACGAGCGGTGTCGATGATCCTTTTAATGAAGGCCTGATCGCCGCCCGGACCCAGCAGCGCACCGATTAAGTCGCGGTTGGCCGCAAGATAACGCAGCAGCTCAACCGAACCGGGCGCCGGCTCGAGCTCATCGATGTTGTGATAGAGATCGGGCAGCTGAGCTGCGGTGATGAGCTCAATGCGCTCACGGATCTCGGCCAGCAAGCCGTCCTCGATTTGATTGATAAAGTCGGGGATATCGCGGTAGTGCGAATAGAACGTACGGCGCGTAAGGCCGGCACGCTCGGTGAGCGACGCGACGTTAATGCGCGAAAGGTCACCGCTTTCGGCAAGCTCGCTGGCAAGCGCCTGGCGAAGGGCACGCTGCGAGCGAAGGGACCGGCGATCGCATTTCTCGAGCTGGGACAAGCGTCCTCCCTGTTACTCAGCCTGTGCGCTATTGCACAGTGCGAGTATTATTGCACACCGTGTGCATCAACACGTAAAGGCAATATTTGGGATGTGACGAAAGGGCAGTCCCTTTGTCACATCGAGCCGCCACTTGGTCCCGTTAATGGGACCAACAATAGCCGCACCCGTTGCATCATGCCGGTAACGATCAATAAGGAGGCCGACATGAACAATCAGGCAAGCGATGGCATCACCGATGCCGGCAAAGACCTCGTCCTCAGCTGCATCAAAAGCCAAGAGCTGCGAGACCACATGCGCAAATACTTATACTGGCCAGCGCCGATCATCGCCGGCTCGCTGAAAACGCTTGACGAAAAGCGCGCCATGCTTGAGCAACTCCACAAAGAGGTTTCGCCGAAGCTGACCGAAGATATCGATTCGCATCTCACCCAGCTCAACTGCGCGCTCGACATGCTCAACAACGTCGAGCGCGACCGCGGAATCCTCCTACTGTACGTCATGCTCTACAACGAGGAGGAGCGCGACGTCGATGCCCTTGACGGCCCCTTCCCCACCGCATCCTGGGAAGCCGCGAAAACGCTCATGAAGCACTACATCGAAGAGTATCCTGACGACGACTGGTCCGAATCGTACTGGAAGATCAATCTCTACACCGCGGAAGACCTGCACGAGCACCAAACGGCGCAGCCCTCCCTGACGTTTGCGGCAACTAGGGACGGCGAGCTTATATTCCTCCGTGATCTGCGCAATCACCGCACTCGCAAATCGCATGTCGAAAGCGTCTGGCGAAACGATAGCAGGCGGTTCTGCACGAACAACGAGCCTATCTACACGCCGTGGGTACCGGGCGACATCCTCAAAATCGACGGTCGCCCCTTCGACCACGGGCCTCGCTTTGCCATTGTGCTCGAAAACGACTACGAGCACACGCTCCGGGGACAGATCTGGTGCGCAGGGCCCAGTAGAGATCATGGTGTTAAGGAGGGTTCGCTTTCATCCGGCACCTTCAGCGACAGTCTCTTGGACCCCTTCATCCCATCTGCCCTCTACACCGCCGAGCGCTACACCGGTGACCTGCCGGACGACTGCGCCTTTATGATCGAACTTTCGCAGAAGCTGCACGACAACCCTGACTACGGCAAGCAGTGGTCCGAAGGCTCGGTCGGGCACGATTGCCTGCAGCCGCGCTGCAAGCCTACCAGCCAAAGTGAGTTGGATATTCGTCCGGACATCTTTGAGTTTTTGGACTCGCGCAGCATTAAGGAGCACCTTCAACGAATCAACTACGAGCTCACCACGCCCGTAGCGGCTTTTATCGTCGACCGCTCGCATAAAGCGACGCTGCAGCAAAAGCTCGAAGGCTGGCAAAAGATCATCGACACCATGCCCAATTGCGCCATGAGCCGCAGAAACGACACGGTCAACATCCCTGACTTTCATGCCTTTCTGCGCAATGTCATCAGGCAGGAGCAAAGAAAGCTCGCACACTTTAAAAGGACGGACGGCCAGAGTCTGTATTTCTTTGAGGACTACTCGTGGGACCGGCGCGACCGATGCGACCTTCTTTACGGCCCGTACAGCAGTTATCAAAAATGCTTCGATGCCATCTGGAGAGAATTCGAAGGCGACAATCCAAAGGCGATCAAGATCACTCGCCGCCCCATCGACCCGGACGAAGACCACTATGCCGACGACATGGTCTTACTCAATGCGAACGGCGAAGTAATGTCTTGCGATTACCGGTTCGAGGGTGAGTGGGACGAGGCGGGCACCGCGAGCGATTTCGAGGACATGTGGTTCGATATCCCAACGCCCTTCCATGCCGGAGACATCGTCTGCAACCTCCAACGCCCCGACGAGCCGATGGTGCTGTTTGACCTGCAAACTTGGGGATCCGAACGAGTCGACAAAGAGCTTGCTTCCTCCGTCTACAAAGAGCGCCTCGTTCAAAAGGCCGACAAGCTATTGCGCTGGCACCGATATGACGGCGACACCAGCGACATGTACGCCTACGGGTGCCAAGTCTCATCCGCCTTGCATTTCCCCTTCTACATTGGGGAGCCTGAGGGCTTTCTTTTGGACATTGACTATTATCGTAAGCCGCTCAAGTCGGAGGAGCGAATCCTCTACGGCGTCAGGGCGTATGTCAGAGGTGACCTGGCGGTTGATTCGCTCGCCGCGATGGCCAGCGCATGCGAGCTACAGGCGCTGGCGGAGAAAAAGGCACGCGGCTTCGAGGATGCAGACAGCTGGCTCAAGGACCGCTACCCGGAGCTGTTCGATACGACGGCCGATCCCTTCTTAGAGGGAGGTTGCGCCAGTTACGCTTAGTTTTTGAAACGCCACTACCGATTGTCCATTCAACACGCAGCCGCCCATGCACCAGTGGCGTTTCCAAAAATATGTTTGACGCGAGATTCATATGGGACCCGTTAATGGGACCACAAAGCACAACCTCTGATGGATGCTAACGGCAACGACCGAATTGGAGGTTACTATGGACAGCAAAGCAGATACCGTGATCACCGATGCCGGCAGGGAGCTCGTTTGCAGTTGCATCAAGAACGATGAGCTGCGTGTTCATATGTTCAAACACATGGGAATGGCAGATGGCTCCCTCTGTAGAATCATCGGCGGCTCCCTCAAGACGCTCGACGAAAAACGAGCCATGCTCGAGCAGCTTCGCAAAGAGGTCTCATCGGATTACGCCGAGGCGATTGACTCCGGCCTTGACCAGCTCAACAGCGCGCTCGATATGCTTTACAACGTTGACCGCGACCACGGCACCCTTCTAATCTCCGGCATGTTTTACAGTGAAGAGGAGCGTGGGCACGACACCTTTGATGGCCCCTTCCCCGTTGCCTCATGGGAAGCTGCGCAAATCCTCATGAAGCAATACGTCGATGATGACCCCGATGAAGATTGGTCCGAATCATTCTGGCAGATTAAGCTCTATACCGCCGAAGACTTACACGACCGCCCGCGCGCTCAAGCCTCGCTGATATTCGCCGCGACCATGGCTGGCGATTTGGTCTTTTTGAGCGATCGCCGGAATCAGCGGACTCCGCACCAAAGCATCGATCACTTGCCGTGGAACAATAGCAAGCACTTCTGCGCCAATGGTGAGGTCTTTTACACTCCCTGGGTCCCCGGCGACATCATCAAGATCGACGGTCGGCCCTTCGATCACGGTCCCCGTTTTGCCATCGTGCTCGAAGACGACTACGATAGTTCGTTCAAAGGCCAGGTTTGGTGCGCCTATCCGAGCAAAATCTACGGCGTTGAGGAAGGCAATCTCCGCTTGAGGGATTTCACGGACGGCTTCCTCGACGACTTCACGCCCTCTGCCCTCTATACCGCCGAACGTTATACCGGCGAATTGCCCGATGATTGCCCCTTTATGCTCGAGCTCTCGAAAAAGCTGCACGATGATCCCAGCTACGGCAAACAATGGTCGGACGGATCGGTCGTACACGACTGCCTGCAGCCATACCGCACATCGGCCGGCGCCGGCGTCAACGCCATACGTTCGGACATTCTCGAGTTTCTCGACTCGCCCGATATCAGAGAGCATTTGGAAGGCATCGGCTACGAACCCACCACGCCCGAGGCGGCGTTCATCGTCGACCGTTCGAGCGAAAAGACGCTGCACCAGAAGATCGAGGCCTGGCAAAAGATTCTCGAAAACATGCCCAATTGCGCGATGAGCAGGCGATACGGCACGTTCAATATCCCCAACTTCCATGTCTTTCTTCGCGACGTCATCAGATGGGAGCGCAAGAAAATCGCCCGGTTCAAACAACCTGGCAAGCACATGTATTTCTTTGAGGACAAGACGGGAAGTCCCCATGAGAGCGGGTGCAATTATGGCCCCTACACTAGCTACGAAAAATGTTTCGAGGCAATCTGGAATGAGCTTGAGGGGGAGAATCCTACCTCGATTGAAGTAACACGCCGCCCGATCGATCCGGACGAAGACTACTATGCCGCCGATAAGCTCATGCTCGACGCAAATGGCAAGGTCATGGATTGCCAGCTGCGCTGCATCGACAAGGAACGCGAGGGCGAAGACCCCACTTTTGCCTTTGCGCTGATGTGGTTTGGCATCCCGACGCCATTCCACGCCGGCGACATCATTTGTCGGCACGGCGACCCTGGCGACCCCATGCTGCTTCTCAATATGCAGACATGGACCACGAAGCGAGTCATGGATGAGCTTCCGCCTTCCACCTACAGGGAATGCGCCGCAAATAAGGCCGACGACCTGCTCAGGCACCATCGGCAAAATGGCGATACGAGCGACATGTACGCCTACGGCTGTCAGATTGAATATCCCCTGGAGTACCCCATCTATATCGGAGAGCCGAGTTGTTTTCTTCTCGATATGGAATACTGCCGTACCCCGCTCAAACCGGAGGCGAGAATTCTGTACGGCGTGCGGGCATATCTCGACGGCAATCTGGGTCTTGACTCACTTATTGCGCTATCAAGTCTTTTCGAGCTGCAGGCGCTGGTCAAGAAAAAAGCCGAGCGGTTTGAAGGAGAAGACGGCGGGCTCAAGTCCCGCTATCCGGAGCTGTTCGATAACACGATAGCCCCGCCGGCACGATTCAAAACAAAGAGGAGCTAACCATGAACATCCTGGATTTTGTGGACTCCCAGGACATTCGGGGGCACCTGCGCAGTATCGACTTCCAGCCCAGCACCATCGAGGCCGCCTATCTGGTTTGGTTTTCGAAGACCGCCACGCTCGAGCAGAAGTGCGAAGCCTGGCAGGAGATCGCGCGTACCATGCCCAATTGTTCGTTGGAAGCAACCCATGCCGGTCTTGGAAGGCCGGCCATCCCCGATTTCCATGCTTTTTTGAGCTGGACAATCGATTACAACAAGCGGTGCGTCGATGCGTTTGCGAGTGGGACGGGCTACGTTTATCAGTATGAAGAGGAGATTGTGCCCGACGGGCAACTTTGTGGGGCCTTCGGCGCGCCATTCAGCTGTTATGAGAAATGTGCCGAGGCGTTGCGCGGTGATGATGAACTGGCGAGCCGTCCAGAGACACGCGTACGCATCACCCGGTGCCCGCTCGATGCCGACGAAGAACATCACCGGGAAGATTGGCTCATGGTGAACGGCAAAGGTGAGCCCCTTTCCGTTTATTGCCCTTCAGCCGGCCCCGTTGAGAACGATTGGGAGATCGCATTCGAGTTCATCTGGGTCGATATCCCCACGCCGTTTCACACCGGCGATATCGTCTGGACGCCGCAAGGCAGTGCCCGTGAGCCGTTCACGTTGTTCGATCTGCCCACGTGGGACCGGACAAAGCTTGAGGCAGAGCTTCGGCAGGCAGACCGTTCTGACGAATGGCTTGATCATGCGCAGCAGCGCCTCGAGCACTATCGCCATGCAGGGGATATCAGCAACATGCGCGCCACTGGCTGCTCGATTACCTACAACGAGACGTTTCCCCTCTACATCGGCGAGCCAGACCCGCTTTACCTGAATCTAGAGTACTATCGCAAACCACTCGAAGACGAGCAGCGAATTTTAATCGCCGCCCAGGCCTACCTGCGCGGCGATCTGTATGTCGACTCACTCATCGCGTTTATCGACACCATAAGGATGGAGTCCAAGGCAAAGCGCAACCTGGAAGAGCTACGTCTGGATCAGGCACCGCTCAAGGAGAAGTACCCGCAGCTATTTGAATAAAGGCCACCATGTCCGAATCCACAAGAAGTCGCACCAACAACTCGGAGACTATCGTGCACGAAGAAATAATCAACCTGATCGAATCTCCGGAGCTGCGAGAGCATTTGCTGCATAATCCGCAGCTGCTGAGTGGCGATCATTACTCGCAAATCATCAGTGGCGCGTCGATAGAAATCAACCGCAAACGGGAGATGCTCAGCAAGCTGGTTGCTGCCGAGCGCAGTTCGTCAGACGAAACCTTTTCTTGGTACGGGCCAGAGATCTGTATCGACTACATCGATGACTGTCTAGACGCGCTAAAGGCCGTCGACGGGAACAGGAAGGTGCTGCTTATTAGCGAAATTAGCTTTATCGGCAACGAAGTGGGATCCGCCATCACGCATGGCCCCTTCCCCGTGGCATCCTGGCAGGCCGCCCTTGCGGCAATGAAGGCATACGCAGACAAGTGGAGCGAAATGACAGACTTATCGTCCTCATACTGGATGGTCGAGCTGTTCAACCTTGCCAACGACCCGAGCTGTTCATATCCATACGACGGCTTTCTGCAGCCGGACTACACTTACTACGCAAACGTCTCCGGCGAAATCCAGTACATCTGCAGGGAAGAAGAGGGCGAATGTGGCGAGGTGCTCGACTGCATTGTGGGTGGGATCTTTGGCCCGTGGTTCAAGGGGGCATATGTCGACCTGCCCACGCCGTACAGAAAGGGCGACATTCTTGAGATCGACTGCAGGCCATGGGCACCAGGCCCTTGTTATTGCCTGGTAGCAAACTCGAAATTGGACTGCCTGTATCCCGATGGCGATGGGCAGATCAGATGTGGCTCTATCCCCTACGGCAGTTGCTTTGCCGGATGGGCACACACGAACTTGATGTTGTCGCCCGTGTTCAGAGCAAAGAAAGTAACACAGCCCTTGCCAGAAGAATGCACGGCATTGCAAGAGATCAAGCCGGACCGGATAGATGACTTGTTAGAAGAGTGCACCGACAACAAAGAAGAAGAACCCGGTTGGCTGGATATATATCGGCATCGTGCTCGATAACGGAAGCTGGATGCATATCGGTACTCGAGGGGACGATCAACAGATGCGGCGGATCCAATCGAGATGAACGTCGACGCGGCGGCAACGCAGACTTTTCCGAATAGCGATCTTAACGATGACATTTGACCATCCCACCGCTCATCCGCCTAGATTGTCCGCACACCTTTGTTGCTCAACTATTTCACAAAGCCCACGTTCTAGTATTTGTTGTTAAAGCGGCCGCTAAAGACGGGAGCAAAATGGACACCGAAACGAAGTTCACATGGGTCGATACCTACACGGCAATCGCTCGAAAATTGCTGACTATGCGAAACGACGAAGAAACCCTTCTCGAAATCTGCAAGAACAATGCAAATACTGGAGACACAAACAGAATGGATCCATTCACGTTCATGTCTCTGTTCAACAGATCGATAAGCTACGATAGCCGCACCAAGGTAATCGAAAGCATTTTTGCCCGCCTCGATATTCACGGCGCAATTCCCACTGACTATGCCGGTGTACCCACCTCAAATAACAGGCGCTGGCGTTACATGGACGGAATAGACTCAAGCATTGAGGAGAAGTGGGATTTCTTCGAAGAGGCAATGGCATACTCACCAGAAGACGAAGATCACGTCCAGTTCATCAATTTGTTCGATCGAGTATTGGCCCAAAAGAATATCGGCTTTGCAAACCTCTCCATGGCATTGTTCTGGTGCAGGCCCGACACGTTCATGCCTTTTGATCAACTAAGCAGAAATTATCTCGAAAGTGTTTACGGCATATTAGTAACGTCATCCAAACAAAATGGGACCGGTTATTTAGAGCTCCTTAACAAGGTGGGCCATCTGGGTAGGCCCCTTTACGAGATTTCGGCTGAAGCGTTTGACCATAAAGCCCCGAAGCGAGACGCTACATCTAATCCTGCCGAAGATTCAGAATTGCCTACGGACTCCAACGCCTCGCCAAGCAAAGACGGCAGCGCATACACTGACGACGACTTTTTAAATGACGTCTATCTTGACGCAAATGATCTCTCACAGCTCAAACGACTCCTTAAGGCAAAGCGAAATCTTATCCTCGACGGTGCTCCAGGAACAGGGAAGACGTTTTGCGCAAAAAGACTCGCTTGGAGCTTCATGGGCAAGCGAGACAACTCCAAGATAGAAACCGTTCAATTCCACCAAGGGACAACCTATGAGGACTTCGTCATTGGATACCGTCCAAATGATGCAGGCGGATTCGATATCAAAGCGGGCGTCTTCACCTCATTCTGTCAAAAAGCGGCAAGCGATCCCAACAGTGACTACTTCTTCCTAATCGACGAGATCAATCGAGCGAATATCTCAAAGGTATTTGGAGAACTCTTGAGCCTTATAGAAGCCGGACATCGCGGCAATCCCACCAGTCTCGCTATCGATGGAAGGCCCTTTTTCGTACCAGACAATGTCTTCATTATCGGCACCATGAACACCGCTGATCGTAGCATTGCCCTTATCGACTATGCACTTCGCAGAAGGTTCGCTTTCTTTCGCATGACCCCAGCTCTCAATAACACCTCTTTCCTCAAAGATGCATCGAAATGTGCCGACAAAAGAATGCCCTCTCTCGTCAATGCGGTACGCTCGGTAAACATCGACATTGCCTCCGACCCCGCGCTCGGTGAAGGGTACGAGATTGGACATAGTTACCTCTGTCGCTCCGGCAAAGGGTGTGTTGACGACATCGTTAAATACGAACTCAACCCACTCATCCGTGAATATTGGTTCGATGATCGAGCCAAAGCGGATGCGGCAATAAGCGTCCTCGAAGGTGCCGTCAATGCCCAGAGCTGAAGAAAAGGTCATCGTTCGAAACATCTACTACATGATGGCCTATGCCTTCAAAGCCCTCGGTCTCGATGAATATGCGTCTATCGAGACCGAGGAGTTTGAGCACGTCGAAGACCTACTTGCGGCCATCCTCTCAATCGGCATCTCATCACGACTCAAACGTGGTCTGGAGCACGGTTATGCCGAGGTTTCCGAGGACTTTCTTGGTATTCGCGGGAAAATCGATATGGCTCGGACATCACAGCTGCGCTCCGCTGGGCGCCGAAGCATTAGGTGTACCAGCGACGAATGGACAGTCAATACTCAGATGAACAGGGTGCTTAAATGCGCAGTGGGCACCCTCGCTCGCTCTGGCGCAGTCGGCACCGAACGGAAAAACCTACTTAGAAGTTATTATCGTCAGCTCGATTCTATCGACAATATTCGACCTTCCTCTATCGACTGGGGAAGGCTCTCCTTTCACGGAGGAAACCGCGGTTATCGCCTTCTTATGGGAGTCTGTCATGCCGTAATTGAGAATAGCCTGCCGACACTTTATTCAGGTGATACCGCTTTTGGCAAATGGCGGGACAATCAGAAACTCTCCGCTCTCTTTGAACATTTTGTACTGGAGTATTATCGCGCCGAGCATCCCGATCTTAGGGCATCTGCCCATCGAGTGGCATCAGGATCGGACAACGCTCCAAAGATATTGCCGGCATTACTGACAGACGTCACTCTTGAAGGCCCCGGTCGAACCCTCATCATTGACTGCAAATGTTACGGGACTATTCTTCACCAGCACATGGAATCCGAAATTCTATCCCCAGCCCATCGCAATCAAATCTATTCCTACGTTGCCCATGAATCATGGTCGCGAAAAACAGGGGCGGTCGAGGGCATGCTTCTTTACGCTCTCACTGATAACGCGAGGTCAATGTGCGAAAGCTGGGATGAAACCGGCTATCGCTTCCACTGTCGGACACTCGATCTTGACACAGAGTTTTTAGGTATTCGCAAGCAACTCGATGACATCGCAGCTTTAGTCGAAGAATAGATGGCTGCTCGCTCATCATACCAAGCGGGGCGAGCAGCCTTATTGTTGCGCGCCGTTAAAGTAAGCCCCTCATGGCATGCCAGCGAGCATGTGAAATAAATATCTCTTGAAAACGGCCCGTGGTGCAGATGCGTCACGGGCCGGACTATTGTTTTCGGCTATGGACCTAGCCGAAAACTCACATGTAGATGGGATTTTCACCATCGGAACTCATGTGGACCAGGACATCTGCATTGCAGTGGGTCTCCGCGAATGTTGCGTCGTCCTCTCGGCCCTCCGCCGCAAAGCATCCTGCCAGGATGGCGGATGTTGGGCTGAGCATGTTGCGCAAGTCACGCAGGACAGCGTTTACCGAGCGGTTGTCGTCGAGCATTTCGAGTCCGTCGATTACGGCTACGACGTCCTTTAGCACTGCTCTGTTCCACATTTGGTCGCCGAGCAACCAACTTGTTACAAGGTCCATGGTCATGTTGTCTTCGACAAAGATGCCCAGGTTGCGCTGCTTGAGGCGCATCGTTGCGCGGATTGTCTCAACCTGTTGCTCCTCAGGATCCTCTGACACCTTGCCATCCATCTCGGCACGAATAAGCCGGGCAATCGCATCCTCTTCACGCTCCCGAATCGGCACGTAAAGCACGGCGCACTGCTCACTCAGGCGCAGCACCGCGTGTGCCAGCACGTTCGAAACGTCTTCATGCGCACCGCCAATCACGCTGAGCTTGCCCAGCCCAACGCCGCCACCTAGGGCGTCATCGGCCGACATGCCGGCTTTCAACAAGCGCGGAGCTGCGAACAGTGACGTTTCCACACCACGGTCGAGTCCAGAAACCAGCCGACTGTGAAAACCGCTGAGGTCAAAACCCTCGTCATCACGCTCTCCACGATTCCCGCCGCACCGATTCGCGGACGGCGGCATCACGCCCGGGAAGCTCATCAGCTCGCCCATACTCACAGAACGGCCAATTCGGTCGTCCCTGGAGTCCATCTTTAGCGTCATCGCAACCCTCCTAACGCCTACCGCGCTTACCAGTAGCCTTAAAATTCCAAATCGGCTTGAGTCGGTGAATAACATCAACCGTCGGGTCCATGAGTCTCAATACATCATCCGCAGGCTTATACGCTTCGGGCGACTCATCGAGCGTCGTCTCGCATGCACTCGGACAGTAGATGCCGGCATCGCGCATCTCGTTAACGAACGACCTGGTATCGAGCGTTTGGAATGCTTTGGTGCGGCTCATCGCACGACCCGTCCCGTGCGGCGCCGAGCAGTTCCAGTCCTCGTTTCCCTTGCCGCGCGCAATAACGGCACCGTCGCGCATGTTGAACGGAATCAGCGCCATCTCGCCTGCATGAGCGCTAATGGCGCCCTTGCGAATCATGCCGCCTTCCGAGATGTAGTTGTGCATGGTGGTAAAGCCGTCTCCGTCGAGTCGAATTCCCGTACGCTCAACAATCTGTGCGACAATCGCCTTGCGGTTCTGATTCGAGAAGCGTTGGCAGTTATGCATATCGACGAGATACTCGGCAGAAAGATCTCCCACGAGATACTTAAGCTCGTCAGGGATATCTGCCGTGCACGTCTTCTGCGCCAGCGCCTGATGGTGCTCCGCCGTCTGCTTGCCCATGTTGCGCGAGCCGGTGTGCACGACCAGATATTGGCACCCATTCTCGTCCTCGTCGAGTTCAATGAAGTGGTTACCGCCGCCCAGCGTGCCCATGGAGCGCTCAACCTTGCGTTTATCCTGAAGCCAATCGCGCGACTCCATGCCAAAGTCCGCAAGTACGCAGGCAGGATCGCGATGAAGGCTAAAGCCCGTGGGCACTGCGCGCTTCACGTCGCGATTGAACTGAATGAGGTCATCGCGCGCAATAGTCTCTGCAAGCGGTACGCAGTACATACCGCATCCGATGTCGACGCCCACCAAATTAGGAATGACCTTGTCGCCCAAGTTTGCCGTAAAACCAATCACGCAGCCCTTGCCCTTATGGGCATCGGGCATGATGCGGATCTTGGCGCCTTCAAACGCCGGGCAGCTAGAGATCTCCTCGATCTGCTCCTTGGTTGAATCCTCAAGATTCTCGGCAAAGACTTTGATGTCTGCCATCGCATTTCTCCTGTTCTGATCCTTGTAAACCGGAACCGGCCCCAAGCCAACAGAGTGCACGTCACACCAACCAGCCAAACCGCCGATTTCCGTTTAACCACCTTTCGCCCTATTCGGGCCCTTATTGCTGCGAATACTACGGTCGCGCGGGCTACAATGAGTCCCAATAACGGGTCTTGTTTTGCATCTCCGGCTGATACCCTGCCGGCGAAAGGAGACAGCGTGGCGAACAGACCAAACCAAAAGCTCAGGCTTCTGTTCCTGCTTAAAACCTTGATGGAAAAGACCGACAGCACGCACGGACTCACGACGCAGCAGATCATCGAGGAGCTCGCCTATCACGATCTCGAGGCCGAACGAAAGGCCATCTATCGCGACCTGCAAACCCTTCGCGACTTCGGGCTCGACATCGACCAGCGCGGTGGCAAGGAATGGGCGTTGGTCTCACGCCCGCTCGACCTGCAAGAACTCATCATGCTTGTTGACGCCGTGCAGAGTTCGCCGTTTTTGACCGATGAGCTGACCGACCACCTCATCGACAAACTACAGAGCCTCGCCAGCCTGGACGAACGCGAGCTGATGCACAAGCGCGTCGACGTGCCTTCGCGTGTGAAGATGCAAAACTCCGATGCTCTGCACAATATCGACCTTATCCAGCAAGCCATGCGCGAAAAGCGCAAGATCCGCTTCCGCTACTTCCACTACAACGCCGCCAAGCAAAAGGCCTTCAACCATGACGGAAAGACCTACGAGCTCACACCCGTGCGTCTTATCTACTCCGACGAACTCTATTACATGATTGGGTTTAGAGATAAATGGGCCAACGCCGGCTCGGGCCATCAGCCGTTCACGCCCTACCGCGTCGATCGCATGCTCGACGTTGCGGTGTCCGAAGAGTCCGCGACCAAAGATCCGCGCATCGCCGGCTATGTGCTCGAAGATCACGTCTCGCCATCATTTGGCGTGTATGCGGCGGACAAAACCACCATGGTGCTGGAACTCGACGACCGCGCGATGAATCCGCTCATCGACAAGTTCGGACTGGACGCCGTTGTGTTTGAAAACCAGGATGGGCGCCTGTTAGCAACTGTCAAAGCTCCGCTGTCGCCGCAGTTCTTTGGCTGGCTGCTGCAACTCAGCACCTTCATTAAGATCGTTCAGCCCCAAAGCGCCATCGATACGTATCTCAAATATCTCGACGACACTCGGGCACTTTACCAGGAAGACAGGTAATATTTCATGGCTACAACCCCTAAATTCGACGAATCGTTTAAGAACCTGAACCCCGAACAGCGCGAGGCCGTCGAATGCCTAGATGGCCCGCTGCTCGTCATTGCCGGTCCCGGCACCGGCAAGACGCAGCTACTGAGCCTGCGCGCGGCGAACATCCTGGCCAAGTGCGATGTCGCCCCGCGCAACATCCTCTGCCTTACCTATACCGAGGCGGGCGCGGAAGCCATGCGCAAGCGCCTGATCGAGCTGATTGGGCGCGACGCCTACGGCATCGAAGTCAGTACGTTTCACGGATTTGCAAGCAGCATCAGGTCGCGCTATCCCGAGTACTTCATGCGCCCATCGACCGACACGCTTGTTACTAGCCTGCACCAGCAAGAGATTTTTGATCGGCTGCTCAAATCACTGCCCTTTGGTTCTCCGTTAGGCGGAGGGTCACCTGATATGCCTGCGCCAAATATTGGCAAGATGATTGGCTTTGTCTCCAAGATCAAACGCAGTGGCCTGGACTACGACACGCTGGGCGCCATCGCGCAGCAGAATATCGACGCCGCTGTCTGGCTCACCGAACATTCCGAGCTGCTTACGCTCGCCTGCGAAAGGGCAAGCGCCGCGTTGGCCGAACGCTTTGAGGAAGAGGTCGAGCGTGCCTGCGGCATGGCGCCCACATCGCTCACCCGCCCGATCGACTGTCCCGCCGGTACGTACGTGCCCTATATCCTTGAGCTGCGCGATACCGTTCGCCGCACCGAGCTCATCGATGAGAAGGGCAAATCCTCGGGATACACCAAAGTGCGCGATGCCTTCTTTGGAGGCAGCAACTCTCAGGGACGCACCTTTAAGATTGCGGAGCAGAGCGAGCGACTTAAGACCGCTTGCGACGTCGCGCGTCGCTACCAGAGCGAGCTCGACCAGCACCATCTCTACGATTACGACGACATGATCGGCGACTTTGTTAACGCCGTAGAACACAATGACGCGTTGCGCCAAGTACTCCAGGACACCTATACCTATATCCAAGTTGACGAGTTCCAGGACACCAATGGTGCCCAGATGCGCATCATCGAGCTGCTCTGCGACGGCGTTGATGTGCCCAATATCATGGCCGTTGGCGATGACGATCAGGCCATCATGCGCTTTCAGGGCGCCACGATCGAATGTGCCAACCAGTTTGCGGCCGAGTTTTCGCCCCGGAGCATCGTGCTCAAGACCAACTATCGCTCCACGCCCGCCATCGTTGAGCTTGGTCAAGCTATCGCACGCCAAATTGAATATCGCCTCGACGCCAGCTCGAATAAGTCAATCGAAGCCTCCAAGCCTCAGGGTGATCAGGTCGGCTTTAGCGAGAACGTCTACGCCGGCAAAGCTGAAGAATACGCCGCTGTCGCTGCGAGTATTAGGCAGCGGCTTGATGATCACTATCTCGATGAATGCGAAGATCCCAATGAAGGAATTGCAGTCATCTCTGCCAAGCACGCCGCCTTGCGCTCGCTGATTCCCTTCCTCGTTAAGGAGAAGGTACCTTTTTCGTATCGCGAGCGGCAGAATCTCTTTGCTTCCGAGCGTATGCAGACGATGCTGGCACTGTTGCGCTGCGTTACCGCGCTTGCTCGCGGGCAGAAGGAGCTCGCCAGCAGCTATCTTCCGCAGATTGTCTGTGCCGCCGAGCTGGGCGGCGACCATCCATCGTCCGTGACGTTTGCGCTCAGCGCCAAGCGCGAACATCGCGGCGACTGGATGCCCGCCATGTGCGAGAGTAATAGCGCCCGCGTCAAAGAGCTGTACGACGACCTTATGCAGTGGGCGGCCGAGGCCGGCGCCTCCCCGGTCAGAGCGTTGCTCTTTAAGATTCTCAAACGCAGCCTTGACTATTATCAGGATCATAAGAAACAGGATCCGCTGGGCGCCGCCGAATTCAATGCCGGCATCCGCGCCCTACTCACCTTTGCTGAGGGTGAAATGGGCGACGCGCGCCGCATGGGACGCACGCTTCGCCTGCCCGATATTGTCGACAAACTCGACGCCGCGCAAAAGTTTGGTGTGAGCATCGACGCATCGATCGATCTTGGCACACCGGGAGCCGTTCGACTTACTAGCGCTCACAGCTCGAAAGGTCTGCAGTTCGATTGCGTCTACCTGCTCGACGCCGACGACTCCACCTGGCACAAAGGTGCTGGCGGCATGAGTCTGTACCCGTCCAACCTGCTTATTCGCGACGAAAAGGATGACGACGATGCGCGCCGTCTGCTGTTTGTAGCCATCACACGCGCTAAGCGACACCTCGAGCTCTACCGCGCCGGAGGATCGGCGCTGCAGGAGCTCACGGGGCTTATCGACTCTTGCGAGGTTTCTGCCAAAGCGGACCAGCTCAGTGCCGCCATCGAAACCGAATGGCGCGACAACTACGTGTTTGATACGCCCGAGCTCCGTGCGCTTTTGGATCCTCACACCGACGTAAAACACCTCTCTGCCACGGCACTCAACAACTTTGTGACGTACGAGCCTGGATGCGCAAATAGCCAGCACTTCCCCGAGAAGCAGATTGTGCGCCTACCCACGGCGCCCACGATTCAAACCGAATTCGGCACTATCGTTCACGCGATGTTCGAAGAAATCGTTAATCGGATGGCAACCGATGGCGCGGCGGCAATTGAGACAATTGAGGCCGAGTATCGCCAGCAGATTTCGTGGCTCGATTTTGCCCCCGAGGACGTCCATCGCTATTCGGACCGCTTCGAACGCATTTGTAATGCATTCGTCCCTTGGCTTGTCGAGCACGTACGTGGCTACCGTTGCATCACGGAAGCGAACATGCAGTGTCTAACTGCCGGTGGAACTCCACTCTTTGGTTTTCTTGACCTGCTCCTCGTTGACGATGCAGCTAAGACGGTGCAGATCGTCGACTACAAGACTGGCTTTGGCAAAGAAATCCCTGCAGGCTACCATCGTCAGCTCAAGTTTTACAAACTGCTGGTCGAAGCGTCACCCGAGTTTTATGGCTACACCGTCACCTCCATGGGCGACTACTATGTAGAACCCGACAAGACGACGGGCGAGCTCCGCCCGCCGTTCGCGACAACCGCCAACGCCGTTGACATTGCCGAACTCGAGCAGCTCATCGATGCCACATGGGCTCGCATTGAACACGGTGCTTGGGATACCAGCGCTTTTGAGCAGAGCGATGCCTATGAGCTTGCCATCGAGGAGCAGAAGGGCTGCCGCAAAAAAGCCGATAAAACCGAGGTCATGCAGCGCGCCTACGAGCACTGGCTAATTGAGAACTCTAGAATGTGACAAAGGCGCTGCCCCTTTGCCACATTATTCGATGACGGTGCGGGAGTTTTGCTTGCGCATGGTGGCGAGCATGTGTTTGGGGACGGCGTGGGCCATGCAGCTGCCGATAGTTGCGCTCGCGGCGGCCTTGGCTGCATCGCTTGCGTTTTTGGTCGCGTAGCTGTGGCGGAAGCGTTTGAGCATGGCAATGTCATTGCCGCCGTCGCCATAAACCGCGACCTCGTCCTCGGCAATACCGTAGTAGCCCGCCAGCCAGGCCACGCTCTCGCCCTTGTTGCACGCCACGTCCGTGATCTCAAACATCACCGGATCGAACGGCGCGTTGACAACGCGGTCCGAGCGCTCGGCAAGATATACCTTAAGGTCGCGCTCCAGCTCGGGCGAGGTCACGCGACAGTTGATCTTGCACACATCGTGGCGCAGGATGTCGCCGATCGACTGGTCGAAATACTGCTCCTCGTGGTACCCGCCACGCGCACGCATGCCGCGCATCACGATGCGCTTGATAGGGCTGTCCTTCTTAAAACCCGCCTGGTGCATCTCGAACGAACCGCTCGAAAACATGCCATCGGGCGTGGAGCAGTCAAAGCAAATGTCCGGGAACTCCTTGAGCAGTTCCTCGGTGATCTGTGGGTCGATGGTCCAGGTCTTGAGCACCTCGCCATGGCTATCACGCACGATGGAGCCGTTAGAGCAGCAGGCATCGAGCGCCAGCCCCGTAAAACCATGCTCGCCGATTGGCAACGTCGAGCGTCCGGTCGCGGGAACCACATGCAGACCAGCCTCGGTCAGCTCACGAATGGCACGGCGGATGGTCCCGTCTGCCTCGTGCAGGGCGTTCAGCAGCGTTCCGTCTAAGTCACTCGCAAACATCTTGATCATGGGCATGCCTCTCCTTCGTCTGCACGATATTGTAGACGAAGGAGAGGCATGCCCAAATAATGCCGTCCCGGCGCGGCGTGCCACTGCCTCCACAAATTCATGGTGCCCCAACGCGTTAAGACAATCGCCACAAGCGACTTTTCAGCCGATAAAACAGCGCCGTCGTCAACGTCAGCACCGCCAACATGCCTGCGAATACAATCGCCGGTGTCCATCGATCATATGCGAGCCCATAAACCAATTGGCCAATAGGCGTTGCACAGGAAAGCGTCATATAAACGAGTGCCAGCACTTTTCCGCAGAATTCCTTTGGCGCTGACCGCTGAACAAATGAAACGATTTCGACCGATGTAATGCTTGCCCACGCCATGACCCATGCCGAGCCGGCCGCAAGCGCGGCAAACGACAATTCATCAGGACCGCTCAGTAGCATGACAATAATCGGTACGACTCCAAAACAGATCATCGCAACATATCGACATATGCCCTTGAAAGAAAAACGATGCGGCCAAATACCGACCAAACCACTGCCGACAAGACCACCTAAGCCCATAGCCACCTCAATAATCCCAACAAAGGATGACTGCATTCCGAGATGCTTTGCAACAATAACGGGAGCGCCAATCGTTAGCCCAACCAACGCAAGGTTCAAAACTGCCGCAAGCAAAATCACAGCAACCAAAGATGCATTTTGCAACAGATACCGAATCGATTCCCGAAAATCGCTTCGGCATGTCGTACGAGTCGCGCCGTCTCCTATCGTTTCAGATGAGGCATTTTGCTTGAGTGCGCCCCCGAACAGCAGGGCTGAAATCGTAAACGTCAACGCCGCGGTTTCGCATAGAGTATCGATACCAAAGCACCCATAGACTGCCGTCCCGACCACAGGGCCCAAGATATTGCTCACCATGGTCATCTGCGAAACCAATGCAGTGGCCCGCTCAACCTTCTCTTCACCCGCCATACGCACCGTCTCAATTTGGAGCATTGGCTTCAGCAGCGATTGGATGCCATATTGGACGCAAAGCATTGCTGCCACGACAACCGCAAGAGACAGCGAACGCTTCATGGGGATAAACAACAGTGATGCAGCCATCAGAACAATGCCGAGTACCACAAGAACCCCGCGATGTCTTCCCCGATCCGCCAAAATCCCGCCAACCGGAGTCGCGAGCACGCCCGGTATGAACGCTATCGCCGCGACGGCGCCATATAACGTTGACGAGCCGCTGCAATCGAACAAGTAAAGTGGATACGCAAAGCACAGCGCCGACAGCATCGAATACGTGCACAGCTGCGCAACAAGAAGGCCAAAAAGCCTGATAGATCGCACTGTTTTTTGCGTCAAGGAGACGCTACTCCTCCGCATTCCAGCCATAAGCCTACCCCTATACATACTGTTAGTATGTATTTAATGACTTGAAAAGGGCAGCCGGAGCTGCCCTCTCAAATCTATTACATACCGTCGGTATCTATATTACCACCCGGCGCGGTCCCATACGTCCCAAATCTGCGCCGTTGTCTGAAGCACTTCTTCCCCCAAATCGAGTCCCACCGCGGCAGCCATCTGCGCCAAACATTGAGCGCGAGCGAGCATTCGGTCCTTGGATTCAAGCGGACGGAACAATGGCAGCAGCCAAAGATTCGCCAACAACGATACGGCCTCCGCCGCTTCGCGCGGGCATTCGCACGCAATGGAGCCGTCGGCGATGCCCTCCTCGATTACTGGCAAGAGATTGCCATCGGCCGACTCGTCAAACGAGCCCTGGTACTGCATCGCCAGTAGACGCGAGCTTTTTACCGGATCTGCCGCAGGATGCATGCGTGCCCATAGCTCAATTTGTGGAACGACGGACTCGGGCGCGTACAGCCGCTTGAGCTTTTGGGCTCCGGTCATATTACCGATACCAAGCGTTGAGCGACGGCGCTCAACAATCGGAGCCATTGCCCGATCAAATGCGGCGTTGAAAATCTCCTCTTTGCTCTTAAAGTGATGATAGACAGCACCCTTGGTCATGCCATCGAGGCGGTCGACGATGTCTTGAATATTCGTCCCCTCATAACCCTGTGCGCAGAATAGCTCCAGCGCCGCGTCGAGAATCTTCGCGACCGTCTCCTCGGGATATTTATTACGACCCATAATCCGTCCATCCGCAACGCAAGTCTTGTGCCTCATTGCAGCATTTTAACGTTGCGGATGGCAGGCAGTCGATTCTACACCGCGGCGGGGCCGTGTTCGCCGGTACGGATGCGGATAACTTCCTCGACCGGCTCGACCCAAATCTTGCCGTCTCCAACGGCACCGGTGCGAGCAGCGTTGCAGATGATGTCGACAATGCCGTCGACATGCTCATCGGCACAAATGAGCGTGAACTGTACCTTAGGGATCGTGTTGACAAGCAACTCGTTGCCGCGCACGTATTCCTTCCAGCCATGCTGAGCGCCGCAGCCCTGCACCTGGTTGATAGTCATGCCGCGAACATCAGCAGCAAACAGCGCGTCTTTGAGAACCTCAAGCTTTTCCTGGCGCACAATAGCCGTAATTTTCTTCATAGTGAATTCCTCTCTTCAATAAAAGAAATGAATTGTCCTTCACATGGCACGGGTTTTCCAGGTGCCCGAGATTGCCCCGAAAGAGGAGCGCCGCGTACTTCGGTACGCAAGCGACGGTTTGAGGGGCAAGGTCGGGTGCCTGGGAAAGCCGTGCTGCTAATCGAGCCCGGAGAAAGAAGGATACGCGCTCTCGCCGTGCTGACTCGCATCCAAGCCCAGCGCCTCGTCGGCCTCGTCCACACGCAGGCTGCCGTGGAACAGCGCCTTGACCACCGCGGCGATCACCAAGTCGAGCACCAGCACTATAGCGACCGTCACCACAATGCCCAGGACCTGCGAGACGAGCAGCGACACGTCGCCCGTGTAGAACAGGCCACCCTTACCGGTCCACGAAAGCTCCGGCACGCAGAACAGGCCCGTGAGCACGCCGCCCAAGATGCCGCCGATACCGTGGCAACCGAACGCATCGAGCGCATCGTCGTAGCCGAACTTGGTCTTAAGATGGCTGATAGCCAGGTAGCAGACAGGCGAGACGATCAGGCCCATGACCAGTGCCGCCCACGGCTCGACAAAGCCTGCGCCGGGCGTGACCACCACGAGGCCCGCAACCAGACCGGTGCTGGCGCCCACCAGCGTGGGGCGACCGGTATGCACACGCTCAACGGCAAGCCACGAGACCATGCCCGCCGCGCTGGCCGTCACGGTGTTGAGGATGGCAAGCGCGGCCACGGCATCGGCCTTAAACTCACTGCCGCCGTTAAAGCCAAACCATCCAAACCAAAGCAGGCCGGCGCCGAGCGCCACAAACGGCACGTTATGCGGGCGATAGCTCACCATGCCAAAACCGCGACGACGGCCGAGCATTAAGCAGAGAATCAGGCCCGTAAGACCGGACGAAATGTGCACCACGTCGCCGCCGGCAAAGTCGAGCGCGCCGATGATGTCGCCGATAAAGGAGCCCTCGCCGCCCCAAACCATGTGAGCGAGCGGCGCATAGACCACGAGCAGCCAAATGCCCAGGAAGGCCGTCATGGCACCAAACTTAACGCGGCCGGCCAGGCTGCCCGTGACGATAGCGGCAGTAATCATGGCAAACGCCATCTGGAAGGCGATGTTGATGATCTGAGGGTAGACGGCACCATCCGCGGCGTTGCCCTCGGCCGCCTGCAGCACCTGGTTGAGCACCGGCAGGCACAGCAGCTGGTCAAGGCCTCCAATAAACGGATTCGAGCCGTCGCCGCCATAGGCCAGCGACCAGCCGGCAGCAATCCACAGCACACCAACCAGGCCAATGGCGCCAAAGCACATAAGCATGGTGTTGATGACATTTTTGCGCCTGGACAGGCCGCCATAGAAAAACGCCAGACCCGGTGTCATTAAAAACACGAGCATGGTGCAGATGAGCATAAACGTTGTCGATCCCGTGTCGTACATTCGCTCTCCCTTGGTCGCATGAACGTTGTCGGCGCCCATAATGCGGCCGAGGGGCAACTGGTGTAGACCAGATACGGCGTTGTTAAACGCTCCGTTGTCGAATGGAAACGGTCCCGCAATCTTGGAAACGGCGCAGCAACGGGCGCGAAACCAATGGGAAACGCGTAAATCAAGAGGCCATCTATACCCGCATTTCAAATCGGCTATATGCAGAAGCAAGGAGTCCCAAGGCAGACTCCATATCAGATTCGTCCGTGATTCCCCTAGGGAAAACACGGCCAGGCGCTCTTTAGCGTGTTTTCCCTAGGGGAATCACAGTCGGCGTCGGCAATAGCGTGTTTTCCCTAGGGAGATCACAACTGGGCGGAGCAGGGTAACGCCCCCTTAAGGAAAACGAAGCTGATGACCATATCAAAAAGCCACACCACGCAAAACAACCCTTATCAGCATCTCCTCCACTGCCCAACACTACATATGAGGAGCGACTTTTGGCACACCGAAACGCCTCAGTAGGTGTTCGAGATAACCGTCCTCGTACACGCGACTAAATTGCACCCTCATGACCGGAATGCCCAGAGCCGTAATGTGCGACTCTCGTTGACGCTCTGCAACCAAGCGCCTTTGCATCTCTTTTCCCAGGCCGTCCGCACCAACGTATTTGCCAAAACCATCGACCTCAATAATTAAGCGAAGCCCATTCGGCAACTCGTAGTACATATCGGCACGAATCGCACCGCCATCGATCGGGTCAACAAACTCGGCTTGCAACATGGTCGGAGGAAGGTAACCCAGCGCGACAATCAATCCGCGCACGATGGATTCACCGCCGCTCTCCGAAGCGCCATCGGCATAGCGCGCTACCATCTCAGCGCACAAGGCCCCAGAGCGACATCGCGCCAACGCTTCAACATAGTCGCGATACTTTTGGATATCGAGCTTGCAGAACCGCAGGGCGCTATCAGCTATAGCCAAACCGTCTTCAAAAGAAGCAACAAGTGAGCAGTCGAGCACCGTCCGTTCTAGCGTCGTTCGTTTCACGGTGCCGTTTAGCTCGATCTCATTTAGAGGGCACTCATGCCGATGGATTCCCGTACCGCACCTACCATGCGAGCGCCCGCTAGCTACAAGATGAATTGTGTCCAGATATTTCTTCGAAACCCAAAGTCCATGGTCAAGCGCAGCAGAAAAGGAACAGACGGCCTCGTCAGGGTGCTCGTCGAGAAACGTATTTTGAACATAGCGCCAACGAACGCGCGGACTCGTCTTGAGCGCATCCCACGTGGAGGCGCGCATGAACATCCCGCTAAACGGACGCACGGCCACCCCTGCCGCTACGGCGCGACGAAGCGCTTCGCGATCCGCCCTGGTTTTGGGCACTAGACAACGCTGCAAGCGCTCCGCCCCATCAAGCTGTTCTTCAATCCTTTGCCGTGCGCTGGTATTCCTCACGAAAGCCACCTCCCAATAGAGGCAGCATAGCCAAAAGGCACCTTGCCAATCTCTTGCCATTAACTGACCAAAAGCTTGACGTACTGCTTGACGCCGCAGGTCAAAGACGTCATCCCGGCGCGCACCACAACTACGTCGCTCGGTGAACGGTTGTCATCGAGGTGCAGGCGGCAGTTTCCTTGCCCTCTCTAGGCCCTCTGGCATCAATGGCGCCTCGTGGCCTCAGTTCAAACGTGATTCCCCTAGGGGAAACACGGCTAGGAGCTCTTTAGCGTGTTTTCCCTAAGGGAATCACAGTCGGCGGCGGCAGTAGCGTGTTTTCCCTAGGGGAATCACGATTGGGCAGAGCGATAAGGTGACTTCCCTAGGAAACACGCACTTGCAAGGCACCTCTACGACTCCAGCTCTTAGCGCCGAAACAGCTCGTGGGCGCGGTCGCGGAGATCAGTTGCTCGAATGACACCTTCGTAGTGATTGATGCGCAGACGCGGGAAGGCATTGAAGAAGCGCAGGTCGCGACGACTGAGCGACACACTCGGCACCGGACGGTTCGCGCGCCTGCCGGCACGGAGACGGGCGAGCGATGGATGGGGCACGCTCGGCGCGGCATCGGCCACGCGGCGGGCAGCGAGCGCCAGGCCGCGAGCACCATCCGCGATAAACGTCGGCATCGAAGCCTTCTCACGAAGGGCATCGAGCGTCGCGTCGCCCAGCTCGGCCAGCCACGCGTTAACGGCACGGCTACGGATATGCGTCTGTGCCACCGAGTCGATCGCCGAATCGGGAATACGTTCGAGCATGGAGTCAGACGCATCGGCAAGCGACTCGTTGATGCGGTCGGCAAGGTCGGCACGCACACGCTCCAGCTGATCGGACAGGCGGCGCCAACTGGCCAAAGAGCATGCCGCGTCGACCATCATCGCCACCGCAACGATAAAGGCGGACAGCCGCACAATCAGCACCGGCAAATGGCCGAGCAAACCCAACACCGCCGGTTCCACTACGCGGCAAATGCACAACGCACCCAAGCCAAACGCGCAGGCCCAGTACAGGCAGATGCGTCCGTGCAGGTTAAACGGCAGGTGCGAATAGTCCCAAAAGCGTGCGCCCGTTGTCTTTTCCAATAGAAGGCCCACGCTGTACTCGATTACGCTGCACACAAGCGCCGCGGCGACAAACTGGCTCGAGGCATCCGGAATCCCGCGCAGCAAAAGCCAGCAGGCTATGCCGCCCACACCATAGATAGGACAACACGGCCCCAGCAAGAATCCGCTGTTGGCAAAGCGTCCTTGGTTGAGCATGGCACATACTGTCGACTCCCATGCCCAACCGCAAAACCCGTAAAGGGCAAACGAGAGCACCAGTGCCGAAAGCGGGCAGGCGGCAAGCGTCGCGCCGCCAAACGCCATATCAATCGCGGTTTCCACCGTCTACCCTCTCCTCTTTTCGCTCGATTCTTTACTCGAGCCGTCACTCGAGCCCTCGTTCAAATCGTTCGCGCCGTCTTTGCGCGGCAGACGGCCGGCGACCGTCTCGCACAGTGCGCACCACTTATCAGCCAGGCACACAATCCATGCCTCGCGACACGTCGGCGGCACTGGCACCAGCGGAAACATATGTCGCGCGATAATATTCCGTTCGCGCGGCGTCAGCTCAAAATCCTCTTCGGCACGTGCCAGGGCAAAAAATGGATGCCGAAATCCGTGCAGTCGATGGCTCGGATCGGGGTCGTGCCAATCGTAGAGAAAGTAATCGTGCAGCAGGGCACCGCGCAGCAGCGAGGCACGGTCGACCGAAATGCCAGCACGGCCCAAGCGCTCGGCAAAGGACAGGCTCACCCGCGCTACCGAAGTCACATGTGCATAGACCGTCACGTCGCCATGCTGGACAAACTCGTGCGTCAGGTCCAAGCGGCCCGCCTGGGCCAGCTGGTGGGCGGCATCGTCGACCTCGTGCGCGATTTTCTCGGCACGAACGGCATCAGACATGCTGCCTCCTTCCAGCGGCTCACGGCGGCAAGCCACGTCCTGCACGCATTGAATAAAATCATCATCGAATCTACCAGTATGGCATCGGACAAAACGTTTTGCCCCGCCAGTTGGCGAATTACCGCGCCGCCGTCACATATCAAACGCCAAAATGTGCGAGACTGTTTTGTGCAATTGTGCCGGCCGAGGGAGCGCCGGCGCTCGATTCGCATGGAGTAACCCACAACGATGCTGCTTACGCAAACGACAACGCCCGAGGACGTCAAGGCTCTTAATCGCGCCGAGCTCCCGCAGCTCTGCGACGAGATTCGCCACGCCATCCTCGAAAGCTCCGCCGCTGTCGGCGGACACGTTGCCCCCAACCTGGGCGTCGTTGAGCTCACGGTCGCGCTCCACCGCGTGTTTAACTCCCCCACCGACAAGATTGTCTTTGACGTTTCGCACCAGACCTACGCCCACAAGGCGCTGACCGGGCGCGCGTACACCTATATCGATCCGGAGCGTTATGGCGAGGCCTCTGGCTTTGCCAATCCCGACGAGTCCGAGCATGACCTGTTTGCCATGGGTCACACCTCGACCTCGGTGAGCTTGGGCTGCGGTCTTGCCCACGCGCGCGACCTGGCGGGTGACACGTATAACGTCATTACCGTTATTGGCGACGGCTCGCTTTCGGGCGGTCTGGCGTTTGAGGGCTTTAACAATGCCGCCGATCTCGACAGCAACTTGATCATTATCGTCAACGATAACGACCAGTCCATTGCCGAAAACCACGGTGGCCTGTATCGCAATCTGGCCGAGCTGCGCGCCAGCAACGGCACCTGCGAGCGCAACGTTTTCCGCGCGCTGGGGCTCGACTATCGCTACCTGGACGCCGGTAACGATGTCCAAGCGCTGGTCGATACGCTGCAGGAGCTGCGCGATATCGATCATCCCATCGTGCTGCACGTCTCCACCGCCAAGGGCAAGGGCTTTGAGCCAGCCCAGAGCGACCCCGAGCACTGGCATCATGTGGGGCCCTTCGATATGGCAACCGGTCGCAAACTTTGCCCGGGCCACCCGAGCGAGCCCGCACCGCGCACCTATGCCGATATTACGAGCGAGGCACTCAACGCCGCTATCGCGAACGACCCGCAGGTTGTCGCTATCACGGCTGCCACGCCCTATATCATGGGCTTTACGCCCGAGCTTCGCGCCGCGGCAGGCAAGCAGTTTGTCGACGTGGGCATTGCCGAAGAACACGCCGTCACCTTTGCCACCGCGCTCGCCAGCGCCGGCGCCAAGCCGGTCTTTGGCGCATACGGCACGTTTTTGCAGCGCGCCTACGATGAACTGTGGCACGACCTGTGCCTCAACGACGCCCCCGCAACCATCCTGGTGTTTGGCGCTTCGGTCTTTGGCACAACGTCCGAGACGCACCTCTCGTTCTTTGATATTTCCATGCTGGGCGGACTTCCCAACATGCGCTACCTGGCACCGGCCTGCATGGAAGAATACCTGTCCATGCTGAGCTGGTCGCTCGACCACCGCGAGCATCCCGTGGCAATCCGCGTACCGGGCATCGGCCTGGTAAGCCGTCCCGATCTGGCGCCCGCCGAGGGCGCCGATTACAGCGTCGTGCGCTACAACGTCGCGCGTCAGGGCCGCGATGTAGCCGTGCTTGCGCTTGGCGACTTCTTTGAACTGGGCGAGCGCGTGGCAAACCGCTTGGCTGCCGAGTACGGCATCGAGGCCACGCTCGTCAACCCGCGCTTTGCAACCGAGCTTGACCGCAAGTTTCTCGACAGCCTTGCCGCCGAGCATCGCGTTGTCGTCACCCTCGAGGACGGCATCTTGGACGGTGGGTGGGGCGAGCGTGTCGCGTGCTACTTGGCCTGCACGCCTGTGCGCACGCACACCTTTGGTATCGCCAAGGGCTTCCCCGACCGCTACGACCCCAACGAGCTGCTCGCTCAGAACGGCATGACGGTCGAGAACATGGCCGCCGAAGCCGTAAGGCTACTCAACGAGTAAATAACCTCCGCAAGGGAAGCACCCCTGCGGAGGTTTTTGTTTTCGCGGCGCGATTATCTCAATCTGTAACATCTAGAGGATAAATCCTCGTCCAGATGTGGCAGATCTAGATAAGACATCTTAGTCCCAGACCTTTGTCTCAATCTGTAACAGCTAGAGACCTTTTGTCCGTCCAGATGTTACAGATCGAGACATTCGAATCCCCCTGAAGAGATAATCTCGATCTGTAACAGCTAGAACCCATTTCCTCGTCTACCTGTTACAGATTGAGACAAAACAACGAGACCGGCCGCCCGCAAAACGCTTTCTTAGCTGTAATAATCAACGTTTGCCCAGATAAAACCTGCCAAAATAAACCTGTCCCTTTTTGGTAGGTAGAATTACCCATAAGACAAGTATGTTTCTGAGTTATTTCGTGTTGACCCATTTGAGCGGGATAGGGTATAACTCTACTCAACCGCTAGGGATTTTATTGAGAAAGGTGTTCTACCATGAGCAAGAACCTCTCCCAGCAGGTCGTTCTCGACCGCCGCGGCTTCGTTGCCGCCACCTTCGCAACCGTCGCCGGCCTTGGTCTTGCCGGCTGCTCCGACACCAGCGCCGAGGCCGACAAGGGTTCCGCCGCCGGCTCCTCCAAGAGCTCCAAGGATACCGAAGTTTCCGCCACGCTCGACGCTAAGGCATTCGACAAGCTCGTCGACAACGGGCCCAAGGCCGATGACGACGCCATCGCCGCCAGCACCTGGGCCACGGCCGTTAAGGACGCCGGCGTCTTTAAGATCGGTGGCGTTCAGACCTCCACGCTCTTCTCCCTCCTCAACGAGAAAGACGGTCAGACCCGCGGCTTCGACGCCGGTATCGCACAGCTCCTGTCCAACTACATTCTGGGCGAGAACAAGGTCGAGATCACCCAGGTGACCTCGGACACGCGCGAGTCCGTCCTGCAGAACGGCCAGGTCGACGCTGTCTTTGCCACCTACACCATTACCGACGAGCGCAAGAAACTCGTTTCCTTTGCCGGTCCCTATTACTACACGCAGCAAGCTATCCTAGTGCTCGCCGACAACGACGACATCAAGAGCGTCGACGACCTGGTCGACAAGAACGTCGCCGTCCAGTCCGGCTCCAACGGTCCCGCCATCCTGGAGGAGTTCGCCCCCAAGGCCAGCCAGCAGGAGTTCAAGACCGACGAGGAGGCCCGCCAGGCACTCCAGCAGGGCCGCGTTGACGCCTACGTCATCGATAACAACATGCAGCAGAGCGCCCTGGTCCGCGAGCCCGGTAAGTACAAGATCGCCGGCAAGCCCTTCGGCAGCAAGGAGCCCTATGGCATCGGTCTGCCGCTCGATTCCGACGGCGTCGCCTTTGTCAACGACTTCCTTAAGAAGATCGAGGACGACGGTACCTGGACTGAGCTGTGGCAGATCTGCATCGGCGACCGTACGGGCGACACCAATGTTCCCGAGCTGCCCGAGATCGGGGCCTAGGCAGCGAGCCTGGTAACGGCCGCAACGAAACCATATGGAAACGCATGATGCGCTTTATTGCGATAAACTGTTTCCTCACTGAGTTGTCGGGGCTTCCGTACACACGGGAGCCCCTTTCCTTATCGGCGGGAGGTCTGCATGAGTCTCTACGAGCTCTGGTCGCTCTATGGCCAGAACTATATCGACGCGCTGCTAGCAACCTGGGGCATGACGCTTGAGTCGTTTGCCATCGCCATGGTGCTGGCCGTCGCCGTCACTGTGATGCGCGTGTCGCCGCTCAAGCCGCTGCGTGTCTTTGGCGACCTGTATGTTCAGGTCTTCCGTAACATCCCCGGCATCGCGCTGCTCATCATCGTCGTCTACGCACTGCCACCGCTCAAGGTCGTCCTGCCCTATCGCACCTGCGTTATCGTCGCCACAGTTCTTTTGGGCTCGGCCTTTGGCTCCGAGAACTTTATGAGCGGCATCAACACCGTCGGCGTCGGCCAGGTGGAAGCCGCCCGCTCGCTGGGCATGAGCTTCAGCCGTATCCTCGCCAAGATCGTGATTCCGCAGGCGCTGCGCTCGAGCGTGCTGCCCATGACCAACCTCTTTATCGCCGTCATGCTCACCACCGCGCTCGGCAGCCAGGTGCCGTTGCAACCGCAGGAGCTCACCGGCGTGGTGAGCTATATCAACACGCGCTCGCTCGGCGGCGTCGCCGCGTTCTTTATCTCGGCGCTCGGCTACCTGGGCACGGCCTTTGTGGTGAGCCACATTGGCAACTATATCGATAAGAAGGTGAGGATCCTCCGATGAGCAAGCATTCCTCCCCTGCGCTTACCATGCGTGATGCGCTCTACGAGGCTCCCGGCCCCAAGATGCGCGTCAAGATTCGCATCGGCACCGCCATCTCATTGGTTGCCGTGGCAGCGCTCATCACCTTGGTACTGCAGCGCTTTTATGTGACCGGTCAGCTTTCGGTCCACTACTGGTACTTCTTTACGCACCTCACCACCTGGAAGTTCCTGCTTGCCGGCTTTGAGGGCACCGTCAAGGTCGCACTCACCGCTGGCGCCATCGCGCTGGTACTGGGCTTAGGCCTTATGCTCGGCCGCACCAGCGACATCAAGCCGCTGCAGCTGGTCTGCCGCGTGCTCACCGATTTCTTCCGCGGCGTGCCGAGTCTGCTGTTCATCTACTTCTTCTTTTTGGTGCTGCCCCAGTACAAGATCGCGCTACCGTCGTTTTGGATGCTCACGCTTCCCGTCGCGCTCGCCGCAGCCGGCGTACTCGCCGAGATCTTCCGCGCCGGCGTCAACGCCGTGCCGCGTGGCCAGGTCGAGGCGGCCCAAGCGCTCGGTCTCTCCAAGGCTAAAATCACCTTTAAAATCGTATTGCCGCAGGCGATTCGGTTTATCATTCCGTCGTTGATTTCGCAGCTCGTGGTCGTAGTCAAAGATACCACCGTCGCCTACGTGGTGAGCTACCCCGACCTCATGCAAAATGCCCGTGTGCTCATTACCAACTACGACGCCCTCGTGTCGGTCTACCTGGTTATCGCGGTCATCTACATCCTCATCAACGTCGCGATTAACAAGGCCGCTGTCTACGTTTCGCACAAGACCGGCGCGACCATCATCCGCTAACGCTTTTACCATTTCGAGTCATAAGGAGCCGAGTACCATGGCACAGAGCACTTCTTCTACCGGCAATCAGCCGCTGATTGAGCTCAAGCACGTCGATAAGCACTATGGCGATCTACATGTCCTCAACGACATCAATCTCTCGGTCGATCGCGGCGAGGTCGTCGTTGTGATCGGGCCCTCGGGCTCGGGCAAGTCAACCATGTGCCGCACCATCAACCGCTTGGAGACCATCGACTCGGGCGAGATCCTCATCGAGGGCGAGCCCCTGCCGCAGGAAGGCAAGGACCTTGCCCGCATGCGTGCCGAGCTGGGCATGGTGTTTCAGCAGTTCAACCTATTCGCGCATATGACCGTACTGCAGAACGTCATGCTGGGACCGGTCGACGTGCTGGGCGTCTCCAAGGACGAGGCCCGTGAGCGCGCCATGGACCTGCTGAGCCGCGTAGGCGTGGCCGAGCAGGCCGATAAGGTGCCCGCACAGCTCTCAGGCGGCCAGCAACAGCGTGTAGCCATCGCCCGCTCGCTTGCCATGCAGCCCAAGGTCATGCTTTTTGACGAGCCCACGAGCGCCCTTGACCCCGAAATGATCAACGAGGTGCTCGAGGTCATGGTCCGTCTGGCTCAGCAGGGCATGACGATGATCGTCATCACGCACGAGATGAACTTCGCCCGCCGCGTTGCCGATCGCGTCGTGTTTATGGCCGACGGCCAGATCGTGGAAACCGGCACGCCCGACGAGTTCTTCGACCACCCCCAGACCAAGCGCGCCCAGGACTTCCTCAACTCCATTAAGGGCCACTAACCCAATTGTCACGCGGGCAAATTCATCACCAGCGTTTGTCCTGCGCCGCCCCTGTGCCATGTCCACCCGGATTCGAAAGCCGCACCCATGATCGGAACCCGCACCTCATCGTCCTACACTCCGCACGTCGACGTCGATCCCGCTGACCGCCCGCTTATCCTGGTAGCACCACGCTGGGAAGAAGCGAAGCCCTATTTGAGCGAGACGCTCTCCCCCAACGAGGAGATTGCGAGCGTATTTGTCGACGCCATTCTTGCCGCCGGCGGTCTGCCGCTGCAGATGTCCATCACCGAGGACATTGAGGTCATCCGTCATTACGTCGATATCGCCGACGGCATCGCCATTCCCGGCGGCCCCGATGTCAATCCCAAACGTTGGGGCGATGATCGACCCTACGACCCCACCCTCTGCTGCGAGATCCGCGATAGTTTTGAGTTTAAGCTGGTAAGCGAGGTGCTCCGTGCCAAAAAGCCGCTCTTTACCACCTGCCGCGGCACGCAACTGCTCAACGTCGCCACCGGCGGCACCCTGTGCATGGACGTGCCGAGCCTGGGCGCGCGCGAGGGCCGCACGCAGTGGCGCCATACCCACGTGCTCAACGACCCTGTGCATCCTGTCGAGGTCGTGCCGGGCTCGCTGCTGGAGCGCGCGGTTGGCGGGCACAGGCTGATCCAGACCAACTCCGCACATCACTGCTGCGTCGATCGTCTGGGTAAGAGCACGCGCTTGGTCGCCAAGGCAACCGACGGCGTTCCCGAGTGCATCGAAGTCGAAGGCCAGCCGTTCTGTCTGGGTGTGCAATGGCATCCCGAGTACACCTGGCAGACGCTCGAGACCGACTTTAACCTGTGGAAGTCGTTTGTCGAGGCGGCGGCCAAGGTAAAGCAGGCCCGCTAGCCCGCAAACCACTCAGGTTAAAGCCTCCTATGCCAGGCGGGCGAACACCAGCCACGGTGCCCGCCCGCCTGCATTTGGTTTGCTCGGTATGATTATCCCTCACAAACAATCAAATAAATCTCGACCGCAATCGGTCGATAGTGAAGCAAATGGTAAAAACGCTTGCTACGTTTATTAGGCAGTCAATTAAAATCGAAACGCATTGGCCGTCCCCCAACGGGGTCACACCGCAAATCCACATGAGCATCGAGGACGGAAGCGGAATCATGGAATTGGCCCCGAGCTGTATGTAGATCGCTACAACATTGACAAGCAGCAGCATGCCAATCGGACCGAAGCCGGACCCAAAATAGGAAACAGCAATCACGCAAGAGACCACATATGCAAGGCAGACGACACTCGCCAGAAGAAGTCGATAGCAAAAAATATTCAGGTTGAAATACTGCTGAGCATCCAAAACGATTACGCAGTTAAGACAGTACAAAACGACACTTGACAGGATAAATGCGCCCAAAAGGGCAAAAGAAGACAGCACCACTCGCGCAACGATAGCGCACACACGCTTCCCTCCCCGAGCCTCCGACAACCCCCACGGTTCCTCAATAAAGCCCGAGCTGACAAAGCGCGGCACAATGCAAGCCGCGATGAACGGAAAGAACAATGCATGAGCCAACGGGGCCACGTTGAACAGCAGACCGCGGAAAACCTCTGCATTACCAAATAGAAGGACATCCTCTGCCGATAGCCGAAGTGTCGGGTCTGGGAAAAAGCCCAAGAAACTGTTCTCACGGAGGCTACAGAACCACATCGGGAAAGAATTAAGCTGCAATACCACCATGCACGCATAAATTACCAGGATTAAGGCGTACGTCCATTTGCTCACATGCCTCAATTCTGAATGAAGAAATCTTCTAGTCTGGCGAGCCATTGAGCACACCCCCAGCACGAAAGCTCACGAGAGCGTAAATCAATACCGATAGACAGCTGGCTGCCACGCCGTATCCCAGAAGTGTCAGCTGACCCATATCGCTATACCCAAGGGCACATCCGACTCCAAGATACGGCCCCGGAAGAAGGAAAATCCATCGCAAGGACGGTATGGGCGCCTGAAGGAAGGTTCCGTAGAGCGTCAAGCTCATGACAAATCCAATAATTATCGCAGCCCCGCTCAATACAGCGCTGTCTGTAATCCGATAGATGGTCACCGTCTCCAGCGCAACCGATATCACCAATACAGCGTTGACTATCATTGCAGGCAAAAATGCAGTTAGCATATCGTGCGAAAGGTTATGCCCTCCACGTATTATGGCTATTGCAAAAAGAAGAAGGCAAAGCGCACTATATGCTACGCCAATTATTAAAGCAAACGAAAGCACATGTGCTAGGACCCCATTAAAGCGGGTAAGACCTCTTGCTGAAGAAATTCGGTGCCCCTCATCATAGCCGCGCTCCTGTAAAATCGCCAGGCAAACGATGAGCGGAACGAACAGAGACGTGCCGGCAAAAGCACTGCGCACAAGGGACTCATCGGGTGCAGAAGGATCGATTACATTCCAGCAGAAACCAATATCCTCCCCAAAAACGCTATTGCCAAAGGCGAGCAACGTTGTTCCGTTTTTTAGAAAGACACCGAAGAGAAGGCCGAACGCCAGAATAAGCGCAAGACCAAACTTCGCCGGAAACATCCTGTGCAAACGCATCATATCTGCCTTTATGGGATGGATCGCCCGCTTCATAGCGAGACCGCCTTCATCAAGCGCCTGTAATACTCTTTTAGGGACGACGCCTCATCCCTTATGACGTCCATCGATTCCTTTTTCAGCAGTTCGCCGTCATGAATAAACACGCAACTTGTTGCAACTGATGCCAACTCATCCAAATCATGGCTAGAGACGAGCATGGTCTTACCCTGTTCTCGATTCAATCGACCGATAAGGGCCCATATACTCTCGATGCCCAGCGGGTCCAATCCATTTGCCGGCTCATCGAAAATTAGTACGTCGGTGTCGCCCAACAAAGCCGTAGCCATATCCAGCCGCCGTTTCATTCCCAGAGAAAAACTGTTCACGCTCTTTTTCTCTTCGACGTCCAGCCCGACGGGGGTGCGGACGATTTCTTGGACCGCGCCTAGGCGTATCCAAGCTTCCTGCGGT
>CANNOC010000009.1 GCA_947507155.1 uncultured Collinsella sp. | reverse complement strand
TTGAAGAGCATCTCGAATAAATCGCAAAAAGCAGTTCGTAGCAACATTCAGGAGCTGGATAGTTTTTTCTGGCTCCTGAATGTTGTTACGAACATGCACCTTAGCGCTTAAGACTCGCGGTCTGCCAGTCAGCTATGATGCGGGCCCATTTCCTGTGCAAATCGCGCTCGCGGTCGATAAACATGATGGCAAACGCGACAAACAGCAGCAAGCTCGCCACGACGATGGCATGCAGGCCCATGCGCTCAATACACCAGTTGCCCAGCACGGCGCCAAACACAAAGGTAAAGATCACGCCAAAGTACAGCACGCCGTTTTCCAAAAAGCCGCGCTTGTGGGTGATGATGTAGTCGTCCACGTTTTGCAGCGCGTTGCGCAGGTTACCGATGCACATGGTCGTGGCGATGCCGTGACCATGTATCTTGCGGAAGCTCTCGACCTGCATGCCGCAGGCAAACGAGGTGAGGCAGTTGGCGAGCAGGTTGTAACCGCCACCGGGGATAAAGCTCACGCCCAGCAAGATGACGGCTTCAAAGAACACCGTCACTTGGCGCCAGTGAATCACGCTGCCAAACCGCTCGTGTACCAGGTCGGCAAGCATAATACCCACAGCAAACGACACCACAGGGAAGAAGTAGCGCCCCGCAAGTGCCCAATTGCCCTCCGAGATGCTCACGCCCACGAGCAGGATGTTGCCCGTCTGCGCGTTGGCGAAAACATGATCGCGCCCAATGTACGAATACACATCCATAAAGCCACCGGCGAGCGCCAAGATGATGCCCAGCTCGATGGACTCCGATATCTGTTTGGCACGCTGCATCGTCGTGCATCCTCCTTGTTGACGACTCTCTCGTGCGTTGGCGGAAACATAGCCGCCGTTCATACTGTAACCCATTGACAACATGGCATGCGCGCGAGACGGGTTCTCCAACGCGCAGATACACAGTCTGGAAACAAACGGCGGGTGCGGCGCCGACACCCGACGCCCCGTGTACTCCGCCATTCTTTTTAGCCCCGCCCCAAAAAGACTGGTTACAATTACGTGCAGCATACTAACAACGGGAGGAATCGTGGCAAAAAAGCCCCAGGACGCTCAGCACAACCAGCACGGCAAGCATGCCCAGCGCGGCCAGCAGCAAAAGCGCGGCGGTAAGGCGCAGGCCACGGCCTCCCCCGCCACCCGGGTCGCGCACACTCCGGCTGCGCCCACCCGTCCCTGGCGACCGGGCCGCGATAAGTTCCTCCCCGTCAGCCGCGCCGACATGGATGCGCGCGGCTGGGACCAGTGCGACTTTGTCTACATCTGCGGCGACGCCTACGTGGACCACCCTAGCTTTGGTATGGCCATCGTCAGCCGCGTGCTCGACGCACACGGCTACAAAGTGGGCATTATCTGCCAACCCGACTGGACTGACCCCGCCAGCATCACGGTGCTCGGCGAGCCTCGCCTGGGCTTTCTCGTCAGTGCCGGCAACATGGACTCCATGGTCAACCACTATTCGGTGACCAAGCACCGCCGCCACACCGACGCCTATACCCCCGGTGGCGAGGAGGGGCGCCGTCCCAATCGTGCCGTCACGGTCTACGGCAACCTCATTCGCCAGACGTTCAAGGACGCTCCCATCATTATCGGCGGCATCGAGGCAAGCCTGCGTCGCCTGGCCCACTACGACTACTGGCAGGACAAGCTCAAGCGCTCGGTACTGCTCGACTCGGGCGCCGACATCCTCATCTACGGCATGGGCGAGCACGCGATCGTCGAGATCGCCGACGCGCTCGACGCGGGACTGCCCGTCGATCAGATCACCTATATCAACGGCACCGTCTACCGCACAGGCTCGCTCGACGAGGTCTACGACTACGACCTGTTGCCCAGCTGGGACGACCTTGCCGCCGACAAGCTCAACTACGCGCGCAGCTTTAACGTGCAGCAGCAGAATATGGACCCCATCACCGGGCATCGCCTGGTAGAGCCCTACCCCAACAGCGTCTATGTGGTGCAGAACCCGCCATCGGCGACACTCACCACCGATGAGATGGACGAGGTTGCCGAACTCCCCTACGCACGCGATTGGCATCCCGACTACGACGCGGCGGGCGGCGTGCCGGCCTTTGCCGAGATCAAGTTTTCCATTAGCTCCAACCGCGGCTGTTTTGGCGAGTGCTCGTTTTGCGCCCTCACCTTCCACCAGGGTCGCGTGTTGCAGATGCGCAGCCACGACTCGATCATGCGCGAGGCCGAGCTGCTCACGCGCGATCCCGAGTTTAAGGGCTACATCAACGACGTGGGAGGGCCGACGGCCAACTTTAGCCGTCCTGCCTGCGACAAGCAACTCAAGCACGGCGTATGCAAGAACAAGCGCTGCCTCTGGCCGAGCGTGTGCAAGAATATGGTGGTCGACGAGAGCGGCTACACGCAGCTGTTGCGTGACCTGCGCCAGCTGCCGGGCGTCAAAAAGGTCTTCGTGCGCAGCGGCATTCGCTTTGACTACACCATGGCCGATGCCTCGGACGAGTTTTTACGCGAGCTGCTGGAGTATCATGTCTCGGGCCAGCTACGCGTAGCACCCGAGCACGTGAGCGACGCGGTGCTGTCCGTGATGGGCAAACCGAGCCGAGCCGTCTACGATGCATTCTGCCGTAAATTTGAGCGCCTGAACCGCGAATACGGACTCAAGCAGTATGTGGTGCCGTACCTGATCTCGAGCCACCCCGGCTCGACGATGAAGGAAGCCGTAGACCTTGCCGAAGCCGTGCGCGACATGGGCTACATGCCCGAGCAGGTGCAGGACTTCTACCCCACGCCGTCCACCATGTCGACGTGCATGTACTACACCGGCGTGGATCCGCGCACCATGGAGCCGATCTATGTGGCGCGCGACCCGCACGAGAAGGCCATGCAGCGTGCGCTCATCCAGTATCGCAAGCCCGAGAACTACAAGCTCGTACGCGAGGCGCTGGAAAAGGCCGGGCGTCGTGACCTAATCGGCTACACCAAGCATTGTCTGATTCGCCCCGTGCCGCCACGCCCGGGCGAGACGTCTGCTGGCGGTGGGTATGGCACCGGCAAGAAGGGCGGCAAGGCCCACGGTGGCGCCGCCGGCAAGGGGCCCAAGGGCAGCAAGGGCCACGGCGGCATGTCGCGCGCACAGAACACCGCCGGCCGCAACCGTGCGGCGCAGGGACGACAGGGCGCCAACGGCGGCGGACGCCGCAACTAGCGTGGCGAGGGCCAGCCGGCGTCTCTTGGCCAGCCGGCGCCCCTTCATCGGCCCAGGCGTGTTTTCCCTAGGGGGAACACACTTAGACTGTCTCTAGTCGTGATTTCCCTAGGGGCAACACGTTCAGACGCACCTAACCGTGTTTTCCTTAGGGGAATCACATTTACTGACGGGAGCGAGCCAGCTGGCACGTCAGCTTGAGCGAGCGCATCGCCTCTACCAGCACAAAGCCGGCGATGGCAACCGTGATTATCACGTCGAGCGGCGTGTTCACAAACCACAGCAGGCTCATGAGATACGACCCGGCGTTAAAGGCAAAGTGCAACAGGATCGTGTAACGGAGCTTTCCGGTGGTCACGAGCACCCAACCAAAGATGAGGCCAGCGGCACCCGCGTAGCAACCCTGCACCCAATTCATGTGCATAAAACCGAAGATGGCCGCCTGCAGCACAATCGCCGCGGCGATGCCTCGCTTGTCCGGCGCCGCCCAGGGCACTATGGCGACGTCTTGCGCCCGCGCGCGACGCCGGCGTTTCCAGAGCGGACGGCACTGCGGGTTAAACGCTCGGAGCGAAAACTCAAAAATGATACCGCGCACCAGCAGTTCCTCGCAAAACGGAGCGCCGAGCACCGTGGTCAGGACGGCCAGATAGCCCGTGTCGCCCATGCCCGTCTCCTCGACAAGCTCGCTGTAATCGGCCGCCGCCTCGGGCAACAGCGACAGCACAGCGTCGGTCACGTAGCCAACGACCACCTGCAGGGCCAGGCCAATCACGATAACGCAGGCGATGCGTTTCCACGCTCCACGCGCTCCCCCGCCAAGCGGACGCTCGCCCTGCCAGCGCGCCATAAACGAACGCGGCCACAGATAACGCCACCACAGCAGCGCCATCAAAAACGACGCCGTCTGAGCGGCAGCCTGGAACCATTGGATATCGAGATTGTCGATCGGGTAGCCCGTCAGCACCGATACGGCATCGAGAACCGAAAAAAGAGCCACGCTCAGGGCTATATCGGCAGCGACAACGCCAAAACAGGCAAGCGCCCAAATCATCGCATTGAGCATGCCAACCTCCTCAAAACCGTTTCCTAGTTCTACCACAACTCGGCAGAGAGCTGATCCCATGGGGACGGAGGAAAACGGATCACTTATTGATGAGAATCGGGCGCGGTGCCAAAAGCCCCGTTGGGCGAAATGTCGAACGGAAAGGTGCCACAGCGATTAAACGCGGCGATAAACATGCGGATGGCGTTGGACGGCGTGGTGCCTACGAGCTGGGTTGCCGCCGCGAAGGCCGCCTTTTCCTCGGGCAAGACCTTCGCGACAACCGGGGTCATGTGTTCTGCCATGGCGCTTCCTTTTTGAAACGACGGTGATGCGGATAGATGCGGGCCACGCGGCTGGGCGACGGGCTGTGAAGGCAACCCGATTGGCCCGCATCTGGAGTTTGTTTCTACGGCGTTGGTATTACTTGGTATTCCTAAGTATTACCCCGCAGATAGAATACCATATCCAACCCCATGGGAACGGAGAAAAACGGATCATTTTGTTGCTGAGTAAGTATTTAGAGCGTGATGATGCCCGAGACATTGAGGGCCCGAGCGTCGACGGCATCGTGCGTGGCAAGCAACAGCATGCGGCCGTCGAGCAAGTCGAGCACGACCTCGGCGCATGCGTCGCGCGCAGCGGTATCTAGACCGGTAAAGGGCTCGTCCAGAATCGCCCGTCGGGGGATCTCGCGAGATCAAATAGACGCTTCCTGCGCGTATGCAGCCACCCCAGCTTGCTGAAAACTCCCGAAAATGCACGGCGCGCCCCGGGGAACAAAAGGGCCCCGAGCATAGTCTGCTCGGGGCCCAAACTCATCTCGCCTTACCGCGCGACGCGTATGTTACTTGCGCTTGCCACCGCCGTCACCGGGACGACGGGAGCTGCCGCCGCGCTTGCCGCCACGGCTGTTGCCATAGCTGCCACGGTTATCGCGGCCGCCGGCGCGGCCGCCACGGGAGCCAGCCTGGTTGCCACCACGACCGCCACGATAGCCGCCGCGACGCTCCTCGCGGGTATCGTCGTAGTTGCGCCAATCATCGCGACGATCGCGGCTGGCACGCGGATCACGGCGATCGCGCGACTCGCCAGAACGGCCGGCGCCGCTGCGCCCGCCGTTACCGCGAGCACCCTCGCGGCGCTCGCCACCACGGCCCCCGCGCCCATCAAAGCGCTTGCCGCCACGGGACTCACCGCTGCGGGTGCCACGCTCGCCGCGGCCCTCGCCGCCGCGACGCTCGTCACGGCCACTGCGCTCGTCATCACGACCGGAACGACGACGGTTACCCGCACCACGCTTGCCGCCACGCGAGCCACGGCCCTCGTCCTCGCGCTCGACACGGCGACGACCGCCGCGGTCCTCGTCCTCGCGGCGACGGCGATGTGCCTCGCCCTGGAACTGCTTGGCACGGCGCTCGGCACGATTGCCGCGCGGGGCCTGCTCAATGGCACCAGCACCGCCGCGCTCCTCGGCAGCCACCTCGCGGGCTACGCTCTCCACGGCCTCGTCCACGCGAGCCTGAATGCCCTCGCGCACGCGGGTCTTGCCGCCGCGCTTGGGACGGCTCGGACGCTCGCCGTCGCCGCGACGCTCGTCGCGACCGCGGTTGGAACGACCGGCCACATCGCCGTAGTCATCGCCGTTGCGTTTGCCGTCGCGACGTGCCTGCTCAAGCTTCTTCTTGCTCTTGGACTTGCCGCGCTTGGTCTTCTTCTTCACCTTAAAGGCCGCAGGGTCGCGCTCGGGGTCAACCGCGGGCGGATTGGGACCCACATGCAGGTCACCGGCCTCGTAGATGTCGGCGGTCTTGTCCATGAGCTTCTCGATCTCGTAGAACTCGTCCACGTCCTGCTCGGTAACAAATGTAATGGCCCAGCCCAGCTCACCGGCGCGGCCCGTACGGCCAATACGGTGGATGTAGTCGGTCGGCTCGGCCGGCACGTCAAAGTTCACGACGTAGCGCACGTCGCTAATGTCGATGCCGCGGGCGAGCACGTCGGTTGCCACCAGCACGTCGACGGTACCGTCGCGGAAGGCCGAAAGCGCGCGCTCGCGCTGAGCCTGGCTGCGGTTACCGTGAATTGCGGCGGCCTTGATGCCCTTGCGCTCCAGACGACGGCAGCAGCTGTCGGCACGGTGCTTGGTGCGCATAAAGACGATAGTGCGCTCAGGTCCCTCCTTTTTGAGGAACTCGGGCAGCAGGTTGTTCTTGGCCTCGATGGACACCGGGAACACAAACTGATCGACGGTGTCGGCGGTCGACGTGGCGGGCGCGATCTCCACGCGGGCCGGATCGCTCACAAGGTCGGTGATCTCGCCCACGGCCTCCTCGTCGAGGGTCGCCGAGAACAGCAGCGTCTGGCGCTCGGCCGGCGTCTCGCGCACAATGCGGCGGACGGCGGGCAAAAAGCCCATGTCGAGCATGCGATCGGCCTCGTCGAGCACCAGCACCTTGACCTCGTTCAGGTGGCAGGCGCCCTGCTCGATCAGGTCGACCAGACGGCCCGGCGTGGCGACCAGGATATCGCAGCCGTACTTGAGAGCAGCGGTCTGTGGCTTGTAGCTCACGCCGCCCACGACGGTCACGGCGACATGGCCGGTGACGTCGGCGATTTTGCTTGCGACCTCGTCGATTTGCTGGGCAAGCTCGCGCGTAGGGGTGATAACGAGCATCACGGGGCCGCGGCCGTTGCCCTCGGGCTTTTTAGCACCGCGACGGCGGTTGCGGCCACCGCGCTCGCGCACGGGCTTGGGAGGAGCGATGTGCTCCAGATTATTCATGGTCGGCAGCAAGAAGGCGGCCGTCTTGCCGGTGCCGGTCTGAGCGGCGGCAAGCAAGTCGCGGCCTTCGAGCACCACAGGAATCGAACCGGCCTGCACGGGCGTCGGCGCCGTGTAGCCCAGGTTCTCGATAGCACGGAGTATCTCGTCCGAAAGTCCCAGCTCGTCAAAGGCGGGCAGGCTCTCGGTAGCGGACTCGACGGCCTGGGCAGCATTGGCCTCGTCGGCGGCATCGAAGGCAGCCTGGGTCATGGCCTCGCGGGTCTCGTCCAGAATCTCGGCGTCCGTGACGTCGGATACAGAATTACGCATATGTTGTTGTTCCTTATCTGCACGCGCAATGGGCACGGCATGCGGCCGCGCGGGCGTGCTTGGTAGTGCGCTAATACATACAAAAACGGGTGCGCACAGAGAGGACGTTGCTCAGCACGCTGGCGATCGCTTTGGCAGCCCTATCACGCGCCGTCCAGACGCAGCGGCCCTAAGCGATGGAGCAGATTCGCCGCCGGTTAGTATACCCGTACTCCGTATGCCCCCACGTAAACCACAGATGACGAGGCGGACGAGGTGGGCTCGAGGTGGACCCGGCCGATTGCCTCAATCTGTAACATCTACAGGGCAAATCTTCCTCTACGTGTAACAGATCGAGACAAACGGTCAACACGGTTCACAAACGTCTCAATCTGTAACGGCTGCGGAGCAAAACCGGCCCCAAATGTTACAGAACAAGACAGAGAGGGATTTCCGTCCAGTCCAAACCAAATCTCTCGGTCTTCCTGCAATTTCGAACATGTGGCCTATAATGTTGCTTTGGTTACGCTACATATTGCGCAGCCATTTAATACGTCGCCCACCGGGGCCATTAATTCCTATCGCCTTATTGGCTAGGAAGCAATCAAAGGAGGTATCCGTGGCAGCAGAGACGCCTTGCTCGGTCCTCTATAACGATATTCGCTCGTTCGGCGGTCTTAAACATCTCGAGATCGCCCGAATGCTTATCAACGGAAACTCTTATCTCGGCAGTACCCTGCTCGAGAAATGCTCTTCCAACCGCTCGTATCTCACCCGTTACATCGTCCATCGCAAGCCTGACCAGTGCGCGCCCGCCATCTACAGCGACTTTACCGTCACCACGCTCAACCTTTCCGCGGCAATCTGCAGCAAGCTCGGCGGCGGCGAGTCCGCCTATCAGGCAATCGCCGAGCACTATCGCGGTCCGGCCGCCAACGAAATGATGTCGGCTCTCGCCAGCTACAAGCTGGACAGCCGCCTATATGCAAATGCCCTCAATCGCATCGACAACTTTGACGGCAATGCCGTGCGCGAAAAAAGCACGCTCTTCTTGATGCTCTTTGTGGCAACGGGGGCGCTCGCCGATCCCGTTCAGGGCGTGGCCACCGTCGAGCGCTTTTGCGACAGCAAGACGGGCGGGCACTTTGGCACCACCGAAACTACCGTCGGACGTGGCTTTATGAGCAGCCTGGAGCAGCCGCACACCGTCGCTCCCAACCTCGGTCTGCTCAGAACCCATGCCGACAACTGCGCCGACATGCAAATCCATCCCCTCACACGCGATCCGCGCGGCACCGTGATTGGTTCTTTGCCCAAAACCTCGCCCAGCATCACCGATGTAGGCGCCGACGCCTCGCGCGAGCATCTTCGTATTTGGCTCGAGGGTGAGCACTGGTACGCCCAGGGTCTTGGATCGACCAACGGCACAGTGCTCGAATCGGGCGCGGGCGACGGCGATATTGTGATTGAGCCGCCGCGCGACCAACGCGAACCCGGCAAAGTCTATCCCCCCGTGGAAATCGCCAACAGCGACAGGCTCCATCTGGGTCTCTACACGACATTCCTTGTCATTGTGGACTAGCACGGACAGCGATCGGAAGACGGTCGCCGTCCGTCTTTCGTCTTCTACCTTCTGCGTCGTAAACGACAATACTCAGCGGTACACGTGAGCAGTGCGGCTATCATGGTACTTTACCGATATCCGCACTGCTCACGTATACGCGCGGCAACCCATGCCAGACAAAGGAACGCCATGGATACTACCGATAGCGCCTATGGCGACAAACTCATCCGTCTCGATACGTTCGATACCGCCGTGGCGGTCGACCCCAGCGCCGAGGACGACGCCAAGCGTCGGTTTATGACGCTTATTCTCCAGACGGCCCACCGCAACAACGGCAACATCGGGCACGTGCTGCGCGCGACCAACACGAGCGGCGAGGTCTTTGCCGTCAAGCTACTCAAGGACAACGCCGTCCTTTCCGGCCAAGCCCCCGACCGCTCCGCCGAGCAATCGGCCGCTCACCTGGCCAACACCGCCGCGCTGTTCGAGGAGTACCGTCATCTGTGTACCGTCTCGCACCTGCGCGGATTTCCGCGCGTCTATGGCTACGGTTCATGCGAGGACGACCCGCTCATCCTCATGGAGTGGGTCGAGGGCACCTCACTCAAGCAGGCGCTGCCCCTGCTTCCTCACGACGCCTCGGGCGGGCTGACCACCCAGATGGTCGCCGCCGTCGGAAACGCCGTACTTCGTGCGCTCTTGATGACCCAAGGCCTCGTGAATCCGGTCATCCATCGCGACCTGTCGCCTGCCAATATCATGTTCCGCACCACCAGCCGAACGCTCGATCAGCAGATTGCCGATTGCTCCTTTGACCCCTGCCTCATCGACATGGGCTCCGCGACCATGGCTCTCGGCGATGACACGATCACCCGGCGCGCCGACATCTGGCGCTTTGCCACGCCCGCATACGCCGCGCCCGAGATGCTCACGCAGGATATCGAAGGCATCGCGGCCCTTCGCCGTTCGCCGGCAATCGACGTCTATGCGCTTTCGAGCATTCTGTACCAGCTCTACAGCGGTCGCAAACCGTTTGACTTTGAGTCGACGGACGCCGCTGCAACCGGCTCGTTCTATCTCGTAAAGACCAAGACCAAGCCGGCACCGCTCGAGCCGCGCTGCGAGGGCGATGAGGCGCTCGTCCAGATCATCATGAAGGGTCTCTCAGTCGAGCAGTGCGATCGTCCCACCGAGCAGCAGATGCTCGAGGTGCTCTCGGCATACCTCACCGACGCCGAATCCGAAGGCCGCGAAGGTGCAGGAGACGAGGCCGCAATTGATATCGATTCTGGCACGCACCTTAAGGTCGACGTCGCCGGCGAGCGCGCACGAGAGATCCTGAATCAGGCCCGCCACGATGCCATGACCCGCCGCCGCTTTATTATCGGCGGCGCTATCGCAGCCGTTGCGGGGCTCAGCGTTATCGGGGCGGCAACCCATGGCTTTGGCATCCCCGACTACCTTGACGGCATCCGCGGTTCACTTGACGACTACACCTGGGATCAGCTGCAGGAGATTTCGCTCAAGATTAAGGCCGCCGAGACCCGTAGCGAGGCACGCGAGATTGCCAAGCGTTACCACCTGCTCGACGCTGATGGGCATATCCCCTATCCGTGCACCAAGCGTGTCACGCTCACCAACGGGCTGGAGGTCGGCGCGCAGCTTGTGGGCATCCGTCACGATGAGCTTCTGGACGGTACGGGCAAGGCCGGGCTGACGTTTATGTTCGACGCGGGTATTGCCGAGCGCAACGCTGCAGCTGAACCGCCGAGCGCCGGCTGGGCAGATTGCGAGCTGCGGAAATGGCTCAACGGCGACGGCCTTAAGCTGCTGCCCAACGAGTTGCGCGCACTCATTAAAGGGGTCAAGAAGGTCTCGAACAATGTGGGCGCCGCCAACAGCGCATCGTGCCTGAGCGAGTTGCCCGCAACCCTTTGGCTGCCCGCCATGGTCGAGCTGTGCGGTACGCAACCGTCCGATTCGTTTGCCGAGGACTATCACTACCTGGCAGACATCTACAACGGCGAGGGCAAGGAGTATCAGCTCTTCCGCGAGCTCAAGGTAAGTCCGTATACCACGAACGAGATGCTGGTTCGCCAGTGGAAGGGCAAGGACACCTGCTGGTGGGAGCGCACGGTGAGCCCCGACTTATCGGAGACCGAAGGCACGCTCTACATAAACCGTGTGGGCCACGACGGCGACGCCTTTACGTACGCAACGCCTGCGGACAAGCCAAACAAACGAACCTGCGTGATCCCCGGATTCTGTATCTAGAGAGCGGACGTCTTGCCGTGACGGGACCCCTCCCCGGCAATTGTCTCGATCTGTAACGGTTAGAGGTCATATTTGCTGCTAGATGTTACAGAACGAGACATTAGCTTGCCGAGAACTTCGACTCATAAATGTGACTCAAGTGTGTCGATATTTTCTTGCCAATGTTGCGCAACAGAAACCCTTTCGGCGGTCGTAACGTACGAATTGTCATAGGTACCCCTTCAACGATTGGGAGAAGAAATGGCAAAGTACGCACCTAAACACTTGGAAGTCTCAGTCGGCGCCGAGCCCTATCGCGCATTCGCGGGTCACAAGACCGCGCGACTCGCCGTCACCGCAGCCACCACCATCGCAATGACCGGCTCGTCGTTGCTCGCCCCGTTCTCGGCATTTGCCAACGATCTGAGCGACACCACGGCACAGGCCGCAATCATGTCCCCGCTCGCCGCCCACGCCGGCGAGGCGGCAGGCTCCGCAGTAAAGACGAACGCCCAGAAAATTGCCGACTTGCAGGCCGCAATCGACGCCGCAAAGGCTGCCGAGGCAGAAGCCAAGTCCGACTACGACACGGCGGTTGCCCCCTATACCGAAAAGCAGACGGTCCGCGACAACGCCCAGACTGCCTACGACGCTTCCGTCTCCGACAATTCGCAGGCAGAAGCCGCCGCGCGTGCCGAATACGCCCGTCAACTCGATGAAAGCGTCAAGGCGGCCAACAGCGCCAGCGCCACGTTAAAGGATGCCCAGAGCAAGCTCGACACGGCCAAGGCCGATGCCGAAAGCAAGACGAAGGCACTCGACTCCGCAAAGCAGGCGGCAGCCGACGCACGGGCCAAGCTTGAGGAAGCCCAGAAGGCAGCCGCCAACGCAACGCCGGAGGAAATCAAGGCCGCCGAGCAGTCTGCCGCAGATGCCCAGAAGGTTCTTGACCAGGCAAAGGCCGCAAAAACCGCTGCCGACTCCGCACTCGCCGATGCCCAGCAGGCTCGGAGCGCCGCGCAAAGCGCTTACAACGAGGCGTCAGGCACGCTGGCTTCCGCTCAGCAGGCAAAGACCGCCGCGGATGGTAAAGTAGTCGCGGCACAGGCAGCGTATGACAGCGCGCAAGCCGATTTGGCAGCCGCAAAGGCAGGCGCCGAGGGCCCGGAGTATGACGCCGCTCAGGCAAAGGTCGATACCGCCCGAAGCGCACTCGATCAGGCGAAGCAGCAGCAGGCGACTGCCGAAGCAGGTCTTTCTCAGGCAAATAGTGACGTTGCATCCAAGCGGGACGCCCTCACCGGTGCCGAAAGCGAGCTCGAAGCCAAGAAGCAGACAGTCGCAGCAGCCGAAAATGATGTAACGGCAGCCCAGGCGAAAGCCGATGCGGCGCAATCGGAGTTGACCTCGGCAAAGCAGGTGCATGCTGCCGAGCTGGAGAAGGCAAAGGCCGCTCAGAAACAAGTCGACCAGGCAAAAGCCGAGAAGGAGCAAGCAGACAAGGCGCTCGAAACTGCCAAGACAAACCAGGCGGCCGCCGATCAAGCCGTTGTCGATGCACAGAAAGCATACGATACGTGCAAGGCGGCAGCCGATAAGGCTACGACGGCGGAGGCGCAGAGCGTCATCGGCTTTTACCAATTCATCGGTGCCAACGATGCTGCAGACATCATCTATAAGCAGAGCGACTTAAACCCAACGACCATCGGCGATAAAAAGGACGGCACGTCACTCGACAACGCCAAGCTTTCGTTTGGCAAGCTGCGCGAGATTAATGAATATCGCAAAAGCGTCGGCCTTAGCGAGCTTAAGGTGACGGCCGAGCAGATGGCAATTGCTCAGTCGAACTCCAATTACTCAGACGCCATGTTAGACCATTCAGACTATGCGCGATTCGAAAATGCCGCATGGAACTATGACTTGAAAAGAAATGTCGCACACCAGTGGGTTGATGAGGAAAAGATTATATTTGACCAGGCCGCAGCGAAAGCCGGCCTTGGCGAAATTGCCCCCAAAGATGCTTGGGATACTTTCTGGAGCCACGGCACCGAATTCGGAGAGCAAAAGGTAGGCTTTGGCACCGTCGGCCACTATTTGAATATCGTACAGCCCGACGCCAAAACCATGGGATACGGCATTAATTCTCGAGGAACTCATCTCTCATATACCTACATCTTGGAGGTTGACGACAACTACGGTTCGTACGAGAAAGAATATTCAATCGATGAACTCGAGAGTCTCTTTGATCAGTATCAGCTGAGTCTCTCCAAGGCCAGCGAAAACCTTGCCGCTGCAAAAGCGAACCTTGAGCAAAAGCGCAGCACAGCGGCATCGAAAGACGATGCCGTAAAGGCAGCAGAGACCCTCGTCGCTCAAAAGCGAGAAGGCGTTGATACCGCGAACAGCAACCTTGCCACCGAAAATGGCAACGTGGCAGGTGCCGCTGCCGAGGTCGCTCAAGCAGGGCAGAATCTCGCCAAGGCAAACGGAAAAGTTGTCGAAGCCGAAGACCAGGTTAAAGCCGCCCAAAGCAACGTGGCGCCCGCAGAGCAGGTCGTCAACCAGAAGCGCGCCGAGCTTAAGGCATCGCAAGAGCAAGCCGCTCAGAGTCAGAAGAAGGTTGATGACGCCAAGGCAGAGGCTCTCTTAAAGCAGCAGGCTCTGCAAGATGCAAGGAAGGAACTTGCCAAGTATTCTGCCGATGTTGCTGCGGCCCAGGAGAAGGCTGACAAGGCCCATCAAACGCTCGATGAAGCCACGGCGGCTCAGACGTCTGCCCAGAGCGCTCTTGAAAAGGCGGAGCGCGACGCGGCTGCCAAGAAGCAGGCCCTCACTATCGCCAAGGACGGCGTCGAGGCCAAGGCAGCGACCGCGGAGCACGCCGCGAGCGATCTGACCACGGCGGAAAACGACTTTGCTTCAAAGCAGGCACATGCCGATGCGTTGAACAACGCGGCCGATAATCTCGCCACGGCCGAGGCAGCCAAGAAGGACGCCGACGCAGCAGTGACTGCGGCCGAAACTGCTCTTAGTGCGACGAATGATGCCGTAGCGAACGCCGAGCAGGCGGTCGAGAATTCTCAGGCCGCACCGGACGCCGCTGCCGCCGCTCTCGGAAAGCTCAAGTCCGTCAATGTCGAAAACGGCATCGCAACCGGCTCCGATGCAAACGCGAACGATACACTCAATGCCCTCTTTGCCAAGTGCGTCGCCGCCAAGCAGGCAGAACATAACGCAAAGGCCGCACTTGATGCCGCTCAGGCAGACCTTGATGCTGCGACGCCCGCCTACACCGCGGCGCTCAATGCCTACAACGAGGCGAAGGCAAAACGCGTAGCCGCCGAGCAAGCCCTGAAGGACGAGATCGCCCGCCAGGAGCAAGAGGCAGCGAAGGCCGAGCAGGCCAAGATCACGCAGGCTGCCGCTAAGCCGGTTGCTGGAAAGCCGTCTACCGGCAACGCCAAGACGGCCGCCAACTCGGCACTTCCCACCACGGGCGACAAAGCTGCGCTCGCCGGTGAGACGTTTGTCATCGGAGGCGTCGTGCTTGTAGCCGCCGGCGTCTTCCTAACCGACAAGAAACGTCGTCAGGAGTAGGGATTTCGGGAGGACGGCTTCTCCTCCCTCCCACTGCTTCGCAAACCCTGCTCAGCATGCGCCGGGGTGCCCATCTCGCGGGCGCCCCGGCGTTTTACGTTGTATAGCCGGGGCATCTGCTCCGAGATTGTCTCGATCTGTAACAACTAGGACCCAAATATCGGTCTTACTGTTACAGATTGAGATGTTCGGGTTACCCTCGAATGGTTTGTCTCGATCTGTAACATCTAGCAGGCAAAACAGTCCCCAGATGTTACAGATTGAGACGTTAAGTTGTGGCTCGATGTAATATCTAGATCTGTAACAGTTACTCGACAAAAACGGGTCTAGTTGTTACAGATTGAGACATTAGACCGGCTACGGTCCGCCGACCTGGCTATCACCTCGGCCAATAACAGAATGGCATACATTTCAATCTCCACTGTATACCCCCAGGGGGTATGGGTGTATAGTATCAGCAGGTTAACAATTCCAACACCAAATTACAGAAAGGAGAAGCCATGGCTCAGGATAAGTTTGACGTGGGCGGTATGACGTGCGCCGCGTGCCAAGCGCACGTGGACCGTGCCGTGAGCAAGCTCGACGGCGTCCAAAGCGTCGCGGTCAATCTGCTCGCCGGCTCTATGCTGGTGGACTACGACCCTGCGCAGGTCTCCCCCGACGACATCTGCACCGCTGTCGACCGCGCGGGCTACTCGGCCTCACCCATCAGCACGGACACCGACGCTGTCCAAAGCGGAAGTGCGCAAGCCAGGTCCGGCGCCGCCCATATGGAGTCACCGACCAAAAAGTTGGAGGCCGCCGCCTCTGCCATGCGCACCCGCCTCATCGTCTCGATCGTATTCCTCATCCCACTGTTCTACATAGGCATGGGGCACATGCTCGGCTGGCCGCTGCCCGGCATCTTCACCGACCACACCCACAGCATGACGCTCGCGCTCACCGAGCTCGTCCTGCTCATTCCCATCGTCTACGTCAACGACGCGTACTTTATCAACGGGTTTAAATCGCTCGCGCACGGCGCGCCCACCATGGACGCCCTTATTGCCGTGGGCGCCACCGCCTCCATCGCCTGGTCGCTCTACGCCATGTTCATCATGGCCGACCAGCTAGCCGCAGGTCAGGTGCACGAGGCCATGATGACGAGCATGGACAACCTGTATTTTGAGAGCGCTGGCACCATCCTGTCGCTCGTCACCGTGGGCAAATACCTCGAGACGCGCAGCAAGTCCAAGACCGGCGGCGCTATCGAGGCGCTCATCGACTTAGCACCCAAGACCGCGACCGTCGTGGCAGAGGACGGCAGCGAGGCCACCGTCGACGTCGATGCCATTCTGCCCGGCCAGGTGCTGCGTGTGCGCCCCGGCGAGTCCATCCCTGTCGATGGCGTGGTGCTCGAGGGCAGCTCGGCCGTGGACGAGAGCGCGCTCACCGGCGAGTCCATCCCCGTGGAAAAGACCGCCGGCGACACCGTCAACGCCGCCACTGTCAACCGCACCGGCTCGTTTGCCTTCCGTGCCACACGCGTGGGCGCCGACACGTCGCTCGCCAAGATTATCCAGCTCGTCGAGGACGCCAACGCCACCAAGGCGCCCATCGCCCGCATGGCCGACAAGGTCGCCGGCGTGTTCGTGCCCGTGGTATTCGTGATCTCGGCCATGACCTTCGTGGCGTGGATGGCACTGACCGGTAGCGTGAACGAAGCGCTCACCTCCGCCGTCGCTGTGCTGGTGATCAGCTGTCCGTGCGCATTGGGTCTGGCCACGCCCGTCGCTATTATGGTCGGCACCGGCAAGGGCGCCGAGATGGGCATTCTGTTCAAGAGCGCCGAGGCGCTGGAGAATCTGCGCAGCGTGGGCACCGTGGTGCTCGATAAGACGGGAACGGTCACTCGCGGCAAGCCTGCCGTGACCGATATCGTGGTAGCCACGCGCGCCGACGGATCGCCCGCCATGAGCGAAAAGGCGCTACTCAAGCTGGCCGCCGCGCTGGAGCGCTCAAGCGAACACCCGCTGGCCGAGGCGATTATGGCCGAGTGCGAGACGCGAGGGATTGTCGCGCGCGCCGTCGAGGACTTTGCCGCCGTGCCCGGGCGAGGCGTTACGGCGCGCGAGGGGCAAAACGCCATTGCCGCCGGCAATATGCGCCTGATGAACGAGCTGGGCGCGAAGGTGCCCGCGGGTCTTGCCGAACAGTTCGCCGCCGAGGGCAAGACGCCGCTGTTCTTTGCCAAGAACGGCGAGCTCGCCGGCACCATTGCCGTGGCTGACGAGGTCAAGGAAACGAGTGCCGGAGCCATCGCCGCACTGCGCTCGCTTGGCGTCGACGTGCGCATGCTCACCGGCGACAACCGAGTCACCGCCGAAGCAATCGCCCGCCGCGTGGGGCTGAGCAGCGAACAGGTCATCGCCGACGTCCTCCCCGCCGACAAGGAGCACCACGTACGCGAGCTGCAGGATGCGGGCAGCAAGGTCGCCATGGTGGGCGACGGTATCAATGACTCCCCCGCCCTGGCGCGCGCCGACGTGGGCCTTGCTATCGGCACCGGCGCAGACATCGCCAAGGAGGGCGCCGACGTGGTACTCATGCGCAGCGACCTCATGGACGTCGCCCGTGCCATCGAGCTGTCGCGCGCCACAATTCGCAACATCAAGCAGGACCTGTTCTGGGCGCTGTTCTACAACGGCATCGGCATTCCGCTGGCGGCGGGCGTGTTCTTCCCCCTCACCGGTTGGCAGCTCTCGCCGATGTTTGGCGCCGCGGCCATGAGCCTGTCGAGTGTCTGCGTCGTAAGCAATGCGCTGCGCTTAAAATCCTTTAAGCCAAAAGTGGCAAAATAGGCTCACCATTAAGTCCATCTAGAACGGGTTTTCCAGACGCCCGAGATTGACCCGAAAGAGGAGCGACGCGCACTTTGGTACGCGAGCGACGGCTTGAAGGTCAAGGTCGGGTGCCTGGGAAAGCCGACACAACAGGGAGGAATACCCATGCGTTACACAATCAAGACTTCCGGCCTCATGTGCGGCCACTGCGACGCTACTGTCGAGACGGCACTGCTCAACGTTGCCGGCGTGACCGACGCCGACGCCGATCACGAGACCCAGACCGTCCAGGTTGAGTGCGCCGACACCGTAACCGCCGAGCAACTCGCCGCCGCTGTCGAGGCCGCGGGCGAGAAATTCCACGCCCTGTCTGTGACCGCCGCATAGCAGTCGCTGCCTACTGAATCCTCAGAAGTTGCGGTGAAATACGGACTGTTGTGCCGCCCTAGGCCTTTAAACGGTCCGTATTTCACCGCAACTGACGGGGACATCCGGAAGATCGACCAGAAACGAGGACCCGACATGATGGCAGACCATAAATCGGTGACCCGCATGCTCAAGACGGCACGCGGTCAGATCGACGGCATCCTGCGGATGGTCGAGGAGGACCGCTACTGCGTCGATATCTCCACGCAGCTCATGGCCACACAGGCGCTCCTCGCGCGCATTAACGCCGACGTGCTCAAGGCGCATATCGAGGGCTGCGTGACTTCGGCAATCGAATCGGGCGACGAAGACCTCAAAGCCGCCAAACTCGCCGAAATCGAACGCGTCGTCGACAAACTCTCCAAGTAATTGGGGCATTGGGGACAGGTACGTTTGCACCGTCTTGGTATTCCGGGGACAGGTATGTTTGCACCACATTGGTGCAGATTAACCTGTCCCCCTTGCTCTAAATCGGGTATAAAGGCGTGCAGCATATCGAACGAAAGGCAATTTGCATGAATGACTTTATGAAGGGTCGCAATGGTGCCGATGAACTCACCATCGTGATGGGTTTTGCCGGCATCATCATCGCGATGATCGGATCGATAGCCCGCATCCAGTGGCTCAGCTGGATTGCCATCGCCGTAATCGTGATTGGCGTGCTGCGCGGCCTGTCCAAAAATATCGACGCACGTCACAAGGAGAACGAGGCCTTTGTCGCCGCGACTGCAAACGTCCCCTGCCTGGGCAAATTCGTCGCCAGCTTGGGCGGCGGAACCGCAGCGGCCAGCACCTCACGTGCGGCCGGCACCAGTAAGGAAGACTTTGAGCGTGCCAAGCGCACGGCCAAGAAGATGTGGAAGGGCCGCAAGACCACGGCCTATCTCAAGTGCCCCAACTGCGGCCAGATGCTCTCCGTCCCCAAGGGCAAGGGCAAGATCCGCGTCACCTGCCCCAAGTGCCACGCCAAGATGGAGACGCGCTCCTAGCCGCCATACCATAGGACAAATAAAAGCCGAGGCCTCGCGCTGAGACCTCGGCTTTTTGTATGCGACAACGGAGCTGTCCCTTTGTCACACCTATGCTACGCCGTCGCGGGCCAGCTCCTCAGCCAGCGCTTCGGCTGGCATGGCCATAATCGCGTCGAGCTCGGCATCCACCTCGGGGATGCGCTTCACCTTGAGTTTGCACACCAGATCGCCGCGACACATCACGTGCATCGGCTCACGCAGAGCGCACAGGTCATCGAGCGGGTTCTCGCGCGTCACCAAGATATCGGCGGCCTTGCCGCACTCGATCGTGCCAGTCTCGCCGTCCAGCCCCAGCAGCTCGGCGTTGACTTGCGTAGCCGTATGCAGTGCGAAGGCGTTGCTCACGCCGACATACTTGGCAAAATAGGCCACCTCACGCCACATGTCGTACTGCGTCACGAACGGGCAGCTCGAGTCCGTACCCAGGCCCACCTTAACGCCAGCTTCCAGTGCGGCACGGGCGCTCTCGATAATGCCCGAGCACACGATATCGCCGTTCTTCTTTTGCGTATCGGTCGAATGGGTCTTTTTCGGGTCGAGCAATACAAACGGCAGCGCCGGGCTGATAGTGCAGGTAACACTGGGCGCACGCCCCTCGAGTTGCGTGCCCGCGGCGCCACGGTACAGCTCCAGAATCTCGGGCGACAACGGAGCGCCGTGCTCAATCGTGTCAACGCCGGCCTCAAGCGCGGCCTTCACGCCCTCGGTACTCTCGACATGGGCCATAACCGGCAGACTCACCTCGTGCGCAGCCTTGCACGCCGCCGCGGCAACCTCGACCGGCATGCGCAGCACGCCCGGCTCGCCCACCTCGGTAGCGTCGAACACGCCGCCCGTCACGAACAGCTTAATGACGTCGGCACCACGCGCATACAGGTCGCGCACCTGTTCGGCTGCCTCGGCGGGACTGTTGGCCACCTGGGCGAACAAGCCCGCACCATGGCCGCCCGGCACCGTGACGCCCGTTCCCGGCGCCACCAGGCGAGGACCTTGATACTTGCCGGCATCGATAGCATCGCGCACGGCCAGATCGGCAAACAGCGGATCGCCCGCGCCGCGCACCGTGGTCACGCCACTTGCCAGTTGTTGTTGGGCGCTGCCCTTAAGAATATGGCGCACGATGGCGCGCCCCACGGGATTATCGAGCTTCTTCATCAGCGCGCCCGCATCGCCGGCCGAGACAGGCTTGCCCGAGCCGCACAGGTGCACGTGCATATTGATGAGACCGGGCATGAGATACGCACCGCCCAGGTCGATAACCTCGGCACCCGCGGGCGCCTGCGCCACAGCACTCGGCCCCATCCAGGTGATGACGCCGCGCTCAACAGTCACGGCCATATCGGGTTGCGGCTCCATATGCTCCGAGCCATCCAGAATGGTCGCATTGATAAACAACGTGGAACGATCGGCAGACGCCATATCGAGCTCCTCCCTCACGATTAACTTGAACATTTGTCCATTATCACCTAGTCCCGCTGGATTGCTGCAGACGCATCGGTTAACGGAGGGAAGAGGGGATGTGGGAGACGGAATATGCTGCAGTCCCACCCCAGCGACACCAGGGAAATATCTCGATCTGTAACAGATACAGGGTTGTTGGGCCCCTTGATGTTACAGATCGAGACATTCGGTCGACGTTTCACCGGTTTGTCTCGATCTGTAACAATTACGAACTCAAACAACTTCTAAACGTTACAGATCAAGACAAAACCTCTCAGCGCCCATACCACCGACGTCTCCACTCCTCAGCCAAATCGGGCCGTCGCGGAATACCCGCTAACCTCATCTTCTCAACCAGCTTCCCCGGATTCTTGAGCTCATCAAACGTAAACCGAAGCACCTTGTGCCCGAGCATTGTCAGATGAGATTCCCGCTGACGCTCTGCCACGAATGGGTCTACCGACTCCCGGCCCCCGCCGCTCTGCAGGGTGTACTTCCCCTTTCCGTCGAGCTCGCCGATGACACACGTCCCGTCCTCGAGCTGCCAAAAATAGTCGACGCGAAATACCTGGCTCGGATCGAGCGGGTCGCGAAACTCAACCTGCAGCTCCGGAACTGGAAAGCCGTACGCAATAAAGAACGCTCGGAACCGAGACTCGCCGCCGTTTTCGGACAGCCCGTCCGCATACGACGCAATCACCTGTGCCCTGCGATACCCTCGCCTGCCCTCGCAATCGGCGCGGAGGCGCTCGCACAAATCCCAACGTGATACGCCTTTCGCCCGCAGTGCAGAATCGGCAATCGCCAACCCGTAGGAGAACGGCGCACGCAGTAAGCAATCCTCCACCGTGCGCCAAAACGACGTCACCCGCACGCCATCAACACGCTCGAGCGCGCCCGCCATCTGCGGACGCAACAACCTGCACCCGCTGCTCAACGTCACCGAACAACCCGTCTTAACAAGAAAGCGCGGCCCGAGCAGATCATTCGGCACCTCCAAACCCCACAAAAGCGCCGCGTCATAGCCCCAAAACGCCCAATCGGGATGAAATTCCGCAAGCCCTTTGATAGTCCTCAGCGCTCGCTCCGCCGACGTCAATGCATCCCAATCATGCTGAAAACAGAACAGGTACGGCTCGGGCTCCGCGATATCGTCGGTTCCAACATGGCGTCGCAGCCACATGAGCTCGGTATTGTCATGCGTTGCGAACAGCGCACCTTGCTTGGCCGTCTCCGTGAGCCGCGCGAGCATCCTGTTCCGCGCCAACGTGTTGCGAGTCGTATGTTTGTGTTTGAGAACGGTATTAGACACTTCCATCACCACCACGTCAGACAAATGGACCTTCGTCACCGTTACCTCCGCTGACAAATGTCTTGATCTGTAACAGAAAGACAGTCTTTGAGCCTCTAGTTGTTACAGAACAAGATCTTTCGGCACCGCGTCCAGCCTTTGTCTCAATCTGTAACAGCTAGGTCGACTTTTAGCCCGTAGATGTTACAGATTGAGACATTCCCCCAGCCCGTTGCCGAACATCTCAATCTGTAACAGTTACGGGCCTAAACAGCCGCCAAACGTTACAGATTGAGACAAAGTCAGGGGCAGCAGAGCGACACCAGTAACATCCCCTACTCCCACTCCTGCTCGTAGATGTTGAGCGACTTTACGTACCGCCCCTGGGCGCCCATGATGTCGCGGACCAGGCGCAAAAAGAAGCTGATGCACGAGGTGTCAAAGCCGTCCTGCAGGTCCTCCGGATGCACCGCACCCGGTCCATCGACCGCCGTGTCGCTCAGGCGCGCGATGTCATACAGATAGAGTTGTCCCGCCGTCAGCCAGACATCGTCGACGCAGGCGAGGCGCACCGCAATCGCGCCGTCGCTCCAATGCTCCTTTTGCACGATATGCGGGTCGTAGACATCAAAGCGACGGTCGGTGCGCGTGTCCTTCAGCGCGACCATACCAGTCGCAGGATCCTTGTCCAAAATGCCAAAGCGCGAGAAATACTGCGTGTCGCGTACCTGCTCGAGCCGCTTGAGCGAGGCAGGCGAAAGCGATGCCGGCGGCTCGTCAACATACAGCTCGAGCAGCGTCTTGCCATGGCGATAGGGGCGCTCGAAGAGCAGCCAATCGGTAAATGCCATGTTGTAGGCCATGATTTCGTTTTGCGAAGGCTCGGTGCAATAGCTGAGCCACGGGTCGACAATGATCTCGAACTGTTCGCGCGCCGGCTCCAAAAACTGGAACTTCCGCAGCATCCAAAAATGGGCCATGTCGGCAATATCGTTGCCGACGGCTTCGGCCAGCTGCGCTCGATCTAAAGCGTGGTCAGTCATGGCATCCTCCTCAAACTGATGGACCTCAATTTGAGCTTACGAGGAGGATGGTCGGCCACGACCAGCGCGGGCAAAATAGGCCTCCGGCTGCAAACCAGATGCTGACCAAACACTTGACGAAAAGCTTGACCGAAAATGCGCACCGCAACAAAACGGCAGGTAAACATAGACGGACAACCCGCCCTTTTGAGCCAGATACCCACAGCCACCACAGAAACAACAGGTGACCACGGCCCAAGAAGTCGACAAATGAACACCCGTACGTCGACAAACGGGCAAATCGCTCGCAAAAAAATGTCCCCAACGACTAGACAAAAAAATGACTAGTCATTGGGGACGTTCTTAAATGACTTCTTTACAGCTCCAGCGCATCGGCGACTTCGGCTGCGCAGGCCAGGGCATCGGCCATGGCGTTCACCACGAGCGAGCTGCCGTTGCGAGCATCACCCGCCACATACACCGGCGCGGCATCCGCGGCGACGCCGTCGACACGGGCCGCAAGGTGCGAGCCCTCGGCAGCCATCACCGGCAGCGGACGACCAGCGGTGGCAACAGGCACGCCAACGGCGTCGAACACGCCATGCTCGGGACCCGTAAAGCCGCAGGCGATGAACACCAGCTGGGCCGGCACCTCGTGCTCGGAGCCCGCGATGCGCTCGGGCTTGCCAGCCGACCAATCCAGATCGACCACGCGCAGGCCCGCGGCCGCGCCCTTCTTGTCCAACAGTACCTCGAGCGTATCCACACCCCAGGCGCGCATCTCGCCGCCCATGGCAGCGATGGCCTCCTGCTGGCCGTAATCGGTCTTCTTAACGTTGGGCCACTGCGGCCAGGGGTTGCTCGCCGCGCGCGCATCAGGCGCCGCCGGCAAGAACTCAAACTGGCGCACGCTGCGCGCACCCTGACGTACTGCGGTGCCCACGCAGTCGTTGCCGGTATCGCCGCCGCCAATGACCACAACGTCCAGGCCGCGCGCGTTCACCGCGGGCTCGCCGCCATCGAGCACCGAGATGGTCGAAGCCGTCAGGTAGTCCACGGCATACACCACGCCGGGCGCATCGATGTTCGCAGCCGAAAGCCCACGCGGGGCGCGGGCGCCGGCAGCCACCACGACGGCGTCAAAGTCGTCGAGCTTGGCGGTAACCTTGGGATCGCTCACGTCAGCACCCAGCTCGAACACAATGCCCAGCTCGCGCATAAGTGCCACGCGACGCTCGACAACGGACTTCTCGAGCTTCATGTTGGGAATGCCGTACATGAGCAGGCCGCCCGGGCGGTCGTCACGCTCAAACACCGTCACGCGGGCACCGCGACGCGCAAGCTCCCATGCTGCCACCAGACCAGCAGGACCGGAGCCCACCACGGCAACCGTGGGTGCGCCCTCCCCCGCCGGCTCAAAGCGGCGCGGACCGCCATTTGCCCACTCATGGTCGCTGATCGCGCGCTCGTTGTCGTGAATCGTCGTGGGCTGGCCGTCGACCGAGCCCAGGTTGCACGCGGCCTCGCACAGCGCTGGGCACACGCGGCTCGTGAACTCGGGCATGGGCGAGGTGAGCGACAGGCGCTCGGCAGCCTCGTCCCAGCGGCCGCGGTACACCAGCTCATTCCACTCGGGAATCAGGTTGTGCAGCGGGCAGCCACTCGGGCGTGCCTTGCCAAAGCTCGCGCCCATCTGACAAAACGCCACACCGCACATCATGCAGCGACTCGCCTGGGCACGGCGCGCGTCGTCGTCGAGCTCCACGTACAGCGGATCGAAATCGCGGCTGCGCTCCTCCACGGGGCGCAGCTCATGGGTCACGCGATCGATATCAAGAAAAGCACCGGGCTTACCCATGGCACTTACGCCTCCTTCTTGGTCGAAGCAACAGAGCTGGCAGCCACGGACGCAGCACCCGCAGCACCGCCCGCAACATCGAAGCGAGCAACATCCGCGTCACTCGCGCGACCGGTCACAATGTCAAACGCCAGCTCCTCGGCCTGCGCATGCGTCTTGCCGACGGCCTCGGCGGCGGCGACAATCGCCAGCACGCGCTCGTACTCGGTCGGAATGACCTTCACAAAGTGTTTGCTCATCGTCTCAAAGCTGTAGAGCAGCTTAATGCCGCGCGGGCTCTGCGTCACGTCCACGTGCTCCTGGATGAGCTCGCGAATCTGCGCCAGCTCGCCGGCCGTCGGGGCTTTAAGCTCAACGCTCTCGTGGTTCACACGGGCATCGAGCGTGCCGTATTGGTCAAAGACATAAGCCACGCCACCCGTCATACCGGCGGCGAAGTTCTGCCCGACCTCGCCCAGGATGAGCGCCAGACCGCCCGTCATGTACTCGCAGCCATGGTTGCCGCAGCCCTCGACCACCACGGTGGCACCGGAGTTGCGTACGCCAAAGCGCTGGCCGGCCAGACCGTTGATGAAGCCGCGGCCGCTCGTAGCGCCAAAGAACGCAACGTTGCCCACAATGATGTTCTCGTCGAACTTATAGGTCGCATGCGGGTTGGGGCGCACCGACACCTCGCCGCCCGAAAGGCCCTTGCCAAAGTAGTCGTTGGCGTCGCCGCACACGTTGAGCGTAATGCCACGCGGAAGGAACGCGCCAAAGCTCTGACCGGCTGAACCATCGCAATCGATGGTAATGGAGCCGGCGGGCAGGCCCTCGGGATGCGCCTTGGTCACCGCGTTGCCCAAAATGGTGCCCACGCAGCGGTTGACGTTGGCGATGTCGGCGCGGAAGCGAATCGGACGCAGGTGCGCACGGGCATCGGCCGTATAGGGCACAAACAACGTGGAGTCGAGCGTCTTGTCGAGCTCGCTGTCCGCAGCCATCTGGGGCAGGAAGTGACGGCCGTCGGCACCCGGGATATGGGCACCAAACTCACAGGTCGCACTCGCCAGCACGGGCGACAGATCGAGCAGGTTGGCCTTGCGGTTGCCCGGGACCTCGATCTGGCGCAAGCACTCGGGATGGCCGACCATCTCATCGATGGTGCGGAAGCCCAGGCTCGCCATGACCTCGCGCAGCTGCTCGGCAACAAAGAGCATAAAGTGCTCGACGTGCTCTGGCTTGCCGCGGAAGCCGCGACGCAGGCGGCAGTTTTGCGTAGCGATGCCGGCCGGGCAGGTATCCTGCTGGCAGTCGCGCTGCATGAGGCAGCCCATGGAGATGAGCGGCATGGTCGCAAAGCCAAACTCCTCGGCACCCAGCAGGCAGGCGACGGCGACGTCGGTGCCGTCCATGAGCTTGCCATCGGCCTCGAGCACCACGCGTGAGCGCAAACCGTTTTGCAGCAGCGTCTGCTGGGCCTCGGCAAGGCCAAGCTCCAGCGGCAGACCCGCGTGCCAGATAGAGTCGCGCGCAGCGGCACCCGAGCCGCCATTGTGGCCGCTGATCAAAATCTTGTCGGCAGCGCCCTTGGCCACGCCGGTGGCGATGGTGCCGACGCCGGCCTCGCTGACCAGCTTGACCGACACGCGCGCGCCGGGGTTGGCGTTCTTAAGATCGAAGATAAGCTCCGCCAGGTCCTCGATGGAGTAGATGTCGTGGTGCGGCGGAGGCGAAATCAGGCCGATGCCGGGCGTGGACTGACGGACCTCGGCAATCCAGGGGTAGACCTTCTTGCCGGGCAGGTGACCGCCCTCACCGGGCTTGGCGCCCTGGGCCATCTTGATCTGAATCTCGAAGGCGCTGCACAGGTAGCGGCTCGTCACGCCAAAGCGCGCGCTTGCCACCTGCTTGATGGCGGAATTCTTGGAGTCACCGTTGGCCAGCGGGGTCTCGCGACGCGGATCCTCGCCGCCCTCGCCCGAGTTGGAACGACCGTGCAGGCGGTTCATGGCGATGGCCATGCACTCGTGCGCCTCTTTGCTGATGGAGCCATACGACATGGCGCCGGTGTTAAAGCGGCGGACGATATTGAGCGCAGGTTCCACCTCGTCGAGCGAAACCGGGGTGCGGCCGCTGGCATCAAAGTCGAGCAGGTCGCGCAGGCGCACGGCACGGCCGGTGCGGTGCAGGCGGGCGCTGTACTCCTTAAAGGTGTCGTAGCTGTCCTCACGGCAGGCGGTCTGCAGCAAGTAGACAGTCTGCGGATCGATGAGGTGATCCTCGCCGCCGAGCGGGCGCCACTTAGTCAGACCCAGTGTGGGCAGCTGATCGGGAGCCGAGCTCTTAAGGATGGCGAGCGCGGCGTCGTAGCGTTCGTTCTGCTCGCGCTCGACGTCCTCGACACCCATACCGCCCACACGGCTCACCGTGCCGGCAAAGTACGCGTTGACGAACTCGGGCGTAAAGCCCACGGCCTCGAAGATCTGCGCCGAATGGTAGCTCTGCACCGTGGAGATGCCCATCTTGGACATGATGGAGACGATGCCCGCCGTCGCGGCCTTGTTGTAATTGGCGATGCCCTGCTCGGCCGTCACGTCCAGATCGCCGCGTGCCGCCAGATCGCGGATGCACGCATGCGCGTTGTACGGATAGATGCCGCTTGCGGAGTAGCCCACCAGCGCCGCAAAGTCGTGCGGGGACACGGCGTCGCCGCACTCCACCACGATATCGGCAAAGGTGCGCACGCCGGCACGGATCAGGTGGTTGTGCACGCAGCCCACGGCGAGCAGCGACGGCACGGGCACCTCGCCCGCTCCGGCGCGATCGCTCAGCACCACGATGTTCACGCCATCGCGAACCGCAGCCTCGACGTCTTCGGCAAGCTGCTTGAGCGCAGCCTGCAGCGCGCCCTCGCCGGCATCGCGGCGGTAGACGGCACGGAACCGGCGGGTCTTAAAGCCAACACGGTCAATCGCGCAAATGCGGTCGAACTCCTCCTCGCTCAGCAGCGGGCGCTCCAGGCGCACCAGCTGGCAAGCCGCGCGGGAGTCCTCGAGCAGGTTGCCGTGATTGCCCAGGTAGAGCGTGGTCGAGGTGACCATATGCTCGCGCAGGGCGTCGATCGGCGGGTTCGTGACCTGGGCGAACAGCTGATAGAAGTAGTCGTAGAACGAGCGCGTCTTCTTGGACAGGCAGGCCAGCGGCGCATCGATGCCCATCGAGGCGAGCGGCGCCTTGCCCTGCTGGGCCATGGGACGCACGACCTCGTCGACGTCATCCCAGTGGTAGCCGAGCTTGGCCATACGCACGGCGGCGGGCACCTCGGCGTCCTCGGCGGGCGTTGCCGCAACGGGCTCATCGAGCGCGTCAACGGTTAGCGTCTCCTCGGCAATCCAATCACGGTAGGGCTTTTCCTTGGCGTAACGGGCACGCAGCTCATCGTTGTAGATGACGCGCCCGCGGGCAAAGTCGACCTCGAGCATCTGGCCCGGTCCTAGGCAGCCGCTCGTCAGGATGTTCTCGGGGCTCACCTCGATGGTGCCCACCTCGCTCGCCAGCATAAAGCGACCGTCGCGCGTCACATAGTAGCGGGCGGGACGCAGGCCGTTACGGTCGAGGGCGGCACCCAGCGTGCGACCGTCGGTAAAGGCGATGGCCGCCGGGCCATCCCACGGCTCCATGAGCATGGACTGGTAAGCGTCGTAGGCGCGGCACTCCTCACTCAGGCTGTCGTTGTGGTCCCACGGCTCGGGCAGCAGCATGGATGCGGCACGCGTGAGCGGACGACCGTTCATGACCAAAAACTCAAGCACATTGTCCAGAATCGCGGAGTCGGAGCCCTCGCGGTTGATGATGGGCATCACGCGCTCAAGATCGTGCTGCAGCACGGGGCTGTACAGGTTGGGTTCGCGGGCGCGAATCCAGTTGACGTTGCCCTTGAGGGTGTTGATCTCGCCGTTGTGGATGATAAAGCGGTTGGGGTGCGCGCGCTCCCAGCTGGGCGTGGTGTTGGTGGAGTAGCGCGAGTGGACGAGCGCCACGGCCGTCTTGACGGCGGCGTCGTTGAGGTCGATGAAGAAGCGGCGCATCTGCGTGGCGACCAGCATGCCCTTGTACACGATGGTGCGCGAGCTCATGGAGCACACGTAGAAGATCTTGTCGCGCAGGGCAAACTCGGCGTCGGCCTTCTTTTCGATGGTGCGGCGGCACACGTACAGGCGGCGCTCGAAGGCATCGCCGGCGGGCGTGTCGTCCGGACGGCCCAGGAAGGCCTGCAGGATAGTGGGCATGCAGGCGCGGGCCGTCTCGCCCAGGTCGTGCGGGTCGACCGGCACCTCGCGCCAAAAGAGCAGCGGCACGCCGGCCTCGGCGCAGCCCTCCTCAAACACGCGGCGGGCATCCTCTACGCCCTTGTCGTCCTGCGGAAAGAACAACATGGCCACGCCATAGTCGCCCTCTGCCGGCAGAATCTGGCCGCACTTTTGAGCCTCTTTACGGAAAAAGTGATGCGGAACCTGGAACAGGATGCCAGCGCCGTCGCCGGTGTTCTTCTCGAGTCCCGTGCCGCCGCGGTGCTCCAAGTTGACCAGAATGGACAGTGCGTCGTCCAGGATCTGGTGATGGCGCTCACCGTTGATATCGGCAAGCGCGCCGATGCCACATGCGTCGTGGTCGAATTCGGGGCGATAAAGGCCCTGCTGCTGAGCGGAATCTGCCTGCATCGCGATCCTCCCCTAGATATTAGACAGTCAGTTGAATAGGCATACTAGGAGCATCGCCGGCCCGTTGTGTTTCCCGCCCGTTTCGAAACAATCGCGTAACGCGCGCCCTACGAGTGGACACCGCCGACCTCAAGGGCGACAACAAGGGCCCCAGGTTCGGCCCGTAAGCTCACCGCTTCAAACATCTCAATCTGTAACAGGAAGACCCAATTTCGACGACTAACTGTTACAGATTGAGATGTTTTTGAGAGACGGTTCCGAATGTCTCAATCTGTAACACGAAGGACCGGTTTTGGCGGTCAGCTGTTACAGATCGAGATATTCCATAGGACCATTTCTTCCTGTCTTGATCTGTAACACCTAGGCCCAATTTCCATCCCTAGTTGTTACAGATCAAGACATTTCGGCAGTCCCCTTTCACCATCCTATTCAAATACAGCAATTTTGTCAGTCTTGGTTAACTTTTGAGCCTAAAACGGGTATCCTTTGCGGCGTCAAGCAAACGGCACGCAGGAGCGCACCATGATCAACCATCTCAAACAACACTTTGGCTCCCCGCGCACCGGTGGCCACGGAGGACTCGACATAGCACGGCATATCGGCCCCGGACTGCTCGTGACCGTCGGCTTTATCGACCCGGGCAACTGGGCCTCCAATATGGCCGCGGGCTCGCAGTTTGGTTACGCGCTGCTGTGGATCGTCACGCTGTCCACGATCATGCTCATCGTGCTGCAGCACAACGCTGCACACCTGGGTATCGCCACGGGCGCCTGTCTTGCCGAGGCCACGACACGTTACCTCCCCCGCTTCGTTGGGCGCACGGTGCTCGCCAGTGCCTATCTTGCGACCATCGCCACCGCCATGGCCGAAGTCCTGGGCGGTGCGATCGCGCTTCAAATGCTCTTTGGCCTGCCCGTGCGCGCCGGCTGCATCATCGTCGCGGCGGCATCGATTGCCATGCTCATGACAAGCTCCTACAAACGCGCCGAGCGATGGATCATCGCCTTCGTGGGCGTGGTGGGACTCTCGTTTTTAGCCGAGCTTGCACTAGTCAAGGTCGACTGGCCGCAAGCCGCCACAAGCTGGATCACACCCAGTATGCCCACCGGCTCGGCCGCGATTATCGTAAGCGTCCTAGGCGCGGTCGTTATGCCCCACAACCTCTTCCTGCACTCCGAAGTCATCCAATCCATGCACTTCGAAGGCCAAGGCGAGCGAGTTATCGAAGAACGTCTGCGCTACGAGCTCTTCGACACGCTCTTTTCGATGGGCGTGGGCTGGGCAATCAACTCGGCCATGGTCATCCTGGCCGCAACGACCTTCTTTGCGCACGGCATTGTCGTAGACGACCTCGCCGTCGCAGCGGCCACGCTCTTCCCCATTCTGGGCCCGGCAAGCTCAATCATCTTTGCGGTGGCACTGCTGTTTGCGGGCATATCGAGCAGCGTGACGGCGGGCATGGCGGCGGGCACCATCACCGCGGGCATGTTCGACGAGGAATACGACATCCACGACCGACATTCCTCGATCGGGGTGGCGGCCTGTTTCGTCGGCGCAGTGGCGGCGTGCCTGGTCGTCCCGAATCCTTTTGAGGGTCTCATTTGGAGTCAGGCGCTGCTGTCGCTTCAGCTGCCGATTACGGTCTTTGTGCTCATACGACTCACCAGTTCGCCCCGCGTCATGGGCAAATACGCCAACTCGCGCCCGCTCAACGCGTTGCTCGTGGGGATCGGTGCCATCGTGACGATTCTCGATGTCGTGCTGCTAACGGGGATGTAATGGGGCGGAGCACCTACCCAGGCAAACGTCTTGATCTGTAACAGATAGACACGCTTTTGATGTCTAGATGTTACAGATCAAGATCATTCCGAGGGACAGCTCCGTTTGTCTCAATCTGTAACACATAGACCCCGTTTTCACTGCTAGATGTTACAGATTGAGACAAAAGGTCGGCCGGACTCACGACAGACTGGATCGGCTAACAGCAGCCGTGATCCGTTTTCCTCCGTCCCCAAGGGATCAAAAGGACCCCGGCCGGGATATCCGACCGGGGCCCTTGGACAGAGCTATATGTTGCTGCAAGTCGTGTGCCTGCGAGTTACTCCTCGACGAGCTCAAACTGATCGGGACCGACGCCGCAGACCGGGCACACGTAATCCTCGGGCAGCTCGGGCGTGTCGACCTCAACCTCATAACCGCAAACGATGCACACGAACTTATACGTCTTCTTCTCCTCAGCCATGATGTTCTCCTCTCGAACGTGACTGCTGGTGTACTTGCTTATTAGTATATATTCTCAATAATATAATGCAAGTATTTTTAAAACATTTCTAGCCTTGATACGAGGACGCCTTCGGAGGCGTCTTGCCCTTCAGGACCTTATGGTAGTAATCGTAGGTGAGCGGCGTCTCGTCGCTCAGGCGCTCGGCCTCCTCGACCTCGCCAACAAAGAGCAGGTGCGTGCCCACGTCAACAGTGTCGATCAGACGGCAGCTAAACAAGGCCGCCGCATGCTCGGGAACATAAGGCATGCCCAGCGCGGTCTCGCGCGTCTCGTACTTGGCAAATTTGTCATAGTCGCTGCTAGTACGGAATCCAAAGTTGCCAATGTAGAGCATATCGGCCGTCTGATCGATCACGGTCAGCGCAAAGGCCTTGGCAGACGAGATAACACCAGACGTGACATTTTCCTTATTCACGGCAACCGAGATGCGCGGCGGCGTGGACGTCACCTGCACCGCCGTGTTGATGACGCAGCCGGCACGCAGCCCATCGGCCGCAGCACTCACCACATACAGGCCACTCGGCATCGTAAAGAACGCAGTTTTGTCCATAACGACCACTCCCCTAACCCGGGATTGAACCTCATGGATGTATGTACCCACAAAAAAGGCGACGCCCATAACGGACGCCGCCTTTGAGACACATGTGTCAAAACAGTTAGGGAGGCGGGACAATCGCAGTAGGCCACCTCCCCGCAAGTCATGTGCCTAGCGGTTGCGCTCCTTAAGCGCACGATCGATCTCGCGCTGAACGTCGCGCTTGGCCATGTCTTCGCGCTTGTCGTAAAGCTTTTTGCCGCGGCCCAGGCCCAACAGCAGCTTTACGCGACCATCGGTATTAAAGTAGAGCTCCAACGGCACCAGCGCATAGCCGCGGTTGCGCAGTTTGCCGTCAAGAAAATCAATCTCCTTGCGATGCAGCAGCAGACGACGCCGGCGATCGGGATCACGATTCCACACACCACCGTGGCTGTAAGGGTGAATATGCAGGCCCACCAGCCAGCACTCGCCGCCACGAATCAGCGCAAAGGTGTCAGTGATCTGGCAGGCGCGCTCGCGAATCGACTTGACCTCGGTGCCGCTCAGCTCAATGCCGCACTCAAACGTCTCGTCGATAAAGTACTCGTGATGTGCCGAACGATTCTTAGAAATGAGCTTGCGCTCGCGCTTACTGGGCATCGCCGGCCTCCTTGGCGCCATCGGAACCCTTGCCCGTAGCTGCGCGCTTTGCCTTGCGCTCGGCGTTGAGCTCGGCATCGCTCTCGCGCACCAGCTTAATGATCGCCGCGCATGCCTCCTCGCCCACCAGGTCGCGGGCACGGACCGTCAGGCGCGTAGCCTCCTGCTTGTCACCGTCGCTCGCAGCATCGGTCGCACACATGATGAGGCAAATGGCAATCTCGGCCGAAGGCGAGGTCGGTACGCCCTGCAACGCCAGCTCGCCCATCACGTGCTCGTCACTCTCCTCGGCGGCATCGGGATAGGCAGCATGGATTTTGTTGAGCAGGCGCGTCGTATGCGCATCGCCAGGGGCCAAGCGCAGCGCCAGGCGCGCGCAGCCCACGGCCGCCGACACGTTCTCGGTCTCGGGCTCAAGGAAATACTGGCCCAAGTTGGCGTAAGCGCGGGCGGCGCACTTGCCGTCACTCGCACGCTCCAGCACCGAAAACGAAAGCGAAGCCCACTCCTGCTTGTCCTCGAGCGCACGGAACAGCTCGGCCAGATCCAGTCGGTAGTTGCAGTTCATGGGGTCCCAGCGCACGGCCTGCATCAAAGCATTACGAGCACTCACGTAATCCTGCTGGCGAATGTAGGCAAACGCCATGTCGGAATACAGACGGTCAAAGGGCACCTCGACCTGCACCAGCTCGCGCGGATCCTTTTCCACGCGACGGTAGGCCAGACGCTCAAACTTGCTATCGAAGCTAAAGTACTGGCGGTTCTCCTCCGTCTTGCACTCGGCATCGATATACTCCTCGGCGAGCTCAACCAGACGTTCCAACAGCGGCGTCGCCGTTGCCAAGTCTCCCTGCGCCAGGTAATTCTCGGCATACGTAATGTCTTGCAAGCTGATGGGCAGGTCCATGGCCACTCCTCAAACCGGACGAAACGCGACAAATGCCGCGTGTGTGGTGAATACACAAAACCCGGGTCTCTTGCGAGGCCCGGGCGTTCATTTTGTGGTAGCCCGTACCAGATTCGAACTGGTGATCTCCGCCTTGAGAGGGCGGCGTCCTAAACCGCTAGACGAACGGGCCATATGTAGCAAATGCAATGGCTGGGATGGAGGGAGTCGAACCCCCATTGACGGAACCAGAATCCGCTGTCCTGCCATTAGACGACATCCCAATGACTGCATCGCTGCGCTCGGCTGTACCTTTGCGCAAGAAAGAAATATACGGGAAGTTCTACGGCGGCGCAAGCCCCATTTTTAACTTTTTTGAAAATCGGCCAATTTGCCCCGACCCATGAAGGACCTGTGAAGCCAAACCGCATGCAAGGGGTCAAAATACCGCAAGCGCACCATAGCCACCGTTGGCAGATTGTTGCATCCTGGTCGCCGTCAATAGTGACACAATCAGGACACCAATTATCGCGCGGATATCGAGGCGACATGGATGATGAGCTTGATTACCTATGGGAGACCCTCGGCCTCGAGATAACTGCTATCCCTTGGCCAGATCGGCACAAAATTCATCCCACGCTACGACCCGCCATCACAGTCATGCAGGCAACGTATCGCGGGGCCTCATTTTTGATGATGCGAATGGCATGGCACGCGGCGCTACCCGACCTCAAGCGAGTTCAGGCAAGCCTCGTGGAGCTATCCGGTATTCCCGTCGTGATTTCGGAGACCCATTTGGAGCAACGCCAACGCGACCGTTTGCAAGCACAGCGAATCCCGTTCATCTGCCCCGGCATTCAGGCATATCTACCCTTTATGGACGAAGAGTACTGGAGCGGCAAGCCCAACAAACAGATAAAGATCTACGACCCGCATAAGTGGGCACAGTTCGAGGACTGACCGGAGCGAACCTGCCGGCGGAAAGCGCATCCCAGAATTTGCGCTCAGAACGAGACACGCTTTCCGCAGTTGTTACAGCAGCGCCTCGGCCCAGGTTGCTTCCTTAAAGCCTGGAATCGCAAAGTCATCGCCCACCAGCAGCGGACGCTTAACCAGCATGCCGTCGGTCGCCAACAGCTCGTAACATTCCTGATCCGTCATCCCTGCATCCAGACGCGCCTTCAGGCCAAGCTCTCGATACTTCATGCCCGACGAATTAAAGAAGCGACGCACCGGCAGCCCCGAACGCGCAATCCAGGTCGCAAGCTCCTCAGCCGAAGGATTGTCTGTAACAATATCGCGATCGATGTACTCAACCCCATGCTCGTCCAACCAGGCCTTGGCCTTTTTACACGTCGAGCATTTGGGATATTCAACAAACAGTACGGTCATGAGAATCCTCCAAATATAGATCGGCCAATGCGAGCACGCGACAAACGTGGTGCATTCGCGCAATAGGGCAATTGTAGTCCATGCGCCACACGCTAAACGAACCGCACCCCAAAGCCTCGCTTAACAAACGGCAGCAACTCCATCGCCTCGGGCGCTATATGGCCTACAACGTTCATGCGCTCGTCACCGGGAAGATCGACCCGCGCAATCTCAAGCTCGCCTTCGTAGCGCCCATAGCCGCTATTGCTCACAGCGATCGACCCCGTCTTTCGCGGCAGACCTGCACCGGCATCCGTCGGCACGGAATCTGGCTTAAGCGACGTACGCGACTCCTGAGACCTAAAAATAAGGGCGCTCGAGTCAGGCCGATCGTGATGGACTTGACCCAACAAATAGGAGTATCCGGGGTCGAGCTGGCACGGCATGTCAACATACCCCGCGGAAATCTGGGCAAACTGCGCCCAACCCGCTTCGGAAAGATCGGGGTCGCCGACCAAAACAATGTCGCAATCGGCGCCATGTGCGAGCTCAAGCATGTTGAGGGCAACCTTTGACGCGCGACCGCGTTGCGCCTCAACCGTCGGCAATCCCTCGAATACCGGCCCACGAACGTTGGCATCGCCCGGCACAAAAGCCATGATTTCGAATCCAAGCGCCGCAAGACGAAGATTCACCCGAGCAATGTCCTCCAGAGCTAAACCGGTATAAGGCTTGGGGTAAAAATTGTGGCAGGCGGCAAAACGAGTCACGTCGGCGCCGGCTTCTCGCCACGATGCGATTTCATCAGGACTCACCGTCGATGCATTGACCACAATGCGAAATACACCGGACAGCTCCGCGACCCGCTGGGCACTAAAGCCGTAATCCAGGCGCAGGTATTCCAGTCCCAGATCGCGCAAATCCTCAATGCGTTCAAGGCCCAGCAAATCGCACGTGCGCGGCCCCACATCGGCAATGAGCGCAATACCGCGAGCGGAAAGCAGCGACAGCACCTGGCGAACCTTATCGGCATATGCCGCTCCCCCATCCTCGGGAATATGCAGCGAGGTAAACGCATAGCGCGCACCCGCCGCGGCACCATGTTCAATCGTCCGCTCGATATCCTGCAGGGGACTGGAAAGATAGACAGAAATACCCGTTCTCACGCTTCGATTCTCCTTTAAAAAAGGCCGGCGGAGCAGTTAGCCCCGCCGGCACAACCATAGCATCAAGAGATCTGCGGCACGTCATGACGCTCGAATGACATAGCGCGCAGCATCAGGCTACTCGCCAAAGAACTCGTTGATCTTCTGCTCGTCGACGCCAAAGAACCACGTCAGGACAAAGCCGGCGGCATAGGCAAGCAGCATAGCGGCAACGTAGCCGAGCTGCTGGCCGGGAACGACGATCAGCAGGCCAAACAGACCGGAAACGCCCTGAGAAACCGTGCCGATGTGAAGCAGCGCCGCGAGCGCGCCGCCAAATCCGGCACCCAGGCAGGCCGTCACAAACGGGCGGACAAGCGGCAGCGTAACGGCATACATCAGAGGCTCGCCCACGCCCAGGATACCAACGGGGATGGACTCGGCGACGTACTTCTTGAGCTTGGCGTTCTTGGTCTTAAAGTACAGCGCCAGACCGGCACCGACCTGACCGCCGCCAGCCATCATAAGGATGGGCAGCAGGTAGTTGATGCCCTTGGTAGCGCCGTCGGGATCGTTGAGCATAGCGTGGATCGGCGTAAGTGCCTGATGCAGGCCGACGGACACCAGCGGCAAGAAGCCTGCCGACAGGATATAGCCGCCCAGAACGCCCAGCTTCTCAAAGATAAAGGTGAGGACGCTAAAGATCGCGGTCGTCAGCCAAGCGCCAACCGGCTGGATGACAAGCATCAAAGCAAAGGCGCCGATGATGAGCACCAGCAGCGGGGACAGGAACGTATCGAGCGCGTTGGGCATGACCTTGCGAATCTGACGCTCCATCCAGGCGAAAAATGCGCCTGCGATGAGAGCTGCGATCATGCCGCCCGCGGCGGGATTGTACTGTGCATTGGTGAGCGGCAGCAGAATAGCGGTGCTGGGATCGGCGGCGCCAGGCGCGAGCAGAGGCATAGCACTGTTAGCGATGCACATCATGCCGGCAATACCGCCCAACGCAGCGGAGCCACCAAACTCGCGCGCCGTGTTATAGCCCACCAAGATGGGCAGATAGGCAAAGAGGGCCCAGCCCATGGAGCGAATGCCCTGATACCACCACTCACCTGCAAGCGCACCGGCCGTCGAGACATTAATGACGTTGCAGATACCGTTGATAAGGCCAGCCGCAATAATGCCGGGAAGCAGGGCAACAAAGACATTGGAAATCTTCTTGAGGAAGGCCTGAACCGGCTTGGACTCGTACTTGGCCTTCTGCGCGGCCTTGTTTGTGGCCGCAGCGTCAACCACGCTCTCGTCAGCAACGCCTTTCGCAAGGCCGGTGAGCTTGGAGAATTCCTCGAGCACCTTATTCACCTTGCCCGGACCCAGCACGATCTGCATCGTGTCGTCCTCGACCAGGCCCATTACGCCATCGAGCGCCTTAATACCCTCCGTGTCGACGTTGCCCGTATCTTTGACGGTCACGCGCAGACGCGTCATGCACGCCGCGTTTGCCAGCACGTTGTCTTTACCGCCCAAAAGGTCCAGCAGCTTTTGAGCCAGCTCTTTGTTCGTCATAACTCCTCCTTGTATTGGGTATCTCTTCTTGATGTCATATCTGCTCACGCCGTGCACCTATTGGGCATCGGCATTGCTCTTCTCATGGCCACTCACCGCAGCACGGACATGGCCGCGCGCCCGCTCAAGAGCCACCGCAGCCTGCTCGGCATCGCAGCCCAGCAGCACCGAGACAATAGCGGTTTTAACGTGGCCGCCGGCATCTGCAAGTGCCCGAACAGCGCGCTCGCGTGTGCAGCCGGTTGCTTCCATCACGATGTTCTGGCCGCGCACCACCAGCTTTTCGTTCGTTTGCTGCACATCGACCATCAGGTTTTGGTATACCTTGCCGATCTTGACCATGGCACCGGTCGAAATCATATTGAGAATGAGCTTTTGGACCGTTCCCGCCTTGAGCCTCGTTGAGCCGGTAAGCACCTCGGGGCCGGGCACGGGCTCTATGGCAAGATCTGCGTCCTCCCCGATCCTCGACCCCTGGTTGCAGGCGATAGCAATGGTCTTGCACCCGGTTGCCTTGGCGTACGCGAGGCCGCCCACCACATAGGGGGTACGACCGCTTGCCGCCAAACCAACGACGAGATCCTTGGAGGAGAGCCCATGTTCCCGCAGGTCACTCGCGCCAAGTTCCTCGCTATCCTCGGCACCTTCGACAGCCTTGATAAACGCCCTCTCGCCTCCGGCAATGAGTCCGACAATCAGATCGGGCGATACGCCAAACGTGGGTGGGCACTCCGACGCGTCGAGCACGCCCAAACGACCGCTCGTGCCCGCGCCCATATAAAAGACGCGTCCGCCGCGCTCGAGCGCCTCGGCAGCCCAGTCGATTGCCGTGGCAACCTGGGGCAACACTTTCGTGACCGATTGGACGGCGCGAAGATCCTCATCGTTCATCGTCGTGACGATTTGCAGCGATGTCATCGTGTCGAGGTCCATTGACTTTTGATTTCGCTGTTCTGTCGTGAATTTTGTTAAATCGAGCATTTTGTTCACCTCATCTTTCCTGTTTCTCGATGTAGTTTTGCTTGATGACATGCGTCGCCCGTTCGTAATCGCTCGCAACGTAAGCAGCGTAGAGGGCATCGACAACCATAAGCTGAGCCATACGCGAGGCCATGGCACCGCTGCGGACCAAGGGCTCGCTTGCAGCAACGCCGAGCACGGCATCGGCCATGGTGGCAAGCTTGGACGATCCATCTACTTTGGTCACGGCCACAACGGGACAGTTGTGGCGTTGGGCCTCGGCGGTGCAGTCCAGCACTTCTTGCGTTAAGCCCGAGTAGCTAAAAGCAATGCCGATATCGCCTTCGTGCATGTTCTTGGCGCACAAGAGTTGGTCGTGCCAGTCATCGTACAGATGGCATTCCTTGTCGACACGCATGAGCTTTTGTGCCAGATCGTGTGCAACCAAGCGAGAAGCACCAATACCGAACAGATTGACCATGCGCGCCCGCTTAAGATAGGCTGCACATCGTTCCAAAACGGTGTAATCGAGTGTTCGCGCCGTCGCCTCGATCGTGCGCACGTTGCTTTTCATCACCTTCCCCACGATACGTTCGACGCTGTCATCCACGGAGATGTCCTCGAGGGCAACGTCCTTTCTGTCGCCCAGGAGCGCAAGTTCGGCAATCAGTTCGCGCTGGAACTCCTTGTAGCCCGCAAAACCCAAGCGCTTGCAAAAGCGCAAAATGCTCGAGGGCGAGGAGAACGTGGCATCGGCAAGACCGCGGACGGACAGCCCGACCACCTCATGCGGATGAGCACTCACGTATGCGATGACATTGCGCTCCGCCGGACTTGCGCTGAGCTCACGCTCGCGAAGCCTTAAAAGCAATCCGTTTGCCATCTCAAACACCTCCGTTGAGAAGAATTAAAGACCAACGAACGATTCGTACCGGATATAAACAGCTTTTACGGTACATTGTGCTGCATCATGGCGCACAAAGGGCGGGCATTCTACCACTCGCCCCTCAAATCCGACCGCTCGGAAATACGCGCGACACAAAATGATTCATCAAGGTCGCATTGTTCGTAACAGGGTTGTTAACAGCGTCTCGCGTGGGCGCCAATGAGACAGGTCGTGCGCTTATCCAAGCACACCGCCGCCAACGAGACAAACAGCCCAACAAAGAAGAACTCTACGGTATGGGCGACACGACGGATGTTGGTGCCCATCCATATGCGAACGGGGGCAAGCGGGTCGGGATGGGCGGCGGTAGTCGCTGAGTCCGCATCCCCGGCTCCCCTACTCCGTCTCGCGCATCCAGCGATCGAAGGTCCCCACGCACACACCTAGGCGCTTTGCCGCCTGACTCCGGGTAATATTGCCCGCCTCATAGATATCGCGCACTCGTTCGAATTGCGGAGGGCACGGCTTGCGGGGTCGACCAAAACGCACGCCGCGCGCCCGCGCCGCCGCGATTCCCTCCGCCTGACGACGGTGGATGTTCTCTCGTTCCACCTGCGCCACATAGCTCAACAGCTGTAAAACGATATCGGCGATCAGCGTGCTGGTCACATCCGATCCGCCGCAATCTCTCGCACGCGTATCGAGCAACGGCATGTCCAGCACAACGATGGCCGCACCAAGTTCCTTGGTTATACGACGCCATTCCTCGAGTATCTCGCTGTAGTTTCGACCCAGCCGATCGATGGAAAGCACCACCAACACGTCGCCGGAAGCCAAGGCATGAAGCAATTCCCGATACCGCGGGCGATCAAAGTCCTTACCGCTCGCACGGTCGGCAAAGACATTCGCCGGCTCCACGCCATAGGCGCTCAGCGCATCCAACTGGCGATTCAAATTTTGATCACGCGTGCTCACCCGCGCATACCCATATACTGTTGCCACAACATCCCCGCTTTCTCGTAAACCTGCCAAAAAGGGACAGGTTTGTTTTGGTAGGTCCTATCTCCCAAAAGCATATGAAGAAGCGGCCGAGCCCATGGCAGGGCAATCAAGAGACGCGCAAAGAGGGCGGCCCCGAAAGACCGCCCTCTACGCTCTGCCGATACTCACTCCGTGCCGGTTAATGAATGAGCTTAAAGTCCAAATGTCCGCGAGTAGTGTTGACGCGCGAGACCTCGATAATCACGCGCTGGCCCAACTCAAAACGACGCCCCGTGTCGGCACCCGTCAACGTGAGCGCGTCCTCATCAAACTCAAACCACTCGTTACCCAAGCTCTTAATGGAAACCAGCCCCTCAACCTGCGTCAGATCGAGACGCACGAATAGCCCCATGCTGCTGACCCACGAGATCGTTCCGGCATAACGCTCGCCCAGGCGGTCCTCGTAGTACTGGGCGATCTTGATTTTTTGCGTCGCATGGCTGGCAGCGTCGGCCGCACGCTCGGCATCGCTGCACGCGCGGCAGATTTGCGGCAGGATGCGCGGAAGCGACTCTCTGCCTTTTCCGATCAACCTCGGCGTACGCGCTAAGGCGTCTTTTCCACCCAGCTGCTCGTATGCCAGCTGCAGCTTGAGCACGCGATGCACCACCAGATCGGGGTAACGGCGAATGGGGCTTGTAAAGTGGCAGTAGCACGGCGCGGCGAGCGCAAAGTGGCCCTCGTTGCGAGGCTTATACAACGCACGCTGCATACTGCGCAAAAGGAGCGTGTTGACGAGTGGCGCGTTAGCCGTGCCGGCAGCGGCGTCAACCGTCGCCTGCAACTCATCAGGACTTCCCAGGGCAATGCCCGCCGCACGGCGATCATCGATGATACCGAGCTGCGCCAGCGCCACAGCAGCACCGTGCAGACTGTCGGGGCTGGGGTCATCGTGCACGCGATAGCACGCCTCGATATCGCGGTCGGCCAGCCACTCGGCGACGCACTCGTTAGCCAGCAGCATCGCCTCCTCGATAAGCGAGGTTGCGCAGGAGCGTTCGCGTGCCACAATCTGCACGGGCACGCCGTCCTCATCCAGCAGCGCGCGAATCTCGGCCGTATCGAAGTCGACCGAGCCGCGTGCGCGACGTATGCGGCGCCGAAGCTCCGCGAGTTCGTTTGCAGCGACCAGGAAATCGGCCAGGTCAACGTTACAGCCGCGAGCGGTGTCCTCGCACGCAAGCCCACGCTCAAGTGCTTCCTCGCGCGAGGCTTCAGCCGCAGCGACATCCTCCGCAGCGCCCTCCAACACGGAATACTCAACTGCGCCGGCACGCACCAGCAGCGCCTCGGCGCCGTCGTAGTCCATACGCACACGCGAACGAATCACACTGGGATAGGGGTCGTAATGGCGCACGCGGCCCTGCGCGTCAAGCTCGATGTCGACGGTAAACGCCAGGCGATCCTCGTCGGGACGAAGCGAGCACAGGTCATTAGACAGGCGCTCGGGTAGCATGGGGAGCACACGATCAGCAAGGTACACCGACGTCGTGCGATGGCGGGCCTCCAGGTCGATATGCCCGTCCCAGGCAACATAATGCGAAACGTCGGCGATATGCACGCCCAGCTTATAGCCGCCCTCGGGCGTGCGCTCGAGCGAGATGGCATCATCAAAGTCGCGTGCATCAACCGGATCGATGGTGATGACAAAGCGATCGCGCAGATCACGACGAAGCGGGTCTTTAAGCGCTGCAGTCACATCGAGCGAAAGCGCCTCTGCCTCTGCCAGAGCCGCTTCGGGATAGCTGTCGGTATAGCCATAGCGCGCCATAACATATTGGACGCCCAGATCGGGCGCATCGTCACCGCCGATGCGGCGATCGATCGTCACCGTGCCCGACTCCAAGCGCGTCGGGTAGGTCAGAATGCGCGCGACGACGACATCACCAGGATGCACGCCCAGGCGCTCCGCCGAAGTGTCCTCGGGCAAAATAAAGAAATCGGCTTTGAGACGCGAATCGAGCGGCTCGATCACACCAAGCGGGCCGGCCGTCTGATACGTACCCACCACGCTGATGGCGGCACGCTCGATGACGCCCTCGATCACGGCACGACGATCCCCACGCGGTCCCGCCTTGATGCTTACGGCCACGGTATCGCCGTCCATAATCTCACGCTTACCGCGGCCCATGACCTTGTAATCGCCGTTGTCGGTCACGACATAAGCGCTGTGCTCATGGAGCTGCACGCGGCCAGTCATGCTCGGGCGACGCTCGCTGCGCACCGGCCCGCGTTTATTGCGTGCGCTACGCTTATGTTTGTTATTGCGCCCCATGGCGCCTCCTTACTATCGATAGCCGTTTACACCCCAAGAGTCTACCCAAATGATCCCCTGGGGACGGAGGAAAACGGATCACATAGATAGACCAGCGCCGCGATGATCCGTTTTCCTCCGTCCCCTAGGGATCAAAAAACGGGCCGTCCCTGGAAAGGGACGACCCGTCGCAGACAGCATATCCGCAGCGCTTACACGCGTAGATAACGGCGCATGGCGATGGCAGAGCCAAAGAGGCCGATGAGCACGCCGACGAGAATCAGTGCGGCGTAGGTCACCAGATAGTACTGCATCGGCAGCGCAAACGACATCCAGCCGACACTCTCCTGCAGGCGCGGAACCAGCAGGTTGCGCAGCAACTCCAAAACACCGATGGAAAGCAGCGAGCCCAGAATGGCCTGCAGCACACCCTCGGTAATGAACGGCCCGCGAATGAAGCCGTTGCTGGCGCCCACCAGGCGCATAATCGCAATCTCGCGACGACGCGCCGTGATGGACAGGCGAATCGTGTTGTTGATAAAGATGAACGCGATAAAGGTCAGCAGGCCGACGAGCACCACGGCGGCAATACGGATGTAGTTGGTCACCTGGAACAGGCGGCTCACTTCCTCCTGGCCATACAGCACGCTCGCGTTGACGTCGCCGTCGTCCGCGATCTTTTGGAAGTCGGCATTCTTCTTGAGCTTCTTGGCCGTGCTCTCGACCTGAGACGGATCGTCCATCTCAATCGCAAACGAGGCGGGCAGCGGGTTCTGGCCGTCGAGCGCGCTCATGGTGGCGTCGGCGTTGCCCGACATCTTGCTCGTGTACTCGGCCAGCGCGTCGTCCTTGTCCTTATAGGTCACGGACTTGACGTTGCTCCACGTCTTGAGCTCGGCCTCAAAGGCCTGGACGTCTGCCTGATCGGCGTCATCGCTAATAAAGGCATTGATGACAACCTGATCCTCGACGGTACCGATCACGGAGTTCAGCATCGCGGAACCCATAATGAACAGGCCGATGATAAACAGCGAAAGGAAGATCGTGATGACGGCGCCGAGCGAGGTGGTCCAGTTACGGAAGAAGTGGCTGATAGCCTCTTTGAGCGAATAGCCCACGTTAGTTGGTGCCATAGTTGCCGTAACCTCCTCTCTCCTGGTCGCGGATTACGTGGCCGCCCTCGAGGGCGATCACGCGACGGTGCATGCTGTCGACCATCTCGCGGTCGTGCGTGGCGACGATCACGGTGGTGCCGGTACGGTTAATACGCTCGAGCAGCTTCATAATGCCCAGCGAAATCGCCGGATCGAGATTGCCCGTGGGCTCGTCGCAGATAAGCAGCGGCGGACGGTTGACCATAGCGCGGGCAACGGCGACACGCTGCTGCTCGCCACCGGACAGCTGATCGGGCAGAGAGTCCATCTGATCGGCCAGACCGACCAGACGAAGCACCTCGGGCACCTGGCTGCGAATGACGCCCTTGGGCTTGCCAATGCACTGCAGGGCAAACGCCACGTTTTCGTAGGCGGTCTTCTGCGGCAGGAGCTTAAAGTCCTGGAACACGGCACCGATCTGGCGACGCAAGAACGGAACCTTGCGGTTCTTGATCTTCATGAGGTCCTGGCCGGCGACCAAAATGCGGCCGCTCGTCGGCTTGACGTCGCGGTTGAGCGTCGAAAGCAGCGTGGTCTTACCCGAGCCGGAGTGACCGACCAAGAAGACAAACTCGCCAGGATAGATCTCGATGTTGATGTCGTCGAGCGCGGGCTTGTTGGGCTGTGCCGGGTAGATTTTGGTGATGTGCTCCATGAGGATGACGGGCTCGACACCGGCCTGCTTGGCCATCTTCTTGCGGCTGGCCTGCGGATCGATGGGCGCAAACACCGACGTAAAGTCGGGGTTGTTGAGCGCATTGTCGAGGCTTGCGACCTCGGCGGCCTGATCGCTCTCGACTACGGGAGCCGCGGGCTGCGTAGGATCGGGAATACCGGCAAAAAGACCGGACTGCGCAGGCTGTGGCGCCGGAGTCGCAGGAGCCATGGGATCGGGAATACCGGCCATGACAGGCTGCGGCGCGACAGTGTCCGCCTGGGGCTGATCCACGCGAGCGGTCACCTTCTGCACGGGCTCAAAACCCGCGGCCTCGGAAAGCTCGACATCATTGGTGGGATTGTAGGCAAAGGGATCTGATGCCGGCTGTGCCTGATCTGCCGGCTGTGCGGGGATCGGGCTAAACAGCCGATCCTCTGAATCCGGAGTGGCGAAACGAGTGCCCGCGGCGCCTGGCTGCGTCTTGGGGGCGTCATCGCCCGCACCGGAGGTACGGAAGTGGTTACCCACTGGTGCTCCTTATCGTCGTGCGTTTAAACTACATGAGCGCTTTGTATTTTAGCAGCATTAGCTTTGCTGCACATAAGAAGCATGGCGGGGTTTTGGTCTCACCGGCCGCGCACAGGGTTACCTCCCAAATCGTCCTCGGACATGTCGGAGCTCCCGCTGCGCACTACGTGCGGCGGGAGCTCCTCCGTCCTGCGGAAAGATTTGGGAGGTAACCCTGCGCACGGCCTGCGGCTACTAAGGGGCCGCCGCGTTTCTATTAGGTGCAGCAAATGCATGCTTGGGAGGGTCTGAATTGCACTTTGTTGTGCTGGGCCCTTATCCCAATAGAAATCCTGCTTGATACGGCCTCTTTAAAAGTTGCGGTGAAATAGGGACTGTTTTAGCAGTTAAAAGCCCTAATCAGTCCTTATTTCACCGCAACTTATATTGGGGCTCATTGTTGCGCAACTCGGATTTGGATTGTCGATTTACAGTGGCCTCGATAGGAACGCCTATGGTTGTGGGGGCCAGTATGAATTGTCCTTATTGTGGAGCTGAGTTGCGCGATGGCGTGAGGTACTGCACGGCGTGCGGGGCTGCCGTCAATGGCATCTCTGCTGATTCTGAGCTTCGGGTAAAGCCTCGGAACCACGTTGCGGTCATCCTTACCTGCATGCTGGTAATTGGCATTGTCGGCGGTAGCTGTATGGGCCTTCATCTGCGGCAGGTGTTGTCGCACTTCGTATCCGCCCATTCGGAGCACGCCATTGTGCTGAATGTCGCGGCTGCGGGCTGGGACACCGATAACGGGGCATCGCGCGTTCCGATACACATTACGGGCAAGACCATCGACGGAATAACGGTCGACAGGATTGAGTTCGTCGCCTCCGATGGCTCTGGCATCAATCTCATACAAGGTGTCTACACGCTCGAGGCAGCAGGTTCCCCTATCGCTGCGGATGGCACGATCTATCAAATTCCATGCACGAGTGCCACACTCGTCCTCGATGATGCCTTTGCCATGGGTGAAACGATCGATCTGGCCGAGCTTGCAGAACAGGATTCGATTCTCGCCTTCTGCCCCATTGATGCCGCCGATGTGACCAATGATGAAATCTATGATGCCGCTTTGCTCGCCATGACATACAGAGGCAGCGATGCCCCCGATGTCGCTGCACTGTGCCAAGCCGCAATCAATCGTCGCGATGGAGCCAGCACAAGCGGGAACGCCTTCGGAAGTTGCGGTGAAATGCGGATTAATTGAGCCTTTAGGCTGGCAAAACAGTCCTTATTTCACCGCAACTGAAACCGGGGCGCCCTCCAAGAGAGCGCCCCTGCCGGGTTTCCATAGTACTGGCGAAGCAGTCTTTGAGATCCGCCTTGCCTTATGCCAAGAACTCCTTGGTGGTCGCCACGATGTTGGCGACGTCCAGGCCGTACCTGTGCAGGAGCTCGGCACCCGGGCCGGACTCGCCGAACGTGTCGTTGACGCCGATCTTCTTGAGCGGCGTCGGGCACTGCTCGCACAGGACATCGGCAACGGCGCTGCCCAGGCCACCGATCACGGAGTGCTCCTCGACGGTCACGACGTGGCCGGTCTTGGTGGCGCTCTTGACGATCAGGTCGGAGTCGATGGGCTTAATGGTGTGCATGTTGATGACCTCGGCGTCGATACCCTCGGCAGCAAGCTGCTCGGCAGCCTCGAGGGCCTCGCCGACCATCAAACCGCAGGCAATGATGGTAACGTCGGCGCCCTCGCGCATGATGATGCCCTTGCCCAGTTCAAACTTGTAGGTCTCGGGGTCATTAATGACCGGCGAGGCCAGACGGGCAAAGCGCATGTACACAGGGCCGTCGCACTCGTAGGCGGCGCGCGTCACGGCGCGGGCTTCGACGTCGTCAGCGGGAACGATCACGGTCATGCCGGGGATAACGCGCATAAGGGCGATATCCTCGCAGCACTGGTGCGTGGCGCCATCCTCGCCCACCGAGATACCGGCGTGCGTGGCACCGATCTTGACGTTGAGGTGCGGGTAACCGATGGAATTGCGGACCTGCTCAAAGGCGCGGCCGGCGGCAAACATGGCAAAGGTGCTCGCGAAGGCGACGCGGCCGGTGGTCGCGATACCGGCGGCAACACCCATCAGGTTGCTCTCGGCAATGCCCACATCGAAGAAGCGGTCGGGGCGGGCTGCCTTGAACTTGCCGGTCTGCGTGGCGGCGGCCAGGTCGGCGTCGAGGACCACAAAGTCATCGTGCTCGTTGGCGAGCTCGACGAGGGCCTCGCCGTAGCTTACGCGCGTGGCGATTTTCTTGACATCTGCCATCCTAGAGCTCCTCTCCGGCGGCCGTGAGCTCTGCCATGGCCTGCTCAAACTGTTCATCGTTGGGGGCCTTACCGTGCCAACCCACCTGGTTCTCCATAAAGGAGACGCCCTTGCCCTTTGTGGTCTCGGCGATAATGGCGGTCGGCTGACCCTTGGTGGCGCGGGCCTCGGCAAAGGCGGCGCGGATCTGATCGAAGTCGTTGCCGTCGGCAAGCTCCACCACGTGGAACTTAAAGGCGCGGAACTTGTCTGCCAGCGGCATGGGGTCGTTGACCTCCTCGACGGGGCCATCGATCTGCAGACCGTTGTGGTCGACGATCACGCAGAGGTTGTCGAGCTGCTGGTTGCCGGCAAACATGGCGGCCTCCCAGACCTGGCCTTCCTCGCTCTCGCCATCGCCCAGCAGGGCGTACGTGCGGTAAGTATCGCCCCAGTGCTTAGCGGCAACGGCCATGCCCACGGCGGCGGAGATGCCCTGGCCGAGCGAGCCGGTGGACATGTCGACGCCCGGGGTGTCGTTCATGTTGGGGTGACCCTGCAGGTGGCTGCCGATATGGCGCAGCGTCTCGAGGTCCTCCTTGGGGAAGAACCCGCGCTCGGCGAGCACGGCGTACAGGCCCGGAGCGCAATGACCCTTGGAAAGCACAAAGCGGTCGCGATCGGCCTTGCGGGGATCGGCCGGGTCGACGTTCATTTCCTCAAAGTACAGATAGGTCATGATGTCGGCAGCGCCGAGCGAACCGCCCGGATGGCCGGACTTGGCAGCGTGCACGCCGGTGACGATGCCCTTCCTTACCTCGTTGGCAACCTTTTTGAGCTCTTCGTCGCTCATTGTGCCTTCCTTTCATCCTCATTAGGCAAAATGCGCACGGCGCCGAAGGTAATCCCAACACAGCCGCAATGCACGTACGTCATTCATTATGCTGGAAACTGATGGCTTTACCAGAGTTTTTATCATTATTTGAACAATTTAGCAGGCAGAACCGCTGATGAAACGGTTTATCAATGTGAACGTCTTTTGGATGCGGTGTCTACCTCTCGCCCCGGCACAAAAATGATCCGAAATCCTGCCGTCCCCTACGGATCACTTGATCCCTTGGGGACGGAGGAAAACGGATCATGTCCGCAAATCGAAATTCAGCCTACGCGTTAATGTCCTTGAATCCCTCACCGAAGGCTTCCGTAACGTCGGCGACCGTCACAATGGCGTGAGGATCGCGCTCGCGCACGATCGTTTTGAGGGTGTTGAGCTCTCGACGGCTAACGATCACCATGATCACCGGCTTCTCGACGCCCGAATACATACCGGTCGCCTTTAATTTGGTGCAGCCGCGACCCAGACCATACATGATGTCGGCCGCGATATCGGGGAAGTTATCCGAGATGATGAGTACCATACGACGCTTATTGCCGCCATCGACCACGGCATCGATCACATAGCCGCTAATCACCATCGAAAGTCCTGCGTACAGAGCATTTTCGAGCGAGAAGACCGGAGCCGATGCCGCACATACGGCAACGTCGATCGCCATGACGGTCGAGCCTACCGGCAGCGAGGTGTTACGCGAGATGATTTGGCCAATCGTGTCCGAGCCGCCGGTATTGGCGCCGGCGCGCAACACCATGCCGTAACCGATGCCCGTAATAATGCCGCCCCACATAGCGGGCAGCATCAGATCGGCATGTGCCAGCGGCGCCACAAACGGAGCGAACAGGTCGGTGAAAAAGCCCAGCAGCACAAAACCCGTCGCCGTCTGCACCACGTAGAACATGCCACCCTCGCGCATAACCACCAGCAGCAGCAAGGCGTTCATCACAATGGTTTGAATACCGACAGGCAGCGAGATGCCATGAGACGCACCGACCGCCTGGATAATCGTGGCGAGGCCCGTAACGCCGCCGGCGGCAAGGCCGTTGGGGATCAAAAACAAGTCCGTTGCGATAGCTGCCAGGGCGCAGCCAAACATGATCTTGGGCAAGTCGTGAAAGAAGTTCATCGAAAGAATGCGCTTGATGTCCAGACGATATGCCATGCTGCCTCCCTCAAAAAAGCGCACCCCGTCGGATGCGCTTTGAACTTCTTGCTGTATTCGATTTTACCGATTCGCCGACCCAATACCACCCCCGCACAGGGTCCGTATTGGCCGCATCTGCCCAAGGCCGACCCTGTGGGTTTAGGCGCCCTGGCTTTCCGCATCGGCGTTGCCGGTTGCCCAGCGATGGTAGCCGATCACAAACGGATCCAGATCGCCATCGTCGAGAACGGCCTCGACGTTGCTGGTCTCCACGCCCGTACGCAGGTCCTTGACCATCTGATACGGGTAGAGCACATAGCTACGGATCTGGTTACCAAAACCGATCGTGGTCTTGGGTCCACGAATCTCGTCGAGCGCCTCGGCGCGCTTCTCGAGCTCGATCTCGTACAGACGGGCCTTGAGAATCTGCATGCACGCGGCCTTGTTTTGAATCTGGCTGCGCTCGTTTTGGCAAGTGACAACGATGCCGCTGGGAAAATGCGTCACGCGTACGGCGGAGTCGGTGGTGTTGACGCCCTGTCCGCCCGGGCCGCTCGCGTGATACACGTCCACGCGGATATCGTCGGGACTGATCTCGATGTCGATATCGTCAGGCAGCACGGGGATGACCTCGACGCCGGCAAACGTGGTCTGGCGGCGCTTCTTGTCGTCGGTGGGGCTAATGCGCACCAGACGGTGGACGCCGGCCTCGGCGCGCAGCATGCCAAACGCGTCCTTGCCCTCGACGGTAAAGGTCGCACGGTCGATGCCGATGACCTCAGCCGCGGGGCAGTCGTTAATGGTGACCTTCCAGCCGCGACGCTGGCAGTACTTCATGTACATCTTAAAGAGCATGAAGGTCCAGTCCTGCGCTTCCAGGCCGCCCTGTCCGGGCTTGATGGTCACAATCGCGTCGCCGTGATCGAACTCACCGGTAAACCAGCTCGAAAGCTCGAGCTCGTCGATAGCGCGGGCCAGGCGTTCTGCCGTAGCGGCAGCCTCCTCGCGCAATGCGGCGGCATCGGGGTCGTCGCCCATCTCCTCGGCAAGCTCCAGCGCCGCGCGGGCGTCAGACAGCTCGCCGCGCGCGGTATCCACGGCAGCGATATCTTCCTTGGCGCGAGCGATCTCCTCCATGGTGGCGCGAGCGGCGTCGGCGTCATCCCAAAAGCCGGGGGCCACGCTTCTGGCCTCGAGCTCGGTCACGCGTGTGCGCTTCTCGTCCAAATGAAGATACGACTCGACCTCGCCGAGCCGGTCCGCAAACGCGTCCAACTCGGCGAGCGTTACCTCTAGAGCCTCGGCCATTAACGATTCCTGCCGTGGCAGTACTTAAACTTCTTACCGCTACCGCAAGGGCACAGGTCGTTGCGGCCCACGTTGACGTACGGATCGTCGCTCTCGGACTTGCGGTAGGTCGTCACCTTGCCACCGTTGTTAACGGCAGCCGGACCACCCTGGACGGCGGTGCGGGCCTGCACCTGAGCCTGCTTGCGCAGTACCGAATCGCTGTTGTCGCCATCGACCTCGGCGGGACCAGAGAAGCGCGCACCCTTAAGGGCGGGGTCCTCCTTGTGCTCCACAGCCTGCGGGGCAGCTTTGAGCTCAATGCGCAGAACAGTGCGCAGGTAATCCTCGTACATGGTATCGACGAGTATCTGGAACGCACCGTAGGCCTCGGTCTTGTACTCAACCAGCGGGTCGCGCTGGCCAAAGCCGCGCAGGCCGATACCGGTCTTGAGGTAGTCCATCTCCTGCAGGTAGTTCATCCAACGCGTATCGATGACGCGCAGCATGACCTGGGTATTGAGCTCGCGCATCAGGTCCTCGCCCAGACGCTCGGCCTTCATGTTGTAGCACTTCTCAACATAAGCCAAAACATCGGCGGCCAGGGCCTCAAAGTCCTCGTCGGGGAACTGAGGGGTATCGATATGCCCGGTCAGCTCGACGACCCATTTGCGCAGACCCTCAAGATCGCGCTCGCCCTCGTGGCTGTCCTTGGTGCAGAACTCCTGAACACAGCGGTACACGGTATCGTGCATGACCTCGGTGATGTGGTCGGTCAGGTCCTTGCCGTCCAGAATCTTGTTGCGCTCGGCGTAGATGACCTGGCGCTGCTTGTTCATGACGTCGTCGTACTCAAGAACGCTCTTACGCATGGAGAAGTTGATGCTCTCGACCTTGTGCTGGGCATTCTCGACGGCCTTGGAAATGATCTTGTGCTGGATGGGCATGTCGTCGCCCATGTCGGCCGTGACCATCATCTTGGAGACGCGGTCCATCCTGTCGCCGCCGAACAGGCGCATGAGGTCATCCTCGAGTGACAGGTAGAACTGGGTCTCGCCCGGATCGCCCTGACGACCGGAACGGCCACGCAGCTGGTTGTCGATACGGCGGGACTCATGGCGCTCGGTGCCGATAACGGTCAGGCCGCCGGCGGCAAGCACGCGCTCGCGCTCGGCCTTGCAGGTCTCCTTGGCCTCGGCGTTAAACTGCTCGAGCTGCTCGGGCGTCACGTCCTCCATGGTCAGGCCCTCGTGCTCCAGGCGCTCGCGCACCAGCTCGTCGGGGTTGCCGCCCAGCAAGATGTCTGTACCACGGCCGGCCATGTTGGTAGCGATGGTCACGGCGCCATAGCGACCAGCCTGGGCCACGATATGGGCCTCGCGCTCGTGGTGCTTGGCGTTGAGGACCTCGTGCGCGATACCGCGCTTAGTGAGGGCGGCGGACAGTTTCTCGGAGCTCTCGATGGAGACGGTGCCCACCAGGACCGGCTGGCCCTTGGCGTGACGACGCTCAACGTCGTCGGCAACGGCGTTGTACTTGGCCTGGATGGTGCGGTAGACCAGGTCCTCGTGGTCAACACGCTGCACGGGCTTGTTGGGGGGAATGACCTCGACGGGCAGCTTGTAGATCTCGCGGAACTCGGCGTCCTCGGTGAGCGCCGTACCGGTCATGCCGGAGAGCTTATCATACAGGCGGAAGTAGTTCTGCAGGGTGATGGTGGCAAGGGTCTGGTTCTCCTCGCGCACGAGCACGCCCTCTTTGGCCTCGATGGCCTGGTGCAGGCCCTCGGAATAGCGGCGACCCTCCATGATACGACCGGTGAACTCGTCGACGATCTTGACCTCGCCGTTGGTGACCACGTACTGCTTGTCGCGGTGGAACATGTACTGGGCCTTCAGCGCCTGCTGCAGGTGGTTGACCAGCTGGCCGGAGAGATCGGCATAGATGTCATCGATACCCAAGCGGCGCTCAATCTTCTTAAGGCCGCGCTCGGTGGCGGCAATGGTGTGCTTGGCCTCGTCCATGACGAAGTCGCCCGTGGGCTCCACGTCCTCGGTGGCGGTGAGCATGTCGTGCGAGACGTCCTCACCGCGCTCAAGGCCGCGCACGGCGCGCGCGAAGTCCTTGTAAGTGCTGGCGGACTTGGTGCCGGCGCCCGAGATGATGAGCGGCGTTCTGGCCTCGTCGATCAGGATGGAGTCGACCTCGTCGACGATGGCGTAACTGTGGCCGCGCTGAACACGCTGCTCGGGGCGGGTAACCATGTTGTCGCGCAGATAATCGAAACCGAACTCGGAGTTGGTGCCGTACGTGACGTCGGCCTGGTAGGCTGGGCGCTTCAGCTCGAGCGGCATGTTGTTCTGCAGCAGACCGACGGTCATGCCCAGATACTTGTAGATGCGACCCATCCACTCGGAGTCGCGCTTGGCCAGGTAGTCGTTGACGGTGACGACGTGCACGCCCTTACCGGCGATAGCGTTGAGATAGCCGGCCAGCGTGGAGACGAGGGTCTTGCCTTCGCCGGTCTTCATCTCGGCGATGTGGCCCTCGTGCAGCGCCATGGCGCCGATGAGCTGTACATCAAAGTGACGCATGCCCATGGTGCGCTTGGAAGCTTCGCGCACGGTGGCAAAGGCCTCGGGGAGCATGTCGTCGAGCGACTCGCCGTTGGCGTAGCGCTCACGGAACTTATCGGTCTGGGCGCGGAGCTCCTCCTCGGTCATCTTCTCAAACTGGGGCTCAAGACCGTTGATCTTGTCGACGATCTTGTAGTAGCGCTTCAGGTCCTTATCGGATCCAAAGGACAGCAGCTTTGACATGAATCCCATGTGGTTTTCCTTTTTGGCCATCGCCCGCGGTATGAAACCTTGGACGAGTTAAACACAGATATTTGTACTTTAGCCAAACAAGGCGCCGCCTATGCGGTCGACACGCTCGACCACGTAATAACTACGACAGCCTGCCAAAAAGGGACTGGTTTATTTTGGCAGCTTTTATCTGGGAAAACGCTGCCTCTCTGCCATTTGGTGCAAATCAACCTGTCCCATTCGCACCAACCTGGTGCAATGGGGACGGGTTAGCTTGCACCAATAAAAAGAAAAGGGCCGCGCACCCAAATGGATGCGCGGCCCTTATGCCATGAATGCGAGTGTTTCCGCGGCGAGCTATTTACTCAGCAGCCTCGGTGGTCTCGGCCTCGGCAGCGGCCTCCTCGACGGGAGCCTCTGCGGGAGCCTCGGCGGCCTGCTTGGCAGCCTCCTCGGCAAACTTAGCGGCACGCTTAGCCTTCTCGGCAGCCTTAGCCTCAGCGGCAGCCTTGCGAGCGGCCTCGGCCTCAGCAGCCTTGGCGGCCTTGGCAGCCTTGGCCTCCTCGGCCTTCTTGAGCTGAGCGGCAGCGGCGCCACCGAACTTGTCGGCGAAGCGCTGGACGCGTCCACCGGTGTCGACGAACTTCTGCTGGCCGGTGTAGAACGGGTGGCACTCGTTGCAAAGCTCGACCTTCATCTCGGACACGGTAGCGTGCGTCTTGAAGGTGTTGCCGCAGGAGCACGTCACCGTGCACTCGACATACTGGGGATGGATACCCTGCTTCATGGTAGGACTCCTTATTGGTCAGGCGCTGGTTACCGATCAGCGCATAAGGCGTCTTGGTTTCCGACCAAGACAACAAACTCGGCTATGTTACCACAGCGTCGAGCGTCCCACAAAAGGTTCACGGTCTTTGCGTTGTGCATCGCGCCCAAGGCACGGCAGACGACACGACGAATCGCGGCAAACGGGCGCCTTTGCCCCTTCTCCCATGTTGCAGACGTGTAACGCCGCAGCAAAGGTGCCCTTTTTTGCGCCAGACAGGTACAATGATGAACACTGTACCGTAGCGGAGCGCCCCGCGCGCGCCGCAATCACGCGAAAGGGTTTCCCATGGCCGAGATCTCGTCCTCCCGTATCGTCATCACCGTCCTTGGCAAGAACCGCCCCGGCATCGTCGCCGGCGTCACCCGTGTCCTAGGCGAGGCCAACGTCGACATCCGCGACATCACGCAGTCCATTATCGAGGACATCTTCACCATGACCATGCTGGCCGATACCGCCGAGTCCAAGCTCGACTTCGCCGAGCTGCAGAAGGCGCTGGCCGAGGCCGGCGAGCTTTCGGGCGTCAACGTGTCCATCCAACGCGAGGACGTCTTCAACTTTATGTACCGCCTGTAGCGAGCAAGCCGCTGGGGATAGCCTGACGCGCGCATGCCCATGCAAGTCACCCCGATGCGGCCCGGAGAGGAGCGCGCATGGCCTACGACGCCAAGAAAATCTATTACCGCTTCGACGACCACCTGAGCCGCCTGGTCTTGGATTACGAAGCGAGCCGCCAGATTTCGCCCGAAAGCGAAAATCTCTACTATGGCCTGCCGACTGACCCTTATGACGAGGGCCTATTTGTTGAGCACAATGTCAAGCGCGGCCTGCGCAATGCCGACGGCTCGGGCGTGGTCGCGGGTCTCACCCGTATCTCAGATGTGCATGGCTACAACAAGGTCGACGGAAAGGTCGTGCCCGATCAGGGCAAACTCACGCTTCGTGGCTACAGCATCGAGGACCTGGTCAACAACGCCCAGGCCGAGGATCGCTATGGCTACGAAGAGGTCGCCTACCTGCTCATCACGGGCTCACTGCCCACCAAAGAGGAGCTCGACGGTTTTTGCGGACGCCTGGGTGCTTTTAGGCATCTGAGCGACGAATACGTCCGCGAGTTCCCCATGACCACGGTGTCGTCGAGCATCATGAATGTGCTTCAGCGCGCCGTGCTGCTGCTCTACGCCTTCGACGCCGAGCCCGACGCCATTACACCCGAGCACGAAATCGACGTCGCCATCTCCATGCTCGCCCGTCTCCCCCGCATCGCCGCCTTCGCGCATATGGCCTCGGTCGCCAAGCGTCGCGGCTCCGAGGTTCATGTACCGCACCCCACACCCGGCCTCTCCACCGCCGAGACCATCCTGCAGGTGCTCCGCGGCGGCATGGCATTCACCCGCGACGAAGCCATGCTGCTCGACGTGATGCTCATGCTGCATGCCGAGCACGGCGGCGGCAACAACTCCACGTTTGCCTGCCGCGTGCTGTCCTCCTCGGCCACCGACCCGTATTCCGCCTACGCCGCGGCTATCGGCTCGCTCAAGGGCCCGCGCCACGGCGGCGCCAACGCCAAAGTCGTGTCCATGCACGAGGACATCCGCGCGCATGTCTCCAATTGGGAGGACGAGGACGAGGTCGCAGCCTACCTGGGCAAGATTCTCGACAAGCAGGCCTTCGACGGCACGGGCCTCATCTACGGTATGGGCCACGCCGTCTACACGCTGAGCGACCCGCGCGCCGAGGTGTGCCGCCGTTACGCGCGCACGCTTGCCGCCAAGAAGGACCTGGGCGATGAGTTCGCGCTCATCGAGCGCATCGAGCGCCTGGCACCGCAGGTGATGCGCGATCACGGCATGACCAAGCCCATCTGCGCCAACATCGACCTGTACACGGGCTTTATCTACAAGATGCTCGGCGTGCCCGAGACACTCTTTACGCCGCTGTTCGCCGTCGCCCGCATGGCCGGCTGGTCGGCGCACCGCATGGAAGAGCTCTTCTGCGCGCACCGCATCATCCGTCCCGCGTATCGCCCGGTTATCGAGCCGCTGGAGTACAAGCCGCTCGCCGATCGCTAGAACGCGGACCGTTATAGAACCCGAGCGTGGCCAGGGCATCACCGCCCTCGGCCACGCTTTTTATGCCAGTAGAAAGGGCTGCATCGAATGATTGTTTTTTCCGATATGGATGGAACGCTGTTGACGAGTGACAAGCAGATGAGCGACGCCACCTGGGCGATGCTCGACGAGCTCGCACGTCGCGGCATTGAGTTTGTACCGTGCACGGGACGTCCGCTGTCGGGCATCTTTGAGCCCATCCTCGCCCATCCCGCCGTGCACTATGCCGTCTGTGCCAATGGCGCCAGCGTCTGGCAGCTCGACGACGATGTGCCCACCGATACCTCGCGCGCCACGCGCATCTTGAGCCGACCGCTCGATTGCGGCATTGCCCATCGCATCCACCGCATCGCCGCCGGCCACGATGTGACCTTCGATATCTTCGCGGACGGGCAATGCTTCCTCCCCCGCTCGCTCTACACGCGCCTGGACGAATTCTGCGGCGGTGACCCCCACATCGCGGCTTCGCTCAAGCGCACACGAACACCGATCGACATGGATATCGACAGCAAGATCGACGAGGTCGAGACGCTCGAACGCATCGCCATGTACTGGCACGACCCGGCCGATCGCGACGCCATCGCGTCGGAGCTCGACACGCTCGGAGGCATTGAGGTCACGCGTTCGTACGCCATGAATATCGAGGTCATGGGCGAGGGCGCCACCAAGGGAACGGCCCTCACGTGGCTATGCGAGCACCTGGGCGAGCGTCTCGCCGACACTTGGGCGTTCGGCGACAACATCAACGACATCCCCATGCTGCAGACAGCGGGCCACGGCATGGCCATGATCAACGGCGAACCCGAAGACCACGAGGCCGCCGACGCCATCACCGAATACGACAACGACCACGACGGCGTCGCCCGCACCATCATGACCGCCCTCGCCTAGTCATTGGGGACGTTCTTAGTCATTGGGTGTTCTTAAATGACTAGTCGTTGGGGACACTCTTCGCGAAAAAGCTGCAAGGACTGTCCCCGGCTGCCGGCAGAAAAGGAACGTCCCTAACTGCCGGATTAGGCGAGGCTCTCCAGAACACGGCGAAGTTCCTGCTGGACGGCGTGGTCGCGGTTGCAGCCCACGACGCGATCGGCAACCGCTTTGAGCGCGGGGCGCGCGTTTTCCATCGCACAGCCCGTGCCGACAAAGCGAATGATCTCGTAGTCGTTCATCGAGTCGCCAAACGCCATGATCTCGTCGCGTCCAATGCCGTAATGCTCCGCAAGCTGTGCGATGCCCGAGGCCTTCGACACACCGGGCTGCATGGCATCGATCCACGCGTTTCCAGAAGGCGCAAAGGTAAAGAGCTGACCGAGTTCTCGCTGTAGCACGTACGCACTGTCCATAACGGCACAGTCATCGCAAAAGATACTCGCCTTGATGATATTTACGCTGGGATCGGGCAGTTCCCAAATGCGCTCGGCATTGGGAAGGTCCTTATCGACCTCGCGTACGAACTTGCACTCGTCATCGAGCAAGAAGGATTTGGTTCGGTCAAAGAGCGCAAGATGCAGATTGGGAAACGTCGCGACAGCCTGGGCGAGCCTTCGAATCGCCAGGTGCGAATACACCTCACGGTCTACCATTTTGCCGTCGGCGTAGACCTGGGCACCGTTAGCGGCGACAAAGTCCATCTTGTCGCGAACGGGCGCAAAGAACTCGCACAGGCGATCGTAGCGACGACCTGACGATGCGGCGAAATGCACGCCATGCTCGTGTAGCGCCAGAATCAGTTCGTAGGTCTCGGGAGGCACCTGGCTGTTTTCGTCAAGCAACGTGCCGTCCATATCGGATGCAATCAGTTTAAACATAGAAAAGCTCCCTTCGGGCTTGTTGGAATCGAACGTGTATCCAATTCCAACGTACCCAAAGGGAGCTCAGGTAAGACTCCGCGGGCGCAAACGTTACAAGGACCTGGCAAATAGCTCACGCGCACCAGGGGTCCCACATTCGCAGCGCCAGGCAACACGTCAAAGAGTGTCGCAGGCGACTAGCCGTTTAAGAACGTCCCCGATGACTAGTCGGCGTAGGTGAAGGTTGTGACGTCGAACATGCCCTCGGGGCGGATGCGGAGCGTCGGGATAACCGGCAGGGGCAGGAAGATGATGCCCATGATGGGGTCGAGCGGCGGCTCGATGCCCATGGCGCGCGCCTTGACCATAAAGTCGTCGTGCTGCGCGGCGACATCCTCGGCCGTGCCTTCGCTCATCAGACCGCCGAGCGCCAGCGGAATGCGCGCCACGACCTCGCCGTTGCGCACCAGCACGTGACCACCCTGGCCCACAGCCTCAACAGCAGCCATCATATCGGCAGCGTTATCACCCACGACGCACACGTTGTGCGAGTCGTGGCCGATCGTGGAGGCAATGGCGCCACCGGTGATGGTGAAGCCACGCACCCAGCCGCGACCGATATGCTTGCCGACAAGACCCAGGCCCGCAGGGCCATCACCGTCGGCGCCCTCGGCCTGCAGCGACACACCGCGGCCGTGGCGCTCGATCAGCATAATGCGACGCAGGCCCTCGGCGCTCTCGGGGCGAGCCATACCCGTGATGGCCTTACCCGGCACCACGTCAATCACGGCCTCGCCCGGCTTAAAGGCATAGTCGAATACGTCGAGCGAAAGCTTCGGCAGCTTAACGGACGCGCGCAGCTCGTCGGCAAGGGCTGCGACCTCGGCCATCTCGGGTGCGATCTCGCCCACAAAGGTGCCGTCCTGCGCCACCAGAGCACCGGCGGCGTATACGCGATGCGGAGCCGTGGCAAACGTCAGGTCATTGAGCACCAGCAGGTCGGCACGCTTGCCCGGGGCGATGGCGCCACGCAGTTCGTGCGGGTCGCGGCAGCCGTGATCCAGGCCAAACGCCTCAGCCGTGGAAAGGGACGCCATGGAGATAGCGACCACCGGGTCGATACCGGCCTCAATCGCCACGCGGCAGGCGTTGTCGATCATGCCGGACGCAAGCGCATCGGAAGGAGCGCGGTCGTCGGTCGCAAAGCAGCAACGGCGGGCACGGGCAGGATTCTCCAGCAGCATCGGCGACAGGTTGGCCAGGTCATGGCTGCACGTACCCTCGCGCAGCATCACATACATGCCGCGAGACAGCTTGTCGAGTGCCTCCTCGGGAATCGTCGACTCATGGTCAGCGATAATACCTGCTGCGGCATAGGCGTTGAGGTCCTTGCCGGCAACGAGCGGCGCGTGACCGTCAACCTGCTTGGACGGCGTCTGGTTGGCAGCGTCGATTCGAGCGCAGGTCTCGGGATCGGCCATAAAGACGCCCGGCAGGTTCATCATCTCGCCCAGGCCAAAGACATCGCCCGGATGCTCGGCAAAAAACGCCTGCATGTCAGCGGCGGTAATCACAGCGCCTGCTTGCTCATCGGGCAGCGCGGGCACGCACGAGGGCATCATGTACTTGATGGAAATGGGCGCGCGACGGCCGTCCTCGATCATAAAGCGCAGGCCGTCCAGGCCGGAAACGTTGGCGATCTCGTGGCTGTCGGCAATGGCAGTGGTGGTACCGCGCGTCGCCGCCATGCGCGCATACTCGGCAGGGCGGATGTTCGAAGACTCGATATGCAAGTGTCCGTCAATAAAACCGGGGGCAAGATAGCGGCCCTGGCAATCGATGACCTCGGCAGCCTCATACGTACCGGCGGCATCGTCGCGACCATCGTAGAGCACACCGACGATCACGCCATCCTTGACGGCAACGCTACCGGGCGCCACGCGCTGGCCGTACACATCGACAATCTGTGCGTTGGCAAACAGCGTGTCAACGGGCACACGACCCTCGGCGGCCTCGATCACAGATCTCATGACCTCAACGGACATACATACTCCTTTAACCGTAGAAAAAAGCTGCGGAGCGGACAGGCCTTCACCGCAGCAAACCAATAGCCATTGTATGCCCAAAAGGAGGCCGCCGATAACACCCCTTCCGCTTAACGGCACACGCCGCTTGGCGCAATGGGGACAGGCTGCTTTGGGTAGTCGTTGGGGACGTTCTTAAACGACTAGTCATTCAAGAACGTCCCCAACGACTACCCAACAACTACTAACTGCCGTCCCGACAACAAAAACGCCGCTGTTTTGGCAACGACAGCGAAAACCCGCCAGAGCGAGCAAGGTGCCTTGAAACGAGGCGGCATTGACCTTCTGGTCATGCCGCCGAAGTTGAAAGGCAGATTGCCGCTCTGGCGGGTTTGCAGCGTCGAGTCGTTACGCGGTTTGGTAAAACCGCGTAACTAAATCAACTTGAAGCCCTTGCGCTTGCCTACGGAGAGGGTGTCGCCCAGCTTGAGGGCGCTGGGGTCGATGTTGTAGCTCTTGGGAGCCACGGCCTTGCCATTGATTTTGACGCCGCCGCCGTCGATGTCGCGACGGGCCTGGCCGGCGCTGGCCGAAAGGCCCAGGTCCTTGAGCAGACCGGCGAGGTAGATCTGGCCCTCGTCGTTAACAGCCAGCTCAACATGCTTCTCGGGGAAGTCGGCGAGCTGGCCCTCCTTGAACACACGGTCGAACTCGGCCTGAGCCTCGTCGCCGGCACCGGCGCCGTGGTAGGTGTCGCACAGGTCGCGGCCCAGAGCGCGCTTGAGCTCGTAGGGGTCGGCGGAACCGTCGGCCAGGGCGGCGTCGATCTTGTCGACCTCGGCCGGGGCGAGCGAACTGGCCAGACGATAGTACTTGCCAATCATCTCGTCGGGGATAGACATGGTCTTGCCGAACATATCCTTGGGAGCGTCGGTCAGGCCGATGTAGTTGCCATAGGACTTGGACATCTTGCGCACGCCATCGGTACCCTCGAGCAGCGGCATGGTGAGCGCGATCTGCGGCTCCATGCCCATCTTCTCCATGAGCTCACGGCCGGCAAGCAGGTTGAAGAGCTGGTCGGTGCCGCCCATCTCCACGTCGGCCTTGATCATGACCGAATCGTATGCCTGCATCACGGGGTACAGGAACTCGTGCAGGGCGATCGGCGTCTGGGACTGGTAGCGCTTGGTAAAGTCGTCGCGCTCGAGGATACGGGCGACGGTGAACTTGGAGCACACCTGCAGCAGACCAGCCAGATCCATCGACAAGATCCAGTCACCGTTGTGCACGATGGTGGTCTTCTCGGGATCCAGGATCTTCATGGCCTGGCTCACGTAGGTCTCGGCATTGGCCTCGATTTGCTCCTGCGAAAGCTGCGGACGGGTGGAATTCTTGCCCGAAGGGTCGCCAATCAACGCGGTACCGTTGCCGATGATGAGGGTGACGTTGTGGCCCAGGTCCTGGAACTGACGCATCTTGCGCAGCGGCACGGCGTGGCCCAGGTGCAGGTCGGGGCTGGTGGGATCGACGCCGAGCTTGATGTTGAGGGGCTCGCCCTTCTCAAGCTTCTTGCGAAGGTCGGCCTCGGGAACGATCTGCGCGGCGCCCGAGGTGATGATACGCATTTGCTCGTCAACAGACAGCATTGGGTATCCTCCTTTTGCTATAGCACCCTCGCCGAAAACGGCGGTGCTGGAAGTCCATAAACTCTCTTATGATAACAAACTGACGCGACGCAGCATCTACGACATGAAAATCCTCGTCCTGCCGCATGCGTCGATGGCAACTGGCAGACGCGTACCGTCACGCTCGACCAGATAGCGTATCTGCCGACGACGCAAGCAGTCGCGGCAACGGACCCGCCCCGTCGCATCGGTGGCGCAAACGCCCTCGGCGGTCAGCAGGCAGTGCTCGCACACCATGAGCTCGGGACGGTCGGCGTCGACCGGACCCAAGACGCCGGGTTCAGCAGCCAGCTCGGCGATACGCTCCCTGTCATTGCTGAGCAACTCGGCAGGCAAGTATACCCACCTCGCGCCAAGCCCGCGCAGCCAGGCAAGCGTGGCCCGATTGGCGCAGAACACCGGCGCCGCCACGTCAAACGTCGTGCCCAGCTCGCGGGCCATCGCCACCTGTCCCAGATTGCGGCAGACGACGCGCCCGGCACGTTGCATAAGCGCTCGAGTCCGCTCGGCGTCGCCTGCACGGCACACTTCGTCGAACACCACCGTCGCATCGGACAGATCCCACTCATCGCGCGGATCCAAATCCATCAGCTCCCAGGCAAAGACCATACGAGCAAAAGCCTCATGCTTTGCCGGCTCCGCCGGTCCCGCCAACTCCGTCGGTACATCGCCATCTGCCAGAACGCCCTCAAACGGCAGCACCTCAACGGACTGCTCAGCAGGCGCGACTGCATCTGCCTCGACCCGCATGCGCTCCAACACCGTTGCCGTCTGCCCCAGCACGCCGGCACTGCGAATCAGATAGACCTCGCAGCCCGCGTCCACCTTGCGTTTGCAATGCACGACGATGCGCTCTCCCGCAGCGGCATCCACGGGGCAAGGCACCTGTGGCCAGCGCTTGGGCACATCGGGACGCGCGTCGGCACCCGGGTAAAATCGGATCTCGAGCGTATCGCCCGCCGCCACGGCGGCATCAAGCTCAACCGTCACCTCTTCGTGACCCACCGCCACCAAGTGGCCCACGCGCACACCCTGGTTGATCGCGCGCTCAAAGCTCATGAGCTCGGCGCCCGAACGACCCCGCAGATACGTATCGGTAAAGCCGCGGTTGAACGACCTTCCCAGCTCGCGCTCAAGCGCCGGCACCGCATCGGCATCCCATGTGCCGTCGCGCAGCATATCGAGCGCCCGACGCCACACCCTCACCACGTTAAAGACGTAGTCGGGATTCTTCATGCGGCCCTCGATCTTGAGCGATGCCACGCCGGCGGCAACAAGCTCGGGCAGATGCGCGATGCCCAGATAGTCACGCGGACAAAGCAGGCGATCCCCTTCGACAGCGACAACACTCTGCCCCGCCTCGTCCACCAAGTCATAGGATAGACGGCACGGTTGCGTGCAATCACCGCGCATCGCAGAGCGGCCACGTCGAAGGGCAGAGAACCCGCACGCACCCGAGTATCCAATGCAAATAGCGCCGTGACAGAACACCTCGATGGGCACGCCAGTAGCACAAAGCGTCTCAATCTCTGCAACGCTCAGCTCGCGCGCAGTCGTCACGCGCTCAACGCCCAACTCCTTGGCAGCCAACCGCACGGCACCCTCGCTATGAGCGCCCGCCTGAGTGGACAGGTGAATCTCGACCCCCGGAATCGCCGCACGAAGCGCACAGGCCAGCCCGGCATCGGCCACAATCAACGCATCGGCACCCAACGCGCGCGCATGCGCCCCCAACGCCACGGCGTCGGCAAACTCATCATCGAACACGAACACGTTGAGCGTCACGTACACACGCACGCCATGGGCATGGGCCACGGCACAACCGCGCGCGAACTCATCATCGCTAAAGCCATGCGCGCTCGCTCGAGCGTTGAATCCGTCCAGCCCCGCATAGATGGCATCGGCACCCGCCGCAATCGCCGCGAGCATCTGGTCGAGTCCGCCAGCAGGCGCCAGCAGTTCGGGCAGCGCCACTTCAGCCGCCGCCAACTCGCTTTCGCATTGTCCGCTCGATTCCATCGGCCGAATCGCCATCGGTAAACTCCTTGCCAAGGTGTGCTTTCACTCTGAAAATTGCTGCCAACCAGCATACACGAGGCCCCGCATGCCCCGATTGGTTTATCGTGTAATAACTTATGTCCATCCTGCTCGGTAGCATACCTGCCGCCTGGCACGACATACCTGGAGGTCAATATATGGGTCCTCGCCAACGACAGGGGCGCGGTCGCTCTAAGACACATGCCCTTCCCATGATCTTGCTCTCGTTTTTGGGCTTTCTGCTTATCGCGGGCGTAGCGTTTGGCATCGGCATGATCGGCAATGTCAACCGCTGGCTGTCCGATCTGCCCGACTACACCGATGCCAACGCGTATCTGGTGAGCGAGCCCACCGACATCGTCGACTGCAACGGCAATACCATTGCGAGTTTCTACACGCAAAACCGCAAGTCCGTCACCAAGGACCAAGTGTCCCCGTACGTGCTGCAGGGCACCGTCGACGTTGAGGACGAGCGCTTCTACGAGCATGGCGGCATCGACCTCTGGGGCATTGCACGCGCATCGGTGGCAACCCTCACCGGCGGCCACGAGGGCGCATCGACCATCACCCAGCAGCTGGTTCGCAACACCATCTTGCAGGAGGAACAATTCGACTCGACCATCGAGCGTAAGGTGCGCGAGGCCTATATCGCCATCAAGATGGAGGATATGTACTCCAAAGACGAGATCCTCATGATGTACCTCAACACCATCTACTACGGCCATGGAGCATATGGAATCGAGGCCGCCGCCGAGACCTATCTGTCCAAAACCGCCGCCGACCTCACCCTGAGCGAGGCCGCGCTGCTCATCGGCCTTCCCAACTCGCCCTCGCAGTACGACCCCACGGTTAATCCCGACTTGGCGCTGTCCCGCCGCAATAAGGTTCTGGACAACATGCTGCGTCTGGGCCACATCACGCAGGAAGAGCACGATGCCGCACAGGCTGAGCCCATCACGCTTAACGTGACCGAGATTTCGGGCAGTGGCGTCGATGTGTACTCTCAGCCCTACTTTGTCTCCTACGTTAAGCAGTTGCTTGAGCAGGAGTTCTCCACCGACGTGCTCTTTAAGGGCGGTCTGACCGTCAAGACCACCATCGACCCCACCATGCAGCAGGTGGCCGAGGAGGCTGTGCGCTCGCAGCTCGACACGCTTTCGCTCGACGGCCTGGACATGGGCATGGTCGTCGTTGACCCCAAGACCGGCTACATCAAGTGCATGGTAGGCGGCTACGACTACAACGCCGACGAGAATCACGTGAACCACGCTACGGCAAAGCGCCCCGTGGGCTCCACGTTTAAGGCCTTTACGCTGGCAACTGCCATCCAAAACGGTATGAACCCCAACGTCACCCTCAACTGCAACTCGCCGCTCAAGGCCAAGGGCACCACGACCGAGGTGCAAAACTACGGCAACCAGAGCTATGGCAACATCACGCTTAAGCAGGCAACGGCATACTCATCCAACACCGGCTACATTCAGGTGGCCGAAGCCATCGGCAATGACAAGATCATGTCGCTCGTCAAAAAGCTTGGCATCGATCCCGCCAAAGACAATATCGAGGACGTTCCCGTCATGACGCTCGGCACCGGGTCCATCTCACCGCTCGAGATGGCATCGGCCTACGCAACGTTTGCCAACGGTGGCTACTACCGTCAGCCCATCGCCATTACCGAGATCGACTCGCGTACCGGCTCGGTTCTGTACCAGCACACCGACAATCCCACGCAGGTGCTCACCGAAGGCGAGGCTGCCGCGGTTACCGATGTTCTATCCGGCGTCATGCAGGGCAGCGGCACGGGTGCCGCCGGCGCGCTGAACGTCAACCAGCCCTATGCCGGCAAGACGGGCACCACTGACAACACCACCAACCTGTGGTTCTGCGGCTTCACGCCGCAACTGACATGCGCCCTGTGGACCGGTTATTCCGCAGGCGAGATTCCCATCCAAAAGTACGGTTCGGACCTGCTGGGCGACAGCACCAACCTGCCCGTCTTTAAGAAGTTCATGAACACCGTTCTTGCGGGCACCGAGCGCGAGGAATTCTCGACCGGAACGGCTCCCACGTACAAGAACAATAACGTCTGGAAGTTCTACGGCACAAACAACAAAAAGAAAGACGAAGAGGATAAAGACGAGGAAAAAGAAGAGGAAGAGACCACAACCACCACAACGACAACGACAACCACGACCACTGAAACCCCGGGCGGTAACACCACCGGCGATAGCGGTACGACAGGTGGCGACGGTGGCACGGGTGGCGATGACGGCACGGGTGGCGACGGTGGCACGGGTGGCGATGACGGCACGGGTGGCGACGGTGGCACGCCGACGCCTACCCCCGATCCTACGCCCACGCCCGACCCCTCTACGGGCCAGTAGACGCAAAGCGGCATCTGACACTAAGGCGCCCGAGCAGCACGTACGCTGCTCGGGCGCTTCTTTATTTCGGCAGATGTCACAAGATGTCACGACGGCCCCGGCTGCAGGACCGATAGAGCAACGGGTGCCGGCATGCAAAAGGGCGCTGACCTTCGTCAACGCCCTCGACAATTACCTATAGCAACAATCGGCACAGCAGCAGTGCCACGCATCCCCTACTTGTGAGAGTTACTCAGCTTGTTGATGAGCGCCTCAAGGCGTTCGCCGTCCTCGGCCGTCTGCGCAATGACTAAGATCGTGTCGTTGCCGGCAAGCGAGCCAAGCACGTCGGGCAGCTCCGCGGCATCGACCGCTGCGGCAATACCAGAAGCCGTACCGGGCTGTGCCTTGATCATAACCAGATTATCGGTGCGCAGTACGCCGGTAACCAGCTCGGAAACCATGCGCTGCAGATGCAGGTCCTCGGCAAGGACATAGATGCCCTCGGGGAGCTTACGCAGTCCCATGTCCGCGATGTCGCGCGAAACGGTCGCCTGCGTGCAATCGAAACCCATGGCGCGAAGCTCGTCTACCAAAACGCGCTGCGTACGTACGTCCTTATTGCGAACAATATCTCTGATGGCATCCTGGCGCCCATTGCGTTTTTTGGCCATACAAAACCTCACTCCAAAAGATGGTGGAGACAATCACTTAGTGATTGAATAGTTTAGCGCTATTTGAGGGTTTTAGTGAATAAGAACGCATTTCGAAACAATTCCATGCAATTTATTTCGAAAAACACGCTACTAGACAGTCCTGACGCCCGAACGATTGAAAAAGGCCGCCAGATGCGTATACAACGCACACCACATAGGCTTGGCACTAGCTATCGAACCATAGAGCAGACCTAAGCCCCGATGATTGCCCTTAAGAGCCGCAACCATCTGACGGGTACGCTGCGCTTCGAGCATATCATGCAAACGGGCCGAACGCTCTATTGAAGACACCCCATGGGGGCTCAGACACAAATTTTCGATGCAGGCAACCAGGCCGGCGTAGTAATACCGCTGGCAGACCAGCTTCAACTGATCGCCACCGCCCGCGACGGCAAGCGAGTCGGCAAGCCTGTCGAGCGCCCCGATATCATCAGAAAGCCTGGCAAACATTGTGGGGTCAAACGTCTCCGTAATCGACGGCGCCACTGCATGAAAACGGGCACGGCCACATCCAGAAACGCTCTTTACCTGCGAAAGCGCGAACGTCAAAAAAGACACCGTGCGAAACGCATCGCCATGCGCAAGGCACGCCTCAAAAAGGGTGCGATCATACAGCACGCCGGAGGACTGTCGGATTAAACCACAGGAAACCAATTGGGTCAGGCAAGCTGCCAGGTCCCCATCGCCAGAAACGGATGCCGCGTCCAAAACTCGGGAATGACGCTCGCGGTGAGCATCGTAGCGATCGAGCGAAACAGAGGGGAACACGATGTCAGCCGAAGCGTCGCAGGAGCTATCGACCATCTGCGAAAGGGACTGCGGCGCAAACCACTCATTGGCATTCATCGCAATGATCTGGGAGCCGCGCGAAGCCGCAAAGCCGGCACGCAGGCAGGCACCAGGCGCTGGGTCCTCAACATCAATCAAATCAATATGAATGTCTCTGTCGGCAGCAACTTCGAGCGAATGGCGCACACCAGCTACCACGCCGCGGCAAACGACGACAATTTGCAAATCGTAGAGGTCTTGGTTCTGGACGCTCTCGAGAGCGCGCATCGCATAACTGGGCGAACCCTCAACAATCAGGATCACCGAAAGTCGCGGATGCGAACCACGTCGAACCAAGTTTTCCGTCCTCTCGACAGCTAGTAACAAACTGTCGTTCATGGTACACCCCGTCAATTAATGCGGGCGGTCGTCCGCCGCGATGCACGTCAAGAACAGATGTTGCACACGCCCCGCCCACAGGCGCCGCACACAAAGATCGCCGTCAGGCAGTCTCATCCCTAATCGAGGACCACAAGCTCGGCGGGGTCGTAGTCCACGCCCATAAAAGTAAGACCGCATGCGGGTGCCGTAGGACCAGCTGCGGTGCGATCGCAGGCATCAATTACCTCGCGCATCCACTCGGGATCGCGGCGATGCATGCCGATCTCGACAAGGGTGCCCACAATGGTTCGCACCATCGAATGCAAAAACGCATTGCCCTCGATGGTAAACGTGAGGATGTCCTCGCCAAAGGCGACCTCATGGCCAAACTCGGCACGCATTACGCAGCGGTGCGTAGGTTTGCCCACGGCAGAGGCGACCTTGCAAAAGCTCTTAAAGTCCTGCTCGCCCAAAAGCGCAGGGCAGGCGGCCGCCATCGCATCGACGTCGAGGGGATAGCGATGCCACCATACGGCACCGCGTGACAGCACGGGCCGCGCATCACGGTCGGCAATGCGATAGGTGTAAGTGCGAGAGCGCGCGTCAAAACGTGCAGAAAAGCCCTTACGAGCCTTGTAGACCTCGTTTATGGCGATATCTTTGCCCAGGAGGGCATCCATAGCCCTCAGCCACCTACGGCGCGTCAAAGCGAGCTCAGCGTCCGTTACAGGCACGCTGATGTATTGGGCCACCGCATGAACGCCGGCATCGGTACGCCCCGCGCACGTCAGATCGATTGGGCGGCGCAGCAACGTCTCGATTGCACGGCGCAGCTCGCCCGCGACCGTCGTCTGGCCCGGCTGCTCGGCAAATCCGCTATAGGAGGAGCCATCGTAGGCCACGCGAAATACAAGGGTGGCGTCGAGCTCGGGGGTCGAATTGAAATCAGACGGCGCAGTCATAGGCGCTCCCAACAAACTAGCAACGGTATTGCGACAAAAAAAGAGGGGTACGCGAACGTACCCCTCGAATATAGCCTATGCAGACAGAATGTCTACTCAGCGGTCTCCTCAGCAGGAGCCTCCTCGACAGCCTCGACCTTCTTGGGAGCAGCGGCCTTCTTGGGGACCGGAGCAGCCTTCTTGGCCTTAGGCGTGCAAGGCTCGGTGACGAGCTCCATGATAACGATGGGAGCGTTGTCGCCCTTGCGGTTACCGAGCTTCATGATGCGGGTGTAACCGCCGTTGCGGTCCTGCCACATGCCCTGAGCAGCCTTGTCGAAGATCTCGGCAACGAGCTGCTTATCGCCGAGCTTGGCGATAGCCAGACGACGAGAGTGCAGGTCGCCCTTCTTGGCCCAAGTGATGATCGGGTCGACGACCGAACGCAGCGCCTTAGCGCGGGTCTCGGTGGTCTTGATGCGGTCGTTCTCGAAGAGGGCCTTAGCAAGGCTCTTCTTCATGGCCTTGGTGTGGCTCGCATCGGTGCCGAGCTTCAGGCCCTTCTTAACGTTGTGACGCATGGTCTAGTTTCTCCTCAAATATGCGAAGCATTAAGCCTTCAGGCTCAGGCCCATGGACTCAAGCTTGTCCTTCACTTCCTCGATCGACTTAACACCGAAGTTACGGATGTTGAGCAGATCGTTCTCCGAGAACTCAACGAGCTGACGGACCGAGTGAATGCTGGCGCGCTTAAGGCAGTTGTAGGAACGGACGGAAAGGTCCAGATCCTCGATCTGCTTGTCCAGCTCGGCGTTGTCGTTGGTGACCTCGGGAGCGAAGATCGAAGCCTCCTCCTCGACCTCGGGGGTCTCGGCAAGGTTCATAAAGGCGGCCATATGCTGGTTGATGATATTGGCAGCCTGGACCACGGCGTCGCGCGGGGCGATGGAACCGTTGGTCTCGATCTCGAGGACAAGGCGGTCGTAGTCGGTATGCTGGCCGACACGGCAAGCCTCAACGAGCTTGGCGCAACGGGACACCGGCGAGTACAGCGAGTCGACGTTGATCACACCGATGGGATCGTTGTCACGCTTGTTAGCCTCGCCAGAGACATAGCCGCGGCCATAGCCGATGCGCATGCTCATGGTGAGATGGCCACCCTCGGTGAGCGTAGCAATGTGCTGCTCGGGGTTGACCAGCTCAAACTCGGACGGAATAAAGAAGTCCGCACCGGTGACCTCGCAGGGGCCGTCAACCGAGATGGTGGCGGTCGCCTCGTCGGTCGTGCCGAGAGCCCTGAAGACAAGACCCTTGACATTCAGGACGATGTCGGTGACATCCTCGACCATGTTAGGGATGGTCATGAACTCGTGCTGCGCACCATCGATCTGAATGGCCTCGACGGCGGCACCCTCGAGCGAGGACAGAAGAACACGACGAAGCGAGTTACCCAGCGTATCGCCGTAGCCACGCTCGAGCGGCTCGACGGAGACACGAGCAGAGGTCTCGTTGATCTCTTCGACCTGAACCTGAGGCCTAATGAATTCTGACATGTATTACCTCCAGCCTCAGCAGCCCGGATGGACTACTTAGAGTAGAGCTCGACGATGAGCTGCTCGTTGATATCACCGCTGATCTGCTCACGCGTCGGCAGAGCGAGCACGTTACCAGACAGCTTCTCGATATCGACCTCGAGCCAGCCAGGGACCTCAAAGCGCTCGGAGGAAATCAGGGCCTCCTTGATGGGGAGGAGGTCACGGAACTTCTCGCCGACAGCGACGACGTCGCCGGCCTTGACGCGGTAGGACGGGATGTCCACGCGCTTGCCGTTCACGGTGAAGTGACCGTGACGGACAGACTGACGAGCCTCTTTGCGGGTGCGGGCGAAGCCAAGACGGAAGACGACGTTGTCGAGGCGAGACTCAAGAATGATCATGAGGTTCTCACCGGTGACGCCGTTCATCTTACGGGCCTTGTTGAAGTAGCCGTGGAACTGCTTCTCCAGAACGCCATAGATAAACTTGACCTTCTGCTTCTCACGCAGCTGCATGCCGTACTCAGATTCCTTGCGACGGCGCTTGGGCTGACGGATAGATTCCTTCTTGCTGCTGTAACCGAGCTCAGCGGGATCGATCCCGAGCTGACGGCAGCGCTTAAGAACAGGAGTCCTGTCGATTGCCATATTGATACGATCCTTTCAGTTACACGCGGCGACGCTTCTTGGGGCGGCAGCCGTTGTGCGGAATGGGGGTCTTGTCCTGGATGCTCGAGACCTCGAGGCCAGCAGCCTGGAGGGAGCGGATGGCGGTCTCACGACCGGAGCCGGGGCCCTTGACGAAGACGGAAACCTTCTTCATACCGTGCTCCATGGCCTGCTTGGCAGCAGCCTCGGCAGCCATCTGGGCAGCGAACGGCGTGGACTTACGGGAGCCCTTGAAGCCCACCTGGCCAGCCGACTTCCAGGAAATGACGTTGCCCTGGGGATCGGTGATCGAAACGATCGTGTTGTTGAACGTAGAACGAATGTGAGCCTGGCCCACGGAAATGTTCTTACGGTCCGCGCGCTTCAGACGGGCAGCGCGAACGTTCTTCTTAGCAGTAGCCATCTATCTAGCGCTCCTTATTTCTTCTTCTTAGCACCGATCTGACGCTTCGGGCCCTTGCGGGTACGAGCGTTAGTGTGGGTGCGCTGGCCGCGGACCGGGAGGCCCTTGCGGTGACGAAGGCCGCGGTTGCAGCCGATGTCCATAAGGCGCTTGACGTTCTGGTTGCGCTCACGGCGGAGGTCGCCCTCAACCATGATCTGATTCTTATCGATATAATCGCGGATGGCGTTAACCTCATCCTCGGTGAGGTCCTTAACGCGCGTATCCACGTTAACGTTGCACTCGACGCAAATCTTCGTCGCAGTGGTGCGGCCGATGCCGTAAATGTAGGTCAGACCGATCTCAACGCGCTTCTCACGCGGGAGGTCGACACCATTAATACGGGCCAACGTAGTCTCCTCTCTTAACCCTGACGCTGCTTATGACGGGGGTTCTCGCAAATGACGAGGACCTTGCCGTGGCGCCTAATGATTTTGCACTTATCGCACATCTTCTTGACCGAAGGACGTACCTTCATCGTTCTTCCTTTCGGTAGCGCTCAAACTACTTCCCTACTATCTACTCGCCCAGCCGCAGGCGTTTAAAACTATGGCTGGTCTTCACACGCAAACCGACCGTAGGTTGAGCTAAGCCTGCAGTCGGAAAAGAGCGTGTATGCGTGTCGCTATTTATAGCGATAGGTGATGCGACCGCGGGTCAGGTCGTACGGGGAAAGCTCCACGACAACCCTGTCACCGGGGAGAATGCGGATGTAATTCATTCGGATCTTGCCAGAAATGTTGCACAGAACCGAATGACCGTTCTCGAGCTCGACCTTAAACATGGCGTTGGGCAGCGGTTCCTTTACCGTACCCTCGAGCTCAATTGCGTCTTCCTTCTTCACAAGCAATCATCTTTCTCTAGAAAACGACAGCGATTGAGTATTCTACAATACGCATGCACGTATCGTAATATCTTCGTAATGGCTCCACATCTAAGTAGAACTTGTTACATTTCTCCGCCCTGCAAGGAACACCAAGCGCCTTGCGCGTCGGTAGTGAGAATCACCGGGCCGTCATTGGTAATGGCGACGGTGTTCTCGTAGTGCGCGGCGGGCAGGTGGTCGTTGGTCGTAACGATCCAACCATCGGAGCCCGTGCTCACATGATTGGAACCCATCGTTACCATCGGCTCGATGGCGATGACCATACCAGCCTGAAGGCGAACGCCTCTCCCCTTCTTTCCATAATTTGGAACGTTGGGATCCTCGTGCATCACGCGGCCAATGCCATGGCCCACGTAATCGCGAAGCACGCCGTAACCGTGAGACTCGGCGAGGGACTGAACGGCATACCCGACGTCCCCGATATGGTTACCGGGAACAGCCTGCTCGATGGCAGCCTTAAGGCAATCGCGCGTAACCTCGCACAGGGCCTTGGCCTCGGGCGTGGGGGTGCCGACGAAAAACGTCCAAGCGTTATCGCCGACCCAACCGTCGAGAACAGCTCCCGTATCGATGGAGATGATATCGCCATCGCGCAGGATCATATCGGGGTTGGGAATACCGTGGACCACGGCATCGTTAATTGATGCGCAAATGGTTCCGGGGAACCCGCCGTAACCCTTAAAGGCCGGGGTGCCGCCATGCATGCGGATAATCTGCTCGGCAAGCTGATCGAGTTCGAAGGTCGACACGCCGGGGCGAACCATGGCTCCAACGTGGCGGAGCGCCATCTTAGATAGCGCTCCTGCCTTCTTCATCTGCTCGATTTGCGTTGCAGACTTAATCTTGATCATAGACCGAGAGCCTCTTTGACATCCCCGTACACGGTCTCGCGAGCCTGGTCACCGTTGACCGACTTGAGCAGACCCTGGCCACGATAGTAGTCGACGAGCGGGCTCGTGGACTTCTCGTAGACGTCGAGACGGTTCTTGATGGTCTCGGGCTTGTCATCGTCGCGCTGATACATCTCGCCGCCGCACTTGGGGCAGGTGGCATCGGCAGCGGTGCCGGTGTAACCGCAGGCGCGGCAGGTGCGACGCGAAGACAGACGATCGATGATAACCTCGGGGGCCACATCGACCAGAAGGGCGCAGTCGATCTCGCGACCCATAGCGGAGAGCTCGGAATCGAGCGTCACAGCCTGGGCGGTGTTGCGCGGGAAACCGTCGAGGATGAAGCCCTGCTGGGCGTCATCGGCGGCAAGGCGCTCCTTGACAAGGTCGATCACGAGCTGGTCGGGAACGAGCTCGCCAGCGTCCATGTACTTCTTAGCCTGAATACCAAGCTCGGTGCCACCCTTGACGGCAGCACGCAGCAGGTCACCCGTGGAAATGTGAGCGACGCCAAACTCGGCGACGAGCTCCTGTGCGACGGTGCCCTTACCGGCACCCGGAGCTCCGAGCAATACGAGGTTCATGAGCAATCCTCCTCTAGCCTATTTAAAGAATCCATCGTAATCATACATCTTGATCTGGCCTTCGAGCTTATCGACCGTGTCGAGCACGACGCCGACCATGATGAGGATGGACGTGCCGCCAAATGCCTGGATCAGATGATTACCCGTGAAGGAGAAGATGATAGAAGGCACGATGGCGATGAGCGCCAAAAAGACAGCGCTGGGAAGCGTGATCTTGTTGAGCGCGTTCTTGATGTAGGCCGCGGTAGCCCTACCCGGACGGACGCCCGGAATAAAGCCGCCCTGCTTCTTAAGGTTGTCGGCCGTGTCATCAGGGTTGAACACCATGGAGGTGTAGAAGTACGCGAAGAACACGATGAGGACAACGTTAAGCACCCAGTTGAGCCAACCGGTCGAAAGCGCAGAGGCAACTGCCTGGATCCAGCCGATACCGGGGAAGAACACGGCAATCTGGGCCGGGAAGTACAGCAGCGCCGAAGCGAAGATGATCGGCACGACGCCCGCAGTGTTGACCTTGATGGGCAGGTAGGTGGTCTGGCCACCCATCATGCGACGGCCCACGACTCGCTTAGCGTAGGAGACCGGAATGCGGCGCTGGCCGCGCTCAAGGAAAACAATCAGCGGGATAACCAGCAAGATGATGGCGCAGATGATCACCATGGTGATGATGCCACCGGCATTGCCCTCGGTGCTGGAGAAGATCGCCTGCGGCAGGCCGGCCATGATGTTCGCGAAGATGATCAGCGACATGCCATTGCCGATACCGCGCTGGGTGATGAGCTCACCAATCCACATGATCAGCATGGCGCCCGCGGTGAGCGTGCCGACGATCATGAGGTCGAAGATGATCTCGGGAGCGCCGGCGCCAGTAAAGCTGATGCCGAAGCTCTTAAAGAGGAAGAGGTAACCCACGGAGTTGAGGATTGCCAGAGCCAGGGTGAGGTAACGCGAATACTGCGTAATCTTGGTCTGACCGACCTCGCCCTCGCGGGCAAGCTCATGCAGGGAAGGCACAACGGCCTGGAGCATCTGGAGGATGATCGAGCTGGTGATGTAAGGCATGATGCCCAGGGAGAACACCGACACATAGCTCAACGCGCCACCAGAGAAAAGATTCAGGAGGGCCATAGCACCTGCGGCGACCGAATTGTTATCGGTCGAGAAAAGGCCCAGCATCCCCTGGAAGGGAATGCCGGGCACAGGAACGTGCGCACCAATGCGGTACACGACGAGCATAGCTATGGTAAAAAGAATCTTTTCGCGCAATTCTTTGATGCGGAAAGCATTCTTAAGACCATTTAGCACGGCAGCTCGACCTTTCCGCCGGCGGCCTCGATCTTGGCCTGCGCAGAAGCGCTGACCTTGTCGACCTTGACCGTGAACTTCTTGGTGAGCTCACCATTGCCGAGCACCTTGACGGGCTCGAACTCGCTCTTGGTGATGCGAGCGGCCTTAAGAGCGGCACCGTCGATCACAGCGCCGTCCTCGAACTTGCGCTCGAGGCGCTCAACGTTAACAGCGGTGTACTCGATACGACGGGGATTGCGGAAGCCCGGAAGCTTGGGCAGGCGCATAGCCAGCGGAGTCTGGCCACCCTCGAAGCCGGCACCCTTGGTGCCGCCAGAGCGAGAGCCCTGGCCCTTCTGACCGCGGCCAGAAGTGGTGCCGTGACCCGAAGAATTGCCACGGCCGACGCGCTTGCGGTTCTTGGTGGAACCGGGCGCGGGAGTAAGATCGTGAAGCTGCATTTGCTACTCCTCTACAATCTCGACAAGGTGCTTGACCTTGAAGATCATGCCGCGGACGGACTCGTTGTCAGCAATCTCGCGAACCTCGCGGATCCTGTGGAGACCGAGGGCACGGACAGTACGGACCTGGTCCTGCTTGCAACCATTGGTGCTGCGGACCTGCTTGATCTTGATGGTGTCAGCCATGCTTAGTTCTCCTTACCGACGAACATCTCGGAGACCGTCAGGCCACGGCGAGCCGCGACGTCCTCAGGGCTGGAGAGCTCCTTGAGGCCCTCGACGGCAGCCTTGATGATGTTGAGGCCGTTGTCGGTACCGAGGGACTTGGACAGGACGTTCTTGATGCCAGCAAGCTCGAAGAGGGGACGCACAGCGCCGCCGGCGATAACGCCGGTACCCTCGACAGCGGGCTTGATGATGATGCGACCGGCACCAAAGTGGCCGAGAACCTCGTGCGGGATGGTGCCCTGCTCGGTCACCGGCACGTGGAACATGTTCTTCTTGGCATCGAGAGACGCCTTGGAGATGGCCATGGGCACCTCAGCGGACTTGCCCATGCCAACGCCGACGTTGCCCTTGCCGTCGCCAACGACGACGAGAGCGACGAGGCTCATGCGACGACCACCCTTGACGGTCTTCGACACGCGGTTGATGTAAACGACGCGCTCCTCGAACTCGGAGGCCTCGCGCTGCTGCTTCTGATTACGAGCCATGTGCTACATACCTCCTAGAACTCGAGACCGGCGGCACGAGCACCGTCGGCGAGGGCCTTGACGCGGCCATGGTAGATACGGCCACCACGATCGAAAGCGACCTTGGTGATGCCGGCCTCGATGGCACGCTTGCCAACGAGCTGACCGACCTTCTCCGCGGCCTCCTTGTTCGAGGTGTGGGTGCCCTTGAACTCGGCCTCGAGGGTCGAGGCGGAGACGAGCGTCAGGCTGGAGCCCTTGCTGTCGTCGATGATCTGGGCATAGATGTTGGCGTTAGTACGGGTCACGCGAAGACGCGGACGCTCGGCGGTACCCGAGACCTTGCCGCGAACACGACGCTGACGACGCTTGAGGCCTTCCAGCTTCGCCTTATGCTTGTTCATACGTAAACTCCTAAAAAGGTTGATCTTGCCAGCACCTAACGGGGTGCTGGTCTTATGCGAGTGAGTCGGTTACGACTACTTGGCGGCCTTACCCAGCTTGCGGCGGATGTGCTCGCCAACATAGTGGATACCCTTGCCCTTGTAAGGCTCGGGAGGACGATGGCCGCGGATCTCAGCGGCGATCTGACCGACCTGCTGCTTGTTGATACCCTTGACGTTCACGTGGGTGTTGTCGGGAACCTCGAAGGTGATGCCCTCGGGAGCCTCGACGATCACGGGGTGCGAGAAGCCCAGGGAGAACTCGAGGTTCTTGCCCTTCTGCTGCACGCGGTAACCGACGCCGGCGAGCTCGAGCTTCTTCTCGAAGCCCTCGGAAACGCCAACAACCATGTTGTGGATGAGGGCGCGGGTGAGGCCGTGGCGGGCACGGGTCTCACGCTCGTCGTCGGGACGGGAAACGGTGAGGACGTTGTCCTCGACGTTGATGGTGAGCTTCTCAAAAACATCGAGCTCGAGCTGGCCCTTGGGGCCCTTGACGACAACGTTGTTGCCGTTGACTGCCACTTCGACTCCGGCGGGAATCTGGACAGGCTTATTACCGATACGAGACACGGTGATCTCCTTTCCTTCTACCTACCGAGCGAATTACCAGACGTAAGCGATGATCTCGCCGCCGACGTTGTGCTTGCGAGCATCGCGGTCGGTCATGACGCCATGGCTGGTGGAAATAATGGCGGTACCAAGGCCACCGCGGACGCGGGGCATGTCGGCAACGCCGGTGTACTTACGCAGGCCCGGCTTGGAAATGCGGCGGATGCCGTTGATGACCTTAGCCTTCTTGGGACCATACTTAAGCGTGATGTGCAGAGTCTTCTGGGGCACGGTGTCCTCGACATCGTAGCCCTCGATGTAGCCCTCCTCGTGCAGAACACGAGCGATCTCGACGAGCTTCTTGCTGCTCGGCATGGAGACCGTGGCCTTGTTCACAGAGTTAGCGTTACGGATGCGCGTAAGCATATCTGCGATCGGGTCTGTAAGGTTCATACAGATTCTCCTTCGTTCTTGATGAACACGTGCTCTTGGTTCTTCGCCGCCCTTAACGGCAAAGCCTAACTAGCGCGTTTTCCCTGTCTCAAACTGATGCTTGAAACGCTGGTAGTGACTTACCAGCTGGCCTTCTTAACGCCGGGAAGCTCGCCCTTGAGTGCAAGCTCGCGGAAGCAGACACGGCACAGGCCGAACTTGCGGTACACAGAGTGCGGACGGCCGCAGCGCTGGCAGCGCGTGTACTCACGAGTAGAGAACTTCTGCTTGCGATTGCACTTGACGATCATCGATGTCTTAGCCACTTATATCCTCCTCACATAGAGTATTGTTCGCCCCAAGCGCCGCCCCCTTGTGGGAACGGCGCTTATAGGGCAGGTGAACCTATTTCTTGAACGGGAAACCGAAGGCGTCCAGAAGGGCCTTGGCCTCCTCATCGGTGTTGGCGGTGGTCACGAAAGTGATGTCCATACCACGCTGGTGATCGACGGAGTCGAAGTCGATCTCGGGGAAGATGAGCTGCTCGGTGACGCCCATGGAGAAGTTACCACGGCCGTCGAAGCTCTTGGCGGAGATGCCGCGGAAGTCGCGGATACGGGGGATCGCGACGGAGGTCAGACGATCGAAGAACTCCCACATACGGTCGCCACGCAGGGTAACCTTGCAGCCGATCGGCATACCAGCGCGCAGGCGGAAGGTAGCGATGGACTTGCGGGCACGGGTGATCATCGGCTGCTGGCCGGTGATGGCGCGCAGGTCGCGCACGGCACCGTCGATGGCCTTGGAATCGGTAGCGGCCTCGCCGACACCCATGTTCACGACGATCTTCTCAAACTTGGGGATCATCATGACGTTCTCGTACTGGAACTTGTCCTGAAGCTGCTGCTTGACCTCGTTGTTGTACTTGGTCTTCAGACGCGGCACATACTTCTCTTCTGCCATTGTTCACTCCTTCTTGGGGTTTTAAGCACGGGGCGTGGCCACGGTGGGTTGTCCTCGTGCCTCCTGGCTGCATCCGCGCCGCTCATGGCATTTCGCGGTTTGGACTCGACGCAGCAGGAGCCGACAAAACAATCGGTACTATACGCGCATTGGGTGCGTATTTCCAGAAAAACCTCGTCTGCCTGCACAACTCCACAACTCCCCCGCACATATTGATGGGGATGCGACTAGCGCTTGCGGGGGACGAGCTTGGTGCGACGCAGGTGAATCATTTCGGCGGCGATGGAGATGGCGATCTCCTCGGGGTCCTCCGCCTCGATGGCAACGCCGATCGGCAGGTGCAACCCGTCGATCTGTTCCTGCGTAAAGCCCTCTTGCTCCAAACGGGCCCGCACAAAGGCCGTCTTGCGGCGCGAACCCAGACAGCCCAGGTAGGCAGGCTTGGCGCGCATTGCCTGAATCACCACGTCGATATCGGACTTGTGGCCTGCTGTGGCCACGACCACCAAGTCGCGCGGGCCGATGGGGCACAGCTCGCTCAGGCTCTTGTAGTCGACCAGGCGACGGTCGTAGACACCGGGCACCCATTCGGGCGTCAACGTGCCGGGGCGATCGTCGCAGGCCACGACAGCAAAGCCCGCCGCCGTTAGTACGCGAGCCGTCGCGGCGCCCACGTGCCCGCAGCCAAAGATGTAGGTCAGGCCCTCGGGGCAGAGTGTCTCGATGTGCGCGGGAGGAATCTCGGAGGCGGCATTGGTGTAGGTGACCTTACTCCCCTCTTCCGTCAGCGAAAGCCCAGGGCAACCCACAATGGTGCGGCGCGACTCCTCGCCATGGTATTCGGCAGCGTCGCTTTCGAGCGCGCTTGCGATAAACGGCTCAAAGTCGATGACGAAGTCGCCGATGCGTCGATACGCCAAGACATCGGCAATCTCCTGGAACAATGGCGCCTGGGTCGCGTCCAGGTGCAGATAGCACAGGCAGATGGCTCCGCCGCAGATCATGCCGGTATCGGAGTTCTCCCCGCCCATGGTGTAGCGGACCAGGCGTGACTGCCCCGCGGCCAGCAGCTCGTGAGCCTCGCCCAGCGCAAAGAGCTCGATTTTGCCGCCGCCGATGGTGCCCGCCTGGCTACCGTCGGCAAAGACGACCATCCATGCGCCCACGCCGCGCGGAGACGACCCCGCCGTACCGGCCACGACCACGAGCTCGCACGTCTTGCCAGCCTTCAGAGCGCCAAGCGCAGCATTCACCACATCGAGCTTTTCCATCGTCGCTTCCTATCCCCTAAAAACGTCGGTGAGCATGGCGAGCGCTTCGAGCACGCCGCCGCCGACCGATGTCGCCTTGTCCGAAATATAGTTGATGTAGCTGGCGTCACCGCGCGGGTCGACATCGGCGCATTTAAAGCCCTCGGTGACCTGGACGCCATCTGCCAAAAGGCCGCGCAGGCAGCCGTCAATCGTCGTGAACATGGGCGTATCGCCCGCGTAGCCAATCGCGTCTCCGGCGCACACGATGTCGCCGATTGCGCGGTCGGACCGAAACACGCCGGCGGCGGGGCTGTGGATAACACGCTCCTTGCCATATCCGGCGATGATACCCGGCACGCCCGTGTTGGGCTGGGGCGAGCCCTGGGTAATCACGCGGCCCAAAAAATGCCCGCGCATAGTCTCGACCACGGCGTCGCAATCAACCGGCGCGGTAAAGCCCGGCCCTACCGCGATGACGGCAGGAGCCATGTCGCGCGTGGTGCCCAGATTGCGCTTGGCCAGAATCGCGTCTACCACGGCCGCGGGCCTAAGTTCACCGAGCATCTGTGCCTGGGGGTCCACCACCACGGCGACATTCCCCGCCTTGGCAATCTCAAGCGCCTCGGCCGGCCTCTGCGCCAAGCGGGCGCGAATGCCCTCGACCTCGACCTCGCCCAAGCGAATGGCCTCGCAAAAACTGATCGTGCGACGGATGCACGTGGGAACCGCGATATCGGCCATGACGACCGAAACGCCGGCGCGCACCAGACGAGCAGCCACACCCGTGGCGATATCGCCTGCGCCGCGAACATAAACGAGCATTCCCGGGGCACCTCCCTGTGCTACGGTTTGAGCAGAGCAAAAGCGGTTCGACCGCTACTCTGATGATTATTTCTTATCGCAGCATTATACGGCGGTGAACAGATGGAAACGGTTAGCGGCAATCTTGCCTCGGCGCTCAGGATCGAGCCGGGCATTACCGCGATCATCGGCAGCGGTGGCAAGTCGACCCTGCTAAAGACGCTCGGCCTTGAGCTTATGCGTGCCGGCGGCCGCGTACTCCTCTGCACCACCACTCATATGTTTCCCGTCGCCGGCGTGCCATGGGACGGGTCGAGCCGTCGCCTGGACGCCGCGCCCTGGAAGCCAGGTGCATTACACGCCCCAGGCTGCACCTGCGAGGCCTGCTCGGGGCTTGTGCGGGGAAGCATCTGCCAAGCTGGTGTCTTGGACCCGGAGACAGGCAAGCTCTCCTCCCCCGCCGCGCCGCTCGACCAGCTGGCGCAGCGCTTTGACTACGTCCTGGCCGAGGCGGACGGCAGCAAGCGGCTCCCGCTCAAGGCGCACGCCGCCTGGGAGCCGGTGATTCCCTCTGGCACCGCCAACATCGTCTGGATCGTCGGCGCGTCGGGATTCGGCAAGCCCATTAGCGAGGCTGTCCACCGCCCCGAGCTCTTTTGCGAACGGTGCGGCTGCGAGCTCACCGACATCGCCACGCCCGAGCGCGTCGCCCGGATACTTAATGCCGAGATGCAGGCGCTGGAACTCGGTACCGCACGCGTCATGCTCAACCAAGTCGACACGCTCAACGACCCCACGACGGCCGACCGCTTCGAGGCGGCCCTCGGCCGCCCCATCGTCGCCACCAGCCTCAAGTAGCCGGCGCTACCCTGGCGCCCTTTCTACTAGCGAGGCACGCAGCAGCCGGCGATGTGCTCCGAGACGCGGCGCTGACCCTTGGCGGTGTCGACGTCCCACAGCTCGTACGCGCGCGCCTCGACCAACTGGACATCGGCGCGGCCGCGCAGCAGCGACGATCCGCCATCCTTGCCCTTAAGCCCCATAAGGTCGGGAAAGAGACTCGCAGGGAACAGCACCGGCGAGGCGGGTTCACCGTTCAGGGCAAGACGCACGGGCGCGACACCGCCGTTGGCCTTAAAAGCACCGGCGAGTGCTTCAAAGGAATCCGAACTCACGAGCGGCTGGTCGCCCGGCAAAAAGAGGCAGCCCTTCCAGCCGCGATCGGCTCCCCAGGTAAGACCGGCGCGCACACTCTCGCTCCTGAGCGCGCCATCGTGCAGCGCGCACGCGCAGCGCAGCACACAGCAAATCTCGGCAACTTGGGGCCAGCGCGTCGTAACAACAACGTCAAATCCTTTGGGCACCGACTCAATCGTCCGCTGAATCAGCGGCTTTCCGCAGATATCGGCAAGCATCTTGTTAGAGCCAAACCGCTTGCCCTCGCCCGAAGCCATAATGACGCAACCAAGTTTCATGGTGATACCTCCCCTGAAGCCATCGTACCCATAACTCGCGCCGCGGGTGCATAAAGATGGTGTCCTGGCCGTAGGCGGTCTTATAGCGCAGCGACGCTTTCGTTATTTGCGACCATGTGGCATTTGTGGCACAGTGAGCCCAAACTTATTTTTAGGAAGGCACCCATGACCCCCGCACAGATTGAGTTTTACAAGCGTCTTGCACACAGTCTGGCGCTCCAATTTGGTCCCAACTGTGAAATCGTCGTCCACGATCTGGAGACCGAGGACATGGACCACTCTATCGTGGCGATTGAAAACGGCCACGTCAGCGGACGCAAACTGGGCGACGGTCCCAGCCACATCGTGCTCGAGTCCATGCACGAGGATGCCGCCGAGGTCCACGACCGCGCGCCGTACCTCACCAAGACCGCCGATGGCAAGCTGCTCAAATCGTCGACCATCTTCATTCGCGACGACGCTGGCAACCCCGTCGGCATTATGGGCATCAACTTTGACATCACGCTCATGAAGGCGTTTGAGCGTTCGCTCGATGCGCTCACCGGCACGGGCGACAAGGGATACACCGAGCCCGATCCCATCACCAAAAACATCGGCGACCTGCTCGAGGATCTGCTGCGCGAGTGCGAGCAGTACGTGGGCAAGCCCGCCGCCCTCATGACCAAGGACGAGCGCATTCGCGCTATCGGATACCTCGACCACCGCGGCGCCTTCCTTATCTCCAAATCGAGCGAGCGCGCCTGCGAGTTCTTTGGCATCTCCAAGTACAGCTTCTACAGCTACCTCAACGAGGCCAAGGCAGAGGCCGACGACAAGTAAACGACCCGCCTGAACCATCCTCCCCTTAGTGCGAGTTGTTGAATGCGCGAATCCGGACATCGGTGACAAGGCAAGTTCCATATAATCGAAGGGCTAGACAGTTCGAAAGGATGGGACAAGATGAGGTCGAGCAACGCATCGCGCAGCGGCCGCGGAGGCACCGCGCCTACCGCCAGGCATGCGAAACACGCGTTTGACGAGGGCGAAGACGATCTGTTTGCGTTGAGCCTCGACGACGTGATGAGCGACCGCCCTTGGACCGCCGATGAACTCATGGGCGGCGGAGCTCGCCCGACAAGTGCAAAGCCCGCACCTTCCGCCACACCCGCACCGGCATCCGTGCCCGCGGACGACTTTGCCACCCGTCCCATCGTGCAGACGACGCGTAAAGCCGCCCCTGCGCCCCACCCCACCAGCGATCCGTCCGAGACGGCGGCGTTTCTCGCTGCAGCGGCACAGCGCCCCACGGCAGACAACACGATTCGCTACGACGCCCCGCAGCAGTCGGCATACACGGCTCCCGAGTACAACAAGACCGGCGTAAAGGACGCATCGGCATCGTCGTATACCCGTGGCACCGATGACGAGCGCTTTGCCGACTACTACACCGAGGAAGAGCCGCCGCACTTCTCCGAGTTTCCCCAAGCGGCAAAGGTTGTCTTTATCGCCATCATCATCGCTCTGCTCGGCGTGATCGCGTTTGAGGGATTCCAGCTGTTCCGTGGCCCCACCGCGCCCGAATCGGCAACGCAGCAAAAAGAGGACGACAACCAGTACCTGGACATCAACACCCTCAAGGGCGACCCCAACGACGGAGACGAGTAGCGAAGGTTAAAGGAGGGCTGGAAGAGCCGGCAACGCGTTACGGCTCCAAGAGGCCCGCCATAAAGATGGGCAGATACAACACCTCTCCATCGCGGTGCAGGTTGCACTCAGCAAGCACCAGAGCACGGTCGATTCCGTAACCCTTCGTCACGAGCGCGTTGTCGAGCGCCGCATGGGACCTAAAGCTCTTGCCCGACTTGACCTCGATGGCAAGCACTTCCCCATCGAGCGTCTCCTCGACAAAATCGAGCTCGCCAACCTTTTTCGATGTAAAGTAGCGCAATCTAAATCCATGAGCTTTGAGCTCCTGGGCAACAAAGCCCTCAAACGCCGCTCCCATGTTCATGCCAAAGGCGTCTTCTGCCTCGCCATCAAATACCCCTTGGGCAACCTTCTTGGAATACGACGACATGAGCATTCCGGTGTCCAAGTAAAACAGCTTAAACAGATTTCGTTGCTCCCCCAATAAAAGGGGTGCCACGGGCGCCGTTACGTTATACACGGGAAGCGCGACACCCGCCTCCGATAGCCAGAGAAAATGATCTGTCACCTGCGAAAAACGTTTGACACCGTTAATCGATGACAGTTTGAATCGCTTGTTTTTGGAGCCGGCCTCGCTGGGAATCAAATCATAGATATCTCGAATAACCAAGCGTAGCTCGGGCGGAGCGTACTTTGCGATGTCATCGCGATACAGGGCGTGAAGATCGCGATGAATGTTCCGAACCTCGTCGACGTTGCGCGTCGCCAAGAAGGAATTGACCGCGTCGGGCATGCCTCCCACCACCACATACTGATGGAACAGATCGAGCAAGCGGTCATACAGGAAGCCAGGGAGCTCCCCCTCATCCTTTAGACAGCCCCTGAGCATGTCAAACACGCTGGCACCAACGCCATTTGCCCAGCAAAACTCCTCAAAGTCGAGCGGGTACATCTGGACCTGCTCGACATACCCCACCGGCAGGGAGTCGATGCCCTCGAGCTCAACGCCAAGGAGCGATCCGGTAAGGATGTATCGAAAGTCGCCGCGCTGGACCAGGTATTTGATAAACGTCACCACGTTGGGGCATCGCTGCACCTCGTCGATAACCACGACGGTCTTGTTCGCAACCATCGGCTGCGTCGCAGCGATAGACATGCGCATAAGCAGGTCGTCCGCACTTTTCGCCGCCAAAAATGAATCGCGCACGGACGCGTCGGCGATAAGGTCGAACGTCACGACGTTTTCGAACGATTCACGTGCGAACGCGTTGACCAGATATGACTTTCCCACCTGTCGTGCGCCCTTGACCAAAAGGGCCTTGTTAGGCGACGAGGCAAGCCAAGATTCAAATTGTGCTTTCGCTTTTCTCTGTAGCATAAGCGTACCCCTTATTACGTGCTGTTTTAGCACTAGGATACACTTTTCCGTGATTTAATGGCGGTCGATTCGACACTTTTTTGTAATTTAGGAGACTCAAATTTGACACTTTTCCGTACTTTCATACGGCTGATTTCGACACTTTTCCGATCGCGTCGAAAATGTTGGTGTAAGGGTGACGCCCTAGCGCCCGTTTAACGAAGAACGGCCTTCGTCCTAGAATCTGAAATCACCACAACAACAGGTTCTAGGAAAGGACGAAGACCGCTATGGGAATCTTATCAGACCCGACGCCGGACATGCTCGCCATGCCCCGTTTCGACGACGGCGCCATCGACATGCAGGAGCTGCTCCGCAGACTCGCCGAGCAGGTCGTGAACGCCGTGATGGACGCCGAGGCCGGCCGCCCGCGCCCCCGAAGGGCACGTCGTGCGCGCGGCACCACGCGGTGAAGGCGCCGTACCTGGGCAGCCCCTCCCCGCGGCCCTCGCGCAGGAACGCGTAGACGGCCATCTTGGTCATCCCGGGCAGCTGGGCCTTCGAGCGGATCATCTCCTCGAGCGGGTCGAAGGCGCTGCCCCTCGCGGACCTCCCGTCGGCGGCGGACTCGCCCTCCCGCCAGTACTTGGCGACCGTGTGCCGGTCCATGCCGTGCCTCCTCGCGATCTCACTGAAGTTCGGCATCGCGCCGGACCCCCTGTAGACGTTCAGCTCTCCCATTACGTTTCGCTCCATATCCCGCTCCTCCCGGGTCGGATACCCGATCGGAGCATAGTTCCGTTAGCGCAGTTGGTGAAAGTACGTTAGCGGGGTCGGCGAAAGCGCGTTAGCGGGGTCGGCGAGATGCGTTTGCGAAAGTGGTCAATTTTAGATTAGCGCTAACAACCAACAACGTGCAGGAGAGGACCAACCGGGAGACAAAGCGCAGGTCACGCGTCGTGCAGGTGTTCCCCTCCACGGACTCGCTGGTGCGGCTCGCGGACGCGGTCATGTGCGAGCAGGACGAGATATGGCAGGAGTCCAGGTACTTCTCGGAGGCGAGGATGAACGAGCTCTACGACGACGGCCGCACTCGGGGAATCGACGGTCCCGTCGAGTGGGCGCGGCTCGAGGCGGAGGCCTGGAAGATGCTCGAGTCCGGCCTCGAGCTTGCGGACAGGGTCGAGGCGGCATAGGATATCAACCGTATTCCAGATTCCAGGACGCCGGGCCGACTCGCTTCGGATCGGGCGCTACACCAACTTTCTCGACACTACCCCCAAAACAGGCCTCAAAGTGGATCGGCTTTCTCCATAAGCTATCCCAACGTCAGAATAAAGAAATCAGCTATCTAGAGCCACATATCGACCAAACGCAAAGAAGGGGGAGGCCGCGAGGCCTCCCCCTTCTTCATTCTCGCTGACGGCTCGGTGCCGTCCACCGGTCAGCGGCGCCCTGGCCTCCCA
>CANNOC010000008.1 GCA_947507155.1 uncultured Collinsella sp. | reverse complement strand
TGCCCCCATACGGACCTGAACCGTACGCGTCTGCCAATTCCGCCACGCCCGCGTGCAGGAATTAGAATAACGGAGCGCTACCGCGAACGCAAGAACTATTTTTGAAAAAGTTTGCAGGCATTTTCCCAAGCTGCTCGCGCGATTGCCTCAGCATCCTCGCCGGTACGATCGACACGGTCGTTGACCAGCGTGTTTGCCGTGATAGAAATCATTGCCGGCTCGCACTCAAGACCACGAATGGGCTCCGGTGCCATATACGGGCAATCCGTCTCGAACAAAATGCGATCGAGCGGGGTCGCCGCAAATGCCTCGCGCACGTCGTCGTTGCGCTTAAAGGTGGCCGCGCCGCCATAGGCGATATAGCAGCCCAAACCCACAAAGCGCTCCATCGTAGCTCGATCCTCGCCAAAGCAGTGCAGCACGCAACCGGCCTGAGGCACGCCTACCTCGCGCAGCACGTTGTACGCATCAACGTGCGAAGTGCGCTCCCCATCCGAGTCCTCGTGCCGCAGGTGCAGCTCCACCGGCACATTGCGGCGCACGGCAACTTCGAGCTGACGTGCCATGCAATCAATCTGCACACTGTGGGGCGCCGGCGCGATGTCGTCGTCGTAATCCATGTGATAGTCCAGACCGATCTCGCCGATGCCGACGCACAAAGGGTCATCAAGCGCAGCAACAACCTGTGCGTGAATGTCGTCGGTATAATCCGGCGCGCCATAGGGGTGAACGCCAACGAGATACTTGATCTGCGGAATATCCCGCATCGGCAGAATTTCGCGCACGAGCCAGTCGCTATAGTCCGTCACGCTGCGCTTGTCGGCGATGGGGTCGAGCATCGTCACCAACAGATCGACGCCCGCGGCTTTGGCGCGCACGAGCGTTTCGGGCACTTCTTTGCCCCAAAACGAAAGCAGATGCGCATGCGTGTCGGCAAGCGGTGCCAAGGGCACGGGGCAGGCAACAGTCTTCTTTTTCTTGGTAAACGTCACGCGTTCGGCATTAAGCGTCATGGATTAGCTCCTGGGCCAGGCGGACAAAGTCAGCAACATCAAGCGTCTCGGCGCGCGTGGTGGGTGAGATACCGCAAGCCTCAAAGGCGGCATCGAGCACGTCCTTGGCAAAGCCGTTGGCGCTCATGGAATTGCGGATGGTCTTGCGACGCTGAGCAAATGCGGCGTCAATCACGCGGGCCACAAACTCGCGATCGAGTCCTTCGGGCACCACGCCGTCAACACGGTCGATACGCACGACGGCCGAGTCCACGTGCGGTGCCGGCATAAAGCAACGCGGCGGCACCTCAAAGCGACCCGTCACCTGCGCATACAGGCCGAGCTTTGCCGTATAGCCGCCATAGGTCTTATTGCCCGGCACTGCGGCAATGCGATCGGCAACCTCCTTTTGAACCATGACGACGGCGCGCTTGAGCGCGGGCATCGTCTGGAAGAACTGCAGGATGATCGTCGCCGCCACGTTATAGGGCAGGTTCGCGACAAATACCGTCGGCTCACCGCCCGCAACCTGCTCAATCTGCTCCGGCGTCACCCTGAGCGCGTCGCCCATGATAAAGCGGAAGTTGGCGTAGTCAGCGGCGTGGGCATCGAGCACCGGCTCGAGCTCGGGGTCGGCCTCGATCGACGTGACGCACGCCGCCTCCTGCAGCAGCGCAAGCGTGAGCGTACCAACGCCCGGACCGACCTCGAGCACGCGCTCATCGCCCGCAAGCTCGGAAAGCTCGCAAATGCGCTCAATTACATGGTTGTCGATCAGGAAGTTCTGGCCCAGGCGATGCTTGGTCGCAAGGCCAAACTCCTCCAGCAGCTCCCTTGTTGCCGTGGGGTTTGCCAAAGGCGAAGTTGTCATAGTTGCCTCCTTAGCATGGTGGCGGCGTCTTGAAACAAAAGGGCATGGACCGTTGCGGCCATGCCCTTACATCTAAACAGCAAATTGCCGATATGGCGCGCGGCGGCTTAGCCCAGACGCGGGAACAGCGGCTCGCCCTTCTCGACGGGCTGACCACCGGCAAGCAAGCCCCAAGCGCAAATGCCCTTGAGGTCGTCGCTCGCGGCCTCGTCCTCGCACGACAGGCGGCGCAGGGCCTCGGCAGAAGTCTGGGGCATGAGCGGCATCAGCAGGTGAGCGGCAATGCGGATAGCCTCGAGCAGGTTGTAGATCACAAATGCCAGCTCGTCAGCCTTGGTCTCGTCCTTGGCAAGCGCCCAGGGCTCGGAGTCCTCGATGTAGTGGTTGGCGGCATGGATGAGCTCCATGACCTCGTCCTTAGCTCCACCGTAATCGAGCACGTCCATCTTGGCCATGTAGCGCTCGACCAGGCCATCGGCGATCTTTGCCAGCGGGTTTTCGAACGCATCGAACGACGCGGGCTTGGCGGGCGCGCAACCGTCAAAGTACTTGCCGCTCATGTTGAGCGAACGCGAGATAAGGTTGCCCCAGCTGTTGGCCAGGTCGGCGTTGTAGACCTGCTCCATGCGATCGAAGCTGATGGCACCGTCGGTGCCGGGGACGACGTCGGTCATGAAGTAATAGCGATAGCCCTCGACGCCCAGCATGTCGATAACGTCCTGCGGAGCGATGGCGTTGCCGCGGCTCTTGGACATCTTTTCGGCCTTGCCGGTCTCGGCATTGCGCACGGTCAGGAAGCCGTGGGCAAAGACGTGCTCGGGCAGGGCCTCACCGATGGCCATGAGCATGGCGGGCCAAATGACGCAGTGGAAGCGGATGATGTCCTTACCCACGATGTGGAACTGCGCGGGCCAGCGATAGGCCAGCTCGGCACGCGCCTCGTCGGTGTCGACGCCGTAGCCGACGGCCGTCATATAGTTGAGCAGCGCATCGAACCACACGTAGGTCACGTGGCCCTCGTCAAACGGAACCTGAATGCCCCAGTCAAAGCTCGTGCGGCTCACGGAAAGGTCGTTAAGGCCGCCCTCGACAAAGCTGCGCACCTCGTTCATGCGGAACGCAGGCTCGACAAAGTCGGGGTGCTCGTCGTAAAGCTTGAGCAGCTTGTCCTGGAAGGCGGAAAGCTTAAAGAAGTAGGACTCCTCCTGCACGCGCTCAAGCGGACGGTGGCAGTCGGGGCACAGGTGCTGGCCGACGCTGCCGTACTCCTCGTCGCCCTTCTGGACCTGCGTATCGGTGAAGTAGGTCTCGTCAGGCACGCAATACCAGCCGTCGTAGCTGCCCTTATACAGGTAACCGGACTCCTTCATGCGCTCCCACAGGTACTGCACGGCATGATGCTGGCGCGGCTCGGTGGTGCGGATGAAGTCGTCGTTGGAAATCTCGAGCTTGCTCCAAAGCTCCTTGAAGTGCGGAGCCTGGCTGTCGGTCCACTCCTGCGGCGTCATACCATGCTTGGCTGCGGCCTCGGCGACCTTCTCGCCGTGCTCGTCCATGCCGGTCAGGAACTTGACGTTATAGCCGGTGGAGCGGCGATAGCGAGCCTGAACGTCGGCGATGATGGTGGAATAAGCCGTGCCCAGGTGCGGATCGGCGTTGACGTAGTAGATGGGCGTCGTGATAAAGAACGAAGGCTTGCTTTGATCCATGGGGTTTGTCCTCCAGAAAAACGTTGCATACAGGGGATGATTCTAGCGCAAGGGCTGGATATCCTCCATCTATTGCATATCGAGCACCATGGCATAGACATCGCGCTTGCGGCGCGAATACTTCTGAGACAGGCGCTTGGCCACCGCAGAGGCGGGCTCCCCCTCCTCGAGCGCGGCGCGGATATCCTCGCGCAGGGCCTCGTCGGGATCCGCTGCCGCGGCGCCAACCGGTACGATGCCAGCCTCCTCGTCCTCGCTCGGCGGCGCGATGACCAGCGCAATCTCGCCCTTTACCTCGCCGCGAGCACGCAGCTCCTCGGCGAGCTGGGCAGCGGGCCCGCGCAAGACCTCCTCGTGCAGCTTGGTGAGTTCGCGGCAGACGGCAACCTCACGCTGGGGAAAGACCTCCGCCACGGCATCGAGCGTCGCCACGATGCGATGTGGAGACTCGTAGAAGATGAGCGCGCCGGGCACTACGGCAAGGCGCTGCAAACGGCGCACGCGGTCGCCGTGCTTTCGGCCCAAAAAGCCCTCGAAGAAAAAATGCTCGCAGAGAATGCCGGACGAAACGAGCGCCGTGACGCAAGCAGAGGGCCCGGGGATAACTTCGACGGTCACATCGGCCTCACGCGCTGCCTCGACCAGCGCCTGGCCGGGGTCGGACACACTCGGCATGCCGGCGTCCGAGGCAAAGGCGAGGGTCTCCCCCGCCAGCAGGCGGTCGACCAGGCCGGCGGCGCGACTGGCGATCACATTCTCGTCGCAACGGACAAGCGGCTTGGAAATGCCCAGATGCATCAGCAGCTTTGACGTCACACGCGTGTCTTCGCAGCAAATGGCATCGGCGGCGGCAAAGGCCTCGCCAACGCGCGGGGACAGGTCGCCCAGGTTGCCGATGGGCGTGCCGACCACATAGAGTTTGCCCGTATGGGCGCTGTTTTGCGTCATATCAACCTATTCAATCATGCCGCGCTCGAGCGTACCGAGTGCCGCGCGGGCGTCCCATGCTGCAATGCGCTTCTCGGTCTTCCACGTTTGGAAGAACCAACCGGCAGCCGGCGCAAACGAAGCCAGCTGGTTGGCGATAAACACGCGCTCGTAGGCATTGCGGCCCTCGGGCGTAACCGACGAGTTGGCAAAGATCGCCGCGCCCGACCATTCGCCCACCAGCACGGGGAACCCTGTCGAGATCGCTTCTTTAAGCTCGCGCTTGTTACGCGAAATCGCCGTCGCCAGCCCGCGGGGGCTCGTGATGTCGAGCGCATACTCGTCGCGGTAATGGTACAGGTGAAGGTCCATGTAGACGTTCTTGTACTTGGCACCGCGCATAAAATGCTTCCACTCGCTGGGATGCCCCGAAGACGAGAAGACGACGATCTTATCCTCGGGCATATACGAACGGACGAGCTCGTAGGCATCGCGATAGAAATTGCGCAAGTAGTGGGCCGGAATTCCATCCGTCATGGTAAAGAGGCTCTTGCGGACGCTCATCTGCGGCGTGTCCAGCAGCTCAATGCCCAGCAGGCTCTCGGCCTCGCCGTAGCGATCGGCCAAGCGCTCGAGCACGTCGAGTGCGACATGACGGCCGTTGGTGGACGAATGCCACTCGGCAACAGCCTCCGGCGTGGTGGGCGAATCGTTGGAATCGCCCTGGCCACCGGGCACCGTCGCCAGATCGAGCAGCACGCGGATGTCGTACTTGGCAGCCCACTCAATTGCACGGTCGATGTAGTCGACAACCGAGATGTAGGACGCATCGGACTCCTGCGAACCAAAGGCATACCAGGGCACCGGCAGACGCACGGCATTGAGACCGATCTGCGCCATGCGGCGAAAATCGTCCTCACTCACAAACGTCTCGTAATGACGGCGCATGCGCTCGTTATAGGCGGCGGTGCCCATGGCCTCCTGCAGCTCGGCCGCGTTGGATGCACCGGTCGCCGCATATAGCGACGGGGTCACCCAAGGCTCGGGAATAAACCAGCCAGAGAGATTAACGCCGAGTATCCTCTCCATCACTGCCCCCTTCGGATCGTGCAGGCCAAGCCTGCATCGTATTGCATAGGAAAAGTATCGTTTTGAGTATACCCGCGCGTGCGGACAGACGACCGAACGGTCTGTAAAGTGGCGCAAAAGCGGGAGGAATGTCTGGGCGGGCGGGCACGAGCTGGTGCGCCGAGATGTGCACGCACGTCGGAAGCAAGCGCCGGAAAGCGCATCCCGCTCTAAAGCCCAATTCTGGGATGCATTTTCCGCGGAACCCTACATAAAAGAAAAGGACCCCTTTGCAGAGGTCCTAGCCAATTCAAGGTGGCGGGGAAGGGAATCGCGTCCGCGCGCCGCGCGGACGGACCGCTGCGGCGCTTGCGCGCCTTGCGAGCTGCGCTGGCAAACGCTATCGCGTTTCCTCAGCTCCGCGCCCTCACGGGGTTCGATTCCGTGCAAGGGCTACATAAAAGAAAAGGACCCCTTTGCAGAGGTCCTAGTCAATTCAAGGTGGCGGGGAAGGGAATCGAACCCCTGACACGAGGATTTTCAGTCCTCTGCTCTACCAACTGAGCTACCCAGCCATTTGAGGTGTGCCTTGTTTCAAGGCTTGATTAGTATAACCAAGGACGCGCTCCGGTCAACCGAGAATTTGAAAAAAGTTTTTGAGCACGGCGCCAGCCACAAGGCCGACCCTATAGAACAGCACGTTAGAGACATCAACCCACCGCAAGAAGTTTTTCGCTCAAGGCTGCACGGGCAAACTCACTTGGCGTCATTCCTTCAGCCGCCGCCCGACGACGAATCGCCTCCTTCATCCCTAGGGGAATCTTGACCGATAGCGTTGCCGTCCCTTCGCTTGAGAGTGGAGGCCGCCCGTGCACGATTCCCCCAACGGTATGCTCGCCGTCCGGAAACTCGCCATGCTCGTACGCCTCGCACCACGTGTCAATCATTTCATCCGTTACAACCTGACCATTGGCAGCCGTATACGCCTTGCTCATCATCGACCCCTCTGCCGAGCTTGCTCGATCTCTTGCCAGAATTTCTCCTCCATCTTACCCAATTTCGTATGACGAAAGTCCGCTGTCGCCAATTCTTACGCCGGCACTTGTTGAAAGGCGGGAGGTGTAGCGAGGATTGAAGGGCGTTCCAGCACCGCCCAGGCACCGGGACAGGAACACATGCGCCAAGGACGGACGTTTTCGTAGCATGCGAGGATGCTGCCGTTGCGGTCGATAAAAGCAATGTCGATGGGGTAGGCCATAAAGCAGGTGTGGACCGAAGAGCAGCGTGGGAACGCCATGACGAGCGGCAACCTGTTGGCGGCAATCGGAGACCGTCCCAGCATGCCGCGCAGGCGCACGGCAAACGACTCCGCCACCACAAACTCGGCAGGCGTCCAACCCAGCCTGTTGAGCGCCCGCGCGTAGGCAATGTAGGATGAGGCCGCGGTCACATAACCACCCCCGGACGCCACGGATCGACCGTCACTGCGCGCTCGTGCGACAACTTTGCCGGTGCCCCCAGCGAAACGCCGGCGATGCTGAGCGAGCTCGGCCACGGCTCGTAGCGCATGGTACAGGTATAGGTCCTAAACGTGCCGGAGAGCGAAAGCAGACCGCCATCCGATGTCGTCGCACCCTGCTCGCTCGAGACCTCAATCTGCAAGTCATAGCCTTCCATGGCATGTTGGATCTGAGCCTGAACGGTCGCGGAGGCATCGATGGAGCTGTCATCGCCCTCCCCGCTCGGCGCCACGGCATGCGCTAGCACGATATCGGGCACCACGCGATCGAAGCGCGCGACCGCGCCGGCAAAGACCATGACGTTGTACACGATGAGCGCCAGAACCAGCAGGACGGGCGTGACCACGGCCATCTCGACCGTCGCCTGGGCGCGCTCCTCGCGCAGGCGCTTGCGGATGCTCATTACGACCCACCGCCCAGGGCACCCGCCAGCGTGGCGACATCGACGGTGAGTGGAATGGAACCGCCGCCGGGCAGCGGAATCTCCGCAAGCGTGAACACCGTGCCGCTGATGGTGCGCTCGACTTGATATTCCAGCGCCTCGCAAAGCGCCTTGGGGTCGGTCACGCCCAGCGGAATACTTCGTAGCTTGTCCTGCACTTTAGAAAGACCTGTGATGTCAGACCCAGGGCTCTTGATGACATTGGCGGTGTCGGTCAGCACCGGCTTTCGCAGGCGCAAGTCGCACGGCTCCAAGCCCAGCGCCGCCACGGACGCCGAAACGGTATCGCCGAGCCACGATGCAATGGAGCCCAGCGCGCCACTGCTCCCTCCCAGGCCATCGATCATCTCATCCATAAGCTCGTCGGCCGAGCCCTGGATGTCTCCGTATCCCACAAGTAGCCGTCCCCAAACATCCATGACGCCATCGAGTACGCCGGCAACGCCACCCGAACGTTCCTCCAACGTCGAGAAAAACCGCGAGAGAACGTTGTTCTGCGCCGTCGCGTCATCGGGTGCCAGCACCGCAGCAGAGATCGCACCGCGCTCACCAAGTCTGACTGTCGTGTTAAACGAAGAGTTGAGCTCATCGGGGCTCGAGATGGCACCCGAAACCGCAAAGGCGACCACGCCGTTGCGACCGGGCGGGGCGATACGCGGACGCTCGCCCGAAAGCGTTTTAATAGCCTCGTCAAACGCATTGCCCGCACGGTCAGCCTCGTCCTCGGTCTGGCGCATGAGCTCGAGCTCTTTGTTGCGGCATTCGACATAGTCTTCCAGAGCGTCTTTGAATCGATCAAAGTGGTACTCGAAGCCGTTTTCGATAGAAGTCGAAGGAGCCGCAACGGCGCCGAGCGACGAAACACCAAAATGGCATCTGTTGCATTTGTCCTGCCCGTCATAAGCAGCGACCGAGGCTAGCCCGCCTGGCGTCCCTTTCTTATAGTTGGGGCAGCTCGTTCCATAATGCAGATACGCTTTGCCATCGTTGGTACTGGTTGGCCACGCCGCATCGGTATAGAGTTCCGTCGCTCGCACCTCATCAGTGTTGCGCGGCAACAACGGAATATAGGAAGTGGCCCGGTCTCCGTCTTCGGTTATATATGCGCGATTGACCTCTGCGCTCGCATAGGTGTAAAACGCCTTGCGCGCCGCCGACTCCGCCTTCATCTCGACGCTTGAACCCTGCGGTTTTTCGTCTGCCAGACGCTGACGGTAGTAAGCTTTTGCGCGGTCGAGCGCCACCTGTGGCTCCCACGTAACGCTCGAGGCATAATGCGGGTTCTGCTCACCCGAGAGCTTTGCCAAGTTCCCCGCGCGTTCCCACATGCATGAACAGCTACCGGCCGAAGCCGGAACCGACCCGCCGCAATCCGCAAGCCAGGCACGCTCTTTTGCTTTCGCCGTCTCCTCCGAGGCCTTCTGCAACTCATCTGCTGCGCGTTCCAGATCTTTCGATGCGTCTTTAATCACATCGGTCGAGATCTCGGAACCCTCGAGCGCAACGAAATCCGACTCGGACGTCCTGGGCACGGCAAGCGCCGTACCGGTATAGGTCGCGCCCTCGGTATCCTGCGCCGACACGGCCTGCGTAGCTCGCGCGGCAACCAGATACGGTAGAGCCGTCTCGATTTTCTGCAAGCCCTTGGAGGCGCTTTTGGCAAACTTGTTGCGCGTTTTAATGATCTCGATTCCCGTGTCGACCATATCGCCCGCGGCAAGCTCGGCACCCGGAATAAGGATGGCGACCAAACCGGTGCCGATCGTGGCAAACCCCGCCAGGCCCAAACTCAAAATGCTCGCATCCACCACCGTCGCAGCCGTATGGTAGGACGACACCACATTGGCGCCTGCCAGCGCGCCGCTATCGGCAGCCACCTGGGTGTCTCCCGCGCGCGACATGCTCCATATCGCCGCCGTCGACGAAAACAGCAACGTGAGCACCACCAAGATGACCACCGCAGAGGAGAGCGTGGTATAGGCACCGTCTTCGATAAACAGGTCGATCCCGGCTCGACCCATAAAGCCGCCTCGCTTGCAGCGAGCACGCGGTCGGCAACGGCCCGCAAGCCCCCTCGTCACCTTCAACAGGCAGCGCTTAATCCCATGCAGCAATCCATGAATCATAATCTCCCTCCAGCCACTCGGGACGCGATCGATACGAGACGTCGACCTTAAGCTCGACATAGCCGTTTTGGCCTGCGCTACCCATAGCCTGCGCAAACGCACCGATCACGGGCAGCGGTTTAACCTCGCCGGTTACGGAAACGGACGAGACGCCGCCCGCATCGGCCCGACCAAGCTCGATATCCCACGACAGGGGCCCGCCGGCATGGAAAATCGAAACGTCGGGAACCGCGGCAAGACGGCGGCGGGCAAACTCCTTAATATCCTCGTCATCCCCCATCGTCGTCGTGGTCATGAGCCGCGCGGTCTCGGCGGCGGCAGACTCCATGACCGCGCGTGTATAGAGCAGGCACACCGGCTGCAGCGCCAACAGGACGAGCGTCAGAAACGTCGGCAGTAGGAATGCCGCCTCGACCGTAGACTGAGCCCGGTCCTCGCGCGCAACATCAATACAGCACGATGTCCTTAGCACCCGCAGCAGCGTCGACAACCGATGTCGAGGTGACGCCGTGAGATGCCGTCCGCTCGACCAGCGCCGCCAAGCGCCCATCGGCACCGGCACGCCAAAGCCCTGCGATCGCCAGCACGATGGAAAGCAGTGCCACCGTGACGATGGCGTATTCGACCGTTGCCTGGGCAGATTCCTCGCGCAGGACATAATGCATTTCACGACCCCTCCTTTGAGTTCGTTGTCTGTGGGGTCAGGCGGACCACGCGCAGGCAACACGAAGTATCACCAGCATCCGCGGCAACCGTCACCATATCGACCCAGCCGCGTCCGTCACGCACGATGGCGCCCCACACGTTGCCCTTGATGTCGAGATAGCCGCTCAGAGCAAGTTGCGCCGTGGGCACCTCGCGATAGGCACGCAGCATATCCGCCGCCGCCTCGGTCATCGGTCGGCACTCGGACCATGCGAGACGAACAGCGACGGCATTGTTTGCAGATGAACCCGTTGCAGCGTCCGCTCGCTCGTCGAGTGCTTGCAAGAACGTTTGCGCCGTGACGGCGGCATTCGCATCGGCCGCGTCTCGCGCATCGTCTATTTGAGACGCCGCAGCCGAACCCGATCCCGCATCCGCGGCAGCCCCTAAACGTTGTTGCCGTGCTGCGTTAAGCCCCCAAACCGCCACTGCCACTGCCACGACCGCACAGGCGAGCACCAGCAACGCGCCGACGGGACGGGCGCCCTCTACAGGCTGTTGATGCCCTCGCTGATAGCGCTCCATAAATCTTGGACCTTGCCCTTAAATGCGACGATGGCAATGATGGCAATCACCACGAGCACACCGACTAGGATGGCGTACTCGGTGGTGCCCTGCGCGCTCTCTTCCCGCAGCAGTTCTTCGGCACGCTGGCGAGCGTGAATTGACTGGCAAAACGCCAAGCTCCAGACCTTGTCAACAACGTCAGTCATCGTATTCATGTATTCCTCCCTACATCATCCCGCCTGCTCCCAGCAGCGGGCCCAATATGGACAGAAGCAACGCCGGCAAGATGAGCGTGCCGGTGGGAATCAGCAGCTTGACCGGCGCACGCTCAATCTCGCGCTCGACCGCGGCGCGATGGGCCGCGCGAATCTCGCGACTTTGGGCCGCCAGCGTCTCGGCAAGCGGGGCACCGAGAGCAAGCGCCTGCCCCGCTGTGATGGCAAAGGTCTCGAGCGCCCGCACATCCAGGTCGCGCGCGGCCGCCAGAAGCTCGTCCTCTCGCGTCCCTACGCCCACCCGCCATGCCATGCAGGCTCGCTCAAGGCGGAGCGCCAACGTCGATTGGCGATTGGCGCAAAAAACCTCAAGCGCCGCATCGAACGAAAGGCCGGCCGAAAGCCCCAGACGCACCACGTCGATCATCTCGGACACCTCGCCGAGCGACACCTGCGCCGTACCACCCGTGCCGAGCATGCCCCTCAACCGTGCTACCAGGACATCGGTCACCGATCGGGCAGCCGCAACAACCAGCAGCGCCTCGCGTTTGCAGACCTGGGCGATCTTGCATGCGTCCGCACGATTGAGCCCTGTCGCGATAAACACGCTGAGCGCGCACAGGCATGCCGCGACCCCGACCAGGGCGCTCATAGCTCCACCCGCATAATGCGTCGGATGACCACCAGGGCGACGGCGTTGAGGGCAAGTCCCAGTACCACGGCACCGGCACCCGCCGGCGTTGCAAGGCCGCGGCGAAAGTCGGCCGAAAGCAGCGCCAGCACCGCGCACATACCCGCCGGCATCGCCGAGACCATGTGTGCCGACATACGAGCCTGCGATGTCTTGACGTCCAAGCGGCGCTTGAGCTCAATGCGCTCCCCCACCATGCTCGACGCCTCGGACAACAGGTCGGCAAGCGGGGCACCGGTTCGCTGCGACACCTTGAGCGCCAAGGTGACAAGCGAAAGGCCGGGGGCATCGATACGGTCGAGTAGGTCATCCAACGCATCAGTCGCCGAGACGCCGCAGTCGATCGCCGTCGCCACGCGCAAAAACTCGGTATGCACCGGCTCTTGCGCGTGAGTTCCCACAAACCTCATGCCCTGGGCCAGCGAATGACCCGAGGCGAGCGACATAGAGAGCGCCGTAAAGGCCTCGGGCATGGCTTCTTCCACATCGTGTTGCTCGCGGCGACGGTCGAAGGTGTCGCGAGCGGCGCCTACGCCAAACGGTGCGAGCAGCCCCAGGACAAAGCCGATGGGCGACAGCGATACGACAGTCAGGGCAATGCCGCAGACACCACTCGATAGCAGCAAGCATGCCAGGCGCGCCTCGTCATCCTCGATAACAAGGCCAAGGCGATGTGCTGGAACCAGCGCCGCCCAGGAGCGGGCAATCTTTTTTAGCAGGTCGTTTTCTACCAACTCGCGCGGCAGCCTCTCGGCAACCGACTCAAGCGCATGACTGACCAGTTCCGCCGGCGGCACGCGCGACACACGAGGCTCCGCCCCGCACGCCACCGCGGCAGAAAGCCCTGTCAAGCCCCCTACGACGAGGGGCACAACGATCTCCATTCGTCCACCTCCTCTTGTGTGAGCGTTCCCGAGCGCAGGCCCTCCGCGATAAACGGAGGCTCGCGATCGAGCGTCCAGGTGCGCGTGGCGGCATCGAACGTCACGTAGCGCTCAAGCTCCACGCCGCCTGACGTGCCGCGTCGCACCCCCGAATAGGAGGACACGAAACGCCTGCCGTCCGCATGACGCTCGGACATCACGATGCCGTCGAGCGCCATGGCAATCTGCTCCTCGATAAGCTCGCTCGGCAGATCGATGCCATAGCGCGCAAGCAGCGTCAAACGCACCACGGTCTCCTGCTCGGTGCCCGCATGAAGCGTGGTAAGCGATCCGTCGTGCCCGGTGTTCATGGCCTGCAGCATGTCGCAACATTCCGCACCGCGCACCTCACCCACCACAATACGGTCGGGACGCATGCGCAGGGCGTTGGTCACCAGATCGCGGATTGTCACCGCGCCCTCGCCCTCAATTGAAGCCTCGCGCGCCTCCAGGCGAACCACATGCGGGTGATGTGCAAACTTGAGCTCGGCGGAGTCCTCGATCGTCACGATGCGCTCGCCGGTGGATATCTCGCACGATAGCGCGTTGAGCAGTGTGGTCTTGCCCGACCCCGTGCCACCTGCAACCGCCAAATCCTGGCGCAGCGATACCGCGCACGAAAGCAGCTGCGCATACCAAAGCGGTAGCGACCCCAGGCCCACAAGCTCGTCCAACGAACAGATGCGGTCTGAAAACTTGCGGATGGTGAGGATTGGTCCATCAATCGCCACGGGCGGGATCACCGCGTTGACGCGATAGCCCGTCTTGAGGCGGGCGTTGACAATGGGGCTGCGCTCGTCGATGCGCCTGCCCAGCGGCGAGATGATGCGGTCGATGAGCACGCGGATCTGCTCGTCATCCTCAAATGCATGCTCGATGGGATATAAGACGCCGCCGCGTTCAAAGAAAGCCGAGCGGCAACCGTTGACCATGATCTCGGTGACGGTGTCGTCCTCGATGAGCGGCTGCAGCGGGCCCAGGCCCACCACGTCGTCCAAGATCTCGTCGATGATGGTCTCGCGCTCGGGCGTCGCCAGGTCGCCCGGCTCCTCCACGTTGAGCGCCGCCTCCACCGCAGGACGCAATTCCGAGCGGGCGCGCGCCGGATCGATGTATGCGCTGATACGCGCCACCTCGTCATAGCCCATGCGGTCCATCACGGCGCGCTTGGTGCGGCGCTTGACGGCACGGTGGCGCCCCGCATCAACAGGCGCCGCCGCCGCGGCCGCACCGGCTTCCTTAATCCTTGTTTGCAAGCTCATCGCGAATCACCCTCGCGCGACCAGGGAAGACGGATACGTGGGCGCTCGGTGCGCGTCGCGCGGTCGGTGACCATGTCACTCCAGGGACCGACGGCGCAGCCCAGCTCCACGAGCATCTCGCGCGTGGCTTCGCGCACGCTGGTGGCAAAAGCGCTGGTCTGGCCCACCGCCTCGTCAGCACGGCCGAATGCCATGAGCGCCGTCAAATCCTGCCCGCCGTCGGCAATGCGAATCTTGGAGCTCAACGCGCAGGTAATCTCAAAGCGCATGGCGACATCCTCGTCGGCGCCGCGCGCGCCAAACCGGTTGAATACGGCGCTCATGCGCGTACGCGGCACGCCCACACGGCTCGCCAGTTCGATAACGCGTGTCGCGGACGTCGCAGATGACACCGATTGATCGCCCACGACCAGGCAGCGGTCGCTTGCCGCCACCGCGGCCGCCACGGCGTCACCCCAAAAGACCGAGGTGTCGACAAGCACCACGTCGGATTCGCGGCGCAAGACGTCAAGCAGCAGCTCCACCGGACGCGCCATGAGCTCGGCCTGTTCGGGCGCGGCGACCGGGCCCCAAAGCGTGACGCCCGGGGCCACGCGCATCGAGGCGGCCACGATGTCCGATTCGGCGAGTGCGCCAGCAGCCGATGGCTCGATAAGCGTCGCCATGTCATGCGGGGCATCGGCGCCCAACAGGTCGTAGAGGTTTCCAAACATCAGGTCCAAGTCGAGCACGGCAGCACGCAGGCCCAGCAGCGACGCCGCGTGCGACATGGCGGCGACGATCGTCGACTTGCCGCAACCGCCCGAACCCGAGACGGCGCAGACAACCGGAGCTCGATGCGACGGAGCGGCGGCATCCGCCGGCGGCGCGGGGGCAGGCGACGCGGGCACGGACGGCAACGTCCCCGTCTCCCCGGCAGCGCTCATATGCTGCGCCCAAGCCGGCATGGCAGGTTGCTCGGTCTGCGGGACCGAGTCTGGAGACTTCACGGTCGCATCGACACGCACGCTGTCGCTCTCGGCAAGCCCCTCCACCTCGTCGAGCTCATCGACCAGGCTCACGCCATGCACGTATCCCATATCAGCATCCAAAAGATCCTCGCCATACGGCACCGGCTCTCCGACTTCATCGTATGCAAGGGGATCCCGGGGACACCGACCATGCTCGGCTTCCGCTTTTCCATAATCATCAACACGCGGGCCTCTTGTAGCGCGAGGCGCCCCGGGTTCCCTATCAACAAAAGCATCGGGCTCAATCGTCAGACACCGGTCGTAGTCAACCGTTCCCTCGCCCGCGCGCCCGTTGCCGCATATGCTACGCGCAGCGATAACCTCGGTCGCCCCTGCGCGAAACAGCCCCTCGATATCCGAAGGATCGAGCGTCTCTATCAGTACGACCACGCGGCTCACGCGGCCCTCGGCCGTCAGGCGCGCAACGGTCTTTCGCACGTCTTCGGCATCGAACAGGGCTGCCGCGATAATCGCCGCCCCGCGACGCGACGGAAACGCCCGTGCCATGGACACCAGCCCATCCAGGTCGCCCACGCGAAGCACCTGCGCGCCCGCATCGCGGCCCTCGACTTCCCGCTGCAGCAATCCGTAATCACCACACGCGCAGCATGCAAGCCAGATCGCCTTCATCACTCGTCGCCTCCGCTCTTTTTGCCGCGCACCGCGGCGGGAATCGTCAAACTGACCGCCCCCTTGCCCGAGGCCCCCAGCAATTCCTTAACGTCTTCGGGGTCGGCCGCCAGCGTCACCCATTCGATCTTGCCTTCGCGCGTGGCGCCGGCCTCTTCGCTGGTATCGATCACGCGCGCACCGCACAGCCGATCGGTCACGCCGTCCTTTTGCACGTACACATCCACGTAGCTGCCCACGCCCGTGGCACCCCCGACCGAATGCTCGGCATCGACCGCCACCGAAACGGCAACCTTGCCTTTGGGCACCTCGAGCGTATGGCTTTCGGTTTTGGTGTAGACATCGCAAATCACGGCATTTTTAGGGATGCGCGAGGTCGTCACGTCGCCGCGCACGTGGCGTAGCTCGGTCGCCGCATCGCGCGGCAGCAGGCTCGCCAGCCATTCCTGGGTTATGACATTGGTCTCGTCGAGGGTCTCGCCCGCGTCGATATCGCGTGCCGCGACGCACACCTCGACGCGATCGCCGCCGTACTTGGCCAGCGTCTCGGCCTGGGCCCGCTCGGCCTGCGAGCGGATTGACGATGCGTAGACCATGCAGAGCAGCGCGGCGAGCACACCCGCGATTAGACTGATGGCGATGCGCTTGCTCTTGTTCACGGCCGCTCCTCTCAAGGTAGCACCGGGCGGATGCCCGTAGCACCATTGTCCGAGCGGGCAAGCAGCAAAACGGTGCGATCGCGATCTTGGTTTTGAGTGTCAAACCAATTGCCGACCAAAAGCTGACCGGCCCGTCAAGCTCGTGGCAAGGTTTTGGTCAGCACGTCAGCAAAACGCACGTTTAGGGGCGCATCGGCAATAAAATAGCCGCCTCCCGTACCATTGGGAGACGGCTGTCATAGGTAGATTCAATTACAGATGGACATCGGGATCGAGCATCTGAGCACTCACACGCATGGATGACGCCAGGTTTTGGAACGTCTCCAGGCGCAGGCTGTCGATTTGCCCGGCATCCTCGGCCTCGCGAACGGCGCAGCCCGGTTCGTGGGTATGCGTGCAGTCGCCAAACCGGCACGCACGCGACGCCTCGACGATCTCGGGAAACGCGCGTGCCAAGCCCCGCTCATGCCCCACGAGCGGCAGACTGCGCAGGCCCGGCGCGTCAGCAATAACGCCGGCTTCGCCCGGCAGCGCCACCATCACGCGCGCGACCGTGGTGTGGCGACCCTGGTCATCGCGCTCACGTACGCCGCCGGTCGCCAACGTATCGTGACCCAGCAGCGCGTTGAGCAGCGTCGACTTGCCAGCACCCGATTCACCCAAGATCATGGCGCAGCTCCCGGCGGGCACGCAGGCGCGCACCTCGTCCAGGCCACGACCCTCGGCAGAGGACGTCACGATCACGCGCACGTCCGGACCCACCAAGCGGTGCACACGGTCCAGATCGCGCTCGAGCTCATCGGCGTCGCAGCGGTCGGCCTTGGTGAGTACCACCACCGGCTCGGCATCGCAGTCGAGTGCCAACACCAGCGAGCGCGCCACGCGGTCGAGCAGTACCTCGCCGGCGCCGAGCGCCTGCACGATCAGCACGCTATCCACGTTGGAGCAAAGCACCTGACGCTCGCCGCGAGCGCGTCCGCGCCAGCGCTCAAAACTCGTGCGGCGTGGCAGCACGCACTCGATCACGCCCATGTCGTGCCCGGGCGCACGACGCACCGCCACGCGGTCGCCCACGGCGGGCAGCAGAACCTCGTCCTCGCCACGCGGCTTGGCAAACCCCACGGCATGCTCGGCACGAAAGGTGTCATCGGCAGTCGCCACCAGCGGAAACCCACGATCCAGGCGCACCACGGCACCAAGCTGCATCTGCTCGGGCTCCTCGGCCCGAGCACAATAATCATCGAAGGCAGCCCGCTGAGCATCATCGACCGGCAGATCGTCGAACGCCGGAACATCCTGCAGCGCATCGAGTCCCGGCACGCTTGCCAGCAGCTCCTCGGCAGACGCGGGAGCTTCGGTCGCAAGCTTCCGACGACGATCGCGCTTAGCCCGCGCCCCCGTCGTCTTTTTCTTCGCCTTAGCCTTCGCCTTGCCCACAAGCGCCTCCCAGCACCACAAATCACAACTGAGCAGGTATTTTAAATCAAAAAGAGCTGGCCGGGCAAAGCCCGACCAGCTCACATACTTTCCCTCAGCCCTTTTCATCCGCACGGGAGAAAAGCCAGCAAGGATACCGCAGGGCCCGCCCGTCGGAAGGGGTTTCCTAAGGGCACATCCCGCAGCCGCAAAGCGGCGAGGACGTGCCCGTGGAAACCCCGCAGGCGGTCGGGCCCGGACAGGTGCGTTACTCCTTCTCCACAGCGCGCATGATCGCCTTGTAGATCTCCATCAACGGAATGATCAGGAAGGCAAGGCCCAGGGCGGCGATAACGCCCTTGAGCTCAAGCGTCACGGGGCCAAAGAACATCTCGGCAAGCGTCGGCTGAACGGTCACGATAACCGTCAGTACCAGCGCCAGCGCGGCAGATGCCCACAGCCACTTGTTCTGCTTCTTCATGCTAAACAGCGACGCACGACGGCTGCGCATATTGAAGCAGTGGAAGATTTCGACCATGTTGAGCGTGATGAACGCCATCATCACGCCTTCCTCGTCGGCATTGCCGGCGATCATATCGGCGATGTGGATGTAGCCCATGTCAAAGTACACGCCCACAAAGAAGCTCGCCAGCACCAGCACGGTGATGATCAAGCCCTGGGCCACACAGTCCAGGCCCATATTACCGGCAAAGACGCCGTCCTTGGCGTTGCGCGGCTTGCGCTTCATGATGTCGCCCTCGGCATCCTCCATGCCCAGCGCGAGCGCGGGGAAGCAGTCGGTGACCAGGTTCACCCACAGCAGCTGCACCGGCTGGAAGATGGTAAAGCCGATGAGCGTGGCGATAAACACCGAGAACACCTCGGCAAGGTTAGCCGAAAGCAGGAACTGGATGACCTTGCGGATATTGTCGTAGATGCGACGGCCCTCTTCGCAAGCACCGATGATGGTGGCGAAGTTGTCGTCGGCAAGCACCATGTCGGCAACGTTCTTGGTGACGTCGGTACCGGTGATGCCCATGCCCACGCCGATGTCGGCGCGCTTGATGGACGGGGCGTCGTTGACGCCGTCGCCCGTCATGGCCACGATCTGGTCGCGCGACTTCCAGGCCTCGACGATGCGGGTCTTGTGCTCGGGCTGGACGCGAGCGTACACGCCGTAGTCCTCGATGTGCGCGTCGAGCTCCTCGTCGCTCATGCGATCGAGGTCGGCACCGGTGATGGCATGGCTGCGATCGGCGACGATGCCCAGCTGCTTGGCAATGGCCACGGCGGTGTCGATATGGTCGCCCGTGATCATGACGGTGCGAATACCGGCATCGTGGGCCTCGCGGATGGCGTCGGCGACCTCGGGGCGGACAGGGTCAATCATGCCGGATAGGCCGCAGAAGACCAGGTCGTGCTCGAGCGCAGCGGGGCTGCAGTCGCTCGGGACCTCGGTGTAAGTGCGGCTTGCCAGCGCCAGCACGCGCAGGGCCTCGTCGGCCATGGCCTTGTTGGCGGCCACGAGCTCGGCGCGACGCTCCTCGGTCAGTGGGACGACCTTTTCGCCCTCGTAGATATGGGTGCACAGGCCGATCACCACGTCGGGCGCGCCCTTGGTGTACTGCTCGTACTCGCCGTCCAGGGTCTCGACGACCACGGACATCATCTTGCGGCCCGAGTCGAACGGGGCCTCGCCCACGCGCGGGTGCTCGGCAGTCAGGCCGGTGAGACCAGCCTTGCCGGCGTCGTTGACGAGCGCACACTCAGTCGGCTCGCCCACGGCCTCGCCCAGCTCCTCGTCCCACTGGGCATCGGAGCAAAGGGCCATACCGGCCAGGAACTTCTCCTTGGGCGCAGCGAGCTCGTGCTTGACGACGGTCATCTTGTTCTGGGTAAGGGTGCCGGTCTTGTCGGAGCAGATGGTCTGCGTGCAGCCAAGGGTCTCGACGGCAGAAAGCTTGCGGATGATCGCCTGGCGCTTGGCCATCTTGGTCACGCCGAGCGAAAGCACGATGGTCACGACGGCGACCAGGCCCTCGGGGATGGCGGCGACGGCAAGCGAGACGGCGACCATAAAGGTGTCGAGCAGGGCAGTCGGGTCGGTGAGGACGTTGCCCACGCCGTGACGGATGATGTCGACGCCAAAGATGACGACGCAGATGACGATAACCATAATGGTAAGGATGCGGCTGAGCTCGGCGAGCTTCACCTGCAGCGGCGTGAGCTCTTCCTTGGCCTCGGCCAGGGCGCCGGCAATCTTGCCCATCTCGGTGTTCATGCCGGTGCCGACCACGACGGCGCGACCACGGCCGTACACAACGGTGGAACCCATATAGCACATGTTCTTGCGGTCGCCGAGCGGCACGTCATCGGTGCCCGCGGCGAGCTCGATCACGTTGGTATGCTTCTCGACGGGCACGGACTCGCCGGTAAGGGCGGCCTCTTCGATCTTCATCGTGGCACTCTCGAGCACGCGGCAGTCGGCCGGAACGGAGTCGCCCGCCTCGAGCATGATCACGTCACCGGGCACGAGCTCGGCGCTCGGCAGGTGCACGAGCTTGCCGTCGCGCAGTACCTTGGACTGCGCCGCGCTCATCTCCTGCAGGGCCTCGAGGGCTTCTTCGCTCTTGGCTTCCTGGACCACGCCCAGCACCGAGTTGACGATAACGACGAACATGATAATGACGACATCGGCAAAGTCGGGCTCGCCCTTGACCATGCCCGTGAGCGCACTGATGACGGCGGCAACGATCAGCATGATGACCATGGGATCGGCCATCTGCTCAAAGAAACGCTTCCACAGCGGCGTCTTCTCGGCTTCCTCGAGCTTGTTAGGGCCTGTCTTAGCGAGGCGCGACGACGCCTCGTCGTCGCTCAGGCCGAGGTTCTCATCGACACCCTGGTCGCTGAGCACCTCCGCCGCGGCGGACAGGTATTCCTTTTGCATATAGAGTCCCCTCCTGGGATTCGGGCCACTCAGCAGATTGATGCCCGATCATAATTCCCAGGAGAAGGGCAAGGGCTCATCAAGGCTGCCGTGCTGAGCGGCAGTTGATAGTGGAGCTATGGTACCCCAAAGCAACGCGTCTAGCCAAAACAATCCATTTGGAAATATGGTCCATAAGCAACGGTGCAGGCCGTGTGATGCTCAACATTGATAAAACGTTTTTTCTTCGGCGCATCATCAAACTGAAATATCGCCCAGATAGCAGCGGTTAGAACGGTTGGTAAAGTTTTTGCATATACCGTTTTTCCGCAAAAAATGAACTTCTAATTCGGCATACGGTCGATTTTTTGGGGTATTCGGTCACCATTTCGTTATAATCAACTCAGTTTTATTTCTTATGGTTTATCTATCAGCGCAAGACGATGTCAGATGGAGGTCTGAATGTACAAGCGCACTAAGATTGTATGCACCATGGGTCCCGCCTGCGATAGCGACGAGACCATCCGCGAGATGATCAAGGCGGGCATGAACGTCGCCCGTTTTAACTTCTCGCACGGCTCCTACGACGAGCACCACGGTCGCATCGAGCGCGTCCGTCGTATTTCCAAGGAGCTCGGTATGCCCGTCGGCATCCTGCTCGACACCAAGGGCCCCGAGGTCCGCACCGGCCTTCTGGTCGATGGCAAGAAGGTTGCCGTCAAGACCGGCGACAAGATCGTCGTCACCGCTCAGCCCACGACCGAGGATTTCCACGGCACCGCTGAGCACATCTCCCTCGACTACCTGGCTCTGCCCTCCGAGGTCGAGAAGGGCTCCCTCATCCTGATCGATGACGGCCTGGTTGCCCTCGAGGTCGAGTCCGTCGACGGCCAGGACATGACCTGCGTCGTCAAGAACGACGGCCTGATCGGCGAGCGCAAGGGCGTCAACATGCCCAACGTCAACATCTCGCTGCCCGCTATCACCGAGCGCGATCGTCAGGACATCCTCTTTGGCCTGACCGAGAACATCGACTACATCGCCGCTTCCTTCATCCGTGACGGCGAGTCCGTCCGCGGCATCCGCAAGCTTTGCCGCGAGAACGGTGGCGAGCACGTCACGATCTTCCCGAAGATCGAGTGCGCCCTGGGCGTCGAGAACTTCGACGAGATCCTCGAGGCTTCCGACGGCATCATGGTTGCCCGTGGCGACCTGGGCATCGAGATCAAGCCCGAGCTCGTTCCCCACATCCAGAAGGAGATCATCGCCAAGTGCAACGCGGCCTACAAGCCCGTTATCACCGCTACGCAGATGCTCGACTCCATGCAGCAGAACCCGCGCCCGACGCGCGCCGAGGTTGCCGACGTTGCTAACGCCATCTACGACGGCACCGACGCCGTTATGCTCTCTGGCGAGTCCGCTGCCGGTAAGTACCCGGTCGAGGCCGTTAAGATGCAGGCCAGCATTGCTCTCGAGACCGAAAAGTACCTCCCGGCTCACGCTCCGCTCGAGGTTCCGGCCGATGCCCACGGCACCCGTGTTGTCAACAACGTTGTGGGTATGTCCGCTGTGAACATGGCTACCACCGTTGGCGCCAAGTGCATCACCGTGCCGACGACCACCGGCCGCACCGCTCGCCTGATCTCGCACTTCCGTCCCAACATGCCGATCTGCGCGTTCTCCCGCCACGAGTGGGCCGTCCAGCAGATGATCATGTACTGGGGCGTTATCCCGCACCAGGCCGAGATTACCCAGGGCACCGTCAACGGCACGATCGTCAAGGCGATCGAGACTGCTAAGGAGCTCGGCTACGTCGAGGCCGGAGACCTGACCGTCGCTACCGCCGGCGATCCCCGCATGAGCGTCCAGCTCGAGGACAAGGTCTCCTCGACCAACGTTGCTTACGTCGCTCAGGTGCGCTAAAACGCACTTGCAAGCACACTTGCATTGCAAAGGGCCCGGAAGGCATTGCCTTCCGGGCCCTTTTTCTGTGCCAATGCCGGCGCACGGCAAAACACGCACTCATTTCTTTACCAAAAGCGCGAAATCCACCCTTCGAGGCCCAAAAATAAAGTCGCAAGCGCTAAAAGTGTTCGCCCGGTGGCAAACCCACACCTTAACCGACACTGCTAAATCGTTTTAGCAAGAGTCAGATCGACCTGGTTTTCGGAAGTATGCGGCAAATTCTGAGACCTCCGAGCACACCTCGTTTTTTCGCAACAAAATGCCTGATAAACTAGCCTCAAAAGCCAGGTCTGCTCACAGGGTTTAGATTTTGCCGCATACTTCCGAATTGACACTGGCATCGCACGGTCCAAAAGCATATTTCGACCAGGAGGACGTCATGGACCTGACGCTATGCGGTCAATCCGCCTTTAACTATTACCGTATCCCGCCGCAGGAATTAGGACTTTACCCCGCTGTCAGTCTAGACAACATGGATCGCAGGTGTTGCGCCCTTGGGAACCATGCGCTTGTTGAAGACCTTCTTCATATGCCGCTTCATCGATTTGTGTTCAGTCGCGAGCAAGTCGGATCACGGAGTTTGTTCAAGTCACACCTCCTGACCCAAGAGCCACCTCCCGGGTCGTTTAGGCAGACTGAACACGGTTTTGATGTCACGTCGCCCGAGTTTACGCTGCTCAGCCTTGCTACGCTGGTCTCACGCAACCAGTTACTCATGGCTTGCTACGAGATGTGCGGCTCCTTTGCAGTGTTTAAGCCCTGCGAGCGAACGCAACAACAACTCGATGAAGCTATTTCGCTTAAGCTCATTCCGCCCAGCTGCGGCTGGGAGCGAGTTAACGGCACCAAGGGCAATGACACCAACTTGTGGAAGCGCACGCCGCTTCTTACCGCAGCGGATATCGCCACGTTCGCCAAGCAGGCCGCAGGCCTGCGCGGCGTCAAACAACTGCGCTGGGCGGCCGAGCACATGACGGGGCAGACCGCCTCGCCCTTCGAAGTACAGACCTCCATGCTTGTCTCGCTCCCCCGCGACGAAGGCGGCATGGGCATCAGCATCGCAAACAACGTGCGCATCCCACTCAGCGACGCTGCACGCTCGCTGTATGACAAAACCTGCTGCTACGCCGATATCCTCATCGAGAGCAACACCGACAGCATGGGCGTCATCTTGGAATGCCAAGGCCGCTCCGCCCACGATGGCGAAGCGGCAAGTTTCTCCGATGCCGAGCGCACCACCGCCCTCACCAGCATGGGCTATGACGTTATCCAGATAACCTATGAGCAAATCAAAGACACGAAGAGCTTTAACAACATCGCCGAACTCATCCATAAAAAGGCGGGGCTCCCCTACATCCCAAAGACCGACCAGGAACGCATCACCGAAGATACCCTTCGGCGGGAGCTGTTGGTCGATTGGGTTGAGCTATTCACTGCCGGGCCGGCCAGCTAGCAGCTAGCAATCAGGGGCAGCGCAGACACATCGGGCGATTCGACACGGGCGGCAAATCCCGCCTCGGTTAGCTCGACGACCTCGGTAAACGTTGCATCGAAAAACTCCTCGGTTAGCAAGCGATACGGCGGATGATCGGGCTCGCCGGGGTTTTCGCGTACAATCTCGTGCATAACGCCGATGGTCTTGAGCACATACTCCTTATGGATGGGATACTGACCAAAACGCGTCGCCGCAGTATAGAGGCGATCGGTCGCGCGCGGAATCGAAACAATGCCGAGCGTCTTGCCAAACCAGTCAAAGTCGCCTTGCTTTTTAATGCGGAATTCCTCGCACGGCTTGCCGCCGTGCGCCTCCAGGTACTGGTTCACGCGGGTGTTCCACACGGTATCGGCCACGAGGTGAGACCAAACGCCCAGCGTCAGATCGAGCAGCGACTGCGCCACGTCATCGGGCGCGAGCGAAAGCTCACTAGCACCGGGACCGGCAACCGGCTCGGCGTCCTTGTAACGTTGGGGATAATGTACACGATTGAGTCGCTCACGCTCCTCGACAATCGAGGTCGCGGCAGCCGGCGTACCAACAGGCGCCCCTTTGAGCAACGGTGCCACATAGGTATCCCAGAACTCATGCTCACGAGGCTTGGGGATAGGCTCGGGCTTTGCAAAGTGCGTAATGCGGTACGGGATGGGATCGGCGATGCCAGGGACCATATAGCCCACGAAGATATCCGGAACCACGCAGCCAAACAAAAAGGCATTGCGGTCGCGCACGCTATTGGCAAGCGCACCGGTGCGCTCCAGCAAACGCTCCGTCTGAGCGATATGAATGTTCCAGCTTGGCATAGCCACCCCCATAAAAACCTGGATAACTATACCATCACGGCAAAGCCGCGCGGGCGGCTACGCACGCTCTACGCAGCAACTATTCCGCAGCGCCGCTCTCGGTTCCATACGACGACACCGGCGCCTCAACCACATGGTGATATCGATCGATATAGATGGCGCGGGCACCCAGGCGCCGCACCAAATCCTGATGGTGTGTGCTCATCAAGACCGTCTTGCCGGCAGCAACATAGGCCAGTAGAAAGTTGACCACGATGTCGCACGAGTCCTCGTCAAGTCCGTTGGTGGGCTCGTCGAGCACCAGGATATCCGGGTTCATCGACACCACCGCAGCCAGCGCAACGCGCTTCTTTTGCCCGCCCGAGAGCTGATAGGGAGAGACGTCGGCAAGATCGGCAACCTGGAACAGCTCCATGGCATCGCGGACGCGGCGCTCGAGCTCGTCTGCCGGCAGCCCCATTTGAGCCGGGCCAAACGCGACTTCCTCGCCGACCGTGGCACAAAAGAGCTGCGCATCGGCGTTTTGGAACACAAAGCCCACGCGCTGATGGAACCGCTGGGCCGTCGCGGAATCCTTGAGATATGCGGCATCGACCGCATACCCGTCGAACAGGTACGCACCCGCGTCCGCAAGCTCAAGGCCGTTGATAAGACGCATGATCGTCGTCTTGCCGCAGCCGTTAGGACCAAGCAGAGCAACGAGCTCCCCACGGTTCACCTGCAATGAAACGCCGTCGACCACCGTATGACCCGCATAGGAAAACACCACGTCGCGAAACTCGATGAGCGGCGTGACCTCGGCGCCGGCAACACCGCTCACACCCATCGCGTTATTCGTATCGTTTGCCAAAACGTCGCCCTTCCCTACTCACATCGACGGTTCGACCGTCCGCGCTACAACATCGCGCACAACACGGCGAGCAACGTCACAACGGCCGCGTAAGCCGCATCGCGCCAGCCAAAGCCGCTCCGTGCAGGCGCCGGATACACGCCGGCGAAGCCGCGGCACAGCATGGTCTCGTCCATCGCGCGGCTGCATTCCATCGCCTTGATAAACGTCATGCCCATGATACCCGCCAGCGAGTCGGTGCGCGAAAAACCCGCAGGCGCGGAACCGACGCTGCGCAGCATGACTGATTCGCACAGATCGTGCGCCGTGCGGCCCAGCACCTCAACGTGCTTGAGCGCCATATCAAAGGTAAAGATAACCTCGTCGGGTAGATGCAGCATCTTGAGCGCAGCCGACATGCGGCTCCACGTGAGGGTCCACGAAACGCCCAGCACCAGTGACACATTAATGAAGGTCTTGAGCGCGATCTTGAGCATGGCGCCCGTGGCAGAAGCACCCAGCAGCAGAGCAGGCAGTGCCAGAACCACGGCAAACCCCGCGGCAGCCAATGCCGGCACAAAAGTCGCCCGCAGCCCGCGCACCGGGCGCACCGCGACCAGCACCAACACGATAGCCGCCATCAACATGAGGTACAGCGGGCTTTGCGTCAGACACACGCACAGGACGCAAACGAACATCCCCACCAGACGCACCGGAGCCGAAACGCAAGAAAGGGCGCGGTCGACCATCGACCCGCCCTCGTGCGCACCTCCACCCAGGCGAACCCGCTCAAGCAGGCTCGCCAGGTGCAGGACATTCTTTTGCATCACACGATGCCGAGCCCCCGCGGGCTCGTATCGCTCCTCGGCCGCAAGCCAGCTAGGCAGCTCGACCATTTGCATGCGCTCAGCTTTCCTTAACCGTCAGCGAAATCAGGCGGAATGCGATGGTGAGCACCGCCACGCCAATCACACCGGAAAGGATATACATGGCAGCCTGGCCGGCAAAGCCAAGGCCCTGTTCCTCGGAATAGGCCTGCAGGTAATCACCCGTGGGCAGCGCGTCGGCAAAGGTCGGAGTATCGAGGCCGACCGAAGCCTGCAGGCTGTCGTCGCCAGCCTCCTGAACGGCAGTTGCGGCGCCCTCGGCGTCCCACTCACCCCAGGCGTCACCGGTGGCAAGCAATCCCAGCGGCGTGGCCACCACGAGCACGGCGACCAAAATGAGCGTGGGAACCAGCGAGGTCTTCTTGACAGCAGCGCCCTCGGCAGCAAGCTGGCCATCGATGGCCTCGGGCCCGACGATAATGCTCGGCGCCGTCTTCTTGATAAAGCCGTAGATGGCGGCCGTCGCCACGCCCTCGACCACACCGGCTACCAGCATATGCGGGATCAGCATGGCCGGAATGGAAACGGACAGCGGGAAGGGGCAGTACAGCGGAGCACCCGAGGCGTTGGTGAAGAGCATCGGCTGAATACCAAACTCGATTGCCGCGCACAGGGCCGCCAGGCACAGGCCGACCCAGCCGCTTACGATGGCCGAAACCGAGATGCCCCAGCTCTTGTCGTGCAAACGGCTGTTGAGCGCACGGAACACGATAGCAGCGGCAAACGGCAGCACGAAGGCCATGTTAAAGCAGTTGGCGCCAAAGGACAGGATGCCGCCGTCGCCAAACAGCAGCGCCTGCAGCGCCAGCGCGACCGAGACGGCAATGGCAGCAGCCTCGGGGCCTAGCAGCAGCGCGATGAGCGCGCCACCAACGGCGTGACCAGTGGTACCGCCGGGCAGCGGCACGTTGAACATCATGAGCAAGAAGGAGAATGCGGCGCAGATGCCCAGGAACGCCATGTGCTCGCGATCGAGCGTGGCGCGCACCTTCTTGATGCAGTGAACCCAAACGGGCACCATTGCCACCGCCATGACGGCATCGGTCTGCGGAGACAGATAATTATCTGGAATGTGCATGTACGCCTCCCGGTTATCGGCGCACGGAATTGCAACGCCGCTTAAATCACCTTAAGAGTGTTACGTATTGTTAGATTCGTAACACGCCGCGGGCTATCATAGCAAAACGGCGCACTGCCGACAAAGCAGCACGCCGTTATGTAATGCGCGTGTCATATATGCAGGCTCAGCGGTGTCTCATACCGAGCATAGCGGTCACGTAGGACTCAGCAGCAGCCACCGCTGACCTATACCCAGCGCAAATCCTAGCCGCGGACCTCGCCGTTTACGCCCTTGCACACCTTGGTGACGATCTTCTGGTGCGCCTTCTCGACCTCTTCGCTGGTGAGCGTGTGGTCGTCGGAGCGATACGTAAGCGCGAAGGCCATGGACTTTTTGCCCACGCCCACGCGGACCGGATCGCGATAGACGTCGAACAGACGCACGCCCTCGAGCAGCTTGCCGCCGGCGCTGGTAATGCGGCGCTCAAGATCCTCGCAGGTCACGGAGTTATCGACCACGATAGCCAGATCGTGCTCAACAGCCGGATACTGCGAGAACTCGCGGTAGTTCTCCTGATTGCGGGCGCCCTTGATCAGCTTGTCCAGGTCGAGCTCAAAGGCAACGACGACCTCATCGATGCCCATCGCCTCGCGCGCCTCGGGGTGGATCTCGCCGACCCAGCCCAGCACGGTACCGCCGGACAGAACCTCGGCGGCGCGACCCGGCTGCAAGAAGGCATAGCCCTCGCCCTCGGCGGGACGGAAGCGGACCTTCTCGATACGCAGCTGGGCGAGCAGCTCCTCGACAATGCCCTTGCCAAAGAAGAAACGCAGCTTGCGGTACTTCATGCTCCAAGACTGCTCGCTCCACTGGCCCGAGAGCACGCCCGCCACGGACTTGGTCTCCTTGGGCAGGCTGGCATTCTCGCGGCCGTGGAACAGGCTGCCGACCTCGTACAGGTGCACGTTGGGCGTGCCGTGGGCCTCGTTATAGGCCACGGATTGCAGCAGGCCCGGCAGCAGCGAGCGACGCATCTCGGTCTGCTCGGCCACCAGCGGATTCATGAGCACCACGGGGCAGCCGCGGCCCTCGGTGGACATGCCGATCTTCTCCAGGTCGCCCGGGGCGGCAAAGCCAAAGGTCGTGGTCTCGTTGAGGCCGCAGGCGCGCAGGATCTCGCCGACCTTGCGGGTGAGCTTCTGCTCGCGGGTCAGACCGCCGATGTGGTTCTTGGCGGCCGGGATGGTCGCCGTCACGCGGCCCATGCCCCACAGGCGCAGGACCTCCTCAATCAGATCGATCTCGCGCGGCAGGTCGGGACGGAAGCTCGGCGGAGTGACCATAAAGTCCTCGCCGTCGCGCTCGACGGTGCAGCCCAGGCGGGTGAGCGAACGCTCGATAAAGTCGGGCTCGATGTCGGCGCCGCAGATGGCATGCACGCGGGCCAGGCGCAGCTTGATGCTGTCGATGGTCTTGGGCGCGCGGAACACGTCGACGTAGCCGGGAGCGACCTCGCCGCCGGCGATCTCCTCGATCAGCGCGCAGGTAACGTTGGCGACATCCACGCAGCCGGTCTCATCGACCTGGCGCTCAAAACGGATGGAGGCGTCGGAGATCAGCGACAGATCGCGGCTGGTGTGCGAGGTGCGACCGGCGTTGAAGCAGGCACTCTCGACCATCACGTCGACGGTGTCATCCTCGATCTCGGAATCCATGCCGCCCATAACGCCGGCCAGCGCCACGGGACGCTCGCCGTCGGTGATGAGGCCCATGCCGGCGTCGAGCGTGCGCTCCTCGCCGTCGAGGGTCGTGAACTTCTCGTCCTGTTGGGCGGCGCGAACCACCACGCGGCGATGGCCATCGCGTTCGGCAAAGGTATCCAGGTCAAAGGCATGCAGCGGCTGACCGGTGAGCATCATCACATAGTTGGTGATGTCGACGATGTTGTTGTGCGGACGCACGCCCAGGGCGTTGAGGCGCTTGACCATCCAGTCGGGCGAGGGGCCGACCTTCACGTTGCGCACGATGCGGGCGACATAGCGGTCGCACAGGCCCTCGTCGGCAATCTCGACCGAAAGCTCGTCGTCGGTCGCGCGGCCAGTCTCCGCCTTGATGGCGGGCAGCTCAACATGGAAATCGCGGTCGAAGATGGCACCGGTCTCGCGGGCCATGCCAATCATGGACAGGCAGTCGGGACGGTTGGGCGTGATCTCGCAGTCGAGCACGGTATCGCTCGAGCCCACGTACTCGGCAAACGGCATGCCGCAGGGCGTATCCTCGGGCAGGATCATGATGCCGGAGTGATCGCCGCCCAGGCCGAGCTCGCGCGCAGAGCAGTTCATGCCCATGGACACGACGCCGCGAAGCTTGCTCTTCTTGATCTTAACGTCGCCGGGAAGCACAGCACCGATCATGGCCGTGACGATGTGGTCGCCGGCCTCAAAGTTCTGCGCGCCGCAGACGATCTGCAGCGGGGCGGGGTTGCCGTCGGCGTCGAGGTTCTTGTCGCCCACGTCGACCGAGCACACATACATGTGGTCGCTATCGGGGTGCGGGGTCTTGGTGAGCACCTTGGCAGTCACCACGTGGTCGAAGGACTCGCCCACGGTGTCGATCGCCTCGACCTCGGTGCCGGTACGGATATATTCGTCCGAAAGGGTCTTGGGATCCTCCGGAATATCGATCATGGTCTTGAGCCAGTCGTAAGAAACGCGCATGTAGCTCTCCTAGTTCTTAATCTCCGCAAAGGGAGGAATATCAAATGAAGACGTTCGCCTTAGGGTTGTCCAGGTGCCCCAGGTTGGCGTGAAAGAGGAGCGACGCGTACTAAAGGTACGCGAGCGACGGTTTGAACGCCAAGATGGGGTGCCTGGGCAAGCCTAAAACTGGTTCAGGAAGCGCATATCGCCAGTCATCAACGTACGCAGGTCGGGCAGATCGTAGCGCAGGGCCGCGACGCGCTCGGCGCCAATGCCAAAGGCGAAGCCGGTGTACTTCTCGGGATCGATGCCGCAGTTGATCAGGACGTTGGGGTCGACCATGCCGCAGCCCAAGATCTCGATCCAGCCGCTGTGCTTGCAGAAGTTGCAGCCCTTGCCGCCGCAGACGTGGCAGCTCACGTCCACCTCGCAGCTCGGCTCGGTGAAGGGGAAGAAGTGCGGGCGATAACGCGTCTTGCGGTCCTCGCCAAACATGCACTTAACAAAGTAGTCGAGCGTGCCCTTAAGATCGCCAAAGGTGATGCCCTCGTCGACGACCAGGCCCTCGATCTGGTTGAACTGCGGCAGGTGGCAGGCGTCGGCCGTGTCGGGACGGTAGACGGTGCCCGGGCAGATCATGTAGATGGGCGGCTTCTGCGACTCCATGGTGTGGATCTGCACGCCCGAGGTCTGGGTGCGCAGCAGCACGTCGGACTCACCGTGGGCGTGAGCCTCGGGGTGCGCGACGCTGCCGGGGTTGTTGTCGACCACGTAGAAGGTATCGCGGGCCGAGCGGCTCGGGTGATCCATGGGAGCGTTGAGCGCGGTGAAGTTGTAGTAGGAGGTGTCGACCATGGGGCCGGACTCGACGGTGTAGCCAATGCCGCAGAAGATGTCCTCGGCCTCCTCGATGATCTGCTTGATCAGGTGCTGGTGACCGATCTGCGGACGGATGCCCGGCAGCGTGATGTCGACGGCCTCGTGCTCGAGTGCGTGCTTGAGGGCGGCGGCCTTCATCTCGGTGGTGCGCTCGTCGAGCATGCCCTCGATCAGCTGGCGCATCTCGTTGGCGCGCTTGCCCATCACGGGACGATCCTCGGGGGCGAGCTTGCCCATCATGCGCATCAGGCCGGTGATGCGACCCTTGCGACCGAGCAGCTCAACGCGCGCAGCCTCGAGCTTGGCGGCGTCGTCGGCGCCTGCGACGAGCTCCTTGGCCTCTTCCTCGAGTTTGACCAGATCATCAATCAGACTCATGTCTTCCCTTTCGTCTCTCGCGCATTCGCTTGCCAGGGCGACCAATGCCGCTTGGCGTTGCGAAAACGCGGCCCGGTTCGGTAACAAAAAACCGTCCTCGGGCATGTGCATTGCCCAAGGACGGTTGAATTCCGCGGTACCACCTTGTTTGACCCGACGGATGTCTGGCCCGCCGCGCCCACTCTTTGCCCCTTGTCGCGAGGCTCACGGCTTCCCTACTGGGGACATCGCCGCCGCTGGCCGCGCGCCCGTTGAGGTCGCTGCTCGGGAGTGAACGCTTGGCCCTTGTCACCGCAGGAAGGCTTGCAGCCCATGACCTTCCCTCTCTTGCCGGCGACACGGCGGGCAAAACCCTCTCCGTCAACGCATTGGGCTACAGGATACCACATTGTTTGGGTGTATCGCCGCGTTCCGTTTTGTTCGTGCTGGGTACAAGGCAGGTAGCTGTGCAAACTGGCCGCGCCGCCGCGTGCGACGGGCGACCTGCGAGATCAAGGATATGGTATGGGAAAGAAGCACGATAAGAAGGCCGAGCCCGCAGCGGGCAAGACGCCCAAAGGCATGAAGGTCGATAAGGCCGTCAAAAAATTCCGCAAGCTCGAGGGCAAGCTGTGGACCCGCGAGTACCTGCTCAAGATTGCCGAGTTTGACGGCGCGACCATTGCCCCCGCCAACGGCGCCGCAGCGCGCGCCGACGCCATGGGCACCCTTGCCGGCGAGCATCATAAGCTCCTGACCAGCGAAAAGTCTGTCGAACTTGTGCGCTCGCTGGCACGCGAAACCGTCGCCGGCGGCAAGATCGACGACCCGCAGCTGCTCGACGAGATCCGCGTACTCGGCCGCGACCAGCGCGAAGCGAGCGTCATTCCCACCGAGGAGGCCGAGGCCTGGACCAGGCTCACCTGCGAGGCCGACGCCGTGTGGCACAAGGCCAAGACGGCCAATGACTGGGCGAGCTTTGAGCCCTATGTGGATAGAATCGTCGGCCAGCTTAAGCATCAGGCCGAGCTCATGGACCCCAAGCGCGACCCATACGATGTTTGGCTTGACCAGTACGAGCGCGGCCTTTCCGCCAAGAGCTTCGATGCGTTTTGCGATGAGGTCAAGGCGACGGTCGTGCCGCTCGTGCACGCCATCGGCGAGCGCAGCCAGCAGCCCGCTGCCGACTTTTTGCACGCCCGTGTGCCCGAGGCCGCCCAGCGCGCCATGAGCTTCGACCTTATGAAGCTCGTCGGCCTGGACCTGAACGACACCACGCTTGCCTTTACCGAGCACCCGTTTAGCGAGGGCTTTGCCGTGGGCGACGCGCGCATCGCGACGCACATCTATGAGGACGACTGCATCTCCAACGTCTACAGCATCATCCACGAGGCCGGTCACACCATGTATGAGCTGGGCGTGAACCCCGCCTATGCTCGCACCTGCCTGGAGGGCGGCACCTCCATGGGCATCCACGAGAGCCAGAGCCGCTTCTTTGAGAACACCGTGGGTCGCAGCCGCGCCTTTATGGGACCGCTGCTCGAGGTGCTGCGCCGCCACGCGCCCGAGGTCTACGGCAACGTGGACGAGGACACGCTCTACCGCGCCGTGAACATCGCGCAGCCGTCGTTGATCCGCACCGAGGCGGACGAGCTCACCTATCCGCTGCATATTATGGTGCGTTACCAGATTGAGCGCATGCTGTTTGCCGGCGAGGCCACGGCCAAGGATATCCCCGCGCTTTGGAATCGCTTTATGAACGAGTACCTGGGCATTCCCGTTCCCGACGACACGCACGGCTGCCTGCAGGATACGCACTGGAGCGGCGGCTCGTTTGGCTACTTCCCCACCTATGCGCTGGGTAGCGCCTACGACGCCATGTTTGTGCCGGCCATGTGCCGCGACGGCGTCGACCTCAATGGCGCCTGTGCGAGCGGCGATTTGGCGCCCGTTCGCGCCTGGCTGGGCGAGCACATTTGGCAGTGGGGCCGCGCCAAAGACGCGCCGGAGCTCATCAAGGGCGCCTGCGGCATGGACTTTGACGCCCGCTACTACTGCAGCTACCTGCAGGACAAGTTCACCACGCTGTACCAGCTGTAAAGCTTAGGCAACACGTCAACGCAAAGGGGGCGCCGCGGGATCTATCCCGCGGCGCCCCCTTTTTCACCTAGTCATTGGGGACGTTTGCAGCGTCGAGCAGTTACGCGGTTTGGTAAAACCGCGTAACTATAGAGCTTCCAGCGCCGCGGCGATGCGCTTCATGGCGACGTCGGCAGCTGCCTGGTCGGGAGCTTCGGCCAAAACGCGAATCACCGACTCGGTTCCACTCTTGCGCACCAGCACGCGGCCCTCGCCCGCCAGCGACGCCTCGGCCTCGGCGATGGCGGCTTGCACGCCCATGTTGCCCAGCGCGGCATCTTTATCCGCCACGCGTACGGCAACCTGAGCCTGCGGCAGTAGCTTGCACGGAGCCGTGAGCTGCGAGAGCGTCTCGCGCTCGGCACGAATCACTTCCATCACGCGCAGCGAGGTCATAATGCCGTCGCCCGTGCGCTCGATATCACCAAAGATCGTGTGGCCCGTCTGCTCGCCGCCCAGGCTGTAGCCGCCCTCGCGCATCTTGGCATACACATGACGGTCGCCCACGCCGCTGGTCACGGCACTTAGACCGGCAAGCTCCAGCGACTTGACCAGGCCAAAGTTGCTGGCGATCGTCGGCACCACGGTACCGCCCGAAAGGCGACCGTGCTTGTTCAGGTACACGCCGCACACATACAGGATCTGGTCGCCGTCGACCACGCGACCACGCTCGTCCACGGCCAGGCAGCGGTCGGCATCGCCGTCGTAGGCAAAGCCAACGTCCAGGCCCTGCTCCACCACGTGGCGCTGCAGACGCTCCATATGCGTGGAGCCGCAGTCAACGTTGATGTTAAAACCATCGGGCGCGGCGTTAATCACGCGCACATCGGCACCCAGCGCGTCGAACACCGGCTTGGCCACCGAGGATGCCGAGCCGTTGGCGCAGTCGAGACCGATCTTGACGCCCTGCAGCGAAAAGTTCGCGCTAGCGATGAGCGAGGCGATGTAGCGGTTGCGGCCCTGCATGTAGTCGACCGTGGCACCGATGTGGTTGCCCGTAGCCAGCGGCACCTCGCTCTTGCCATCGATATAGTCCTCGATGAGCTCCAACACGTCCTCGTCCATCTTAAAGCCGTCGCTGTTGACGAGCTTAATGCCGTTATCGCAAAACGGGTTGTGGCTCGCACTGATCATGATGCCGCAATCGAAGCAGCCCTCCACGGTCTGATGCGCCACGCCCGGCGTCGGGATCACGTGCAGCATGTAGGCGTCCGCGCCGCTCGCGACCAAGCCGCTCGCCAGCGCCGCCTCGAACATATAGCTCGAGCGACGCGTGTCCTTGCCCACGATCACGCGTGCTTTGGTCCCGCGGTTGGCGCCGTAATACCAGCCCACAAAGCGGCCGATCTTATAAGCGTGCTCTACCGTCAGTCCAACGTTGGCCTCGCCGCGAAAGCCGTCGGTGCCAAAGTACTTCATATCTTACTTATCCTGTTCGAACGTTTGAGCGGTTGGCGTGGTGCGAACCTTAAGCTCTTTGTGCCTAGAGTCCTTCGAAGTCGTGACCGTGTACTCGACCTTTATGTCTTGTCCAAGAAGCATGTGGACGCCGCCCCATGCAACCTTCAGGCCATCGTGCGTCGCTTCGTTCATCTCGATAGAACCGGAGCCCGAAGTCTTAATGTCCGAAATGCTGCCTCCCGCGGGAGCATAGAGATAGAGCCTCAGCACCTCGTCATCAATATCCTCGCTAATGCCGTTATGGCCCCGGAAATAACCAGGCATCTCGGCCTTCTCCTGAGGGGTCATCGTGTTCTTGAGCGTGGTGGTCACTCGATACGTCGTCGAACCATCGGCATTTTCAACCGAAGAATCGATGGTGACTCGCTTATCAAGGAACCAATCCATCTTTGAATAGCTGTAGTTGTTCACAAAGACGCCCAAGATCGGAGCCTCAGACGCATCGTTTTGGAGAGCGCCGGAAATGCCAAGGGCCTTCGCGGCCTTTTCCTCGTCATCGTTTCTCGAATACATGAGGATGCGACCCTCGGAAGCACCCTTTTCGATGGCTCCAGCGATCTTAGTAATATCGCTGGAGCCCAGTTCGTCCACGATCTTGTTAAAAGCCGATCCGGCAACCGCCGCAAAAATGGCGTCCTGTTCCTCTACCGGGTAATTCCAATAAATATCGTGCAGCAGCACCTTTGCAGCGTTGCTTCCGTCGACGACGGTGCCGTCGGGAAGCTGCGTGCCACCTACAATGCCGAGCATATACTGCAAAAATACCGGATCGACTGCAAATACGCCGTCGATGTCATCTCCGACAATGGCCTTCTGCATATCGCTGGCAAGCTGAGCCGCACGCGGATAATCGGGCGTCATCGTAACATCGCCCATCGTGTATCCGAGCGTGTTGAATCCGGTCAGGCCCCATCCGGTCGTGAACAAGTTTGCCTCTTCATCGGTGATGGGAAGCGGGCTCAAGGGCTCTTTCATCATGTCGACTTTGACAAAATCGCCCAGTTCGAGCTTACCGTCAGTCACTGACATCACGCCGCGAGAACCCGGGAAACCGCCGCAGGCGCGGATCTCGACATTGCTCATCGCGAGCACAAGATAATGGCGCGTCTGGCCGTTGGCGCCGAGCATCTGGGGCAGAACGGGGGCGATCTTCTCTGCCGCATCGACTACACCGTCCAGGGTGGCAAAGCCGTCCTTTGCCTTATCGACCAGCTCGGTCACCTGGGCGATATGCGTATCGCCAATACCCTGCACCTTTTTGTTGGCGCCCTTGAACGCCTTCGAGCTATCGGAGAGCGAATCGGCGACCGCCTGCAGCGCGGACACGTTGATTGTCCCGTCCTGGAACAGCTTGCCGGGCGTTGCCTGAGCGAGATTATCGGCCATGGGGACCAGCGCGCCGCTCGAAACATCGGACAGAGCGTCGACCATGGTGCGGGCGGCGTTAATATCGCCGCCGTACACCGGAATGAACGAAGCCATCGTCCACACCGGACTCGAGGTCTCCTTCTTCATGCTGCTGCAGAGCTCGTCAATTTTTTTCGCATCGTCGGGCAGGGTCGAAAAATCGCCCGACGTGACCTTGTCCTTAAGGCCGCCGACGATCTCGACTGTTTCCTTTGCCTGGCTCTTCACGGTTTTTGCCGAGTTAAACAGCATGAAGCCACTCACGCCAAAAGCGACAAGAACCACCGCGACGATGACAGCAACAACGGCTGCAACGCGGCGCTTCTTGCGCTCGCCCTTGCGATGGCGATGGCGAACCAGGCCGTTCGAGGTCGGGCTCGTCGAGGAATCACCGCCGTAGTTCAAGCCAAAATCGTAATAATCTTCTTTAGAGCCCGAGCCCTTAAACTCGGCACCGTCGTCATTGAGACGGGCAAACGTGCCGGTTTCGGAAGCGCCCGTATAGATAGTGCCTAGGTTACCCGTAAGCCCTGCGTCTCCAGCAGAAGAAGCACTATTGGCGGGATTGGCAGAGTTGACGGGGCCGGCGTTGTGGGCGCGATGAGCGTTGTTAGCGGGGCCAGTGGAGCCGGCGACATTTGCACCGCCCGTTGGCGCCGGACGGACCCCGGCCGACGAAGCCGCAGAGCCCGCCCCGCCCGGAAATGCCTGCCTGCCTACGCGACCAGCCTGTTTTGCCTTTTGAGACTGTTCGTACAGAGCGGCAAACATCGCCGTTTCGCCCGGAGACGTACGGTTGCCAGCACCGTTTTGGCTGGATCCACTCGGTACGCCAGCGTTTCCAGTCCCATTTGAACGCGGCGGAACTGCAGGGCGCTCGCCGTCGCCGTTCTTAAAGTGGTTACCAGCCATAGAGGAGTCCTCGCAATACTAAAAGTCAATAACGCTATTAGTTTATGACATATTTGACATCGTCAGTTAAACTCCAGATGCAGGCACCAATTCACGAAATTGTGGTGCAACACCGTGTCCGTCTGGGCAGCGGCGTGAGCTATACCGTCAGAAACATCATCACGATGATCATGACAAAGCCAATCAAGTCGGTCGGCAAAAATACCGTGCCCAGCATAACGGCGCTGGTGATGGTCGCCGAGACCGGCTCCACGGTTCCGATGAGGCTCGCACGCACCGAGCCGATGTCCTTAACGCCCTGCATATACAGCATGTAGGCAAAAAACGAGCCAATGACCACAAACACCGCGAGCGCCTCGATACCGGCAGCATCGAGCGCCGGCATATGAGCCCACGGCTGCACGAAGACGCACGAGACCACGCCCGCTGTGAGCATGGCAGAGCCTGTAACGATGGGGCTGCCGTATTCGGGCAGAATCTTGGCGGGAATCACCGCCATACAGGCTGCGCTAACCGCACACATAAGGCCTGCGACCAGACCAAGCGGCGATATGCTCAAACTGGTCGGGTCGCCGCCGGTAGCGATTAAAAAGGTGCCACCGAGGGCCAGACCAATGCCGATCGTCTCGCGAGCGCGCGGCATGCGGCGATCGACCACGCAGGCGTAACCCATGATGATGACCAGCTGCAGGCACTGGAGCACCGTCGCGGTTCCGGCATTGGTCAGACGCACGGCCGAAAGATAGCAGAACTGGTTGAACAGCAGGCCAAAAGCGGTAAAAAGCAGCAGTTGCCTACGGTCGGCCGGCGTCGTCCAAAGCTTGACCAGGCGCGCACGATCGCGCGTGACCACCACGGCCATAAAGAGCAGGCCGGCAAGAATCTGGCGCACGCTCATGAGCCACAGCGTATCGACATGGTAGGTATCGAACAGAAAGCTCGCGCTGGTGCCCGAAAAACCCCAAAACGAACCGCCCGCCAGCGTGGCCAGAACGCCCGTAATCATCTTGCGCGACGACGCATCGTTGAGGCGGTCGCGCCATGCACGGCGGGTGCTGCGGCTGAGCTCGTCAGTTCCCTCGGGCACGACAAAATCGGACGCCGCCGTCATCGGTACCGAAGCCTTTTCGCGTGCACGCTGCGCTGTGCGCTCCTGCTCCATTCCACTCCCCCGAAATCAATTGGCAACAAAGCGCTCAAACTGTAGCACGAATATCGGCATGAAAAAGCAGATGATTCGGAACATCTATGGGCGTCCAAATTGCAGGGACAAAAGGCACCGAAGAGCTATGCCGAGCGGTTGGAATCGTCTAGGGCGCCGGGATCGGTTTCCACACTTTCCCCAGTATGCTCGCCGTCGCTCTGCTCCTTGGCGCTGTCCTGGTCTTCCTGCTCGCGGCGACGCTTTTCGCGAATCTGCTCCACGGCAGCACGCAGGGCGGCCTCGTCCTCGGCGCGTGACACCTCTTGTGTGGTCTTGACCATATGGCGAATCTCGAGCACCAGCAGCACGATCAGCGGCACCACGATAAGCGGGAAGAACAGCAGCGGGTTGGTGAGCAACGAGACCACCACGCCCAGCCCCGCCGAGACAAAGACCACGCGACCCACCACGTCGGCGGCGGGCACGGGCGCGGCGTCCTCAACCGGATTGGCGTCGCCCTTGGTGCGGTAGACCGGCGTGCCGTCGGCCGCGGCCTCCACGGTAACGATGCGATGCGTGTTGAGCGAACCCTCCAGCGCGTCATCGGACGAATGGAAGGTGATGATATCGCCCACCTGGTAGACCATGCTGTTGCCGGTATCGACGACGATAAACGAGTGCACGGGAATCGCAGGCTCCATCGAGCCGGTCAGCGTGCGCATAAAGCCATAGCCCATGATGGTGGGAATCTCGCCGGCGGGCGTGAACACCGTGCGCAGCAGCACCACAAAGGCGACCAGGATCACCACGGTCGCCAGCACGTTGATCACGCGGAGCACGTGCTTCATCACTTGTCGACGTCCTTTGCGGAAGTCTCGGGGTCGGCAGCGACCTCGGCCTCGGTGGCATCCGCCGCAGAAGCGCCATCCTCGTCAGGCGCGGCGGCCACGCCCTCGCCAGCCTCGCCGCGCAGACGAGCCAGCAGATAGCGCGACAGGCTGTTGCCCTCGGCGCGGCGCTCGGCACGCTCGCGATTGCGTTCGGCCTGTTCCAGCTCGTGCGCCAACGAGTCCAAGCGCTGCTGCATCTCGGCTCGGGCGGTCTCGAGCTCGCGCTCGTGCGCAGCCTTGGCGGCGGCGAGTTCCTGCTCGATGCGCTCCTCTGCTTTAAGCTCGGCTGCGGCGATGCGCGCGTCGGCGTCGGCACGGGCCTCCTCGGCGGCACGCGTGGCAGCATCGCGCTCGGCAGCGGCTGCGGCGACCTTCTCGCTGGCGTCCACCGTAGCCTGCTCCACAGCAGAGTCGGCGGCCGCACGGGCGGCATCGATCGCGGCATCGGCTGCCTGCTGAGCAGCGGAAACCTTCTCCTCGGCCGCGGCAACGGTATCGGCGAGCTTCTGCTCCGCCACAGCAGCAGCGGCGTCGGCCGCCTCGGCCGCGGCACGGGCATCGCGCTCGGCCGTCAGCTGCACTTCCTCGATCTGCAGCTGGGCGGCGTCCAGCTTGGCATGCAGCTCGGCCACCTCCTTGGCAGATGCCTCGCGCACGCCGGCAAGCTCAGCCGCGGCGGCGTCCTTGGTGGCTTGCAGCTCGGCGGCATCGGCCGTCGTCTTGGTGGCCAGGGCCGCGGCGGATTCGCTCTTGACCTGCGCGACCTGCTCGGCGGCCGTCTGCTCGGCAGCTGCAATCTTGGCATCGGCATCGGCGCGAGCGGCCGTGACCTCGGCATCGACCTCGGCGCGCATCTGCTCAAGCTGCGCCGCCGCGGTCGAGCGTGCCTCTGCCACAGCATCCTCGGCAGCCTTCTTGCCGGCCTCGACATCCTCCAGCGAGGCGCGCAGTTCCTCGACATCGGCCTCGGCAATCTGTGCGCGCTGTGTCAATGCCAGCTCACGCGTCTTAGCCTCGTCCAGCTCGTCGGCCAGGTCGTCGCGCTCATCGGTCAGCGCGTGCGCCTGCACCTTCCAGGACTTCAGCTGTCCCTGCAGCTCCTCGATCTGCTCGCGGGCCTCGGCCAGCGCCTGCTCGGCATCGAGCTGGGCCTGCGTGACCTCCTCCACAAACACGCGACGGACCTCGACATCGGGCAGGTCGGGGCTATCGACCTGCACCTCCTTAATCTCCTTAATAAACTTGGGCGCCACCGGCTCGGGATGCACGCTCTCGAGCTCCTGCAGGTTGCGCTCGTCGTCGGTCAGGCTCTTAAAGACGGTGTAGTTGTTGATGAGGTTGGTGTACATCTGCACCATGTACTCGTCATCGAACGCCAGCGCCTGCTGCTGCACGTCGATGTTGTAGCCCACCTTGTCGTAGCGCTCCATAAACTGCCACAGCTGGTAGCACTTGCGGTAGTTGGGGTCCTTCATGATGAGGTTGGTGCGCTGAATGGGGCTGCGGACCGCGCTGCACCCGTTCATGATCTGGCAGAACGACGCGCCACGCAGCGCCATGACCAGACGGCGCACGCGGTCGATGCGCATAAAGACGTCCATATTGTCGGCATCGTTCTCGGCAAAGCTCTGGCGGTTCTTGACCGTCATCTCGACGTTGTACTCAATCTCCTCGTACGCGTCGTCGATCTTGCTGTGCATCTTAAAGCGGTTGCGGATCTCGTTGCCCGTCGACCAAAAGATCACGTCGGTACGCTTGTCTACAAACGTCAGCAGGCGCTGAATCAGGTGGTAGATAAAGCGGTTCTCGTACAGGTCGTACGTCTCGACGGTACTGACGTTGAGGATGCGCGTGGGATGGACGCCGCCATCGTCGCTCGGAGCCAAAAACTGCGTGTTCTGGCTCAGGTGACGGACGCTGTCGGCACTGATCTTTTTGGCGAGCGAGACCGGCACCACCTCTTCCTCGGTGGTGATAAAGCGGCGCGGATTTTCGATGATGGTGTTAATGGCGTCGAGCGAGTCCTCGATCATGCTGATCCACTCCTCGTCCACCACTTTGACGAGCTCCTCGCGCTGTTGCTCGATCGTGGTGCCCGAGGCCTGCGCCATCTCAAACAGATAACGGAAGTAGCGGCTGTCCTCCTGGATAGGCTCCATTTGCTCGGAGAAGCTGGTATAGAGGTCCTGAATGGTCTCGGACATGGGTTACTCCATAGGTTGGATCGATCGGTAAGGGGCGTGACGACACCACACTGGGCAAACGCTACTGATTGTCTTGTCCCACGCCCCGCGCTTACGGCATTAGTAGAAGTTCTGGATCCGCTGCAGATACATGACGGAATCGGGCAGGCCGCCCTCGCCAAAGGTCTTCTCGATGTACTCGATCAGGCCCTTCATCTCGTCGCGCACAAAGCTCACGTTCATGGACTCAAACTTCTTGAGCACCTTGCGGGCGATGATGTAGTCCATGCCGCCCAACTCGGTGCCGCCGCACGCCACGTACACGGGGATAAAGTCGTACATCTGCTTGATGATACGGTTGCCAAAGGCCAGCTTAAAGCGGGTCTGCAGGTACTGGTCCAGCTTGTGCATCTTCTCGAGCAGATCGTCATCGATCACGTACTCGACCTTGGCCTTCTGGAACAGATACTGCAGGTGGTCGGCCGTCACGTGCACGCGCTCGTGCGGCTCGCACTCAAACGCGTCGGCGCGCTCGTTGAGCTCGATGGGAATCGCGCGGTCGTACACCTTGTCCGTGATGGTAAAGGTAGAGTCGTCGTTGTTGGCCGTGCCGATAAACCACAGGCTGTCGGGAATGGTGAGCTTTCCGTCGTGCAGACCCTTGGGGTCGGCGGCCCACTGGGTAGGCACCAGGTCGAGCACCCACTCGTCGTGGCTGGGCATCTCGAGCACCGACAGGATCTCGGCAAAGTAGTACTCCACGCGGGCGAGGTTCATCTCGTCGAGCACGATCATGGACGGGTCCTGGCGCAGCCCCGCCTCGTACACGGCACGGAGGAACTCTGTCTCGTTAAAGCGCTTGGAAAACTCGTTGAAGTAGCCCAGCACCTCGGTGCGATCGCGAAAACTCGGCTGCACCGACACGATGGTTGCGGGGTTGTCCAGATAGCGGCTAAAGCTATAGGGCAGCGACGTCTTACCGGTACCCGAAATGCCCTCCAGAATCAGCAGCTTGGAGGCGGCCATGCCGGCCACAAAGCGGCGGATGACCTCGGGCGTGTAGTAGAGCTTCATCTGGCTGCAGGCGAACGCGCGGAAGCTGTCGACAAAGTCCTCCAGCGAGATGGCATCGTCGTAGACCGGGGGCTCCCAGTCGCGGTACTTAAGGTCCACAAGGGACAGCTTGGGGAAGCGGTTGGCCTGGGCGATCTCTTTTTCCTCGGCAAGGGTCTTGGCCTCGACGGTGGCCTTGGCCATGGCGGCCGCGGCATCCTTGACGCCATCGCCATCGAGCGCGAGCGACGCGTTGCCCGACACCACGGCAGCCGTGGCGCCCTCGCCCGCAGGCGCACCGGCGCCCACAGCGGCGCCCACCACGTTGCCCACCGTGGGCAGGTGATCGTCGGCCAGGGCAGAGGCGCCCACGTACGGAATCTGCTTGGTGCCGCCCATGGCATTGACCTTGAGCGCCAGCAGCTTGTTCTTCTCGTCCATGAGGTCGAGCACCTGCTTGTTCAGGCGGCCGATCTCGCGATAGAGTGCCTTGTTGGACGTGTCGTCGCGATGCAGGCGGCGGTTGATGCGGTAGCGGTGAACCAGAATGGCCACGATCAGCACGGGGACCGCGATGAGCATGGCAAACAGAATGACCGCGCCGATCTTGCCCACCAGGTCAAACGTGGTGAAGTAGGTCATAAAGATGCTGAAGTACTCAACCCAGCCAAACACCAGCAGATTAAGGAGGGAGCTCACGACGGCAACGACGTTGTAGACGACCTTTGCCAGCAGCTCCCAGGCAAATCCCAGAAACTCACTCACTGTCGCTGTCCTCCTGCTTGTTTGCGTTCATCGCCGCCTCGGCCTCGGCCTTCAGACGACGGGCTTCCTCGAGCTTGGCCTCGGCCTGGGCGAGCTGCTCGGCGGCGTTATCGGCCGTGACAGTTGCGGTGTCGCCCTTGCCCTCGGCATCCACGATGGCAGCCGCGGCGGCCAGGCGGTCTTCCTCGGCCATAGCGCGCTTGAGGTTCATGCCCACCACGATGAGGTGATACACCTGGTAGATAAAGAACAGCAGCATGGGCAGCACGATCACAATGAGGAAGCCCATGGAGCTGGACAGTAAGTCCATGACCTTGCCCATCTGCGGCAGCGCGAACAGGTACTTGCCCACGATGTCGCCGTCGCTGATGATGTGCGTATCGGCCACGTCGTTGTTGTCGCCCTTGGTGGTAAAGCTGCGCATGCCGTTGACCTCGTCGATGGCGGCGATGCGGTGCGTGTTGAGCGCGTACTCGTTGTCGATGATGGTATGGAACGTCACGATGTCGCCCACCTCGAGCTTGGAGGTGTCGCACTTTTTGATGATGATGAGGTCGCCCTTGTTAAACGTGGGCGCCATGGAGTCGGACTGCACGGCGAGCGGGGTGAAGCCGGCGATGTCAGAGACGCTGCCGTCCTCGTGCGTGGCGAGCGTGGTAAACGCATACAGGGCCGCCACCAGGATGATGATCCACATGACGACGCTCAGCGCGATGGATGCGACTTTTTTAACAGATTGCATGATGTCCCTTACTACCGTGTCTGTCTAGGTCGTTCGCGGCCCGGTGGCCGCCGTGCGTATCACTGTTCCTCGATGCCCTCAAAGCGCATCGAAACCGAATAGTTAGCTCCCTTTAGCATATTAGTGCAATTTGGGTCCGTTCCCTCGAGCCATATGCGAACGGTTACCGGCTTGTCCGTATCTTTTATCAGGTCGAACATATCGCTGGCCGCGGTCGCCTCGCCCGAGCCGAGCCCAAAGACGGTGGCCGCGCCGGATGAGCCCCCACCCCCGTTGGGGTTGTAGACCCAGGTATGACCGTCGGCGGTAAAGCTCATGCGCATGGCGCTGGCCATGCCCTGCGTGTCGGAGCTAAACCGCGTGCCGGACACGCCGCCGTCGCCATCCTGCCCGGTCAGGCGCACGCGCAGGTCCGTGCTGCCCATAAAATGCAGCGTGAACTCCAGGTAGGCGCCGGTGGCGGGATCGGCAGTGGAGCCGTCTTCGAAGGTGAAGGTCTGGTAGTCGCTCGTGGTGACGGGCTTGAGCTTGGACGCATCGATGTCCACGCCCTTTTCGCTAGCGATGCGCGCCGAGATCTGATCGAAGCCCAGGCTGTGCACGTATTCGTCGAATGTGGCGTGTTCGTCCAGGTCAAAGCGCAGCGAGCCATCGGCGTTGGCGTCGATCATGAGCATGCGGGTTTTGGCGCTATCGGCGATGGAGAACCAGGCGAACGTTGCCATGGCTATCGCCACCAGCGCAAACAGCACCAACACCACGGTTGTGGTGAGCTTGCGGCGCAGATCGGTGTCGGTGGGCGCGGCGGCGTTGGGCTTGCCGGTGGCGGCGACTGGACGGCGGTCGCCGGTAGCCGAGCGGCGGTCGTCTGATTCAACGCGTGCCATTGCTACTCACCGTCCAAGGTCGCAAAGAGCGCCAGGTGCAAGGTGCCCGGATCCTGATAGAGATAGTCGGCGCTATCGGGATCGGTGCCCTCGATGTAGTAATAGATATCCAAACGATAGGTCTGGCCAAGCCCAAGCGTGGCAAGCGCGTTTTGCGGACGCGCGGCCGTCTCGCTCGTGTCCAGCGTAAAGGCGGCTGGGTCCTGCGTTACGTTGGCACCGCAAGCAAGCTGGCCGTTTTGCCAACCCAGAAGCATGCCCTCGGTGTAGCCCGCCAGGCCCGAAGGCGCGGTCGCGGGATGCTCGTCGCGATGGCCGCTATCAGAGCTGTCGAGCTCAAAAATGTTGGTGGCAAGCACCTGGTTGCCGCTCGAAATCTTGATGCCCACGCGGGCTGCGCGCAGCAGCTCGGCATCGGCACCCTGCGGGACCAGCGATTCGGCCAGATACAGGTTGACCTTGCCCCTTACTTTGCTGGCGCCCGTTCCGGTAATGGTGGAGCGCAGGTCGATCCAACCGTGGTAGAAGGCGGAGCCGTTGTCTTTTGCCTGCTCAAACACTGTGGCATCGCCGGCAGAGTTGTTTTGCGCACAGGCAGCAAAGCCGTTGAGATCGAAGGTCGAGACCGGGTAGAGCGTCACGGCGCCGGTCGCGATAGAAGCTAGGGAAACGTCGCCCTGCTGCGACCAGCTGCCGCGGTCGGCATCGCCCAGCTCCAGCACCAGCTTGGACGTGTCGCTGTGCACGCTCACCGAGTTGGTGTTGACCTTCATGTTGTTCGTGAACCAAGCGTAGGTCGCGGCGCCCAGCGTGGCGGCGAGTGCCACCATGACGAGCGCGATGTAGGCACGCGCGCGGTGGGCGTGGCGGCGGGTGTCAGAGTCCGAACCCACAGCGCGCTCGGCGGCAGCGGCGGGTGCGGTCCCCGGGGTTGCGCCCGCGGACTCGCTGGCGCCTACCTGCATGTGCTTATTCTTGTGCATTTAGCTCGCCCCCCCTATGCCTTGGCCGCGGCAAAGGCAAGCTGCAGTACCACATCGCGGGCCTGGGCCTCGTCGATGCAATTAGCGTCGCAGCCTTCCATGTACACAACGTAATGAGCGCTTGCCACCTCGTTGGCGGCCAGCGTGCAGATGGGCGTGGCGCCCGCGCGCGCCGTGGGCGTGTCGCCGGCGCCGTCCATACTGTAAGCGCTTATGGCGCGCGCAGGGTCGGCGGTGTAGGCCCAGCCCGAAGCGCCGCCCGCCACAACCACGCCGTCTTGCGCCGTAGTGCGTCTGCTGGTAGCGCCAGCGGTGTTACCTAGGTCATCGCAGGTAAAGATATGCGTTTGCGTGCCCGACTGGGTCGTGATGACCAGGCCCAGGCGCAGCGCGGCCAGCAGCTGCGGGTCGCTCGTCACGCTCATCTGGCCCTGATACAGATACACGTTGAGCGCGCTGTCGTTGCCCTTGAGGTACAGCGTGCCCGAAAGAGCGTAGTCGTCCAGCTGCGCGGTGCAGTCGGCAAAGTTGGTCGTGATGCCCGCGGCGTTTTGGAACGTGCCACGCCAAAAGCGGGAAAGGTCTGCCGTCGAGATGGGATAGAGCGTCTTGTCGGCCGCGGCAAGCGTTGCCGTTGTGTCCCAGGGCCCGTTAGCCGAAAGGCCGATCTGCAGGTCGGAACCCTCGTCGCTTACCGTGTGCGCCACGGGCGTCACGTTGGTGTAGCGCGAGTTGCTGAACCAGGCGTAGGTGGCGGCGCTCAGGGCGGCTACCAGCACCAACATCCATGCGGCCGCGGCAACCATGCGACGGCGCGAGCTTAGGATGTCTTTGATGTTCGATGCACTCATACCCAGCCCCCTTACGAACGCTTGCCGGCAAAGCGCAGCGCCAGCGATTGCAAGCTGGTGGCGACCAGGTTGTTGGTGCAGTCGGGATCGCAGCCTTCCAGCCACACGTATACATCCACACGCACGGGCGTGCTACGATCGGCGCCTTTGGCAGCGGCGGGCAAGCTGCAGATCTTGGTCGTGGCCTCCTTGAGACTCACGATGCCGGTGTCTTCGTTGTAGTCGCAGAAGTTTGCGCTGGTCAGCTGGTCAAAATGGACCGTGGCACCATCGGAGCGGGTGCTGTCGAGTACCAGGTGGTTCTGCTCGCTTTCGCCGGCGTCCTTACCATCGAGCGTGTTATAGCGCGCCTGGGAATTGTGCTCGCCCGAGACCTCAAAGACGTACTGGCCCGTAACGGTGTCGCTCTGCCCTGGAGCATAGGCAACCAGCCCCACGCGCAGGGCGGTGGAGATGGGTTTTGCCGGATCCTGCTCGGTAAAGTCGATGCCCGACAGGTACACGTCGGTTGCGGCCGAGTTAGTGGCCAGGTACAGAGAGGTCTTGTAGTAGTCGGAATGCTCAGCCGCGCCAAACATGCTGGCAAACAAAGAGTCCTGCGTGGTTCCGCCGGTAAAGCCCGTTACCTTTTGAAAGCCGTTGAGCACGTTGTCGGTCGAGACGGGATCGAGCAGACCTGCAAAGCTCAGGCCAGCGTTGGTTTTGTATTCGCCGTCGTACTCGTTGGAGATGAGGAAGGTCACGCCCGTACCCGCGGCCATCTTGACATCGGTGATATGGCGGTTGGCGTTGTAGATGTACCAGGCATACGTTACAGCTCCGGCAGCAGCAAGCGCCACCAGCAACGTGGCGAGCATGCGATTGAACTGTTTTCGCAGCGAGCGTGCGTCCGACATGCCCCTCCCCCAGATGCTGTGCTGTAAACTACCTGGACACCATTTGCCCATAATGGAGTTATTTTACGCGAATGTGCAGTTCATCGGGGGTACAATCGCGACTTTCCGCGTGCTGTTCGCGCTGCATCGGGGCGGATAGGGTCGCAAATCGCCGCTTTTTAAAAATAGTTCTTGCCACTGGGCGGGAGCTCCGTTATATTATTCCCTGCGCACTCGCGCACCCTTGATCGGGCGTTTAGCTCAGGGGGAGAGCGCTTCCCTGACACGGAAGAGGTCAGAAGTTCAAATCTTCTAACGCCCACCAAATGTTCGCAGCTCAGAGGCTTCGCCTCTGAGCTGTTTTGTTTTACGCCGCCAAGCCATGCGGGCGTCGCGGCGCCCAAAGCCGTCTCAACAACGCCAGCAACCACACCAATCGAGCCCAAAGTGGTCTCGACAACACCGGAGGCCACCCCAGCCAAGCCCAAAGTCGCCCAAACAACCCCAGCGAGCGCCCCGATCAGGCCCGAATGGGCCTCGCAGCCATATCCGGGCGACCCCCGCAAATCGAAGGTGAATGGTTTCCCGCGAAGTGAACGAGCCAAAACGAACCCCCGGAGCATCGACACTTTTGGCGGCTCATTTCCTGCGGTTTTGTCGTTAGAATCCTGCGGTTTTGGCGCCAAAAAGTGTGGATGCTTCGGGGGTCCAAAAACGCTCGTTCACTTCGCAGGAAACCATTCACCTTCAATACGGCAGCACCCCTCCGCCGCCAAAGGCCCGCTCTACCAATACTGATGCGCCTCAATAACGGTCTGCCAGAGCTTAAACCGCTTTGTCTCGAGGCGCGCCTGTGCCAAATATCGCGCTTCCTCAGTCATAGGCTTGTAAAATATGGGCCGCTTGCGACGATGCAGCTTGCGTCGGATGCGCTCGCACAGGCGAACGAGCTTTTCGTAGTCGCTCGCCTGGTCAGTCGTCACCGTAAAGTACGCGACCTCATTGAGCATCTGCAGCTCGTTACGGCGCTCGGCATCCTTGTGGATTTTCTCGCTTCCGTCATGGATGGCATCGCTGTCGTAATCGACCAGTGCGGTAAACACCTCGGGCAGCAAGCCAGCCCTTACTTTATCCAAGCCCACCTCTGCTTTCGCCGTAAGCGTTATGTCGGGTGTGCGCTCCAACACGCGCAGTTTGCGGTTGCGCCCATCGTTGTAACCGTCGCGAATGAAGTACTTCTTGTTCAGTTCGGCCTTGCCCAGCGCAAGCCCGCCGTAATACGCAGGTAGCGACATAAACATGCAAAGCCCCGACTCCCTTGGAGACCGTGAGCCCTCTTCCACGCACGGAAGCAACGCCTTCGCCTTGGCGGCGCCCCTCACCTTTGACGCCCGGTCAAGGTACGCCGCAATGAGCTCCTTGGTCGTGAGCCTGCCGTCGCGCATGCCCGCATCCCTGCTTGTTACCCCGCCGGGAGCAAGGTTATCCAGCCGGTAGTCCGATGTCATGGCATAGCCGGCATAGATGGCCGCCGCCGCATCGCCATCGTGCGCTGCCTGCAAAAACGCCAGCTCGGGAGAGCACACGTATGCATCCAGGTCGCCCATCCAGTGGCCCAGCGAGATAAACGAACCTGCCGGGAGCTCGTTGGTGCACAGATGCGTCTTAACGTGCTTGCTCCGCCGACGGTCGGCGCGCGACGGCACCAGCAAATCCAGCGTATCGATTCCCAGGTCATAGCGATCGATAACCTCCTGCGCTTCTTGATCCGAGAGCGCGCAGGCGCCCGCGATCGACACGACCTCTGGTTCCGAATCCCCAAAGCGCGGGTTCGGGATGTGCGCCAAGAGCGCCAGTGCAGCGTTATGTGAAACGATGAAGTACCTCATGGCGCGAAGATAGCATGTGCATCGGAGACGGCTCGCGACTCCGGCGAGTTTTCGGCAAACGACCAGCGGTTTTTTGCCACGGTGCAACCAAAGTGTTCATTCGTCGACGTCTAAATGCAAATCCGTCAAGATTTTGGCAAGGTTGCCGCTCAACTGGCCAAAAGCTGACCAAGCACTTGCCCATTTGCTTGACGGCACGCCCCCGCCAAAACACCCCGCTACTTCTTGGACGGTCGAAGCATCCATCCAGCGACCGCACGCCAAACCGCAATCGCCTTGTTAAGACAGCAGACGCCATCGGTCACCGGCTCAGACACCGCCGGCCCCAGTCGTGCGCATCGAGCACCCAACGCTGGGGTATCCTTGGAGCACATGCACCGCAAGCCGCACAAAGGAGCCGCCATGCGCACCGAGCTCGATGTTCCCTTTTCGCACAAAGACGAGGCCAAGGCCCTGGGCGCCAAGTGGGACCGGGTCAAGAAGATCTGGTACGTGCCCGATGGCGTCAACCCCGAGCCCTTTGCCGCGTGGCTGCCCGGCGTAGATCGCTCCGACCCCAGCGCGCCCTACATCTACCTGGTGCTGGGCAAGCGCGAATGTTGGAAGTGCCACCAGCAGACAACGGTCGCGGCCTTTGGCATTCCGTATCGGGTGGCCGAGGACTCGGGCAGCAAGGCTGCGCCCGGCGATGCGCCCGCCATGGACGACGCGGGCCACATCGCAATCGACACCGCCTGCGCCAACGCCGTAGCCATCGTCCCCGCACTGGGCTGCGTGCCGGCCGAGATCCGCGACTACCTGCGCGAGCGCTGCGGCTACAAGCCCGTAACGTCGCGCACCACCAAGACCGCATCGCTCGCCAGCACCTGCACCGGCTGCGGCGCGCTGCAAGGCAGCCATTACCTGTTCGAGGAGCCCACGTCGCCGTTTGCGCTCACGGCCATCAACAAGCTACCCGCGCTGGAGTTCGTGCGCGTGGAAGTCGCCGGCGTCTATGGCATCCCCGCCAGCCAAGGCAACTTTGGCCAGGCGCTCTTCACCTGGGCACGCGACCACCACACTAAGTTCCACAAGAGCCTGTTCGAGGGGATCTACCTGTAGGGCAAAACTCGAAAATCGAGTCCAGATTTCCTCGAAAATCGAGTGTGAATATCCTCGAAAATCGAGTATGATTATCCTCGAAAATCGAGTATGCGCAGGTAGTGAGGTTTATCAAATCATGATATCCTATGGTTCGGAACAGCCCAAATCCTACCGTCCTCGCCTTTTGGACGAACGACTGCAAACCCTGCTCCAGATTTTTGGAGCGGTCGAGATTCGGGGCACAAAGTGGTGCGGTAAATCATGGACCGCGCTCGCATTCGGTGAGAGCGTCGTTCAACTTGATGACCCAAACATAAAGTCGCTGGTCGAAGCCGATCCTTCGCTCGCTCTTCAGGGCAATAAGCCGCACGTCATCGATGAGTGGCAGGAGACCCCCGCAACATGGGATGCCACGCGCCGCGCCGTAGATGCATCCGGCGGCAAGAAGGGCCTCTTTATCCTCACCGGGTCGTCAACGCCGGCAAAAGACTCTGTCACTCACAGCGGCGCCGGTCGCATAGCCCGTCTCGACATGAGCACCATGACGCTTTGGGAACGAGGGCTTTCAACGGGATCCGTTTCGCTGCAAAACCTATTCGAAGGATCATTCGAACCTTCGGCCTATACAGGCTCGCTCCCCATGCTGGCCGACGCAATTTGCTGTGGAGGATGGCCGGCGCTTGTCGGGGCGAGCCCTCAGATGGCCGCAGAGGTCGTCAACCAGTATCTCGATGCCATGTACGAAGTCAGCGTTCCGCAAAAAGGAGGTGTGGGGTCTACGGCACGGCACATTGTGTCCTCGCTCGCGCGCAACGTTGCGACCTCTGCCACGCTCAACACCATCGCGGCAGACGCCTCGTTGGGCGACAGCGACGCCCAACCGGCAACTTCGACCGTGGCGTTTTACCTCGACATGTTGGAAAGCATGTATGCGATTGTAAATCTGCCCGGTTGGGATGCACCCGTCCGCGCAAAATCCCGCCTGCGCACCAAGCCAAAGCGCTATTTCGCCGACCCCTCCATTCCCGCAGCCGCGCTTGGAATGAATCCCGAAAGGCTCCTTGCGGACGGCCAGACTTTTGGTCTGCTCTTTGAGTCTCTGTGCATTCACGATCTGAGTGTCTACACCTCATGCCTGCCCGGCTCGCATCCGGGCTCGCTCCACTACTACGGCGACTCCGACGGGCTTGAGGTCGATGCCATCATCGAGCTGAACGATGGCCGCTGGGCAGCGATAGAAATCAAGCTCGGCGAATCCAAGGTTAGCGACGGAATCCGCAACATCGAGCGCCTGCGCCGCAAGGTCGCCCTGAACCCTGCCGCGCGCAACCCCCAGCCGGAGTTCTGCGCCGTCATCACCGCGACCTCGCCCTTCTGCCGCTACGACGCCGAGCACGACGTCTACGTATTCCCCATTGGAGCGTTGCGGGCGTAGGGCGGTGATTCGGGGCACTGGGTTTGTTTAACGGGCAATTCGATCTTCGAAGCTATGACTCCGCCTCGTCATAGGTAATGGCACATCCGCAAGTTGGGCATTGCTGAGGATAGACTGGAAGGCGCAGACCTGTTCGAGCCCGCGGTTCGGTAGCGCGTTTGTCGCGGATGTCGATGAAGCTGATGTCTAGGCATGGGAGGCCTGCGCCACAGTTCGGGCACGGTAGACAGATTTGGCTGCAGGTGGCCTCGACGAGCGGAAACAGGCTCCGGTCCATTAACGCTCGCGGCAAGTTCCCGTACACGCCTCGTGCGATATCGCTTCGCCATCCCATGGCTCCCCTTTCCCGTTTTAACTGTTGAGGAGAGGATGGCAGGATCGCGCAGCTCTCGATGCGGCGCAGCGCGATCCGATCAATCGACATGATTGGACTGCGACAGGCAGCACCCGCTTAATACGGAGCAACAGCTTCCGCCCGACGTCGCGATTCCGAGAAATCGAACTCGGCGCGGTGGGCTTCGAGGAATCGAGCATTGGGACGCAGGCGATGCTCATCCGGCTCGCGCAATACCGACCCTGCAAACGCTGCATAATCCGTATGCTGCAGAAGATACGACCCACACAGCTGATAGTCGCCGCGCACCAACTCAAACGAAATCAGATGGGCATCGAACAGCGAATGCAGGTCGCGGCGCAGCAGAATGCCGTTGCTGACAACCTGCGACTTGGGACCCGAGTAGTTCTCGATATGCGCGGCTTCGAGCGCCTCGTCGACATTGCAACCCGAGACGGTGCATCGACCAGTGTAGGCCTCAAAAAGTTCAGTGCGAAAACGCTGCTGGCCGATCCGCTCGCGACGCAGCGCATAGCGGACCTTTTCATCATCGCTCGCCGGAGCACCGGAGAACTCCGCCGCAATCGGAGGATCCTTCATGTAACTCATATCGGGGAAGAAACGAGCGTCGGGCCCACTCTTATGGACGGGGCCGTGCAGTACAAACCAGCTGTTCTCGGGCTCGTAGCGCTCGACGAATGCGAGACCAAGCACCCTGTAGCCGGCGCCCGTTGCAAAGAATACACCAACGGGAACGCCGCACTCCATGCAGTTGATCATCTTTTGGTTGCAGTCCTGGTCGCGCCAGTTTTCGACCGAAGTGCTCTGCGACGAGTACTTGAGCACCCACGTGCCGTCCTCAAGATAGAGCGGCGGAACACGGGGTAGGTGCCACGTTTGGAATTGCGCACCGAGAGCGCAAAGGTCTTCTCTCGCGGATGCTTGACGCGCCCGCGGCCAGGCCAAAAGATGCCCGAATCGCGCGACACCGGAAAGAGCTCGGAATCAATCGTCAGACGAAAGGGATATTGAGGGCTGTCGGCATTGGTGCGATGCGGGAGCTTGTCCCACAGGCCGCCACGCTGTTCCTCGCGCAAGAACCACTCCCAGGCCTGGACATATTCGGACGGCACAAAGCTGCAAGCACGGTCAAAACTCGGCCGAGCAATCAGCGGAACACTAGAAGCGATGCCGTCCATAAGGAACCTCCAGGAAGAACAGTTCCTCACATTATCGCCGATGCAGTGATGGCGCCAAACGAAAAAGGGCCCACTTCCTTCGAAGTGGGCCCTTGGTCATCCGCATGCTAGCGAACGTCGGACTACGATGTTGCGACACCGGCGAGTTTGACAGTCACATCGTATGTCGCAAGGTCCTCAGCTGCAGCATTGTTAACGCAGTCAGCATCGGTACCTTCCATCCAAATATATATTCGGACCGCTATGCCATCATAGCCAACACGACTTGCGATCTTATGCGTACCCGCGTCAACCTGATAATCGTCTCCGACCTTATTTGCAAGCCAGCCGGTGCAGTTGCCTTTTTCAATATGCTGGTAGGAAGGCATTTGAGGTCCCTTGACCGCGTCCTTTACGCAAGACCATCCAGCGATGGCATTTTTATCGTTACCCTTATCGGTGGGAGAAACTGCAGCGGGAGCGTATACGACCTTTAGAGTTTCATCACCAGTCAGGTTTCCATTAGCATCAATCGCCTGCGTGGTAATACCGACTCGCAAAGAATTCGGGATCGTATCGGTCGTTGGTGCCCCATGAGCGGTAACAACCACAGGCTCTCCGTCAGATCCTTCAAGATACACGTCAGCTATACCGGACTCCGTAATGGTGTAGACAATAAACTCACTCTTGAGATAGGCGTAATGGGTCTCGCCACCAGCCTCGTATTCGCCAGATTTGCCGTCCTGCTTAAACTTAATCTGCGAGTAAGAGGTTACTCTACCGTCTGATCCCCAGCCTTGGCAGACAAACCAGTTCTTAAGATCATCCGTAGAAGACGGCGTTATCTTTCCGCCCTGTATTGCAGCCGCGAGCGACGTCTGTTCGCCACCGTGCTGGGCACCCTTCCTGAGCTCATCGATCTGAAGGATGAAACCATTAGTCGTTGCGCTAATGGTTGAAGACGTGGCCTTTACCGAGTTGTTTGCGACATACCACGCATAGGTAGCAGATGAGAGAGCAACAGCAGACATAAGTACCGCACAGGCAGCACCCACGAGCTGTTTTTTAAGCTGTTTTACGCTCTGGCTCATTCGATAGACCTATCTAGTAAAAAATGCCGGGGGCCGACGGTTCGGCCCCCGGCATTCTGAAATCTCAAAAACGACGAAGCAAGCGCTGACTAGTTAGCGTCCTTGTACTCCTTGGGAGTCGCCTCGAAGGTGATGGTCACGCCATTGTCGCCAGCCGTAGTCTTAATCTTCTCAAGGTTGTTGGAGTAGACATTGGCGTCATCGCCGTCGTAATACAGGTAAACCTTAACCTCGGCATCGCGACCGGATGTGATTACCTCACCAGGAGCAAGCAGATCGCCGCCGGCAGTAGGACTATCGACAGATGAGCTGAGCTTGATGCCATTGCCGCTCCAAACCTCCCATTTATTTTTGTAAACAACGAGAATACGAAGCGCATTGCCTAGATTCATGTTCTCCGCCGTGGTGGGGTTAGTAACCTTCACTTCCGTAATATGCAGGTTCGTGAACTCACCATCGTAGGTACCGGTACCCACATAAAAAGTATTCTCGACCGCATATTTCGCTTTCACAGCCTGAGCAGCAGTTCCGTCACCAATCGTGAACTCGCTGTCGGGCTTCATCATCGAAGCATCGGCGCTGGATGCATAGGCAGACTTCCAAACCGCATTGCCATCCTGTCCCTTCTCGGTCTTCGCAGGATAGAGCTCCTTCTTATCAACCGCAGAAGTGACGGCGCCAGTGGAGCTCGTCGACGTCGTCGTATTATCGATCACGAGATACGCGGAGTTCGACTGAGCTGCAATGTTAGACGTCTTCGCCGTAACCTTGTTGTTGCTGACAAACCATGCGAACGTTGCGGAGCCGAGGGCTACGGCTGCCACGAGGACCATGGCGATGGCGGCGCCCATCTGCTTCTTTAATGCCTTGGTATCCATGCGGACCCCTTTCTTTCCCCATTCATCCCAGATGACCCTCGAGAAGCCCGGAAGGGGAGCCCGCGCTTTCGTGTTGGATGTTGCTTGCCCATCCTTTAGACATGGAGTTGAGAATACCATAATTCTTACGATTTCCTTATAAGTTTTCGAGAGCTTACATTCCGGCAGATTCATAGGTCCACCTCGGGTTATATGTGGTGCTATGTGAGCATCGTTCACCTTATTTGACCTCTCCCCCGCAAAGCCGTAAGTCCCTCTTAAGCCTTGCGGCCGCAGCGCCACGCCATCGCATACATTCACCCTCCGCCGAGCTTCGCCCGAGCCTCTCCTCACTCGCTATACTGGTGCAGAACGTGTAATTTTCGCCTGTTAAACGGGCTATTTGTTGGGAGGGCCCCATGGCTGCCGCCAATCAACCCAAGGGAAGTATTTCAGCCGGATCGATCAAACCGGTGACGCGCAAGGCTGTTCGTTGTCAGCGCGAAGTCGCCTGGCTGGTCACGCAAGCGGCCGGTAAGCTCGTCGCCACCACCGACGACGTCAATGCGCCCACGCCCAGCTTTGTACTGACGGCGGCATTGTCGTACACCCGCAAGCAGGAGCAGGCCACTCAGGACCGTGGCACCGCGATCGACTACAAGGCCGTCATGAACCCCGACCTTGCGAGCTTTTGTGCGGCTGCGGGGCTGCCCGCAGCGCCCAACGCGCTTTCGGACGCGGGCTACATGTTCACGCTCTCGGGCGCGGACCTCATCCGCGACCTCTACGCCTACTGCGGCGACCTGGGCGAGCGCATGGGAGATCCGGTACAGGTCAAGCCGGGCTACGCAATCAAACTCGCGCTGCGACTGTTCCTGCTGGGCGACGCCGCCGGCAACGACGTTACCTCCGCAGACAACGCCTCCGCATAGCAAAAGCGCCGGGCCGGAAAATCAATTCTGGCCCGGCGCTTGTTCGTTCTACTTACTCCCGTCCCCTGCGGGCGAGTTCTTTTGGTTGCGGCGGTTACTCCAAGTCACGTTGTGTTCCTTGTAGTAATCGGGCGCCTCGTTGCCGCTCGCGCTAATGGGGTCGTTGCCGGTCAGGGTGTCGGCAATATCCTGCACGAACTTAACGAACAGGCTCGAATCGTCGGTCTCGGACGAATCAAAGTCAAAACCAAACTCCACCGCGCCGCCGATGATCTTGTCCACGCACTCCGGGTCGTCGCCATCCAGCCAAATGACCACGGTGTACTTGTCCACATCGCCCACGCGGAAGTTCTTGTGGCTGATGGTCGTCACCACGTCTTTGGACGCAAACGGCTCGGTGTTGGGTTCGGGATTGCCGTTGGCCGCAGCCGCTGCATAGGTAGTAGGCTTGCCGTTGCGAAACACCCTCACGCGCGCGGCCTTCTCCACGCCCTTGCTGGCGCTGACCACCTTGAGCTTGGCGCTGTAGCCCAGATCGGTCTTGCCGGCGTTGCGGATATAGAAGGTGTACGCCACGTAGTTTTTACCGTTGTGGCTGCCGTCGATGTCGTCCAGATTGTCGGGCAGGTCCTCGGCAGCGATATTGGTGCCGTTGTCCAAGGCGTCGGCCGCCAGACGCGCGGTGGCGTTGTTAAAGTCGCCGTTGTCGGCAATGGCCACGCCGCGGCGGAACAGCTCCAGGCGGTTGAGGTTGATGGTGAAGTTACCCATGTTTTCCTGCATAAACGACAGGGCGAACAACACGCCAAAGGCAAGCGCCAGCACCACAAGGGCCTTTTGTAGCTTGTCCATGCGCAGCAGCGCCGCGCCGATGCGCTCCATGCGGCGCTTGGGCATATACATGGACACGACCGCGTCGGGGTCGATGTCGTCGAAGTCCTGGTCGGCCAGCGCCTGCTCCAGTTCCTCGATGCGCACCACGCCGTGCAGGTTGCGCTTGGGCTTGGGCTTGCGGTTGGGTTTGCCAAAGCGCTTGCGGGAGGCGGGAGCCTGCTCGGGCGCGGAATCCTCGACGGGCGCGTCCTCGGCATTGGTGCCGGGCGCGTTCTGCAACGTGTCCTCGGCCTGACCCTCGGCCAAATCTTCGGCAGCTTGATCTTTGTTGTCGTTACGCTTGAACAGTGCCATGGCGATCAGATCTTATATTTGGTGCGGATGTAGCCGACGTATTCTTTGACGAGCTCGCGCTCCATGTCGTCGGCATAGCGGAACTGCAAGCCGCAGACGTTGCGGTACAGGCTGCCCTTGGGCGCGCGGCGCACCCAACACACGATGCCCAGCTGCTCGGGCAGCTCGTGGCGCTCGCCCTGCAGGCGGATCGCGGGCATTTGCACGGCCAGGGCCTCGCCCACGTCGGGGTAATCGTTGAGGTAGACGGCCAGGCCGCCAGCCGAGACGTCGATGGTCATGGCGTCCTCGGGCTCGGGGGTCAGCGCGTTGTCGCGCTGGTAGGTCAGGCGCATGGCGACCTTAAAACGCTCGTCGCGGCGTTTGACGAAGGTGCGCTGCTCGGCGACTTTGCGCATTTTCCAGTAGGTGCGGATGCCCTTTTTCTCGACCGACTCGGGGTAGCCGGCGAGCACGAACGTCTCCTCGCCCACTTTGTATTGCAGCAGGAGCTTTTGGTTTTCGTCCATAATGAGCGGCTTGCCGGCGAGCATGGGCGCACTCATAAGGAAGTACGCCTCGTCCAGGTTCTCTTTGTACGTGGCGAGCATGTTGAAGTCGGTTTTTTGGCCCATGGGCACGTCGAATGCCACCTGAAGCTTGGTCCCCGGCGTTATCTGCTGCTCTGCCATGTTTTCTCCCCCAGTCGCGGGCGCCGATATCGTCGTCGTGCGCGATACGCATTGGGCTATTGTAACTGCTTTGCCGCAGGTTTCGATGTACAGCGCGTGAAATGGCAGGATGTGAGGCGGGGCAGCCACTAGTGCAGCTGCCCCGCGCGCTCCGTCAGCCGGTACTTGCGGTTGCGGCTCGTCGCCGACGCCGTAGGTTCAAGCTCGCCCCGTGCGATGAGCGCATTGACGCGTACCCTAACCTGGGAGACGGTGAGTCCCGTGCATTCTGCCAATTCACGTGTTCCCAGTTCGCCGTTGCGCTTGAGTGCCGCCACAATTAAGTCCCCGCCATGATCGACCTGCTCAACCTTCGCTCGGTAAAGGACAACCTTAAACCGGTCGAAACCCGGGCAAAACAATGGCTCGGCCAGACCTTGCGCACGCATGGCATCGAGCATCATTGGAATGCCCGACCCGTTGCCTTCGGCAGGAGAGCCCGCGCCGTCGGGCAATGGGACAAGCGACATGAGCTTCACAAGCGTCGCATTGCGACATCGGGAGTTGCCGTCAAACAGGTTCTCGCGAGTCTTTCCTCCGTATAGGCCGCCGGGGTTCGTCACCTCGATACGGTCATCAAAAACGTCAACAGCGATCGATTGCCCACAGAACCGATCTCCGTATTCTCGGTGGATTACGGCGTTGGCGATTGCCTCGCGTAGGACTTCCTCGGGAATCTCCAGCGAGTCGACACGCGAGACGCCTTGGATCGTCGAGGTTCGCCGCAAATTCTTGGCGATTGCCGCGACGGCATCCGAGATCATTTCGCCCAACGTTCCCTCGCAGATCGTACGGTCCATGAACCTCAACGACCCCGCCGCGCCCTTCTGCGTTCCGGCATAGACCGCCACATCGATAAAGAGCTTGGGATAAAACTGCTGAGGATAGGCACCCGCAGCCAGGAGTCCGGCCTTAGTGACATTGCCCTGGGAGTCGAGGAAATTCAGGCGCTCCAGCTTCGTTTTCTTGTCCGGCGCGCCGCGCATCGCACGAGGTGTCAGTGAGAAAGCACGCTCTATCGTGCGGTCGACCAGGGCCTCGTCAAGATCGCCCGCGACCGCGCCGGGCACTGCATCGCGATCACTGGGGCTCGCCCGTTCATACGATGACAAGGACAGGACCTCGGTCGACGAGAGCGGAACATCTTTATCATCGATGCGTTTGTAGCTGCCGCCTTGAGCGCCCCGCTCTATGACATAACAAGGCTTGCTAGACGGGTCGAGCTCCTCAATCGTGATGACCAGAACCACGGTGCCCTGGAGCTCCACGCGTTCAATGGTGTATTTGGGCGGATTGGCCAGTTTTCCGCGCCCGCCGGCATCACCCATGCCCGCTACGAATTGGTTGAGCACCTTCTCGGTCTCAAAGTTCTCAACCGGGACAAAGCCCGCGCGCTCGCTCACGCCGAGCACGATAATTCCACCAGCGGTATTCGCGAATGCACTAACCGTTTCCCATACGTCGCGGGAAAGCGTCGTGGCGCTCTCCTTGACCTCGACGTTAAGATCGTCCGAGCCCATGCGCCTTAAAGACTCGAGCAGACCGGTCAGCTCGTTTTCGTTCATCTGCACGTCCTTTCGCTCGGCCCGGCGGAGAATGCCGCGAATAGATTTCCTTCGTCTCTCAGTTATCTCTCGTAATTATCTCTCATCTTTCTGCTATCTCTCATATTAGAGATAAGTGAGAGATGAAAGAAAAGATATCTGCCATTTGTTTCATTTAAACATGTTTTTGCTGGTAGAACAATCAGTATTGAGACAATACCATGATTGCTTGTCTCTTTGCTGATCAGTTATCTCTCGTAATTATCTCTCGTCTTTGTGCCATCTCTCGTATTAGTGACAAATGAGAGATGAGAGATACGTGGGTGATGGGCGAGCGTGGATTTTTGGACGGTCGGAAAATCCCTCAAACAAAAAACGGGGCCGGCCTTACGCCGAACCCCGTTTTCAAACGGTCAGTTAGTTATCCAACGCGCGAGCATAGGAGTTAACATTACGCCGCCGCGAACACTCCCAAACCTGTTCCGATGATGCAGATCGCGAAGATACCAATAATAATCCAAATGGTCTTGACGCCCTTTTTATAGAGGGCAACGCAAGCGAACGTTGCCAGCAAGGGCAGCAGACCGGGGAAGATCGAATCGAACAGATCCTGCAGGACAATCTCCGAACCACCCACATCAAAGGTCAAAGCCGTGGACAGCGAGACCTGTGCCGCAATCATCGCGCCAATGACGGTCATTCCGAGAACGCCGGCAGCATGCGTCATGCGAGACATAAGGTTGTTCTCTTCGGACTGCTGCAGGAACTTGGTTCCCAGGTCGTATCCCAGATGGGCGGCGACGATACGCGTTGCAAAGTTAATCACGGAGTAGATGAGCGCGTACACGATGGGGCCGAGCGGGTTGCCCGTCGACGCGATGCCAATACCAATGCCGGCGGCGACCACGCGGAACGTACCCCAGTAGAACGAATCGCCGATGCCGGAAAGCGGTCCCATGAGGCCGACCTTCATGGCGTTAATCGAGGACGTGTCGAAGTTCTTATCGGCAGCCGCCTGCTCTTCCATCGAAACCGTAAGGCCGGCTACAAACGGAAGCACATGAGGCGTGATGTTAAAGAACTCGGTATGGCGATCGAGCGCCGCATAGTAATCGTCGTCGTTGGGATAGATCTTTCGCAGGGGCTTCTGAATGGTGTACATGAAGCCCATTGCCATCATCTTGTCGTACGACTGCGAGCACTGGCTCGTAAACTGGCGAAGGAACATGCTCCGATACATATCGGGGCTCATAATCGCGTCCTTCTTGGCCTCTTTGAGGTCGGTGTTCTGGGTAGCCATTAGAAGTCCTCCTCTTCATCTGCAGCAACCGTCTGCGGACCGGACGAGCCCTCGCGGAAGGCCAGGAGCAGTGCGACGCAAATGGCAGCTGCGGCGACGCCGATAACGTCCATCTTGAGGTAGATGACCATAATGAATCCCAGGAACAGCCAAGGAAGCAGCTTGTTATCGCCCATGGTCCTAATAAGAAGAGCGAAGCCGATGCAGACCATGACGCCGGACGCAACGTTGAGGCCGTCCATCACAAACTGCGGAATAGCGTTAAGCGCATTGTTGATGAGGTCGGCACCAAAGAACAGCGAGCAAAACACCAGCAGTGCAGACGGAATGCCAATCGACAGCGGCACGATGGTCAGATGGTACAGATTCGCCTTGGCAAGATCACGATTTGCCAGAGCGGTCTCAATCTTCTTGCAGGCAAAGGCACCCGGAACGGCGTAGCAGAAGTTGCGCCACACCTGAAGGAAGACGGAGACGGGAAGGGCGAGTGCGACGGCAGTTGCCGTGCCCGTACCCGTAATGACGGCAAACGCGCAGCCAAGCACGCCGGAAGCATAGACCTCGGGAGGAACCGCCGCACCGACCATAATGGCGCCCATGAACATGGACTCCAAAGCAGCGCCGACGATAACGCCCTGCTGGACATCGCCAAGGATCAAGCCAACGAACAGGCTCGTAAACAGCGGACGACCAAGCATCGTAATGCCAAATAATTGCTCGTCCATGGACGCAATAAATGCGACCAGTGCAACTAGAAGATACTGGACAACCATTTCGATCAATCCCAGAAACAGGTCTGCAGGCGAGGCATTCTGCGCAGCTCGCCTGCAGACAACCGCAGCAATTTGAGAGGATTAGTAGTTCATCTGGTGATAGTAACGACGCGTGGTGAGCGGGTGGTTACGGACGTGCTCGAGATGGCAGCTCAGACGCTCGGTGATGGTGTAGGTGACCATCGGGGAGACGATCTTACGGAACTCGGGGTCGCTGAACGGCAGCTCGACCTCGGCGGTGTCGAACTTGTTCACGCGGACATGGACGCCCTTCTCGTCGGCGAGCATGTGAGTGAAGTTGTCCACGCGGTCCATGAGCTTACGGGTGTCGTCCTCGCCGTAGAGCATGATGAGGCTCGTGCCCTCCTCGCACAGCTCGATGGTGCCGTGGAAGAACTCGGCGGCGTGGATGGACTTGGTCTTGATCCACTGCATCTCCTCGAGGATGCACATGGCGTAGTCGTAGGCCTCACCCCAGAGCATGCCGGAACCAATCACCATGTGGTAGTCGGTGTCCTTGAAGTCCTCGGCCATGGCGGCGCAGCGCTCGTCCTGAGCGTCCTTGGCCTTGATGAGGTACGGAGCGATGTTGCCGAACTCCTCCATGAAGGTGTCGTACTTGGGGAAGGCGCCGGCGTTCTTGAGGAAGCGGGCGACCAGCGTGATCTGGTAGGTGTAGATGGCCTCGCACAGAACGTCGTCCTCGGCGAAGCTGAAGAACTTGTAATCGGCGTACTCGGTGGCCGGGGTGTTGTCGTTGGAGACGTACATCAGCGTGCGGGCGCCCTGCTCCTGGCAGAACTTGGCAGCCTCGATGATCTCGGGGGTGGTGCCGGTACGGGTGGAGAAGACGCAGACCGAGTCCTTGTTGAAGGTCTTGGGCGGGCATGCGAGGAACTCGGCGGCAATCTCGCAGTGGACGTCGACGTCGGCCGTGGTGGTCTCGACCCAATACTTCATCGGGAGCGTGTGGGCCCAGGTGCCGCCGCAGCCGATGAAGAAGATGTTGGAATAACCCTGCTCGCAGACCTTGTCCACGGCAGCCTCAATCTGAGGACGGAGAGCGAGGGCATCGCTCACAACCTTCTCGTAACGAGGCTCATCGAAATTGAACATCCCTTACTCCTAACTCACTTGGATGAACCCTTCATTCATCCCATGACGTTATAATACTTTATATAACTAACTATGCAAGAACTATTTCAGATTTTTTTTGATTTTTCTTTAATAAAAAGCCCGCCAATCAAATGATCGACGGGCTAAAGAAAGGAGGACCTAGTTAATAAATGCTAGACAATGGCATGTTTCCAGCTAGAAAACGTCCTTGGCAAGTACCTTTGAGTCATTGGGAACCTGACGGATTTCGATAACCACGCCATCGTTGACAAGCTCTTGGATATGCTCGGCATCGGTTTCGGTCGCAAAGATCGCGGGGGTCGGATGAAGCGTGGTCTCGGGAGACTTTCGAGTTCCGCCCAAATTGATCTCCTTGATGTCTTTGCAACCCTTAGCAAGGCGATAGGCATCCTCGATCGTCTCGACAATGATAAACAGCGAATACTTGTCGGTGACGCCGCTGTTGAGCGCCTCGATAGCAGCGTCAACATCCTTGATGACGAGTTTAACGCCGCTGGGGCGGGCGAGCCTCAAAGCGGCTTTTCTCATGTCGTCTTTTGCCACGGCGTCGCTGGCACACAGGATGCAATCGACATCCAGCGCATGCGTCCAAGACATGGCGACCTGGCCGTGAATCAATCGGTAATCGACCCTCGTAAGCTTAATCATCGTAATCATCTCCGCACGTAATAAAGGTAATGACAGGGTTGAATTATTCGTTGAAGCTCGAGCTAGAACTCTTCTTCTTCGACATCGGCGAGCATATCCGCCGCCTCGCAAAGCTGAATAAATGAACGCGACCCCTCGACCGCGGCTTTGGCCTTGTCCGCATCCAGGGAGTCCAGCTGTGTAACCATTTCCACCAGCAGCGGCAAGTTCATTCCGGTGATCAATGTAAACGATCCGGCAGTCTGCCTCTGAATGAATTCGTTGTTTACAGAGCCGCCAAAGATGTCAGTCACGACAAACCAAGAGTCGGCAGGGTCCCTCGTCTCCATCCAAGCATCGATAAGCGCTGCGACATCCCTCGTGTCGTCATCGATATAGGCGCACAGACACTCGATTCGGTCGTTGGCGCCCATCAGGATCTCGAGAGAGCTCTTCATACCTTGGGCGAGATAACCATGACTCGCTAGCAATATCTTATTCATAGTTCTCCAATATCAATAAGACGTACTATATTGTCATAACAAAGTATATTAGCAATCTGCCCCTGCGCGGTGTGTCTATTTTCCAAATCCGCGAACGGTAACAATTGGTCGGTAAATAGACTAATCTATCTCTAATTTACAAATAGAACTTCAGTCGCTCGGTGCAATACACCTGACGAGAGATAAAGAGTGGCTCGCCGCTTGGTGCATAACGTCTATCGACAAACAGAAGCAGCGGGGAGTCCAGCTCCACGTTAAGGTATGCCGCCTCGAGCTCGCTCGCATAGCAGACCTCGAGCGTACGCGTGTTGGGGCCCATCTTGATCCCCTGGCGATCGAGTACCGCCATCAGCGAATCCTCGAGGGACTCATGCTCCAAAAAAGAAAGCGCAGCGGAATAGCTATTGGTTTCCAGCATCGTGGGCTTGTCATCCACAAGGCGCAGACGACGACTACGTAATACCTTTTGGGTATCGTCTACACCCAGGAACTTCGCGTCTCGCAGGCTTGGGAAGTCCCAGCCCATTGCGAGAACCCTGGTAGACGCCTGCTTGCCCGCAAGCTGGCACGAATGGGTAAAGCTCTCACGGTCGTCCGCGGCATACATCTGTGTGTCCGACGAAACGAACGTGCCCTTGCCGCGGGCCCTCTCAACAAGCCCAGCATCTTCCATTTCTTTAATTGCGGAGCGAACCGTTATTCGGCTCACGCCAAATTGCTCGATGAGCTCCGCCTCGGTCGGGAGCTTATCTCCCGGGCGGTACGTGCCGTTGGCGATCGAATCAGAGAGCGCACGGACAATCTGTTTGTACAGGGGGATAACGCTATTTGCTTCAACCATATCAACCATACCTTTGCAAGGAATCAGCAGTTTATAGATAGATGACTTATATTGTATTAGAACTTTTTAGGAGTCCATATATTTCCTAAATGGTTCGGTAAACGGGGTGTTATTTCACTTTAGCGGGGTGCAGCGGCTAACCGCGGCATTCGTTATCAACCTAGTTAGGCTAGTCCACCCACATCGTCTTCAGTTCGCCGCAGAGCCGCGGCCCCATATGGGTATACTCTCGGGGATTCGACTCGATTCGCCCCCGTTGGGGCGTCAAAGGAGACTGCATATGCCCACTACCTCAACCGACCCGCGCGCCGCTGCTGCCGCGCTGCTGGTACCCGGTACCACCTGCCACGGCTTTGCCGTCGAGCGCTGCGAAACCGTGCCCGAGCTTGATTCGGACGCCTACGTGCTGCGCCACACTGCCTCGGGCGCTCGCCTGCTGCACCTGGCGTGCGACGATGAGAACAAGGCCTTTGCCATTGGCTTTAAGACGCCGCCGGCCGATTCCACCGGCGTGTTCCATATTCTTGAGCACTCGGTGCTGTGCGGATCGGCCAAGTTCCCCGTCAAGGAGCCGTTTGTCGACCTGATCAAGAGCTCCATGCAGACGTTCCTCAACGCCATGACCTACCCCGACAAGACCATCTACCCCGTTGCCACCACCAACGAGCAGGATCTGTACAACCTGATGGACGTGTACCTGGACGCGGTGTTCAACCCGGCCATCTATACCAAGCCCACCATTTTTGAGCAGGAGGGCTGGCACTACGAGCTGGACCTGCCGGAGAGCGTCGAGGGCGAGAGCGACGGCAGCTCCGCGAGCCTGCGCGAGGGCACGCTGCGCTATAACGGCGTGGTGTTCAATGAGATGAAGGGCGCACTGTCCGACCCCATGAGCGTGCTGGACGACGCCGTCAACGCCGCGCTCTATCCCGACACCGCCTATGCGCACGAGAGCGGCGGCGACCCGCGCGCGATTCCCGCGCTCACCTACGAGCAGTTCCTGGACACGCACGCACGCCACTACAATCCTTCCAACTCTTATATAACGCTCTACGGCGACCTAGATGTGGACCGCGCACTGGCCTTTTTGGACGAGCGTTATCTGTCGCAGCCGAGTGCCGCGAGCCGCCGCATGGACGCTGCCGTCGCCGCCGGCGAGGACCCGTCCACGCTGGCGCCCAATCCGCTGGGCGTGCAGGCGCCCGTGACCTGCGAGTATAAGCGCGTCGAGATGGCCACCACGCCCGAGAACGCCCTGGTGGGCCTGGGCCTTGTGCTGGGCAGCGCGCTCGACCGCAAGCGCACGATCGCGGCGGATATCCTGTTCGAGGCACTGCTGGGCTCCAACGAAGCGCCAGTTAAGAAGGCCATTCTGGCCGCCGGCCTGGGCGGCAACGTGGTGAGCTACACCGCGGCCGAGAGCCTGCAGCCCTACGAGCTCATCATGCTGCAAAACGCACAGCCCGGCGTGGCGCGCGAGCTGCGCCGCGTGTTCCAGGATGCCTGCCGCGACCTGTGCGAGCACGGCGTTCCGCGCGAGCGCCTGGAAGCTATCATCAGCAGCAACGAGTACGATCTGCGCCAGCGCGACTACGGTATCGCCGACGGCGTGGCCATTGCGTGCGACGCGCTGAGCACCTGGCTCTACGATGACGACGCTGCGACGCTGGCGCTCAAGTACGGCCCGGTGTACGAGGAGCTGCGCGGCGAGCTGGACGGCAGCTATTTTGAGGACCTGCTGCGCGAGCTCGTGCTGGAGAACGACCACATGGCGCTGGTCGAGCTGGTGCCGGTGGACGCCGCCGAGGGCGCAGAGAGCGCCGAAGCTGCCGAGCTGGCTGCCAAGCGCGACGCCATGACCGATGCCGAGCTGGCCGACGTGGTCGAGCGCACGGCCGCGCTGCGTGCCGCGCAGGAGGCCGAGGACACGCCCGAGGCCAAGGCCACGCTGCCGCGTCTGCGCGTGTCCGACATTGGCGAGGCGCGCCCCGAGCCGCCGCTGGTCGTGGACACCACTGCTCCCATCCCCTGCCTGCGCCACGGCATCCCCACCAACCGCCTGGCCTACGCCATGCAGTATTTCGACCTGAGCCGCGTCGCGTTTGAGGACCTGCCCTATGTGACACTGCTCTGCCGTCTGCTCAAACAGCTGCCCACGAGCGAGCACTCGGCCGAGGAGCTCGACAACTTGCTCGCCGGCAAGCTGGGCTTTTTGAGCTTTACGACCGAGGTCATGACCCAGCCCGACGTGGACGGTGTGCGCCCCTACCTGCTGGTGAGCGCCGGCGCCCTGTCCGAGAAGATCGATGCGCTAGCGAGCCTGCCGCGCGAGGTGTGGTCGAGCACGCTTTTGCTCGATGCCGACGCCGACCGCGTGCGCGACGTGCTCACGCAGATTCGCATTGGGCTTGAGCAGGGCTTTATCAACAACGGACACTCGGCGGCGCTCGGTCGCGCGATGAGCTACAGCTCGCCTTCGGCTGTGGTGCGCGAGCAGCTTTCGGGCGTGGACTTCTACCTGTTCTTGCGCGACCTGCTCGACCACTTTGACGAGCGCCTGGACGGTCTGCGTGCCAAGCTTGCCGAGCTGGCAGACCGCATCTTTGTGGCCGATGGCTGCATGGCGAGCTTTACCGGCAGTGACGAGGACTTTGACGCGTACTGGGATGCTGCGGGCGACCTGGGGCTGGGCGCTGGCGACGGCGGCGATGCCGGCCGCGACGCGCTCGTGGTGCCGACGCCGCGCGACCGCCACGAGGCCTTTGTCATCCCCAGCGACATCTGCTTTGCGGCAAGCGCGTGCGACCCGCGTCGCCTGGGCATCGACGTGACGGGCGCCTGGGCGGTTGCCGCCAACGCGCTCTCCTACGACTATCTGTGGAACGAGATCCGCGTGAAGGGCGGCGCGTACGGCTGCGGATTCCGCGCGGCAGGCGAGCGTCAGACGGCGTTCTACACCTACCGCGACCCGGCAATCGACCCCTCGATTGAGCGCGTTGCGCGCGCAGGCGAATGGCTCGGCAGCTTTGAGCCCGACGAGGCCTCCTTTGAGGGCTTTATCGTGAGCTGCGTGAGCGGCATGGACGCGCCAGTGAAGCCGTACGCGCTCACCAAACGCCGCAACACGACCTACCTGGCCGGGCTCGATCCGCATGCACGCGAGGAGCGCCGCACCCAGATGCTCGCCGCCACGCCCGGTGAGCTTCGCTCGCTCGGTGCCGACGTGACGCGCATCGCAGCCGAGTCGCCAACCTGTGTCTTTGGCGGCCGAGACGTCATCGCCAAGAGCAACGCCGGCTTTAACGTCATCGACCTGCTGGCCTAACGCACAAAGGTAGATTTTTGGGACATGCCTAAAAATCTACCTTTTCTTTTGCCGCGGACCGGGCAGGCGGCCCGACTTCGGCCCGCCCCGTCCCACCAGTTTTGTCTCGATCTGTAACAGCTAGGCCCATTTATGTCGAGTTACTGTTACAGATCGAGACAAACCGCCGCAGACATCCGCCCTTCAGCAAAAACCACCGCAAAGGGGACAGGCACCTTTGTGGTGGTTCGAACACTTGTTCTATCCGTACACATGTTCTATAGTAGGGGTGCTTGCATCGGACTTAAATTGCAACTAGGATATAGTTGCAGAATGTGAGGCGGGATGACGCGGACCGATAAACTCATCGCCCAACTGCTTAGCTGCCCTTCGACGTATCGGTATACCGATTTTTTAAAAGTCATGGCTTCATATGGCTTTGAAATGGACAACAAAGGCAAGACGTCCGGATCGCGCATTCGCTTCTACAGGCCATCGGACGGCAGGATGTTCGTAATGCACGCGCCACATCCATCTGACGAATTGACAGCGGGGACCATTCGAAACATCGTTCGATTTCTGCAAGATGTCGGAGGTAGTCATGAGTAACGTTTTGGCATACAAGGGCTATTTCGCCCCAGTCGAGTTCGATGCCGAACAGCATGTGCTAACAGGTATGGTCACCGGCATTAGGGACGCAATCGTATTTGAAGGCTCCACGGTTAAAGAAGTGGAGCAATGCTTCCACGACGCCGTTGACGATTACCTTGAGTTTTGCGCCGAGAAAGGCAAGGAACCCGAGCGGGCTTTTAAGGGCTCGTTCAACGTAAGAACGGGTTCCGAGCTTCATAAGCAAGCAGCGCTGGCAGCGGCAAAGAAGGGTGAGTCACTCAATAAGTTTGTGACTGAAGCAATTGCTGCAGCGTTATAGCATTAACGCCTAGGCCCAAACAACCACAAAGGGCGCAGTTCGCAGGCATATTTGCAGTGGCTTTACTGCTCATATCGCGTTTGCCCAGATAAAAGCTGCCAAAATAAACCTGTCCCTTTTTGGTAGATTTGGGAGATGAGGCTGGAATGGATAAGGCTGAGTTGCGGCGGGCGGTGATTGCTCGGCGCGATGCTATTGATTTGGATGTTCGGGCAGCGAAGTCTGCTGTTGTATGCGCGCGGCTTGTTGAGCTGATGGAGTCCAGCGGCACTGCGGGCCAACGCACCGTTGCCGTCTATGCCGCGATGGGTTCCGAAGTCGACCCCGCCGCGTTTGCCGCCGCGGCCGCCAAATGCGGCTGGCGCGTGGCCTATCCGTGCATGCTCTCGGCAACAGACGCCATGGCTTATGGCCAGCGCATGTGCATGCGGGCAGTCTCTGCCGGCGATGCGTCCGAGGCCCCGTATATTGCTCATCCCACGCGGGTCTTCGCGGCTACGGACGTCGACAGCAGCCGCTTCCCCACCGTGCCTGCCGCCGAGCTCGACATGATTATCGTGCCGCTCGTGGCTTTCGACCGCACCGGCGCGCGCCTAGGCTACGGCGGCGGCTGCTACGACCGCTACCTGCCCACAGTTGCACCTGAATGCCTAATCGTCGGCATCGCCTTTGACGAGCAACGCGTCGACCACGTTCCCACCGATGCGCACGACCTGCCGCTGTCCCACATCGTCAGCGCCTAGCCGCCGCTGTATCGCACCCGCAAGATGAGCGTGGAAAATCTCCCACTTTGAGCCCCCTTGCGAGCTAAAAACGGGAGATTATCCACGCTCATTCAACAAGCGTCCGAAAATCCACGCTCGTCCGTCCGATTTTCCACGCTTGTGCAGCCAAACGCTCTGCAACTGCCTCAGCACGCACGCGGCACGCCGGCGACCTTGAGCTTGCGATCGAACTTTGTCGGATCCCTTAGATCATCCCAGCACAAGCGCACGATCTTGCAGTTATCAAGCAGCGAAAGCCTCGACTCGCGCTGGCGCTCATCGAACTGCGTCTTCGCGAGCTTGCCCTCCTCCGCCGCCTTCTCGCTTTTAACAAATCCGTCGAACTCCCCGATAATCAGCCGGTCGCCCACGCGCCACAAGTAGTCGACGCGATACGGTCGTCCCGGCTCAACCGGGTCGAACAGCTCAACTTGCAACTCCGGCGTCTGCCAGCCGCGCTCGATCATCAGGGCACGCGCCTTGGACTCGCCGCCGCTTTCCGACAGCCCATCGGCACATCGTGCAACCCTGCGCGCCGTCACAACACCGCGACGATTCAGGCCAAGCTTGTCGACAGTCTCAACGAGATGCTCCTTCGACAAAAGTTGCTCATGGAGCGCCGAATCCGCGATGATCAGTCCCTCGACAAACGATGCATCGACCAAGCAATCCGTAATCGTTTGATCGATATCGGTTACGGCGATATCCATCTGGGTGGCCCGTGTTTGACGAGCATAGCGATGACGAATGACCTGAGAGCCCGGCGTCGTCGATTGGGGCGGCATCGCGGCGATATGGATGTGCGTCAAATTGGCATGCGAAACCGAAAGGCCATAGATAACAGCCGCCGTATAGGAGCAAAATGTCCAGTCGGGGTGCTTTTGCGCAAGCGCCCGCACCCGATGCAGATAACGCTGCCGAAACTTGAGCTCGGACCAGTATTCCGGACGCGCATACAGCCCCGGCATGACCGCTTCGAGACTTCCCGCCTCCGCCCGCCGCTGAATCTGCTTTGCCTCCGCCGCCGTGCGCGCGTACACGCAGCTCATCTGCTGTTCGCATGCTTTAATGTGACTTGCAAGCCTTTGATTCGCCGTCATGTTTCCCATGTCGCCTCCCAAATCTTGGAACGGCGCAAACGTACCAGACGGTTTCATGCGAAGTTTGACCAAATACCGTCCAGGCGCTGACCAAATGCTTGACGGTTTTGGACGTTTTAGGCTGATGGCTTATATCTGCAGGTAGAGGCCTTACCGAAAGGTCCCTGTCCCCACATTTAGATGCCCGTGTCCATCGGATTATCAGAAAGAAAAACCCGTCAAGATACGAGACTACGCCGAATGCGACTTGGCCTCTTCACGCACCGTCTCTTAGCCGAGCCATCGGCATCTACATACCTAAAAAATGAGCGTGGATAATCTCCCACTTTGAGCCCGTTCCTCGGCCAAAAATGGGAGATTATCCACGCTCGATTTGTAAATGTCCGAAAATCCACGCTCGTCCGTCCGAAAATCCTCGCTCGTCACGTCACGGCAGCAGCCACAGCCGCAGCCTAGTGCTCCTCGCCGGCGCGGGCCAGGTCGTAGGGCGTGGTCTGGTAGACGTAGTAGTTGAGCCAGTTGGTGTAGAACAGCTGAGCCTGACTGCGCCAGACGTTGCGCGGCTCGACGGTGGGGTCGTCGTTCGGGAAGTAATGCGCCGGCACCTGAGGGTTAAGCCCGCGCTTCACGTCGCGCTCGTACTCCAAACGCAGCGTGTCGGTATCGTACTCGGGATGGCCAAAGACAAAGAAGCGGCGGCTGTCGGTCGACTTGACGATGTACAGGCCCACCTCGTCGGACACGGCCACGACCTCAAGCTGCGGCTCGGCCTCCACGTCCTCGCGGCGCACATCGGTGTTGCGCGAATGCACGGCATAGAAACGGTCGTCAAAGCCGCGAACCAGCGGGCTTTGCGGCTTCACCAGATAATGCTCAAACACGCCACTCGCCTTTGCCGGCAGGTCGTGCTTCTGGATACCGTAATGATGGTACAGGCCGGCCTGCGCGCCCCAACAAATGTGCAGCGTAGAGTGCACGTGCGTGGTGGACCAATCCATGATCTGGCAGAGCTCGGGCCAGTAGTCGACCTCCTCGAACGGCATCTGCTCCACCGGCGCGCCCGTGATGATCAGGCCGTCGTAGTGGATGTCGCGGATGTCGTCGAACGTGCGGTAGAACGTCTCCAGGTGGCCGGCGCTCACGTGCGTGGCCTCGTGCGTTTTGGTGCGTAGCAGGTCCACCTCCACCTGCAGCGGCGTGTTGGAGAGCTTGCGCATGATCTGCGTCTCGGTGGCGATCTTGGTGGGCATGAGGTTGAGGATGAGCACGCGCAGCGGCCGGATGTCCTGGTGCAGCGCGCGGTACTCGGTCATGACAAAGATGTTCTCGCTCTCGAGCTGCGCGGCGGCAGGGAGGGCGTCGGGAATACGAATGGGCATGGATGCTCCTTACGAGTCAGTTGCAGCTATGGTACAACGACCGGCCCCATCCGCGCGAGCGCATCGCCCAGCGATGCCGTCAGCGGCCCAAATCACTCCAAAAGTAGAGATAAAGGCATGTCCCAAAATCTACGGCACTTTAGCCTAGCAAAGTAGCAGCAGAACGCTACAATGGTTCGACGCGAAAAACTCGGCCGAAAGGATACATATATGTACCAGACGCGTAAGATCGGTGTGGTCGGCCAGGGCCACGTAGGAGCACATGTCGCCAACAGCCTGCTCATGCAGGGCATTGCCGATGAGCTGTACCTGTGCGATATCAACGAGGCCAAAGTGACGTCCGAGGTCCAGGACCTGCGTGACTCCCTTTCGTTTGTCCCGTACAACACCAAGATCGTCAATTGCTACGACCACTACGAGGAGCTGGCCTGCTGCGACGTCATCGTCAACGCCGCCGGCAAGGTCGCACTGGCCGCCGGCAACCGCGACGGCGAGCTGTTCTTTACCACCGACGCCGCCCGCACCTTTGCCAAGCGCATCGTCGACGCCGGCTTTGACGGCATCTTCGTGAGCATCTCCAACCCCTGCGACGTCGTGTGCACCGAGCTGTGGCACCTGACCGGCTACGATCCCAAGAAGATCATCGGCTCGGGCTGCGGCCTGGACTCCGCCCGCCTGCGCACCGAGATTTCCAAGAAGGTCGGTGTGAGCCCCAAGTCCATCGACGCCTACATGATCGGCGAGCATGGCTTTAGCCAACTGGCAGCCTTTAAGGCCGCAACCATCGCCGGCAAGAGCCTTAACGAGCTTCAGGCCGAGAACCCCGACAAGTACGCCTTCGACCACATGGAGGTCGAGGAGCTTGCACGCAAGGGCGGCTATGTGACCTACCAGGGCAAGCAGTGCACCGAGTACGCCGTCGCCAACTCCGCCGCACGCGTCTGCGCCGCCGTTCTGCACAACGAGCACGCCGTGCTTTCGGCCTCTACGCTTATGACCGGCCAGTATGGCGAGGAGGGCATCTTCACCTCCCTGCCGTGCGTGATCGGCGCCGAGGGCGTCGAGGAGGTCTACACGCTCGACCTTTCCGAGTACGAGCTCGAGGGCTTCCACAAGAGCTGCCAGCACATCCGCGACAACATCGCCCAGCTCGACTGGTGGGACGCCGAAGGCGTTGTCGGCAAGTAGGCCGCTGGCTGCCGCAACCTTGCAAATCTAAGCGCGATACTAAGCAGGCCGCACCGGAATAGTACCGGCGCGGCCCGCTTTTTTGCTCATGCAACACGTTTGCGAATCGAAGGTGAATACTTTTCCGCGATGTGAACGAGCAAAATCGGACCCCCGAAGCATCGACATTTTTCAGGCGCTGTTTCCTGCGGTTTCACCGAGTTTTTCCTGCAGTTCTGGCGTCAAAAAGTGTGGATGCTTCGGGGGTCCAAAATAGGTCGTTCACTTCGCGGAAAAGTATTCACCTTCATTTTCGCGCAGACACGAATCCGGCCGCCACAACGCAAAACGGGGCCCGCGCGCAGCGCAGACCCCGTCAAAAAAGATAATTCCCGGTACCTAGTACTGCTCGATACCCATGTAGCGACGAACCTCGGGGCTGTGGTCGAATACCTTGCCGCGAGCGGCACGCAGCTCGCAGCTCATGTTGTAGAAGAAGATCGGTTCCAGGTACGAACGCACGCTGGCAGGCACGTCGCCCACGCCGTACTCGAGCGCGTCGAGCACCATGACCGTATCGGTGTGCGTGTTGAGGAACGCAAGCGCGCGCTCCTCCATGGGGCGGCACTCGCCCGATCCGAGCTGCACGAAATAGAACACACCGGGCTCGGTGGCTTCGAACGGGCCGTGGAAGTACTCGCCGGAGTGGATATAGCAGCAGTGCTGCCACTGCATCTCCATGAGCGAGCAGATGGCCATAGCGTAGGTCTGGCTAAAGTTGGGGCCGGAACCCAGGATATAGAAGAACTCGTGCTGCTGGCAGAGCTCGGCAAAGCGATCGCCCAGCTCGGCGTTGACCTTCTCGCGGGCAGCGGGCAGCAGCGCATCCATCTGCTTAAGGCCGGCGTACATGTCGGCAAGCGCCTCGTAACCCTCTTGCTGGTCGAGCAGCTCGGCAGCCATCAGGGCGCCGATGCCCTGCGGCACCTCGGCCTGCGGCACGCCTTCGCCCCACGGATAGACCCAGGTGGTCCACTTGCCGTTATCGATCTTGGAGCCCTCGCGGTCGGTGAGGGCGACAACCTCGGCGCCGGCGGCCAGCGCCATCTCGCAGCCGTCGACGACCTCCTGCGTGTTGCCGCTGTGGCTGCAAGCGATGACGAGTGACTTCTCGCCAAGACTCTTGGGAGCCATCAGGCAAAACTCGCGTGCCGTGTAGACCGTCGAGGTAAACGTGGCGGCCTCGCGCTTGAGTAGCTCGTTGGCCGGCATCAGGTCGATCATCGAACCGCCGCAGGCGATCCAAAAGACGTTCTCAATCTTGCCCTTGCGCTCGATAATTTCCTGAACCAGATCATGTGCGTTCACGGTGATGTTCCTCCTTGTGTGGCGGCTTTGAACGACGACAGCTCGTACCTGCGGTCGTTCTATGTTGTCCTATTTATAGCACGCACGACGATGCACGTGAAGTCATTTCACCAAATTTGTTCTATGTTGTTCTATCTATGGACGTTAGATGTCGAACACGTAGCGCGAGCCCACGATCTTTTGGCGTCCGAGCAGCAGGGGCCGCCCGTCCGCATCGGTAAAGTATGCCTCCATATAGAAGAGCGGCTCGCCGACCGGCACCTCCAGCAGCGGGGCCGCCTGAGCATCGGCAAGCGCAATCTCCACCGTACAGGGGTCTGACTTGAGCGGCGCACGGCCCGAATGCTCGGCAACGAGCGCAAAGATGGAATTGTCCGTGAGGTCCTTGTCGGCAAGCGTCTGCAGATAGGGATGGTCGGCCAGCACAAAGGCGTTGTTCTCGAGCATGACGGGCACGCCATCTGCCGTGCGCACGCGCTCGACCACGATGAGCTCGCAGCCGGGTTCCACCCCAAAAAACGCCGCGTCCTCGCGCGTCGCCGCAACCACCGTGCGCGACACCAGACGTGCTCCGGCCACCATGTCGTTGGCGGCGCAACCCTCGGAAAAGCTCTGAACGTCACCCTTCTGGACAATCTTGCGTTTGAGCTTGGGCGCACACACAAACGTGCCCCTCCCCTGCTGGCGGTTGAGATACCCCGCGCGCGACAGCTCCTCGACGGCGCGGCGCACGGTGATGCGTCCCACGCCGTAGTACTTCGCGAGCTCCATCTCGGAAGGAATGCGCGAGCCGGATGCGTACACGCCGCGCGCGATCTCGCCCTTTAGGTCGTCCATAACCTGCTGGTACAGCGGCACGGCGGACACCTCAGTGCGCTCGGTTTTATCGTCGGATGCCATCATTACGCTCCATCCCGTGCATGCTCGGACTCAAACTCTTCAATCGCCGCCATAAACTGCTCGCCAAAGGCATCGGCCTTTTTCTCGCCAATACCGTTGACCTGGATAAGCTCGTCGCGTGTCTGAGGTCGTAGGCGGCACAGGCCGCGCAGGGCCTTGTCAGAGAAGACCATGTACGGCGCCATCTCCAGCTCGGTCGAAATCTCCTTGCGCAGGGCACGCAGGCGCTCGAACAGCTCGGCATCGTCACCCACGCGCGGGCGCTGATCTAGCTCGGCCTCCTCACGCAGCAGATCCACCGCGCGGCGGGCACGGGCCGAGGCCTTGCGCTTGGACGCACGACGCTTGACGGTAAAGGCAAACGCCTCATCCTCGACCTCGGTGGCACGCGGGCCCAGCCCCACGACCGGGTACTGCCCCTGCGAGGTAGCCAGATAACCGCGGCCGCACAGCTGGCCGATGATGTCCTTGATACGCCCGACCGATTCGCTCGACAGCTCACCGTAGCCGCGGTCCTCGTCCAGATGCATCTGGCGAATGCGCTCGGTGTTGCCGCCGTGGAGCACGTCGGCGATGAGCGACTTGCCAAAGCGCAAGGGTCGCGTGGCCACATAGCGCACAGCGGCGCGGGCCATATCGGTGACGTCCTCGACCTCGAACTGCGTGAGGCAGTTGCTGCAGTTGCCGCAGCCCTCGGCCTCGTCCGTGGCGGTGGCGCCCGCACCAGCCGCGGCAGCATGCTCGGCCGCGGCCTCGTCGCCAAAGTAGCGCAACATATATTCGCGCAGGCAGCCGGTGGTATTGCAATAGCCCTCCATCTGGCTGAGCAGACGATATCGATTCTGGAGCGCCCACGCGCGCTGCTCGTCGTCAAGCGCCTCATCGGCGGCATCGCCGCGGTCGATTAAAAAGCGGCGCATGCGAAAATCGTTACCGTTCCACAGCAAGTGGCAGCTTGCCGGGTCGCCATCGCGACCGGCGCGACCTGCCTCTTGGTAGTAGGCCTCGATGCTCTCGGGCACGTTGTTATGAATCACGTAGCGCACGTTGGGCTTGTCGATACCCATGCCAAAGGCATTGGTGGCAACCATCACCTGAATATCGTCGTCGATAAAGGCGCGCTGGCTTTGACGACGGGCGTCGTTGCCCATGCCGGCATGGTAGCGGCCAACGCGAATGCCGCTGGGGCCCAGCGCCCCGGCAAGCTCGCCCGCCAGCGCATCGACCGTCTTGCGGGTCGAGCAATACACGATGCCGCTCTCGCCCGAATGCGCAATCACATAGTCGCGCACCCAGGCGGTCTTGGCCTTGTCGCCCATCTCCTCGCAACCAAAGTAGAGGTTCTTGCGATCGAAGCCCGTCACCACCGTCGCGGGGTTTTGCAGGCCGAGCATCTGCTGAATGTCCGCGCGCACACGCTCGGTCGCCGTAGCGGTAAAGGCTGCCACGATAGGGCGCTGCGGCAGGGAATCGATGAACTCGCGAATCTGCAGGTAGGCGGGGCGGAAATCCTGGCCCCATTGGCTCACGCAGTGGGCCTCGTCAATGGCCACGAGCGGCACGCCAATGCCGCCGTCCGCCGCGGCCTCCTGCGCAAAGGCCAAAAAACGCGGCTCAAGCAAGCGCTCGGGCGCCACGTACATAAGCTGATAGCGGCCCTCGCGCGCCCGCTTGAGCACGGTGTTTTGCTGGGCCGGGGTAAGGCTAGAGTTGAGATAGCTGGGTCGCGCACCCGCCGCGAGCAACGCACGGGTCTGGTCCTCCATAAGCGACAGCAGCGGACTCACCACAAAGGTGATGCCGGGCAGCATGAGCGCGGGCACCTGGTAGCAAATGGACTTGCCGGCGCCCGTGGGCATAACACCCAACGCATCGCGACCGGCAAGGATCGCATCGACCATGCGGTCCTGTCCCGGGCGAAACGAGGTGTAGCCAAAATGGGCGCCGAGCGTGTCGAGCGCCATCTGCTGCATGCTATCGGTCATGGTTTCCTAACGTTCAAGTCATCTGCCGCCGATTATACGCCGCCACGCGGACCGGTGCCGCGCCGCCATCGGCCACGGGCAACGTAATCCAAGACGAACGAGCGTGGATTTTTGGACACTTTCCTGATGAGCGTGGATAATCTCCCACTTTGGACCCACCATTGAGCCAAAAACGGGAGATTATCCACGCTCATTCTGCAGATTGCCGCTTAGAGGCGTTTGCAGCGTCGGCCGGTCCGCCGTTCGTTAGAACGGCGGAACCAAAGGCGCAGCGTCGAGCCGTTACGCGGTTTGGAAAACCGCGCAACTAGAGCTACATGACCATAACGTAGCGCGATCCCACGTAGTACTGCTTACCCATCAGGACCGGCTCGCCATTGGGACCCGTGAAGCCGGCACGCAGGTTGAGCAGCGGATCGTGCGGAGCAATGCCCAGCTCGGCCGCCTGCTCGGTATTGGCACGAACGGCCTCGACCGTGCGGTAGCCAACCGAAACAATCGGCGTTCCGCCAACACGCTCGACCTCGGCAAAAATCGACTTGTCCTCAAGATCGGCCGTCAACAGCTCACGGTAGGCATCAAACGGCACAAAGATGTTCTCCTCAAAGATGGGCTCGCCGTCGGCCGTACGCACGCGCTTGATATGCAGCAGCAGCGCATCCTTCTGCAGGCCAAAGAACTCCATCTCGTTTTGGCGCGCCGGAACGATCTGGCGATCGATCACGTGCGCACCGGCCTTCATGCCGTTGCCGGCACACAGCGCGGTAAACGTCTGCAGCGTCGAGGCGTGAAACTGGCGATTGATGTGCGGCGTGGAGACAAAGGTGCCACGGCCCTGCTGCTTAACCAGGTAGCCATCGGAGCACAGCTCCTCGACGGCGCGGCGCACCGTAATGCGGCTCACGTCGTACTGCTCGGCTAGCTCAAGCTCGGACGGAATACGCTCCTTGGGTGCATAAACACCTTTCTCGATCGCATCCTTGATTTCGTCGTAAATCTGCTGGTAAAGCGGTGCATTTTTGGGCGCAGGCATATCTAATCACTCTTATCGAAATATCGAAATAACTAATACGTATATAACGTCTAGTTTCATATTACCTCATAATGATAAAACGATACACCCTCCCTACCAAAAAGCGACAGCTTCATTTTGGTAGGTTTTATCTGGGCAAACGAGAGCCTCTCGAAAGCAACGGGGCTTTCGGGGGGCTCGTTCGGATGGGTTGCGCAGGACCGGCAAAATGCCAATACCCTACTTGCCGTCGTCCTGCTGCAGGCTGTCCTGTTCGCTGAGGCGCGCCTGCCTGCTGGCCATGCGTGCGGGCTTGTCGGGATCGGGAACGGCCGTGGGCATGGGCTCGTCGACATGACCACCCCACCAGCCGCCCACAAAGTTGAGCGTGTGGAACACATTGATCACGGCGCCGGGATCAACGTCGCACACCAGCTTGATAATGTCCTGACTCTCGTAGGTCGAGACAACGGTGTTCAGCAGGTACATCTTTTCGCGGCTATATCCGCCGACGACCTCGGCGCAGCTAATGCCGTGCTGAAAATGGTTTACGTAGGCAGTCATGACCTCGTCTGCCTTACGCGTCGTGATCTGCAGCGTCACGCGATCGTAGCGACGATAGAAACTGTCGATGGTCTTGGTCGAAATAAACTGGAACACGATGGAATACGCCGCCTTGTCCCAGCCAAACATAAAGCCAAAGATCGCCAGGATAAAGCAGTTGAAACCAAAGATGACGCCCCAGATGGTCTTGCCCGTGTGGTTGGAAACCCACAGCGCGATAAAGTCGGTGCCGCCGGTGGATGCGCCGGATTTAAGTGCGATGGCAGCGCCCAGACCCGAGACCACGCCGCCAAAAATGATGAGCATGATCTTGTCGCCCAAAAATGGAGCGAAGTGAAAGACGTTGAGGAACAGCGACGAGAGCACGACCTGCATCATCGAGAAGATGACGAAGCGCTTGCTAATGCCGCTCCAGCATAGGAGCGCCACGGGGATGTTGAGCGCGAGCATACCGAGCGAAATATCGATGTGGACGCCACCCAGCGAGGTAACGCGATCGAGCAGGACCGCAACGCCGGTAAGACCGCTCGGAAGCAGGTCGGCGGGCTGAATGAACGCCTGGATCAGGAATGTCTGGAGAACGGCGGAAATCGTGACCGCCACGGCAGTAATGGCGCGGCGGACGATGGTAAGGCGGCCGAGCACGAGCACGCGGTCCGTGAGCTGATCGATGGCGTTCGCCACGCGGGCTCCTTTCGAAGGCAAATCTGGTTGTGAGGCATGTCGGCGATTGTAGCACGGAGCATGCGGGGGCGCTTCAATTCACCCTCCCTCGACAACCAAAGCGGGACCAGCAACCCCACGACCAAAGGCCCAAATAACAAGTGAGTAGACTTTACGCGACCTGCAGAGCACACCCAAAACCGCCACCCCTGTGACCTGCGGTTTTACTAGAGCAGATGCGCTTTGTGCTCGTCTTGCACCAAAAAGTCTACTCACTTAGTCCGAATCGAAGCCAAACGGATCCAAATAGATGACAAATTAAGCCAATCCGCAGCAAAAGACGCGTGAATCAGTGCTTCTCGCGGCGGATTGACGCTACAAAGCGGCCAAAATGTCGGTCAGATTATCGATAACGGCATCGGCTCGCGATTGATCGAGGTTGACACCCTCGTGCGGACGCAGCGCCAGGACGCGGGCGCCGGAGCGCTTACCAGCCTCGATGCCCAAAGGCGAATCCTCTATAACCAGGCACTCAGCAGGCTCCACCCCTAGCGCCTCCATGGCACGCAGGTAGATCTCGGGATCGGGCTTAAACGCGCTGCACTCGTGACCACTGATGGTGTAGTCCAGCACGTCGGCGATACCGGCAATCTCCACCAGCTCGTCAATAAGCTCGCGATAGGACGAGCTCGCGATGGCGCACTTCACGCCGCGCTCGTGCAGCTCACGCATCACCGGCTCCGCCTGCTCGTTGAGCAGCTCGGCATACGGAACGGGATGGTCCGGGCTATAAACCTGCTTGTACTCCACGCGCAGGCGCTCGCGCAGCTCAACATCGTCGGGCACCAGCGCCTCCCAAATGGCAGGCTCGTTAGACCCCGAAAGATCGGGAATCTCGTCAAAGTGGAACCCCTTCTCTTCCATAAACGCTACGCGACGACGGTTGTAGAACCACTCGGTATCGACCAGCACGCCGTCCATATCAAACAGCACTGCCTTGATCATACGCATCTCCTCCCACCTGCCAAAAAGGGACAGGTTTATTTTGGTAGGTTTTATCTGGGGTTTTGCGACACGACAGACACGCCCTCCCCAGAGCAAAAAAGGGGATGGGGCGCAAACCCCATCCCCTCTCAATCAACCCGTAAGGTCTACTTACTTGTGATTAGTAGGAAAGCTTCCACATGTAGCGACGCATGGTCAGCGGGTGCTGACGGGCCTCGGCGATCTGGTTGCCGTACTCACGCATAACGGCGAGGTGCAGCAGCGGGTTGAAGTAGGTGATGACGCTCGCGGGCACGGCGTCAGCCAGGCCGTAGTCCTTGGAGTCGATCAGAGCGACCTTGGCGCCCATGCGCTCAAGGAAGGTGAGGGCGCGGGCGTCCATCGGACGGGTGGCGCCATCGGACATGAAGAAGACGTAGGGCTTACCCTCGGTGGAAACCTCGAACGGGCCGTGGAAGTACTCGCCGGTGTTGTAGGCGGCGGCGTCGATCCACTGCATCTCGGTGAACAGGAAGGCGGCGTGAGAATAAGCCATCTTCTCGGAGGCACCGGAAGCCATGAAGTAGATCATCTTGTCGTCCTTGAAGTCCTCGGCGAACTTCTTGGCGAGCTTCTTGCAGTGCTGAGCGGCGTTCTCGCAGAGATCGAAGATGTTGGTGAGGCCGGTGATCATGTCCTCGTAGTGGTCATAGCCCTCGGTCTGCTGAAGGATCTCGAGAGCAAGAGCGATAGCATAGCCGGGCTTCTCGCACTTGGCAGCGTAGTTGGCGTGGAAGCCGTGAACGATGACGTGGTCGGCGTCGACGGTCAGAGCGGAGCCAGCCTTGTTGGTGAGGGAGACGACCGGGCAGTTGTGCTTCTTGGCGGTCTTGTTGGCCTCGACGGTCTCGGGCGTGGAGCCACCGAGGGAGCAGGTGATCACGAAGGTGTGCTCGTTGACCCAGGAGGGCGTGTCGTAGTTGAACTCGTTAGCAGTGAAGATCTGAACGTTCAGCTTGTCCGTGTTGTTGGCCAGGAAGTACTTGGCGGGGTAAAGGTCGGACATGGAAGCGCCGCAGCCGACGAAGGCGACGCTGTGGATCTCGTGGTTGGACAGGACGTCAGCGACGATCTGCTTAGGGAGGTTAAGGTCGATCTCGTACATCTGACACATTCCTTTCGATTTTTGCGGCGCCACATTGCCGGGCGCTCGCAGGGTTACCGTGGTTTGGACCGAGTCGCCGGCCCGTTGAGGATGCGACAAAGGGACTGCCCTTTGTCGCATTTTAGGGATGGAAGCCTGCCTGGGGTATGGGATGCCAGGCAGGCCCCCGGGGGAAAGCGGTTAAGCGCTTGGTCGCGACTAGGCCAGGATGCCGGCCGCGGAGAGGGCGATGCCGCCCACGATGGCGATCACGAGAAGCCAACCGGTGTTGACGTTCTTCTTGATGAGCCAGTACATAAGGCCGGTGAGGCCAAGGGAGATCATCTGGGGCATCATGCCGTCCAGGATGTCCTGGATCACGACGGTGCCCTCAGCGAACTGCAGCGGGGTAGTGGCGCCAATCAGCGTAGCGATCATGCCGCCCACGGACATAAGGCCCACGATGCCGCAGACATACATGAGCTTCTCCATGAGGTCGCCGCCCTGAAGCTTGCTCAGGTACTCGTGGCCGCCCTGATAGCCCATCTTGGCTGCGAACCAGGTGATCAGCACAGAGGGGACGATGGAGATGAGCATGGCCAGGATCGGGCCCATGATGGAGCCCTGCTGAGCCAGCTGAACGCCCAGGCCAAAGGCGATAACGCGGATGGTGCCCTGGAAGAAGGAGTCACCGATGCCGGAAAGCGGACCCATGAGGGAGGTCTTGACCGCGTTGATCGAATCGGGATCGAAGTTCTCGGGATCCTTGGCGTACTCCTCCTCCATGGAGGCGGCGAGGCCCAGGATGAAAGCGCTCGTCTGCGGGGTGCAGTTGTAGAACGCCATGTGACGGTGGTAAGCCTCTTTCTTAGCAGCGAGCTGCTTGGGGTCGGACTCATCCGGATAGAGGCGATCGAGCGTGGGAACCATGCCGTAGAGGAAGCCCATGTTCATCTGACGCTCGTAGTTCCAAGAGGCCTGGATGGCCCAGGAGCGCCAGAAGAACTGGCTGACCTTCTTGTTCAGGGACACGTCCTTGGTTGCGGTTGCCATAGTGTGTTCCTCCTTAGTCTTCGTCGTCTTCGAGCGGATCGTAGTCGGAATCGACACCGGCGGCTGCATGGGAACCGTTGAACTTGAAGCCCATGAAGACGACAGCCAGGCACACACCGATCAGAGCGACCGCGATGACGGACAGGTTGAGGTAAGCGGCGAGCAGGAAACCGATGAACAGGAACGGAGTCATACCCTTCTTGATCATCATGGTGAGCAGCAGGGCCAAGCCGTAGGCGGTCATGATCTTGGTCGAAACGTTAAGACCAGTGGACAGCCACTCGGGAACCATGTTGACGATGGCCTGAACCAGGTCGGTGCCAACAAAGACGGCGAGGAAGATCGGCAGGAAGTACATGACGGCGTACAGACCGGAGCCGGCGCAGATGTGCATACGGTAGGCGGTCTTGAACTTTCCGTTATCGATCGCGCTATCTGCCACATGAGTGAGGGCGGCGATGATGGAACGGAACACGATGCCGAGGAGCTGACCCAGGACGGCGACCGGGATGGCGATCGTCATGGCGGTCTCGGCGGAAGCATCGGTCAGGCACGCAAAGGCAGCGGCCACGATGCCGCCCAGGACCATATCGGGCGGAACGGCGGCGCCGACCTGCACCAGGCCCATGGACACGAGCTCGACGGCGGCACCGACGGCAAGGCCGGTGGGCACATCGCCCAGCAGCAGACCGACGAGCGTAGCGCCAACGAGGGGCTGCTCGAAGTTAAGACGACCGAGCAGGCGGGAGTCCCACATGCAGAACACGCCGACGAGGCCGACGAGCACCGCACTGATGAACGTATTCATACCCTTCTCCTTTCAGTCAGGCAAAAGCCTGGTTGATTACAGCTTGGCGTCGATGTCGACGCTCTGATACGTAGGGGTCTGCTGGACATAGAGCTTGATGCCCATGTCGAGCAGCTGGTTGACGTCGGCCTTCTGGGTGGCGTCGAGGAAGACGGAGCTGTCCTTGCCGCCGACCTGATCGGCACCGTCGTGGTTGGCGGTGGCGCCCAGGTTGATGGCGTCGAGCTTGTAGCCCTGACAGAACTGCAGCATCTCGGCAGTGTTGCCAAAGACGAACATGACGCGCTCGCCGAGGGTGTTGAGCTTATCCATCTTGGCGAGGGCACGCTCGACGGTGAAGACGTTCAGGCGCACGCCCTGGGGCTTGGCCAGCTTAAGAGCGCCCTTCTTGATGTCATCGTTGGCGGCAGCGTTGTCGACGACGATGATGCGCTCGGCCTGAACCTTGGTGGTCCAAGTAAAGACGACCTGGCCGTGCAGCAGACGGTAGTCAAGACGTGCGAGGACGATCTTGGCGGGACCGGAGCTGTGACGGGACGCCTTGGCCTTCTTGGCGGGAGCCGCGGCGGCCTCGACCGGTGCGTTGGGGTTGGTCAGACCGGCGCGGGCCTCATTGATGAGGACCGCGAGCTCGGCGCCCTTGACGGGGGCGGGGCTCATAGCAAGCGTGAGCGCCAACGGGATGTTGAAACCGCTGACAACCGTGAACTTCGTGCCGTTCTTGGAAAGCTCGACCATGCTGTTGTTGACCGAGCTGCCGAGCATATCGGTCAGCACATAGACGGTGTCGTCCGCGTTGAACGTGGCGATCATAGCCTCAACCTTATTGGTGATGGGCTCCTTGTCGTCACGAGCAAGCGACACGACGTGGACGTTCGACACGTCGCCGAGAACCATCTCGAGCGTGTCTTTGGCGCCTGCGGCCAGGCCGCCATGAGATGCGAGAATGATCTGATTCATCTTGCCTCCTCCTTTTCGTTATGGTCATTATAACGTCTTATACGTTGCTTATATTGCTGATTAGTATAAAGACCGTTCGCGGGTGAAAATCGACCGTTGACGGGTTTAACGTACTCGAAACGTTGGACTGGGTAGGCCGGCGCTAGCTGGATAACCCCAGGTCAGACCCTGCGCGCAATCCCCTATCGCACGAAGTACCAGGGGCTTTCCTGTACGGTGGGTTCCAGCGCAATGCCGGTGCGTTCCTTAAACAGATCCATGTCCTGAGATTTTTCGGTCCACCACGCGTTGGGCTTAAAGGTCATGCTCTCAATGACATGACCGACAAACACACTGTTGCGCAGCTTGGAGAAGTCGGTGTTCATAATCAGGATGGACGCGAGCACCAACACGATGCCCAGGACTTTAATCGCGCCGGCGGGCTCGGCGTAGACACCAATGCCCACCAGTACGGTGACGACCGTCTCGAAAGACATTACGACGGGAACTTTCGATGTCTCGAGCCCCATGGACAGACCCTGCATATATAAGATGTAAGCAACGGCTGTGGGGATGAGTCCAAAGCCAAGGAACAGCAGCAGCAGCTGTGGCGACATTGCCGCGGCGACATCCGGCCACGGAGCCGCGATAGCTGCCATAACCGCACCGCCAAAAACAAAGCCCCAAAACGTGACAGCCAGCGGGTGGACCGTCTTGGTTGCTATCCGGCTAAACACCGCGAGCGACGCCCCACAAAGGCCTGCAATCACGCCCGACGTGACGCCCCAAACCGAAAAATGGAAACCGGAAAGGTCACCATTGGTCACTGCAAGTACACAGCCAACGATGTTAAAGACAATGGCAACGAGCTTGTTGGGGGTCACGTCCTCGCGATAAAGCACGCGGCCGAGCATGACGCCAAACACCGGCGAGGTGTAGAGCAGCACCGAGGCCGTGGACATGCCCACCTCGCCCATGCACTCGTAATAACAGGTGTTGGCGGCGGCCAAACCGACGATACCGACAAGCGCGCAGGGAACAAGCTCTTTAGGGCTTGCCTTGAACAGGGCCAGCGGACCCTGAGCCACGGTAGACCCCTCACCCGGACGGCAGCCCATAAACATCAGGACCGGCGCCAAGATAAGCGCTCCGACCAACAAGCGGAAGGCAGCCATGCTCTGGGACGAAACGCCCATGGCCGAGATGCCGTTTACAAAGATTCCGATGCTGCCCCACATAAGCGCGGCGATCAGCACCAGCACATAGCCCAGATTGCTTTTCTTCAACGCAGCCTCCTCGGTATTGTTTCCAATATGTTTCGTACTACGTTATAGTCGTTATATACATTTTTCAAGACACAAATCGCCGAACGGAAAAATCTGCTTCCCCACGTACTCATTGGGTGTTCCTATAGTTTTGTCAACCGTCGGGGCTACTCCCGGTAGGGCACCCGGTCGCGCATCACGGCGTATATCGCCCTGAGCCGCTTCCTCGCGACGGCCTTGAGCGCCCGCCCGTGCCCCATGCCCCGTGCCCTGCAGGCCCGGTAGTACTCGCCGTAGCGCCCCGAGGACCTCACCAGGCTGTTGCACGAGAAGATCAGCAGGGACTTGAGCCTCGCGTCGCCGCGCCTGGACGCCCTGACCGACCTCACCGACGTGCCGGAGCTCCTCACCCTCGGGGCTATGCCGCAGTACGAGGCCAGGTGGTCGTGGTCCGGGAACCTCCCGATGTCGACCGACACCGCGAGCTGCGCCGCGGTCCTCGGGCCGATGCCGGGCACGGTGAGCAGGCACGCGTAGGTCTCGTCGCCCCCGAGCAGCGCCGCCGTCTCGGCCTCGAGGGCCCCGGCCTCGTCGAGGGCCTCCGATATCCGGGCGGCCAGGAACCTGACCTGCCTGTTCTCGGCCTCGACGAGCGCCGGCGGGGGCGCGGTGGAGGCGGCCGCGGCCTCCCCGGCGGCCTCGGCCCGCGGGCCCTCGGCCCCGGAGCGGGCGATCCCCCACGCCCCGCCGAACCCGGCGAGCAGCTCCAGCCACCGCCGGTCCGACAGGTCGACCGCGGCCTCGAGGGCCGGGCAGGACTCGAGCAGCACCGCGCGCAGGCGGTTCTTGTCCCTGGTCGCGCAGGCGACGACATGGTCGCGCTGCGACGAGAGGGCGCGGGCGGCCTCGAGGGCCTCGCCGCGGCCCGGGACCCCCGACAGGGAGTCCGGCACGCCCAGGGCGGTCCGCGCGATCACCGCGGCGTCGCGCTCGTCGGTCTTGGCCTCGCCGGCGAACAGGCCCGCGGCGCGGCTGGCGGCGAGCCCGGGCAGGTAGGCGACCCCGAGCCCCGCGGCCCGTGCCCGCCTCACGGCGAGGGACCCTATGTTGCGGAACTGGTCGACGACGACGAGCGTGCCGGCGGGCGCGGAGGCGAACAGCGCGTCGAGCTCGGCCTCCCTGTTGCGGACGGGGGCGCTGGCCAGCACCTCCCCGTCGCGGTCGATCAGGCAGGCCCAGCGCGACGACTTGCCGACGTCCAGGCCGAGCACGGCCGTGGGCCTGGTGGATGGCGCTTTCACGGTGGTATCCTTCCGGTAGTCGTTCGACCGGATGGCCTCCCCCTCGGCACTCACATTACCAGCCGCGGCACCTGCCCGGCACTTTCCTATCAGCCGTCGGGGGCGGCGCGTCCCGCGCCGGCAGCACCCAACGGGCCCTCTCGGGGGCAGGGACGTTCGGCCGTGCGCGGGCGCCCGGTCGGCGGCCCGTTCTGGGCGCGCCTCAATCGTAGCCCGAGATGGTCCCGGGCTGACAATTTCGACTGTAATGGACGTTCCCAAATGACTAGTCATTTAAGAACGTCCCCAACGTCTAAGGCACCGCTGGTTGAGCATAAGTCAGACACTATGACCCAATCCGAGGGCACGGAAACGACAGGA
>CANNOC010000007.1 GCA_947507155.1 uncultured Collinsella sp. | reverse complement strand
GAGCACAACCTTGCCAAGGTTGGGGTCGCGGGTTCGAGCCCCGTTGTCCGCTCCAACTATCTTACGCGGTTCTAACGAACCGCGTTTTTTGTTGACGCTGCGCGAGCCCCGGGCACCCCATCTTGCCCCCTCAATCGTCGGTCGCGTACATAAAGTACGCTTCCCTCCTCTTTCGCGGCAACCTGGGGCACCCGGAGCCCGCTCGCTGTTGTGGCCGGGGGAGTGAGTCTTCCGTTCTTTTCACTAATCGATCGATTCGTCCCAGGAGGCTCGAGCCCGAGAGGGAGCGAGCGTTTTGGGGTGTGGCTGTGGCGTTGTTTGCCTCGAATGACAGCTTTGGGCGTATCATCGTGGGCATCTCGCAAAACCTCGTTGCAAGGGAGGCTCACCCCATGGCTGCAGAAAAGTCCTCTTCGCGCTCATGGATGTCCGATGCCGCGATCTATCAGATCTACCCGCGTTCGTTTAAGGATTCGACCGGTTCGGGTCTGGGCGATATCGCGGGCATTACCCAGCAGATGGACTATCTTGAGCGGCTGGGCATCGAGGCCATCTGGCTGAGCCCGTTTTACCCTTCGCCTCTTGTCGATGGCGGCTATGATGTGGCGGACTACTGCGATGTCGACCCACGTCTCGGCTCGCTTGACGACTTCGATGACATGATCGCTGCGGCTCACGCGCGCGGCATCAAGGTCATCGTCGATATCGTGCCCAACCATTCATCCAACCAGCACCCCTGGTTCAAAGCCGCTCTTGCCGCCGGCCCCGGATCGCCCGAGCGCGCCCGTTATATCTTCCGCGATGGTCGCGGCGAGCATGGCGAGCTGCCTCCCACCAATTGGAATGCCAACTTTGGCGGCCCCGCCTGGACGCGTGTTGCGGACGGTCAATGGTATCTGCACATGTTTACGCCCGAGCAGCCGGACTTTGACTGGTCATGCCCCGAGGTTCACGCGTTCTTTTGCGACGTCCTGGCGTTTTGGAGCGATCGAGGCGTCGATGGCTTTCGCATCGATGTGGCGCACGGTCTCGCCAAGGATCTCGACCGCGATGACCTCGACCGGTGGCATCTCGCCGAGGGCGATGACATGGTTGACGACGGCGCCCATCCGCTGTGGGACCGCAACGAGGTCCACGAGATCTATCGCGAGTGGCGCCGCGTGTTCGACCGCTATAATCCGCCGCGCAGCGCCGTTGCCGAGGCGTGGGTGCTGCCTGAGCGCCAGTATCTCTATGCGCGTCCCAGCGAGCTTGGCCAGACATTCAACTTTGAGTTTGCCAAGGCCACTTGGACCTATGATGACATGCACGCTGCAATCGAGGAGGGCTTGAAGGCAGCTATCGAATCCGATTCCGCCTCGACCTGGGTACTCTCCAACCACGACGTGCCGCGCGTGGCGACGCGCTATGCCCTGCCGCAAATCAAGGCGACGCGCTACCACCAGATTGCGCTCGACTGGCTCTTACGCGACGGGTCGTCTTATGACGAGGACCGTGAACTCGGCGAGCGCCGCGCGCGGGCGGCTCTTTTGCTTGAACTGGCGCTTCCGGGCTCGGCATACGTATATCAGGGTGAGGAGCTCGGTCTTTTTGAGGTGGCTGATATCCCGTGGACTGCACTCGAAGATCCCAGTGCAACCAATACGCGCGGACCGAAGCGCGAGAAGGGGCGCGACGGCTGTCGTGTGCCCCTGCCGTGGGTAGCGGCGGACGATCCCGCGCAGGGCGGATCGTTTGGGTTTTCGCCGGCGGACGCTGATGCGGCGCCCCATCTGCCGCAGCCTGCATGGTTTTCCGATTATGCTGCCGATAGGGAAGAAACGGACCCGACATCGATGCTTGCGCTCTATCGTGACGCCCTCTGGCTGCGGCGCAAGCTGCGCGGGTGCGCCAACGATCTTGCGTGGCTCGATCTTGACGGGCGCACCGGTCTTGCGGATGGTGCCGAGGGCGCTGAGGGCGGCGTCATCGCCTATCGCCGCGATAACGGCTGGGCGTGCGTGACGAACTTCGGTGCAGCACCCGTGGAGCTGCCGGCGGGCAGGGTCCTGCTCACCTCATCAGCGCTTGCAGACGGCAGACTCGCGCAGGACAGCTCTGCCTGGATCATGCTCGGTGAGATGTAAGGGCCTCTTGCGGCGAGTTTGCGTTTGCCTGCGCCTTCCGTGGTGGCTGATGTCTTCGCGAGGTTCGCGAGGGCGTCGCAAAACTTTTCAAAAAAAGTTCTTGCATAGGATGCGGGCATCACGTAAGATTAATCCTCGTAAGCGGACATGGCTCAGTTGGTAGAGCACAACCTTGCCAAGGTTGGGGTCGCGGGTTCGAGCCCCGTTGTCCGCTCCATTTGGGCGTTTAGCTCAGGGGGAGAGCGCTTCCCTGACACGGAAGAGGTCAGAAGTTCAAATCTTCTAACGCCCACCAAATGTTCGCAGCTCAGAGGCTATGTCCTCTGGGCTGTTTTGTTTTTTGCCACCAAGCGCGCCGCCAAATAAGTCATCAAATATTGATCCAAGGTCCGTACGCGATGGTCTTTGTATCCCGTAGGGGTGCCGGCAGATTGCATGTGTCCTGGCCCATCATGACCGCAACATGTTGGTCAAGGACAATCTTTTGGATTCTTTTGGCGCGAGCAGCTTGGTTTTGGTGCTATTTGGCGGCGGCACGGTTGAGGGGGTTTCAAAACTGCTGTGCAGGTAGTTGGGTTGATAACGTTTTAGCAGTCTGCCAAGAGGCCTTCATTTATAATGCGTCTGCAAATTGACCAATTGCTTTGACCTGCTGAAACACTATATGTTGTGTTTGACCTAAAAAAAGAATACAGGATATAGATGCCTCTTTGTCGTATGATAGATGGCGGACAGAGAACGAGAACCTTATTCGCCCCATTATTTGGATGGATCTTTGAGCCCCTTGATTGGCTGCGAGGATTGTCCGCATGAGGGCCTATGGTTATCGAAAACACAGATTGCGCGACGGCGCCGCAAGACAGGGTAAGCCCTGCCGGGCATCGTTTGGCTCTGAAGCGCAATGAGGCTACGATGCGAAAGAGGCAAGAGGATGAAGATCATCAAGCGCAGCGGCACCGAGGTTACCTTTGACATCGATAAGATCGTCAATGCGATCCGCGCCGCAAACTTGGAGGTCGAGGAAGGCTCTCGCCTTACCGACCGCCAGGTGATCTATGCGGCACAAAACGTCGCCGAGGCATGTGAGAAGGCCGGCCACACCGTATCGGTCGAGGAGATCCAGGATCTGGTCGAGGACGAGATTATGCGTCTCGACTGCTACGAGGTCGCTCGCCACTACATCATCTACCGCTATGTTCAGAGCCTGAAGCGCCAAAAGAACACGACCGATGACAAGATTCTGTCGCTGATTGAGTGCAATAACGAAGAGGTCAAGCAGGAGAACTCCAACAAGAACCCGACTGTCAACTCCGTTCAGCGCGACTACATGGCCGGCGAGATTTCCAAGGACCTGACGCAGCGCGTGCTGCTGCCCCAGGAGATCGTGGATGCTCACAACGAGGGCCTGATTCACTTCCACGATTCGGACTACTTCGCCCAGCACATGCATAACTGTGACCTGGTGAACCTGGAGGATATGCTCCAGAATGGCACCGTTATCTCGGGCACGCTGATCGAGAAGCCGCACAGCTTTTCGACTGCTTGCAATATCGCGACGCAGATCATCGCGCAGGTCGCCTCTTCCCAGTATGGCGGTCAGTCGATTTCGCTGACCCATCTCGCCCCGTTCGTTGAGGTGAGCCGTCAGAAGATTCGCGGCGAGGTTGCCCGCGAGCTCGAGGAGCTTGGCGTCTCTGCGTCTGCCGAGAAGGTCCGTGAGGTCGTTGAGGATCGTCTGCGTGACGAGATCCGTCGCGGCGTCCAGACGATTCAGTATCAGGTCGTGACCCTTATGACCACGAATGGCCAGGCGCCGTTCGTGACGGTCTTTATGTATCTCAATGAGGCCCGTACGCCCCAGGAGAAGCACGACCTTGCCATGATTGTGGAGGAGACGCTTCGTCAGCGCTATGAGGGCGTTAAGAACGAGGCTGGCGTGTGGATCACTCCGGCGTTCCCCAAGCTTATCTATGTGCTCGAGGACGATAACGTTTACGAGGATTCCCCGTACTTCTACCTGACTCAGCTGGCTGCGAAGTGCACCGCCAAGCGCATGGTGCCCGACTACATCTCCGAGAAAAAGATGCGTGAGCTTAAGCTGTCGAAGGGCGAGACTGCGGGCAACGGCGATTGCTACACCTGCATGGGTTGCCGCAGTTTCCTGACGCCCGATCGCTCGGGCAACGGTTTTAACAACGTTGCCAACGCGTTCAACTATGACCCGAGCAAGCCCAAGTACTATGGCCGCTTTAACCAGGGTGTTGTGACCATTAACCTGCCCGATGTCGCGCTGAGCTCGCATCAGGACATGGACAAGTTCTGGAAGATCTTCGACGAGCGCCTTGAGCTGTGCCACCGTGCCCTGCTGTGCCGTCACGAGCGCCTGATGGGCACGCTTTCGGATGCCGCGCCGATTCTTTGGCAGTACGGCGCCCTGGCGCGCCTTAAGAAGGGCGAGACGATCGACAAGCTGCTCGTGGGCGGTTATTCCACCATTAGCCTGGGGTATGCCGGTCTGTATGAGTGCGTCAAGTACATGACGGGCCACAGCCACACCGAGAAGGAAGGCACGCCGTTTGCCATGGCCGTCATGCAGCACATGAACGACAAATGCGCCGAGTGGAAGGCCGAAAGCGATATCGACTTCTCACTGTACGGCACCCCGCTTGAGTCGACGACCTACAAGTTCGCCAAGTGCCTGCAGCGTCGTTTTGGCATTATTCCGGGTGTGACGGACAAGGGCTACATTACCAACAGCTACCACGTCCATGTGTCCGAGGAGATTGATGCTTTCGATAAGCTCAAGTTTGAGGGCATGTTCCAGCAGCTTTCGCCGGGCGGTGCCATCTCCTACGTCGAGGTTCCTAACATGCAGGACAACCTTAAGGCTGTCATTCGCGTGATGCAGTACATCTACGACAACATCATGTATGCCGAGCTCAACACCAAGAGCGATTACTGCCAGGTGTGCGGCTATGACGGCGAGATCAAGATTGTCGAGGATGACGGCAAGCTGGTGTGGGAGTGCCCCAACTGCGGCAACCGCGATCAGGAGAAGATGAATGTCGCCCGTCGTACGTGCGGCTACATCGGTACTCAATTCTGGAACCAGGGTCGAACCGAGGAGATCCGCGACCGCGTGCTGCATCTCTAATACCGCTCCGGGGCTGAACCGAGAGGGCCGCTTGGGCATTTGCTCGCTATTTCGGACAGTCCTGCGCAAGACGAAGACCACATTAAGTGGCCTTCTTTGCGTGCGGAACTCATATCGAGCAAAAGCCCAAGCGGCCCTCTCGGTTCAGCCAAGTTGACGTAGTTGAGATGCAGCATGCGGTCTGCTCACTTCTCGAAGTTCTTAGCGGAAATGAGTTGACTTGCAACAACGTTTTGCTTGCGATGGCGGTTGGGCTGCAACAAAGTTTTTATTGGATCTCGAACCCTATACTCGATGTTCGCTTCGTTCATTGAGTTACCCTTTGCATGAGGCCGGGGCATATCGTCCCGCCCGCAGTTTCGCAGGCCGCAGGCCGAGAATGTTTGAGGACGGGATGATATGCCCCGGCCTCCCGGGAGAGTTACCTATGAACTACGCGAACATTAAGTATTTCGACATTGCTGATGGGGAAGGTGTTCGTACTTCTCTGTTTGTGAGTGGGTGCCGTCGTGGGTGCAAGAATTGCTTTAACTCCGTCGCGTGGGACTTTGCCGCGGGTGAACCGTTCGACCGTGCCGTCGAGGACAAGATTATCGACAGTCTTGACCATCCCTTTATTGATGGCCTGACGATTCTGGGTGGCGAGCCCATGGAACCCGAGAATCAGGCGGGTCTCGTTGACTTTATCGAACGCGTGCGTGCGGCCTATCCTGTGGAGTCGGGGAAGACCATTTGGTGCTTTACCGGCGACGTGCTCGAGGAACTTATGCCGGGCGGCCGTCATCATACCGAGGTGACGGACCGTATCCTTGCCTGCCTCGATATGTTGGTGGACGGCCCGTTCGTTCAAGACCTGTACGATATCTCCTTGCGTTTTAGGGGTTCGAGTAATCAGCGGGTGATCGACATGAACGCCACGCGCACTCGTGCCGCGCGCGAGGGCGTTTCGCTTTGCGACGCTGTGGAGCTTTGGCGGGACGATCCGGTCTATTCGACCCATACTATGTAGCTTGTGGCCGATGCCGGAGGGCGTGGTACCATAGCGCGAACGCAAAATCGGAAGAGTGAGGCCTAGATGGTCGATCAGGAAAAAGTTGAGACCGCCATAAAGCTGTTGCTTGAGGGCATAGGCGAGGACCCAACTCGTGAGGGCCTGCTGGAGACGCCGGCACGCGTCGCCCGTATGTATGGCGAGATTGCCGGCGGCATGGACCAGAGCGCTGAGGAGCACCTGTCCAAAACTTTTGCCGTCGCTTCGAACGATTTAGTTATCGAGCGCGACATCACGTTTTACTCGCTGTGCGAGCACCATCTGCTGCCGTTTTATGGCAAGGCTGCGATCGGCTATATCCCTAACGGCCGCGTGGCGGGTCTGTCTAAGCTTGCTCGCACGGTTGAGGTCTATGCCCGTCGTCTGCAGCTGCAGGAGCAGCTGTGTACACAGGTTGCCGATGCCCTCATGGAATATCTTGCCCCCCAAGGGGCAATCGTGCTGATGGAAGCCGAGCATATGTGCATGACCATGCGCGGCGTGCAAAAGCCCGGTACCAAGACCGTAACGCTTGCTCGTCGCGGTGTCTTTGAGACCGATCCGTCGCTCGAGGAGCGATTCTTTAGGATGCTGGGCCGCTAACCATGAGAGTCGTCAACGACTTTGCATCGAAGACCGATGAAGGAACGTCGCGTCGCGGCTTTATGGCTTCGGGCCTGACTCCCTTTGGTGCCATGCCTCGCATTGATTACATCTGTGCCAACGGACTGTTCCGGCGGCATCTGGGAAACATTGCGCAGTTGGAATCGGGGCGCATCTTTTGCCGCCACGGTATCGACCATCTGCTGGATGTCGCCCGTATTATGTGGATCAAGAATCTCGAGGAAGAGCTCAAATTTGACCGCGAGGTCATCTATGCCACGGCACTTCTTCACGATATCGGCAAAGATGAACAGTATGAATCGGGTATATCCCATGATGTTGCAAGCGAACGCGTCGCCGATGCGATTCTCGGCGGCATGCCCGAAGACGTGGCGTTTGAGCCGGCAGATGCCGCAGCCATTAAGACGGCCATTCTGGGCCATCGAAAGCTGCGCGTGAACAGCCAGCCGCTTGAGCGTCTGCTCTATGCAGCCGACAAAGCGTCGCGCGCCTGCTTTGCATGCCCTGCGCGCAATGCCTGCAACTGGAGCGATGATAAAAAGAACCTGTCGATTCGCGTGTAGTCGGTATGCGCGGTCGGGGTTCTGAACGAAGGAGACGATCGCGATGACTAACAAAAAGCTGCCCGAGAATGCAACCAAGACCGAGGGTGCCGAGCTTGCCCGTCGTGGCAGGGGCGAGATTTCCGCCGCAACGGCGGTGCCCCATGTGAGCTATGACGACCTGCGCCATGCCGACCGCATTACTATCGATGGTCTCGAGGTCTTTGCCAACCACGGCGTGTATCCCGAGGAAAACGCCCTGGGGCAGAAGTTTGTCGTGTCCTTGGTGCTCTATGCCGACCTGCGCGCGGCGGGGGAGCACGATAACCTGGATGCCTCTATTGATTACGGCTCGGTGTGCCACGATGTCGATGGCTATCTGCGCGAGCATGCGTTTAAGCTCATCGAGGCTGCAGCCGAGGGTGTGGCCCAGATGCTGCTACGTCGTTATCCCTTGCTGCTTGGCGTGCGTGTTAAGCTCGATAAGCCTTGGGCGCCCGTCGGTCTTCCCCTGGCAAGCTGTGGCGTCGAGATCGAGCGCGTGCGCTAGCTGACGCTAAAGCTCGTTGGCGGGCGGTTTTTTGAGTCGCTGCGACAGAGCTCTATTGTTGGGGCAGTACGTGTCGAGCAGGGCGTGAAACCGCTGATTGTGGCTTGGCTCGAGCAAGTGGACGAGCTCGTGGGCGACAACCATGTCGAGGCATTCGACGGGGTAGCCGGCAAGTTCTCGTGCGATGCGAATGGCGCCGGATTTGGGCGTGCACGAGCCCCAACGCGTTTTCATGCTGCGTACGGAAACGCGGGAAACGGAGACGCCCATTGCGATTTCGTACGCGTGCAAAATATCGCGCAGCGCCGATGTGACCTCGGACGTATAGAGCTGGTCGATGTGGGCTTGGAGCTCGTCGGACGTTAGACCGTCGAGGATTGCGAGCCGCTTGGCCTGTGGGCGTTCGTTCGACTTGTCGGCACCCATAAAACTTGCGAAGGTGGCCTGCTGGGGTCGCGGTGCGGGTGATACAAAGTTGTGATCGAGTGCGTCCTGTACCGTGATGGGCTTGCCCCAAAGCGCAATGATGGACGAGGGGCTGAGCGGCTCCTGTGCCGTCGTCTGACGTTGCTCGCGCTGGGCAAGTCGGCTGATAATCCAGGCGTTGTTGCGCTTCACAAACGCTTCGATACGCTCGCGGCTGGCGCCGAGCGGTGCGCTGGCGTGGACCTCACCGCTCGATGTGACGCGTAGGTTGAGGTTCTTGACGCGCTTTTTGGTAACGACGACGGGGATGGGCGTCCCATCCGGTCGGGATACGGAAATCGTAAACTGCTGCGTCAAAAGCGGTCCTTCAGATTGGGGACGGGCCGGCATGTCGACCGTTCGGCATGCCGGCCCGCTCAAGGGATGTGAAATTAATAACGCTCAAAGAAGGCAAGCGCGTTGTCGCTGCAGAGCTTTTGCATCACGGTCTTGCCAAAATGCTTGGAGAGCATGTTCTGGAACTTGGGCATCTTGCTGGCATCGGAGAGGAAAGCGGGTACCGTGGCACCGTCCCAGTCGCCGCCGAGCGCGATGGCATCTTCGCCGCCCAGGTCGAGCCAGTGCTCGATATGTGCCGCCAGCTGGTCGAAGGTGACGTCTGCGGCGGTCTCGTCGGTTGCGTCGTTGGAAAGGAACTCGCTGCAGTAGTTGAGGCCGACGATACCGCCCATGTCGCGAATGGTGCGGAACTGGTCGTCGGTGAGGTTGCGCTTGACGCCGCAAACCGCACGGGAGTTGGAGTGGCTTGCGACGAAGGGGCGCGTGGCGTGGGCGACAACCTCGTCAAAGCACTCATCGTTGAGGTGGGAGACGTCGAGTACCATGCCGGCGTGCTCCATCTGCGTAAGTGCCTCGATGCCGGCGGCGGTGAGGCCGGCGTGGGTGTCGTGGCCGCTCGCGAGCGGTCCCTGCGCGTTCCAGCTGAGTGACGACATAAGCACGCCCAAGCTCTTGAGCACCTCGATCAGCGCGGGGTCCTCGGCAAAGAACGTGGCGTTTTCGATGGTGTGGATGCAGGCGACCTTGCCGTCTTTGAGCGCAGGGCGAATATCAGCGGCGCTGCGCACGTTGACCATGCGGTCGTGGTTGAGCATTGCCTGGCCGCTCATATGCGCCATGATCTGCGCCTGGAAGCGCGCGGCGTGGGCGATGGGAATCTCGTCGGGGACAAACGTAGCGAAGCACTGCGCCCACGGCGTGTTGCCGATCTTTGCGAGCGAGATGGCGCAGGCGTTGCCCTCGATAAGGTCGAAATCCTGCGGATGCGTTTCGTCGCCGGGGAAATAACCGTCGGTGCCGGCGGTAAAGCGCAGGTCAAGATCGAGTGTGGCCCAGCCGATACGGTCGGCGGTGTCGCAGTGTAGGTCAAATACGGGATATGCCATGGTTCCTCCGGTTGCAGCGTTTCTTTGCAAACTGTCAATGAATTGTATGACTAGGGTATAGTTAGCGCCATATGTTCACGGCGGCCCGCGTTGTGCGCCGCCCTTATCACGGAGGTTACCATGTCCAACCAGGGCAAGAAGGTCAAGACCCATTATCGTGGCACGCTCGATGACGGCACGCAGTTCGATAGCTCCTACGATCGCGGTGAGCCGCTGGAGTTCACCTGCGGTGCCGGTCAGATGATCAAGGGCTTCGACGCCGCCGTTATCGATATGCAGGTGGGCGAGAAGAAGTCCGTGCACATTCCTGCTGCCGATGCCTACGGCGAGCACAACCCCGAGATGGTCCTGACCTTCCCGGCCGAGCAGGTTCCCAACATCGAGCAGATCGAGAAGGGCATGAAGCTCTTCCTGTCCACGCCGAGCGGCATGCCTGTCCCCGCTGTCGTCATCGATGTGACGTCCGAGGCCGTGACGCTCGATGCCAACCACGAGCTTGCCGGCAAGGATCTCAACTTTGATATCGAGCTCGTTGAGGTCGAGGACTAGTTGATGTCCGTGGACCTGGTGGCTACGGAGCGCTTGGGAAATCTCAACGACCCGTCCTATGAACTCCTGCTTCGTCGGGAGCTGGGTGGCGTCTTTGAGGTTGACGAGCTGCTACTCGATTGGGACCAGGCTGATGCGCGCCTGTTTGTGGGCGTGACGGAGCTGGGGCGCACGGTGAATGCCCGGCTGGATGCCACTGATGGCGAGCGTCTTGCCGACGGTGACGTGCTCGCTGTCGACCGCACGGGCACGGTGCCCGTAGCGGTTGTCGTACGCCTGCGCAGCGCCGAGGTCTATTTGGTCGAAGTCGACCGCATGGATCCGATTGTGCTCGCACATGCGTGCTGGGAGATCGGCAACATGCATGCGCCGCTCTTCCGGGGTGACTCGGATGATTATACCGTGCGCATGTATACGCCGGTGCAACCGGTTTTGGGTCGCATGCTCCGGGGTATTGGGGGCGTTCGACTCTCGGTGGTCACACGCGAGCTCGATGCCAGTCGACGCTTTGCATCGAGCGCGGCGGATGTTGTTGTGAGTATGGCTCCAGACTTTACGATCGTAAAGAAGGCGCGCGGTTAACGTGCGTATGCGTAAGACGGACTTTGAGAGGCAACTATTCAAAGTCCGTCTTGCTGTTGATGAAATGCTGTGGGGGAAAGCATATGGGTCTTGAAGGAATCAGGCTGATTGCATGCGATTTGGACGGCACGTTGCTGCATCCGGGGGAGCGCGAGCCGCGTTCCGAGGCCTTTGAACTCATTGATGAGCTGCATCGTCGCGGTATCGTGTTTATGCCGGCGAGTGGCCGTCAATATGCGAGCTTGCGCTATCTGTTTGCCCCGGTGGCCGATGAGCTCGCCTATGTATGCGAAAACGGCGCCCTGGTCATGAGCGAGGGGCGTGCTGTCGTCAAGCGCTCTATGGGGCGTGACCTGGCGATGGATATCGCGAATGCCGTGGTCGCCTATCCCCATGCCGACGTGACACTTTCGTGCGAGGGGCACCTCTACACCATAAGCGGCAACGATGCGTTTGTTGACCACCTGCGCTATGAGGTCCACTGCGATGTGGCGGTGGTCGACCGTCCCGAGGACATTGACGAGGATGTCATTAAGATTGCGTTTCAAACGCCCGAGACAGAGCAGCCGGCGGCGCTGGAGTATTTCGAGCGCCTCTTTAGCGACCGTGTCGACGTGATGACGTCGGGAACCGAATGGACCGATTTTATCGGCTTTGATTCGGGCAAAGGGTCCGCGCTTGCCGATTATGGTTGCGCGCTGGGGATCTCACTTAACGAAATGATGGCGTTTGGCGATAACGAAAACGATCGCGACATGCTCAACGTGGTGGGCCATCCCTATCTGATGGAGAGCTGCAATCCCAGCATGCGCGGTGTCAATGACCGTGTCCGCTACGTGCGCACGGTCGAAGAAGAGCTGCGTCGTCTACTTGCTGAGTAGGCATGTCCCAAAATCTACCTACAGTTGGGGCAGAGGCCCTCGAAGATGGTGTAGTGCGAGGTGACGTTCCAGCCGATTTGCTCGGACGCCTTGGCGTCGAGCTGGGCATCGAAGGGGAGCGGTACGTCGATGACGCGGCTGCACGAGGTGCAGATGATATGCGCATGCGGCTCGATCGTGCGATCGAAGCGGCTGCCGCCCGGTGTCTTGATGGAGAGGATCTCGCCGGCGTCGGCTAAGAGATTGAGATTGCGGTAGACCGTACCGCGGCTGATTTTGTCATCCTGCGCGCGCACGGCGTTGTAGATCTCATCGGCGGTGGGGTGGTTATAGCTTTGGCGCACGGCGTCAAGAACCAGTTTCCGCTGCTTGGTGTTTCTTCTTTGCACCGCCATGCGCCTCGCCTCTTTTCTATCAACGGTCGTAGGTAAATGATACCGTATTTAGCACACAATACTAATAACGAGGACTGAAACCATCTTCGCTGGTAAGCGCGGCGCGGATTTGTGCGTCCTCGAGGCGAAAACGTATGCCCATTCGCTCATAGGAGGCATGGAGCGCCTCGAGGTGAGACAGGATATTCGCAGGCGCGCCTTGTACCTCCATTTCGACCGAACCGTCTTCCATATTGCGTACCCAGCCGGTGAGTGTGTGCGTCTGTGCGAGATTGGTGTTGGTAAAGCGAAAGCCGACGCCCTGGACTTGGCCCTCCCACCGCAGAAAATAGCGCTGCGGAGCGTTTTGAGTGGCTGCGTCGCTTGCTAGCACGGTAAGCCTGCGTCGCAGCTCGAGCTCAACGCCAGACGGTTTTTGAGGCTCTCGATTGATGCCGGAGAAGAACTTGTCAAAAAAGCCCATCGCTAGGCCTGCTTGACTGAATCGGCGGGGAAGGTAATGCCGGCCTGCTGACGCACGGCATCCATGATGCGCAGCGAGACGAGCGTGACATCGCGGTAGTGGCCGAGCTCATGGCGTCCCGCCGGGGTCTCCCAGATCTCTTCCTTAACGTTATCGATGCCTCCGATGGCGGTGATAAAGTCTGCGAGTTCGTATTCCATAGTGTTGCTTGACTTGGGAAGGTCGAGCGCGCGGCCGTTGTCGTCCTGTTCGCGCGGTGCCTCGGTCGCCGAGCCGCGTACGACGTCGCCGCGATAGTCGATGCGGACGTTGCGGGGCGTGGACAGATGGTCGATCTGGATAGTGCCACGCTCGCCTTCGATCTGCGAGGGCAGCAGGTCATTCGTAATTTTGGAGTGCGCGAGCTCGACGGAGATACGGCCACCGCCGTAGCTGGCGAGAATGGAACCGCAGCCGTCGATGGGGCCATGGGTGAGCTCTTGCGTTGATGGGTCGAGCAGCGTGGCCATGCTGGTGAGACCGGAGGGCATGCCGAAGATCTCGACCATGGGCTCGACGGTATAGACGCCGATGTCCATGAGGGAACCCGATGCCATATTGCAATCGAAGATATTGGTGGTGCGTCCCGCGAGAATCTCGTTGTAGCGCGAGGAATACTTGCCAAAGCGCAATGAGGCACGGCGGATGGGGGCAATCTCGCCCAGGGCGTCCTCGACGGCGTGGAAGGCGGGATCGTGGAGGGGACGCATCGCCTCGAGGGCCACGACACCTGCTGCCTCGGCAGCGCGGAAGACTTCCAGCGCCTGCGCTTCGGTGGCGCAGAAGGGCTTCTCGACGATGACGTGCTTGCCACCGGCGATGCAGGCGAGCGCCTGCTCGTGATGGAGCGCGTTGGGGCTGCCGATGTAGACGGCATCGACGTCGTCGGCGGACGCGAGCTCGTCGAGTGCGGTGAAGTTGCGTTCGCCGCCGTGCTCGGCGGTAAAGGCGGCACCGCGATTGGCATCGCGTGAAAGCGTGCCCACAAACGCGGCTTGGTCGTTGGCATTGACGACCTGGATAAAGTCGTCGGTGATCATGGATGTGCCGATGGTCGCTATACGCAGCATACGTCCCCCTTGCGTTGTTTGGTCTACAGGATGAGTGTAGCGCGTGGGGATATAAAGCTGCGCGAAAACGCTATTACAGGTCGCTCTCGTTAAAGCCGGCGTCGATATCGAGGTTGGCTCCGTCGGCCGCGGTGGTGGCGAGCTCGTCGCAGCGCTCATTGAGCTCGTGGCCGGCATGCCCCTTAACCCAGATGAACTCCACCTTATGCTTGCTCTTTGCGGCAAGCAGACGCTCCCACAGGTCGCGGTTCTTGACGGGCTGCTTGTTGGCAGTTTTCCACCCGCGCTTTTTCCAGCCGTCGATCCAGTGCTTGTTGAAGGCGTTGACGACGTATTGCGAGTCGGAATGGACCTCGACCTCGCAGGGGCGGTTAAGTGCCTCGAGCGCCACGATGACCGCCATGAGCTCCATGCGGTTGTTAGTGGTCTTGGCGTAGCCACGCGAAAGCTCGGAGGTGAAGGTCTTGCCGGCGGGGTTGGTGTACTTGAGCACGGCGCCGTAGCCGCCGCGTCCCGGATTTGATCGGGCCGAGCCGTCGGTATAGATGATGACCTTCACATGGTTCCTTTCGTTGGGTACGCTTCGTGTGAGTGACCATTGTAGCGCCATGCCCGCCGCGGGCTAGCAATCTACGATTTCTACCCCGTCTTCCGACAGCTGGTCGGCATGGATGATGCGGTTGAGCTCGTCGAGGTATTGCCGCAAGAGAGGAGAGGGCTTGCGCTCGTCGTGCATGATATATCCTACGTGCATCGTTGGGGCGTCTGCTAACGGGATCGATGCCATACCCCACTGCATTTCATTGGAAAGGACACCGGTCGACAGGGTGTAACCGTTCGACGTGATAAGTAAGTTAGTAAGTGTTCCGCGGTCCGAGATTCGTATGTTGCGGTCGCAAGGGATATAGCTAAAAGGTTCCTCGGCGTAATAGAAGGAGTTTGAGGTTCCCTGCTCAAAGCTGTAGCGCGTATAGGGCGTGAGGTCGGCAAGGGACAGCTGAGGGCGGCGTGCGAGCGGGTGGCGTTCGCTAACGAAGACGTGGACCGTCGCGTCGAAGAGGGGATGGAAGCTTGCGCGGGCATCGGCGAAGGCCTTCTGCAGAACGCGGGCGTTAAAGTCATCCAGGTACAGAATGCCGATATCGCTGCGAAATGCGCGGACGTCGTCGATGATCTGCGAGGTGGTGGTCTCGCGCATGATGAACTCAAACTTACTGTCGCGGCAGCGCTCGACGACGTTGACAAAGGCCTCGACCGAAAAAGCGTAGTGCTGGGCCGAGACGGCAAGGCGCGCCTGGGGTGTGCCGCCGTCCTCGTAGCGTGCCTCGAGCATGTCGGCCTGCTCTACGACCTGGCGCGCATAGCCCAATAGCTCGGTGCCGTCGTTGGTGAGCGTGACGCCGCGGCTGGAGCGCGTAAAGATCTCCAGATGGAGCTCCTGTTCCAGGCTTTTGACAGCGTTTGAGATGTTGGACTGAGCGGTATAGAGGCGCTGAGCTGCAGCGTTGATTGAGCCGGACTCTGCCACGGCAATCAGAAAACGAAGCTGCTGAAGGGTCATCGACGCCATCCTCTCGATTGCTATCTATAAAACAGATAACAGATTAGCGCTTTTAAGTGATTGACCGAGGGAAACAATGCTCGTACTATTCAAAACACACAAAGGCGGTAGGTAATTAAGCCGACCACGGAACCGGGATGCGAAAGGAGGCCCGCATATGAATTGCTTACCAAGACGAATGCCGGGCTCCTGTTTGCGCCCGTCGGCGTGATCAGGAGACAGCGACTTACTTCTCTTACTCTTATTACTTTTGTTCGATCAAGGAGATCATCATGAGCCAGTTTATCAACAACCCCGAGCACACCTTTGGTTTCGATACCCTGCAGCTGCACGTTGGCCAGGAGAGCGCCGATCCTGCATCCGACTCCCGTGCCGTGCCTATCTACCAGACCACGAGCTATGTGTTCCGCAACTCCCAGCACGCCGCCGACCGCTTTGGTCTTGCCGACGCCGGTAACATCTACGGCCGTCTGACCAACTCCACCCAGGGCGTCTTCGAGGACCGTATCGCCGCGCTCGAGGGTGGCGTGGCCGGTCTTGCCGTCGCCTCCGGTGCCGCTGCCATCACCTATACCCTGCAGGCACTTGCCCAGGCTGGTGACCACGCGGTCGCCCAGAAGACCATCTACGGCGGTTCCTACAACCTGCTGGAGCACACGCTCTCCCAGTTTGGTGTCGAGACCACCTTCGTCGATGCCCATAACCTGGACGAGGTCGAGGGCGCCATCAAGGACAACACCACGGTCATCTATCTCGAGACGCTCGGTAACCCCAACTCCGACATCCCCAACATCGACGCCATCTCCGAGATCGCCAAGAAGCATGGTCTGCCGGTTGTCGTCGACAACACCTTCGGCACCCCGTATCTGTTCCGTCCGCTGGAGCATGGTGCCAACATCGTCGTCCACTCCGCAACCAAGTTTATCGGCGGCCACGGCACCTCGCTGGGCGGTGTGATCGTCGACGGCGGCAACTTCGATTGGAAGGCGAGTGGCAAGTACGCCCAGATCGCTGAGCCCAACCCCTCCTACCACGGTGTTTCGTTTGCCGAGGCTGCCGGTCCCGCCGCCTTTGCAACCTATGTCCGCGCTATCCTGCTGCGTGACGAGGGCGCCTGCATCAGCCCGTTCAACGCCTGGATCCTGCTCCAGGGCACCGAGACTCTGTCGCTGCGCGTTGACCGTCATGTCGAGAACACCAAGAAGGTCGTTGAGTTCCTGACCGGTGACAGCCACGTCGCCAAGGTGAACCACCCGAGCCTGCCCGAGCATCCCGACCATGAGCTGTACCAGAAGTACTTCCCCAACGGCGGTGCCTCGATCTTTACCTTTGAGATTAAGGGTGGCCAGGAGGCAGCTTGGAAGTTCATCGATCATCTGCAGGTGTTCTCGCTGCTCGCCAACGTGGCCGACGTCAAGTCGCTCGTCGTGCATCCGGCTACCACCACGCACTCCCAGCTCTCTGCCGAGGAGCTCGCCGAGCAGAACATCACGCCCTCCACGATCCGTCTTTCCATCGGTACCGAGAACGCCGAGGACATCATTTGGGATCTGAAGCAGGCCTTCGCCGCGCTGGACGAGTAAGGCGACTTGTGCAAGGACCCCTTGCGACTCGATGGTATAACTGCATTAAATGCCTGCTCAAGGCGCCTGTGCGAACAATGGTCGCACCGGCGCCTTTTTTGCATAGAGAGGGTGCAAAAACAGGGTTTTTGGCACGCTTTATGCAATCGAGATGTGGAAAACTCCTGTTGAGAGGATGTGAGTTTTACGCAAATGACGTGCGCCTTTTGAGAAAAACCGCAGGTCGCGATTTGCTCGGGGTACTATGCAGCGCGATCGAATCACACGCAGCTCAAACGCAGCAAAAACGCACTACGGAGGTTTCCAGCTACATGAGGATTGATTCACGAAAACCGAAAGCCGCCGCCCTTTCCGTCGCTCTGACCGTGGCGCTTTTGACGGGCGCCGGCGCAACTGATGCCCACGCGGCGACGCTGTCCGACGCGGTTGGTTCCGCGCCCTCTGAGGCCACGTTGATGCAGCCCGTCGATTATCGCGGCGACGGTTTTGGCTCCATGCAGGAGTGGAACGCCTCCATGGGGGCCAAGCGCGACTCTTTGGAAGTTCGCGCTCAAATTATCATGAACATGTATGGCGACTATGCCACCGATGGCGAGCGCGCCGTGCTTCAAGAATGCATCGACGGTGCGGGTAGCCTGCTGACGATGGTGGAGGTCGACGCCAAGTCGACCGAGCTCGATGAGCTGCGCGCGACGCTCGAGGATGCTAAGCGCGAGGCAATCGAGGCTGCGGCCGCCGAGGCAGAAGCCGCCGAGACCGCCCAGGCTTCATATGGCAACGCAGACTACGGCCCGTCCTATACGGCAGCTACGTATTATGCGAATGGTTCGGGACTGACGCGTTCCGCCGGTGTCAATAACTATAACGGTCGTCGTGAGACCTATTACAGCAGCAACGTACTCTACCATCACCGCACGGGTGAGTGGACGCAGGATTCCGAGGGTTTCTGGCGCGATGCCGACGGCTACTACGTTGTGGCAGCGAGCGATAAGTCCCAGGGCTCCACTTTTACGGGCTCTAAGGGCGAGTGCAAGGTCTACGATTCGGGTTGCGCAGCCGGAACTACCGACTACTATACCGGTTGGTAATCTGCCGACATCGATTGCACATGATGGACGGGCGCCTTTACCGAGCTTTAGGGTAACGTAAGGATGCCCGTTCTATGTATGCGCTTGAGCTAACAGAGTGCTTACCGTGGCAGTACGCCGCGCATATGGGCGCGGGGCACACTAAGTCACGAGAAACAAAGTCTTTCTCGTGGAGGAAGTGGTCCCATGAACGCTCGAGATGTCGCTATTGCCGTCGTTGCCCTTTTGGTCGGATGTCTTGGTCCGACGGCGGCGTTAGCTGTCGGCTTGCAGTCCGCTACGGGTGCCGCTCCTGTGGTTGTGGGCGCTTTGATTGCAGCGGCGCTGCTGGGAAGCGCCGGCGTGCTACTTTGCCGCGATGACGAGGACGAGGTTCCGGAATCGCAAAATAGGCCTCAGTTTTAGCCTCGAGCCAAATGCGGCAGGCCTTCGCGAAGACGGAATCCTCGCGAAGGCCTGCCTGCTTGTATTGCGCGTGTCGCGATGCGGCCGAGGCTACCAGCTGCTTTCTATTTCGCGAATCCTCTGGTAGAGCCAATCGTTTTGCGGCACTTGGATATCGTGTTTGGCGGCCAGGCGGCAAATGGTGCCCGCGAACTCCTCGACTTCGGTCTTTCGTTGTGCGATGCGGTCCTGCGCCATCGAGGGCATACCGGTGGGGTCGATTCCCTCGATGAGGTGCACCATCTGCGTCAGGTCTGCCTCGGTCAGCTCAATGCCCTCGGCGTTGGCGACCGCAAGCGTTTCGCGCATGGCAGAAACAAAGCAGCGACGCTGCTCGGAGCCCGGCTCCGTGGCGCTTCCGTAGGTCCCGCCGTAGGCCATGCAGGTCTGGTTGATGCCGTCGTTGAGCATGAGTTTGGCCCACATGCGGTGCGCAATGTCGCTCTCGACGGTATGGGCGACGCCGCAGCGCGTATAGAGCTCGTCAATGGCGGTGACGGTTGCGGGCTCAGTGCCTGCTGCCGCGCCAAAGCGAATCTCGCCCGCATTGGTAAAGGTGAGCGTGCCGTCGAGGAACACGGCATCCATGCCCTGGCAAATACCAAGAACGGTATGCTTCCAGCCAAAGCGCTCGGCAATCTTTTGCTCGCTCGTAATACCGTTGCACAGCGAGGCGATGAGCGTGTTGGGTCCCACGACGCGCTCCATAGTCTTGAGTGCTTGGTCGAGTCCCGTCGTCTTGACCGTGAGAATGACCAGATCGGCGAACGTTGCCTCACTGGCGCGCACGGACTTGAGTGCGCAGGGCTCGCCGTTGACCGTAAGGGCGTCACCTGCGTGACGCTCGAAACGGGCGTCGTCCATAATGTATTCGACGGCATCATTGCCGAGCGTCTTGGCAATCATGCTGCCATAGAGTAGGCCGACGCCGCCCTTGCCGATGAAGGCAACCTTGTTGATCTGCACGTGAATCATCTCCTCACAAAAAGGCGCCCTCGTGCGGAGCGCCCGGTGGATTGTATGCCGCTGGAGCATGTAGCGTGCACCGGAGGCGGAATTTAGAAGAACAAACGCATGGGAACTTATGCCGCGGGGTAGATGGCAAAAACGCGTGCGGGATATCCAACGCCATCGCGCACCTTGGGGAAGGTGCAGAAGATGACAGCGCCTGTGGCGGGAAGCTCGTCCAGATGGTCCATGACCTCGATCTGGTAACGGCCGACCGAGAGGATGTATTGTTCGCCGGGGTAGGGGCAGGCATCCTCACGCGTGGTCACGCTCGCCTTCTTTCATCGGGCTTTTTGCTGATGTTAAAGCGGTGTCGTGACGGCTCGATTTCTGCTACGTTACGATACATTCTCGATTGCGATTCCACGATGTTTCGGCTGCGTGACCATTGTGTTTCGCCTTGCCGGGGCGCTGATGGCGAAGGGAGGGGCCGTGCAATATCGCGTTGACCCCAAAAGCGGTAACCGTATCTCGGCGTTGGGGCTGGGCTGCATGAGGTTTCCCGGTGCGCCGGGACGCCCGGATGCGAAGACAGCCGACGCCATCATCTCCCGTGCGGTGGAGCAGGGGATTAACTACCTGGACACGGCCTATCTCTATCCCGGCAACGAGGCTTGCGTGGGCGCTTCGCTTGAGCGCCTAGGCCTACGCGACCAGGTTTTGCTCGCGACCAAGCTGCCGCATGCTTCGTGCAAATGCGCGGAGGATTTCGACCGGTTCTTCGACGAGCAACTGCGCCGCCTGCGGACCGACCATATCGACTATTACCTCATGCACAACATTACCTCGCCCGCCCAGTGGGAACGTGTGGTGGCGTTGGGCATCGAGGACTGGATCGCGCGTCAAAAGGCGGCGGGGCGCATTCGCCAGATTGGTTTTTCGTATCACGGCAGCGCGGCGGATTTCCTGACGGTGCTTGACGCATATGACTGGGATTTTTGCCAGATCCAGTACAACTATGCCGGCGAGCGTTACCAAGCGGGAACGGCAGGACTCATGGCGGCTGCGGAGCGCGGGCTCGCGGTGTTTGTGATGGAGCCACTGCTGGGCGGTCGTCTAGCGGGCAAACTGCCGCCGCGGGCACGCGCTGTGCTCGATGGCGCCCGTGACCCGCATTTGCGCACTCCAGCCGCCTGGGGGCTTTCGTGGGTGTGGAACCATCCTCAGGTGACGATGCTGCTTTCGGGTATGACCGATACCGCGCAAGTGGATGAGAACGCGGCGTTGGCCGATCGGGCCCTGCCGGATTCGATGACAGCTACTCAGCTCGATGCCATCGCACGCGTGCTGAGGGAGTTTGAAAAATCGAATCGCGTTCCCTGCACGGGATGTGGCTATTGCATGCCGTGTCCTAAAGGCATCAATATCCCTGGGTGTTTTGCCGCCTACAACGCAAGCTATGCGCACAGCTGGTTTACGGGTCTATCGCAGTACTTTACGGCGAGCGCGGTGCGCACAAGCGAGCCCAAGTTGGTGAGCAATTGTGTCAAATGCGGCAAATGCGCGCGGCACTGTCCGCAGCACATCGATATCCCCGAGCGTCTCGACGATGTGCGCCGACGTTTTCAGCCTGGCCCCGTGACGGCGGTGCTTAAGGCCTTCGGCAAAACGCGCTCCTCATGACCCTTTTATAACTTGCGGTGGAATAGTTCCTGTTTGCGTCAGAATAGGGGCCAAACAGGAACTATTTCACCGCAACTGAAGGGGGGCTGTCGTGGGTCATCGGGATTCATGTGATGATTTGCGTGAGGTTCGTTGGGGCGTTTTGGGCGCTGGACACATTTCGCATCGATTTGCATCGTCGCTCAAGGAGGTGGACGGGGCACGGCTTGTGGCTGCCGCCGGCCGCACTCCTTCGCATGTTGAGGAGTTTTGCAGGGCGTTTTCGATTGATGCCGCGCACAGTTATGCCACGGCTGACGATAGCGGCGATGCGGCTTATGATGCGCTGATTGCCGACCCCGATGTCGACGCAATCTACTTGGCTCTTCCACATGGCATGCATGCGCATTGGGTCTGTCGGACACTGCGCGCGGGAAAGGCCGTACTGTGCGAAAAGCCGGCCGTTTTGAATGAAGAAGAGGCCCATGCGATCGCCTCCGTTTCCCGTGAGTGCGGCGTGCCGTTTATGGAAGCGATGAAAAATCGGTTTTGCCCGATGCGTACTCGCGTGAAGGGCTTGCTTGCGTTGGGCGAGCTCGGCCGTATCGTTTCGATCGAAAGCGTGCAAAAACTCGATTATGGTGAGTCCCCTTCGAGTTATCTGCTCGATCCGTTGCAGGGTGGCTGTCTATATGACATGGGCTGCTATGCGGTCGGGTGGTTTGAGGATCTGCTTGCGGGTGCGTGCGATGTTTCGTCTCGTGAAGTTCGCTGGCGTGACGTATCGGGCGGCCGCGTGGATTGGGCCGATGAGATCCATATGAGTGTCGGCGGTATACCCATTCATATGGTGGTCGACGGCGAAGCAGCATATGAAAGCCGCTTAACGATTGCCTGCGAGCGGGGCTCGTTGGAAATCGAGCGCCTTCATCGCCCCGAGCTCGCCCATGTGAAGTGCTCCGACGGACGAATGCTCGAAATAAATGCCCCGTTTGAGGTCGATGATTTCTACGGCGAAATCCAGCATGCGACCCAGCTCATCCGGGCGGGGAAACTCGAGAGTCCCGTCATGCCCCTTGCCGCCACACAGCGCTGCGCGCGCATTATCGATGCAATCCGTCTAGCCCTCTAGGACCTGGCGCTGACGCGTGAGGGATCATGACGCCGGCGCCCGTAGCCGTAGTGCTTGGTGCCCCGCATCTCTGATGCCCCTTTTATAACTTGCGGTGGAATAGTTCCTGCTTGCGGCAGAATAAGGCATCGACAGGAACTATTTCACCGCAACTGATGAGGGGGAGCTGGGGATGCTGACGATCGGGTGTCATCTATCCACGACGAAGGGCTATCGGGCGATGGGAGAGACGGCGTTGTCAATTGGCGCCAATACCTTTGCATTCTTTACGCGCAACCCGCGCGGCGGCAAGGCGAAAGACCTTGACATGGATGACGTGGCCGCCCTGCGCGAGCTTATGGCGCAAAATGATTTTGGCCCACTCGTGGCTCATGCCCCGTATACCTATAACCCCTGCTCAGCCAAAGAGCGGGCGCGCGAGTTTGCCCTGGAGGCCATGGCAGAGGACCTGCGGCGCATGGAGGCGCTGCCCGGCAACTACTACAACTTCCATCCCGGTGCGCATGTGGGGCAGGGCTCCGACGCTGGCATTCAGATGATCGTCGACACCCTGTGCCAGGTGATGTTTGAGGGCCAACAGACGACGGTGCTGCTCGAGACCATGGCCGGCAAGGGCACCGAGGTGGGCCGCAGCTTTGAGGAACTGGCACTCATCATCCAGGGCGTTGCCGACAAGTGCCCCGAGCTGTCGGCCAAGTTGGGCGTTTGCTTGGACACCTGCCATGTGAATGACGCCGGCTACGACATCGTCCACGATCTTGAAGGCGTGCTCGACGAGTTCGATCGTGTGGTGGGTATCGAGCGCCTGCGCGCCGTGCATATCAATGACTCCAAGAACCCCTGCGGTGCCCATAAGGACCGCCACGAATGCATCGGTAAGGGCTACCTGGGTAGCGAAGAGTTTGGCGGCGGTATGCAGGTTATGCAGAATATTGTATCGAATGGCCGCTTGCGCGCATTGCCATTCATTTTGGAGACACCGAACGAACTTGCAGGTTATGCGGCTGAAATCAAATTGTTAAGGTCATTGCAGCAGTGATGACTGTCATAAAGTGGAGTGCTCCATTCACGTTATGGGTTTGTTTCAATCAGTTTTCTAATTGCGGATTCTTCCAAGCGGGTGCATAATAACCCTCAGTTTTTGCAGACCCCTGAATCACGTGGGGTCATTGGAAGGAGACTGATTATGAAGCTGAAGAAGCTTGGCGCATTTGCCGCCACGGGTGCTATGGCGCTCGCCCTTGCTCTGACGGGCTGCGGCTCGTCCAACGCCACCTCTGGTTCTGATGCCAGTTCCAGCAGCTCTGACGACGCTAAGGTCGAGAAGGTCGACGGCTCCAAGGAGTACGCGCTCGTCAAGGACGGCACACTGACCGTCGGCACCTCTGCCGAGTACGCTCCGTTTGAGTACAAGGATGACAACGGCGACTACCAGGGCTTTGACCTTGAACTCATTAAGGCTATCGGCGATAAGCTGGGTCTGGATGTCGAGTACGTCAACAATGATTTTGACACGCTGGTCCCGGGTGTCGCTTCGGGCGCCAAGTATGACGTCGCCATCGCGGCTATCACCGACACGCCCGAGCGTGAGAAGGAAGTCACTTTCTCCGATTCCTACTACATGGACGATCAAGCTATCGTGACCAAGGTCGATAACACCGACATCACGGCCGATAACTTCAGCGAGAAGCTCAACAACGCCGACGCTACCATCATCGTCCAGTCTGGCTCGACCGCCGAGGCCTTTGCCCAGGAGAACTTCCCCAAGGCCAAGATCGTCCCCTACAAGGACGCTACCGAGTGCTTCAGCGCCCTGCAGTCCGATAAGGGCGACGCCGTAGTCACCAACCGCTCCGTTGCCAGCCAGCTGACCGCCGAGCAGTTCAACACCTGCCAGACCATCAAGCAGGTCAGCACCGGCGAGGAGTACGCCATCGCCATCAACCAGGGCAACACCAAGCTCAAGGACGACATCAACCAGGCCATCAAGGACCTGACTGACGACGGTACCGTCGACGCCCTCATGGCTAAGTACAACATCAAGTAAAATAGCTACTTGATTGCGCGCGGGCCCTTTCCGTTTTGGCGGAGAGGGCCTTTGCGCTTCTCTTGACGGAGAGTGTTTCCGTCTCGTTTTGCCGGCAACTTCTACGATAGGAGCCACCTTGTCTCGACTGAACAAAGGGGCTGCGGAGCAGCGTTTTCCACTGCCCGCCTTGCTCCAAAAGCTAGCCTGCGTCATGGCCGTGGCGCTCGCGCTGGTGTGCGCGGGGGCATATGCGCCCACAACCGCCCAGGCGCTTGAGACCGCAAAGATTACCGCCCGACCCAACACCGGTTCGGGCAGCGCTGTGGTCGGCGGCACCGAGACGCGCATTACCTGGGAGGTCCAGGCCGATGCCGATGAGGAGCTGAGCGGTCTTTCGCTGACGTTTGTCGACGGCACGACGTTTGGTACCGATGACACGCGATTGACGATGCTCTCGGGCGAGGACCTCATGGATCGTACGCCCATGAAGCCCACGTGCAAGGCTGACGGCCAGACGCTCAAGATTGACTTTGGCGAGACGGCGCCTGCCGGCGGCTTTTTCCGTGTCGAGGTTTACGGCGTGACGTTCCCCGTCGAGGGCGGCGATGAGGCCTTTAGCGGAACTTATACGCTTGCCGACGGTTCGACCAAGAAGATTTCCAAGATTCCTTCCGTCGAGATTAAGGGTGTGACGGCATTCGATAACTTCCTGGCCGATCTTAAGGAACAGCCGTGGGTCGAGGCCTGGAACTCCAATATGTTCCTGCGCCTGTTCCTGAACCCGGTGATTTTGGTCCAGAGCCTGCCGATCGTCTTCAAGGGCTTCCTTATGTCGCTCTCGATCGTGCTCGTGGCATTTCCGTTGGCCATTCCCTTTGGCTTTGCGCTGTCGCTCATGCGCATATCCAAATCGCGCATCCTTCGTTGTCTTGCCGGCATCTATGTGAATATCATCCGCGGCACGCCGGCGTTCCTGCAGATTTACATTGCGTTCTTTGGCCTGCCACTTGCCGGTGTCAAGGTTGACGACTACGTCTTGGGCGTTATCGTCATGGCCATGAACTCGTCTGCGTACCTGTGCGAGATCTTCCGTGCCGGTATTCAATCGATCCCCAAGGGTCAAAACGAGGCTGCTCGATCGCTGGGCATGAATGCCTTCCAGACACTGCTCTACGTTATGATTCCGCAGACGTTCCGCAATGTCCTGCCTACGTTGACCAGCGAGTTTATCCTGCTTTACAAGGATACGTCGCTGCTTGCCGCCGTGGGCGTGGTCGAGATCGTCATGAACGCCCGCACCATCGTGGCAACGACGGGCTCCATTACGCCGTATGTGGTTGCTGCCCTGTTCTATCTGGTCATTACCCTGCCGCTTGCGCGCTTGGTGAGCGGTCTTGAGGCGAGGCTGCTGGGTACGGCCGAAACCAAAAAGAAGCGTCCCACCAAGAGCGCCGGACAGGTTGTAGCGACGCCCGCCGACCATATCGCTGGTCTGTAAGGAGGTTCTATCATGAGCGAAACCAATAACTCGAACGAGGTCGTCGTCAGCATCAAGAATCTCCAGAAGGCCTTTGGCGATAACGTGGTCCTGCGCGACATCGATCTTGATGTGCACAAGGGCGAGGTCGTTGTCGTTCTGGGACCCTCGGGCTCGGGTAAATCAACGATGCTTCGCTGCATTAACCGTCTCGAGGAGCCCACGAGTGGTTCGATTGTCGTCGAGGGCGTGGATGTTTGCGCCAAGGGCGTTGACCTCAATAAGGTGCGTACGCACTTGGGCATGGTGTTTCAGCAGTTCAATCTGTTCCCGCACCTGTCGGTCAAAAAGAACGTCATGCTTGCGCAACAAAAGGTGCTCAAGCGCAGCAAGGAAGAGGCCGAGAAGATCGCCGTCGAGGAACTCACCAAGGTCGGTCTGGCCGAGCGCATCGATTTTATGCCGAGCCAGCTTTCGGGCGGTCAGCAGCAGCGCGTGGCCATCGCCCGCGCCCTGTCGATGAATCCGCACGTGATGCTCTTTGACGAGGCCACGTCGGCGCTCGATCCTGAGCTTGTCCGCGATGTATTGGGTGTTATGCGCGATCTTGCGCGTGACGGTATGACCATGATCGTGGTGACGCACGAGATGGGCTTTGCCCGCGACGTTGCCGACCGCGTCGTCTTTATGGACGGCGGCGTTATCGTGGAGGACGGCACGCCGAGCGAGGTCTTCGACCATCCCAAGAGCGAACGCACCAAGGCGTTTTTGGGCAATATCTCGTAGCCGCTTTATATGACTGACATAGCAGAAAACGGGAGCCGGATGTGATCCGGCTCCCGTTTTTGTTGGGACGCGAATGTGTTTTGGTGCAGAGCGTGTTACGGGCGGAGTTCATTGCCGCTAGACGAGCTCGGCTCCAAGGGCGCGGCAGGCCGCCTCGCCCTCATCGTCGGGGGCTTCGTAACAGATGACGGAGTCGACCACGTTGACGCCTGCCTCGTCGGCGTCCGCCTTCCAATTGTCCATCCATTCGCCTTCGGCCCACGAATAAGAGCCAAAGAGGACGACCTTCTTGTCGCCGAGGGTCTCCTTGACTTCGTCCCACATCGGTTGGAACTCATCGCATTCAAGCTCCTCGGAGCCCATGGCGGGGCAACCGAAGGCGAAGGCATCATAGTCGGCGGCCCTGTCGGCAGAGAAGTCGGCGCAGGGGATGACTTCGGCCTCGGCGCCCGCGGACGTGGTGCCCTCGGCAACGAGGTTTGCCATGGCCTCGGTGTTGCCCGTGCCGCTCCAATAGACGACGGCGATCTTGCTCATGTTGAGTCCTTTCGGTTGTGCGGCGTGCGGCCGCGGTTTGTACGTTCTATCGGGTCGCCTGGGCAAGTTGCGCCAAGCTGCAGCCCTGCTGATAGATAAAGGTGAGGTGTTGGGTGCAGGCACGGTACGCATCAAACGTCGCAAGCGCCTGCTCGACATTCGTATAGACCTTCCAGGCTCCAAAGATCTTGTAGTTCTCGCCACGCTGGGCGATAAACTCGTGCACGTCGTCGTAGGGATATCCCAGGAAATAGCCAATTTCGTGTGGAAACTCGCAGGTGCAGTCTTTGCTGCAGCTAGCTTGCTGGGGTAGTGCGCATCGAGTCTGGCCGCAGGCGCATTCCGCGGCGTTATTGCTCGCGAGCGTGATGCGTGATGCTAGGTGCACAAGACATGCCGAGAGGTTGCCGGTGTCGTAGCCCTTCTTGGCGAGTGCCGTTTTGGCGCGCGGGTCAGCAAGGTAAGTGGCGAGGCTATTGGGCCGATATGCGTATACGAGCGCCCCGCAGGGGCGCCAGACCAAAACGCTCAGATGGATACCGAACGGATTAAGCTCGTGATTGCACCGAGCGATAACGTTGAGCAGGCGTGCTCGGCGATCCTCGATCGCCGCAGTTACGCTTGAGCCGTCTTGATCGGCATAGACTCCTGGATAGGTAAAGAGCGATGCCGGTTTGATGCCCGCGAGCGTGGGGGAGCAGTTGCGCACGACTGCCGCCTGAAACGTTGGGATGTCTATGGTTCGAGTCACGACGCTCCTTACGGATCTAAACCGTTAGCCTAGGAAAACTTATACACGAAAGTAAGCCTTGTTCAACTAAAAAGTTTGAAGAGGGAAACTAATTGACCGAACGGACATGATTTTGGGTTAAGATGGGAACACCCCATGGGGGTATCTAGATAGGGCTACTTGAAAGGGGAACGCATGAGTGACTTGCTCAACCCTGCGAATCTCATCGTGCTGGCCGTCATTGCCGTCGGCATGTTTTTTGGACTGCGTCGCATTGCCGCTTCGACACACGGGAAGAGTTGTTGCAGCGATGGCGCGAGCGGCAAGAAAGCCAAGAGGGTTGTGGTGGCAGACACTGTCGAGTCTCACTACCCCTATTGCGATGAGCTACTTATCGGCGGCATGAGCTGTGATGGCTGCGCCCGGAATGTTGAGAATGCCCTCAATGCGCTGGATGGTGTGTGGGCAACGGTAACGTTTGCGGACCACACGGCACGCGTGCGCTCGAAGCGCCCGGTTGATCGCGACACACTCGAGACGGCGGTGAGGGGCGCGGGCTATTACGTTATGAAAATGTAGGCGTTGCCCTCTCCGGTGGATACCGGCCTCCTGCTCATTGCGACTATCGACATCCAAAAATTTGCGCAAAAAATAACCTTTAGATGCGGCAAAAGTGGAGTTTGGTGACGGTTTGCGCGGAATTCGCTACCAATCGAGCATCTATTAACCCGTCCAAAAAATTACAGGTGTATATTTATACACTGATTATTGCTGTGCTCAGATTGCAATTAACCGTGGACAGAAATGAAGAATGCTAAAGCTGGGCTTTAGGACAGGGGAGGTTATAGCCTTATGAGACGAGTGGGAGCACTTGGCTTGGTGGCAGCGCTTGCCGCTATCTTGGTATCGCCGCTGCCGGCGCATGCCGAAGACGCTTCGGGTGCCGTTACCTACAATGCGGGAAATGGGTATTCCTTTGAAAAGCTCTCGCATCCTACGGTAGGAACGTCGCAGCCGGATGGCATCGTCGACTACCAGGGTGGCGGTGCCGTTGCCGTTCCGGGCGCCGATGGTAATACTGCCAACAACGAAGGCGATCGCGGCCAGAGCTACACTTGGGCGGCTGCGAGCTATGGTGACTGGCTTTATGTGGGCACCTGCTATGCGGCGATGGGCAACACGCTGACGCTCATGAACGGCACGCTGGGCGATTCCTTTGATGCCGAGACCATGCGCCTGACGCTGGAGGCCATGTTTAACGGCACCTTCTTCTATGGACAGCAGAAGGAGGACGGCACGGCCGACAAGGACAGCGGCGGCATCTTGGTCAAGATCAATACCAAGACCGGTGAGACCAAGCTGCTGCTCTCTGAATCGCTCAACGGCGTCGCTCCTTTGTTTCGCAATGCCGTGAGCTATAAGGGTAAGCTCTATTTCTGCGGCAGCGTCAGGACCAATGGCGGCAAAAGCGGCCTGCCTGCTGTATACGAGATCGATCCTAAGACGGATGAGTACAAAGTTGTCTATCAGGGCCTTTCGAGCATGCAGGATTACGGTGCTGCCTACAAGCAGGGTATTTCTACCGGTATCCGCGGCATGTGCGTCCATGATGGCCAGCTCGTCATCAGTAATGTGGGTAAAGACGCGAACGGTAATTTTGTGTCGACAATCCTGACGTCGTCTGACCCCTCGAAGGGCCAGGACAGCTTCACCGAGATTGCCAACTCGGAGACGCTGTTTGGCTATCCGGCGATTCGCTATAAGGACAGCATCTACGGCGGCGCCATTTGGGATATGGTCTCGTACAATGGCCATCTCTATGCGACCATCTGCACCGGTACGCCCGAGAACGCTCCCGATGATAATTCCATGCAGTCGTTTGCCATGGTCCGTGGCGACAAGAATGCCGACGGCAGCTATTCGTGGACTCCCATTGTCGGCGATCAGAAGACGGACGGTGCAAAGTACTGCTTTGGCATCGATCCTGCCCGTACCCGTTCTGGCGCTGCCAACCTCATCGTCTACAACGACTACCTCTATATCGGTGAATACAACGACGAGGAGATTGCCCTCGAGCGCATCCTGTTCAACAAATCAAACACCGAAGAGGGCGGCAAGAGCAGCATGGGCGGCGTTGACTGCTCGTTTGTGAATGCCAATCTTGAGCAGTCGGTTAACATCTACCGCATGGACAAGGACGAGAACATGGAGCTCGTCGTTGGCGATCGCACCGACATGTTCCCCGAGGGCGGTATTTCCGGCCTGACTTCGGGCTTTGGCCGAAACGAGAACCAGTACATTTGGCGCATGCAGAAGTTCGACGGCAAGCTGTATATCGGTACCTTTGATACCGCGAGCCTGCTTGAGCCGATCGGCCAGTTCTCCAATGGCGACATTATCGATATGACGCCCGAGGAGTGGGACTCTCAGGTTCAGCGCCTTAGGGACCTGCTCGATCACCTGCTCGACAAGAAATCGCCTGACGACCCCATCGTTCCCGTGAACACGCTTGCGGACGATGATTCAAACGAGGCTGTCGATGTCGATGGTTCAGACGAGGCCGTCGAGGTCGATGACGAGAAGGCTGAGGCCGTCGAGGCCGATGACGAGAAGACCGAGGTCGCTAAGGGCTTCGGCGACCTGAGCGATGCGCTGGAGGATGCCGCGGGCGACCTTTGCGATCAGGCCGCGACGATGTCCCAGGACGTTGAGGACGACGCCGCTTATGTCCAGAAGATCGATGGCGAGATCGCGTACTTCAAGTCCTTTGCCGACCAGTATCAGGATATGCTCGATAGCTATGAGAGCCTGAAGCAGCAGTACGAGGATGCCTATGGCACCGAGCTGCCGGGTGATATTCAGGATGCATTCGATAAACTGCTGAGTGCGGAGAACCTCAAGAAGTTGCAGAGTGTCCTTACGTGCATGTACTACCTGCGCGATGCCGAGCGCGGCTTTGATATGTATGTGACCGAGGACGGCGTGAACTTTACGACGCTGACGACTAACGGCTTTAACGATCCGTATAACCATGGTCTGCGCACCTTTGCGGTGACCAACCAGGGTCTGTGCCTTGGTACCGCCAACCCGTTCTATGGTTGCCAGGTTTGGATCCAGCGCAAGGAGAATTCGGAGAATCCGATTGATCCCGGTACTCCGGATCCGACGAAACCCACCGATCCTTCGCAGCCGGGTGGCGGCAATCAGCCTGGTGGCAGCCAGACGGGCGGCAACGACCAGTCGAGCAGCACCGCGACGACCGTTTCGACGACCACTAAGAAGACTCCGAAGGACGGCTCGCTGCCTCACGCTGGCGACTCGACCCTCACGCTGGTCTTGGGATTGCTGGTTGCAGCTGCCGCAGTGCTTGGCATTGCTCTCGTCTTGCGCAAGCGTTCTCGTTGCTAGGCTCGACCACGCAGCTCGATGCCTTGGATATCGTCGAAGTTGATGGCGATATCCCTGAGTTTGAGCAGCTTGAATGCGGGTAACACTTCGTCGAGAATGCCCGTGCGGCTACGATAGCCGTACGTATCGTAATAGGTGACGCGCACCAGGTCGCCGCGTTTGAGGCCCTCGAGCTTTTTCGAAAGCTCGAGGGCCTTTTCTTCCGTGAGTTCGCATTTGGGCTCAACAGTGATCTCTTGTTTGCGCACGAGCTCGTAGTATCCCGTGAGGGCGGCAAAGGGCATAAACTGCGCGGCACGGCCGGCGCGGACGGCGCCGTTGGCGGTAAGCTTTGGGTCGGCGGAGCGACGTCTTCCCTCGGGGTCCGTTAGGCGTTCAAAGGGTGTCGGTGGCCGCATCGGCTGTTGTTGGGACTTAGGCACGATGTCCTCCTACCTGATCGTTGCGTTCGCGCGCGGTGGCGCCGGCGGTAAAGCTTAATCCCTTGACGAGCGCGTTCTTACCGTACTTGCCCTTCACGGCCAGGACGGCGCGCGCCAGGTCGCGCTCGCGCTCTTCGGCCTTAACATCGCTAAACAGGTCGATAGTGGCAAATTCCTCGGGCATGAGGTTGCCAAATCCCAGGTTAATGCGCTTGACCGGTCGTTTGGGATCGACGGTCTGCGCCCAGAGCTCATCGAAATAGCCCATGATCTTCTTAAACGAATTGGTACGCTCGGGCAGCTTGCGCGAAGCGTTGGAGTGCGCGAAGAGCGCGGCATAGCCACCACGCGGTTTGCCGCCATGATCTCCCACAAAGATGCCATCGATTGCCTGTGCCTCACGCACCAGTCGGCGCCGTTCGTCATTGCGCTGGACGGGCTTGGGCGCACGGGGTGCGAGCTCGGGGCCGGCGGTCGCGGTGGGTTCGATGCTCGACGTGCTCGAACGCAGGTGCCCGCACCCGTCCACATATTGCGCTGTGCCGCTGGCGTCGAGGCGGCGTATGTCGGCTCGTTCGCTCGCGTAGCCTACAAAGAGTGAGATGCTGTCGCACACCACGTGCTTATCGACTAAGTCCAGCACAGCGTTGTCGACCATCTCGCGCAAGACGGTGTAGGCCTGTTCATAGGCATAGCCTTTCGAGAGCACCTGTCCTGTGGTAGTTGAGGTTGCCTGCGGGCGATAGGCCTGAATATCGGCGATAGTTGTCGGCTCGCGCCCAAAGGCGTGGTCGATAAGATACTCGGCATTGACGCCGAACTCGTCGTAGAGCAGGTTTTCGTCGAGCGCCGCGACGCCCATCAGATCGTAGACGCCGTATTTTTCGAGTCGTGCTGCCACGCCGGGCCCAATGCCCCAGATGTCGGTGATGGGGCGATGGGGCCAGATCTCTTTGCGAAAGGTCTCGTCATCGAGTATGCCGATGCGGCTGGGTACGTGCTTGGCGGTAATGTCGAGTGCCACCTTGGCCTGGAATAGGTTGGGGCCGATGCCAACCGTTGCCGTGATGCCGGTGCGCGCCAGGACCTCGTCGCGCAACATGCAGGCGAAGCCTTCAGCGTCGGTGTGATAGAGGTCCAGATAGGGCGTCACGTCGATAAAGCATTCGTCGATGGAGTAGACGTGCACGTCCTGTGGGCTGACGAATTCCAGATAGATACCGTAGATTTGCGCCGACACCTCCATGTAGTGCTGCATGCGCGGTACGGCCTTGATGTAGTCGATACCGTCGGGAATCTCGAACAGGCGACAGCGGTTATGGATTCCGAGGTCTTTCATGGCCTGTGTGATGGCAAGGCAGATGGTCGTGCGCCCGCGCGATTCGTCGGCAACGACCAGGTTGGTAGTGAGCGGGTCGAGCCCGCGGTCGACGCACTCGACGCTGGCGTAGAACGTCTTGAGGTCGATGCAGATATAGGTGTGGCGCTCGTGTCCCACGCGTCCTCCCATCAAACACATGTTCTTATCGAATACTTGTTCGATAATACCCGCTCGTCCGGACATCGTCAAAACCTGTCCCTTTTTTGTAGGTATGGTCGTGCGGCTGCATCGGGTTTTTTAACGCAGCTCTAAAGAGTGCGAAACAGCTCGGAAAACCTTGCTTCGTAGCATGAGCCTAACAATCGATACCGCCTATACGCACGGAAGGGCTGTGGGAAAGATGGTCAATTATGGGTTTGGTATGCCGACACGCTTGGTTGCGGATGGGGATGTGGCTCGCTGGTGCGGGCGATTGGTTGCCCACTATGGCGGCACTAAGGCACTGGTCGTGCTGGGAGGCGACAAGCACACGCGTGATGAGCTTGTCTCGGCGGCACTCGGCTCGCTTGATCGAGCTCTGCTCGAGCGCGTGCTTTTCCACTGCGGCTCGGTTGAGGGCGACGGGGGAGACGAGCTGATCGACGAAGCCGTGGCCCTGGCGACCGACGAAGGGGTTGACTTTGTATTGGCGATTGGCGATGCCGATACTGCCGGCTTTGCGCGCGAACTCGCGCGTCGCATGGCGGCGCTCGATGCCGGCGAAGACGGTTTTGTCCCTTATGGATGCATTGTCTCGGAGGGCAAGGTGCCTGCTGTCGTGGGCGCCGGCGAGGTTCCCGTTTTTGCCATCATCGCGCCCGAACTGCTGGAGGGCATTGGATCTCCTCTGCGCGAGCTGCTCGGCAGCGTGTGCGCCGCGGTCTAATATTTGGCATAAAGGGATAGGTAATTTTTGATTGGTAAAGCGTTTGACCTGCCAAAATAAACCTGTCCCTTTTTGGTCGGTCGCCGTTTGAGGGCGGATTGGCAACGCTCGCTGATTGTAGTCTTGACCTGCGCTAGAATAGTGGCATCTGAATGTCCGGGCGCATGGAGGCGTGCGCCCGTATGCTGAGGAGGACTTTATGGCAACTGTTGCCGCACCTATCGATGCTACGTCGACTGCCGCTTGGAAGGCGCTCGAGGCTCATCAGGAGAAGCTCGAGGCCGAAGGTATCGACCTCAAGGCCTGGTTCGCCGCCGATGCCGAGCGCGTGAACAAGCTGAGCTTTGACGCCGGTGACCTGCACTTCGATCTGTCGAAGAACCTGGTGACCGATGAGACCGTCAAGCTGCTGTGCGATCTTGCCCGCGAGGTGAAGCTCGAGGAGCGCCGCGACGCCATGTTCTCCGGCGAGCACATCAACACCACCGAGGACCGCGCCGTCCTGCACACCGCGCTGCGCCGCCCGGCAAGCGAGAAGGGCCAGCTCATCGTTGACGGCCAGGATGTCGTCGCCGACGTGCACGAGGTCCTCGACCGCATGTATGCCTTCGCCGAGCGCGTGCGCTCCGGTGAGTGGAAGGGTGTTACCGGCAAAAAGATCGAGCACCTGGTGTCCATCGGCATCGGCGGCTCCGACCTGGGCCCGGTCATGGCTTACGAGGCCCTGCGTCCCTATGCCGACGCCGGTATTGATTGCCGCTATATCTCCAACATCGATCCCAACGACCAGGCCGAGAAGCTCAAGGGTTTGGATCCCGAGACCACGCTCGTGATTATCGTCTCCAAGACCTTCACCACGCTCGAGACCCTCACCAACGCCCGCGAGGTCAAGACCTGGATGCTCGAGCAGCTCAAGGCTCAGGGTGCCATCGACGGTTCCGATGAGCAGAACGCCGAGGCCGTGGCAAAGCACTTTGTCGCCGTTTCCACCGCACTCGAGAAGGTTGAGGCCTTCGGTATCGACCCCGCAAACGCCTTCGGTTTCTGGAACTGGGTCGGCGGCCGCTATTCTGTCGACTCCGCCGTGGGCCTGTCGCTGATCGTCGTGCTCGGCCCCGAGCGCTTCCAGCAGTTCCTCGAGGGCTTCCACGCCATCGACGAGTACTTCTGCAACACGCCGCTCGAGAACAATGCCGTCGCGCTGATGGGTCTGCTCAACGTCTGGTACGTCAACTTCTTCGGTTCCAAGAGCCACGCCGTGCTTCCGTACTGCCAGTATCTGCACCGCTTCCCGGCTTACCTGCAGCAGCTCACCATGGAGTCTAACGGCAAGCACGTCCGCTGGGACGGCAGCGCCGTAACCTCCGATACCGGTGAGATCTTCTGGGGCGAGCCCGGCACCAACGGTCAGCACGCCTTCTACCAGCTGCTGCACCAGGGCACTGTGGTGGTTCCGGCCGACTTCATCGCCTTCGCCAACACTGCCAACCCTGCGACCGATAGCGGTCAAGACGTGCATGAGCTGTTCCTGGGCAACTTCCTGGCCCAGACCAAGGCGCTCGCTTTTGGTAAGACGGCCGATGAGGTGCGCGCCGAGGGCACGCCCGAGCAGATCGTCCCGGCCCGCTGCTTTGAGGGCAACCGCCCGACGACCTCGATCTTCGGCGACACGTTGACCCCGTTCGCGCTCGGCGAGCTTATCGCCCTGTACGAGCACATCACGTTTGTCGAGGGCACGGTCTGGGGCATCGACTCCTACGACCAGTGGGGCGTCGAGCTTGGCAAGCAGCTTGCCAAGCAGATCACCCCGGCCTTCCACGACGACGCCGCCAAGGCCGAGCAGGACGCTTCGACCCAGGCGCTCATCGAGTTCTACCGCGCTCACCGCAAGTAGTCGCTGCTGTTAACGCATCGCGCCTTATAGTCAGGGGCCCGTATCCTATCGGATGCGGGCCCCTTTGCTTTGCCGTGGTCCCGGGGCGCACGGCCTTTGTGGAACATCGCCGGGGCGCCGCGCGCTGCGAGAACCCTGCGCCTAGATCTCGGCCTCCGCATGGCCTCGCTGCGCCTCGGGCAGCTCCCCGTAGAGCGGATGGTCTTCGAGCCTAAAGCGCTCGACCTGTTCGGGAGTGCGACCGCGTACAAAGAGCCACGAGCGATCGATCGGCGTCGCCATGAGCGTGCTGGGCAGCGCGTCGGCGCGGTCGGAAAACGCCCGGGCACTCTCGGGATCCTGGAACGCCAGCACCAGATGCGTGTCGCAGTTGCCCATGATGGAGCGTGCGCGTGCCTCGCCATAGAGCGCATCGAGCTGGTTGGTCGACTGCAGCAGCAACGTTGCCCAGATGTTGCGGCTTCGGATAATCGAGAGCGCGTTGTCGATCTGGGGGATCTGCAGATTTGCGAAGTCATCGAGCATAAAGCGCACGGGCACGGGCAGGCTGCCGTCGGGCTGCCTATCGGCCTCACGAATGAGGCCCATAAACGCCTGCGAAATAAAGAGGCCGGTCAGCGGATCGAGATTGCGGTCAATATCGCTCACGGTTACAAACAGGGCGCAGAGGGTGTGTCCCATGGAAGCGAAGTCCACCTGATGGCACTCACGATAGAGCTGTGCCGCACCGTCGAATCCCAGACACATGACCTTTTCGGCAAGGATGCCGACGATGCTCGCGTGCATGCGCTCGGCATTTTGCGTAATGGCGTAGCGCCGCCATAGCGAGAGGGCATAGCTTTGGGGGTCGGTCGTGATCAGGTCGTCAAACAATCGACCCGTGGCACCGTCCTGCAGGTGCTCGATCAGCTTGATGACCGAGCTGATCGTCTGCTCGTCGGCGGGTAGCTGTTCGGTGACGTAGGCGATAAGACACGACAGCAGGTTTGCCGCCGCATGATCCCAAAAAGGCTGGTTGTTGTCCTCGATGGGGCAGATGGCCTTTGCCACCGAGAGGATGTCCTGCTGGTTGGGCCTGCCGTCCACCTTGCGGCGAATGTGCCTCAGGGGGTTGTAGCCGCAGCGCTCGATGCCGGGCGCAAGGGCCGGGACGGTGTTGAGGTCGGCGAAGTTGAGACATTGCACGCGGTAACCGTGGGCTGCCAGCACGGGTCCCACTTCGCGACAGAGCGTGCCTTTGGTGTCGAGCACGATGTAGCTTGCGTTCATTTGCAGCAGGTTGGGCTTGAGGACGTTGCGGGTCTTGCCGGCTCCCGAGGGGCCGATAACAAGTGCGTTGTTGTTGAGTCCCGTTTGGCGGGTGTCGCAGGAAAGCGTTCGATCCTTGGCGAGGATGGTGGACGATGCGGACTCAGATGCGGCGAGGCGGCTGGCGAGGTTAGACATGGGCGACCTCCTTGGTGGTCGAGAGGATTTCGTGGGCAAAGCCGAGCTCGACGGCGCGCTCGGCCGAAAGGTAGGTGTCTTTTGCAGTGAGGGACTGGATGCGCTTGGGCGTGAGGCCGCTGCGGTCCGAGAGGATTTGCGTGAGGGTCTTGCGGGTCTGCATGAGACGCCGGCTGGTTTCCTGCAGCGCAAGTGCCGAGCCGCCTGCCCCCTGGGGGATCAGCGGGTCGTGAATCATGAGCTCTGCATGGGGCGCCATACGGCGATCGTCGCCGCCCATAAAGATCACGGCGCCCATGGACGCGGCGAATTCCAGGCAGACGGTGCGGATGGGGCACGATGCGAGGCGCATGGCGTCATAGATCGCAAGACCCGATCGCACGCTTCCGCCGGCGCTGGCGACAAATATGGTGATGGGGCGGCTGGGGTCGGTGGCATCGAGCAGGCGGATCTGCTGGCATAGGTCGTGAGCCATCGGGGTTTCGATGTTTCCCATGACGGAGAGCTCGCGACGGGCGAGCATCTCATCGTAAATGCTGGTAAGCGTGATACCTCGGGCGGATTCACGCATGGTGAGGGGGCTGATGATGGGGGAATGATTGGTGTCCATGAGGACTCCTTTCTGTTGGTTGTGTTGTGGAATAGGATTGTTGCCCGCGGAGGGGCTGGCGGGCTACAGGGTTCGTCCGAGCCTGAGATCGAGCTCGGTTGTGGGGCAGGCTGCCTGTTCGTGCGGCTCGCAAGCGCCAAGGGCTCCAAAGCGATGGAGCGTTGCGACGGGCGTGGTGTAGGCGAGCCGCAGCTGATGCTCGACAGGGGCACATCCGTCATTTTTGTAATGAGCCGCGTAGTACTGCGCGATGCTGGCGTTCATCTCGCTGCCATTGCGATGGCGCTCAAACTGGCGTCTGCAGGTCTCGATGATCTTTGCTACCGACTTGGGTGCCGTCGCGGGAACAAGGGCGAGATAGCCCTCAAATAGCTCGTTGATGCTCAGGAGGCACAGCAGGTCGATCAGCGTCCTTATGGCTGCTCCCTCGGCGGAAAAGTGCGCGGTCATGCGGTTATATCGGTTGCGGTCGACGATGGCCGCATGGGGTCTTGGAGTTTTCTGCCCCGTGGTCCCGGGCTTTTGCCGCGCCTGTGCATTGAGCTCGACGTTGCAGCGCTTGAGGCCGTCCAACGGAAGGAACAGTGCGGTGCGCAGGGTGTTCCGCTTGCTTTCGAGTTCATGACGCTTGTCGGGTTCCCATGCGAGCTTGAGTTTCGTGTCGAGCGCCGTAAGCATATGGGCTAGGCAGCCTACGGTAAGAACGTACGAATCGTTGTCGCGTTTTGGGGCATAGGGGTCTGTCAGCTTGCGAATGTCGGGGTCGCCCATGATCTTTGTGCAGCGCTTCAGCAGTTGAGGGTGGTCGGCCAAGATCGTCGCGAGCGGTAGCGACGCGTAGTTCTTGATGGTCGCGGCGGCAAAGGCGGCGTCATATTCGTTTGCATATGCTCGCTCAATGCGGGCATCCAGAATGCTTTTCTTATCGCCGTCTTCAGCGTGGTGGTTTGTCATAGCTTCTCCAATCGGTTGATGTTCGTGCTGTTTGTTGATGTGTTGGTTGTCGTGAGTGATGTGCTTGCCGTGGGTGATGTGCTGACGTTGGGGTGCTATGCGGTTTTCAATGAGCCCGTGAGGCAGTTGCTGCAGGGGCGGGATGGAACGGCCCATGCAGGGCGGAAGGCATCGTGCTCAAAATCGAGACAGCAATGCCCTGGGCGCCTCACATGTGGCAGTTACCTCATTAAGTTGTCATTGCGTTTGGGGTTGTACTTTGCCGATCTTCCTTCTCTTACACGCTAAAACTCAAACTTCATATGCTCGATCTACTTAAAACCGCAACGGCGGTCTTTTATCAACTTATATGTCGGAACGCGTCTTTGCAAGTACTTTTTTGCGTTTGTTTCAAATGGGGTGGTTTTGCAACCGTCATGCGCGCGCTGTGCGAACGTGCCCCGGCTCGGATAAGATAGTGCGCGATAAAAACGATGCAAGGAGGCACATATGGCAATTAAAGCCATCGCAATGGATATCGACGGTACGCTCACCAACGACCAGAAAGTGATTAGCCCGCGTACGCGCGAGAAGCTGCTCGCGGCGCAGGAGTCGGGAATTAAGCTCATCTTGGCTTCGGGTCGTCCCGCATGGGGGCTGCACGCCTTGGCGCAGGAGCTCGACCTTCAAAACCATGACGGTCTTCTAGTTGCCTTTAATGGCGCGCATGTGGTCGACGCTCAGACCGATGAGGTCCTTTTTGACCAGGCCATGCCGGCTGACGAGCTGCATCGCCTGATTGATCACCTGCGTAATTTTGACGTGATCCCTATGATTTCGCTCGGTCGTAATCTGCACGTCGAGGATTCGTACCATTGCATGATCACGCTGCCTGACGACTCGCAGAAGAATATCGTCAAGTATGAGCGCGATGCGTGCGATCTTAAGATTCGCGAGGTCGAGAGCTTGCATGAGATTGTGGACGCTTATCCCGTGGACAAGCTGCTGACGGCGGGCGATCCGGCCTACCTGCAGGCGCATTACGAGGAGATGTATGCGCCCTTTAAGCAGACGCTTTCGGGCATGTTTACGGCCGACTGGTACTTTGAGTACACGGCGCCCGGTATCGACAAGGCCCGTGCGCTCGAGGGTGCCCTGCCCAAGCTCGGCATCGATGCCAGCGATGTCGTATCGTTTGGCGACGGCCAGAACGACAAGTCCATGATTGAGTGGGCCGGCACGGGTGTAGCCATGGGCAACGCCGTCGATGAGGTTAAGGCTGTGGCCCAGATGGTGACCGCCAATAACAACGAAGATGGTATTGCGGTGGCGCTGGATAAGCTGCTGGGCTAGAATCGCCGATTAATGCATGATTCGGGCGCCTGCTCGCGGGCGTCCTTTTGTTAGGGAGGGTGCCGTGTCCGCATTTCCGTTCGACGCCGTTATCTTTGACATGGACGGCGTCATTGTCGATACCGAGTATTACTACTTGGGCGAGACTGCCGCGTTTGCCAGGGAGCTGGGGCTTAATCTGACTCAAGAGGAGTTGAATGGGCAGGTCGGTACCTCCCATCAGTTCTTCCTGCATATGCTGGTCGATTGGTTTGAGCGCGCCGGTAAGGGACATTTCACTGGCGAGGAAGCGTTGGCCCGTTGGGACGAGTGGGCGCATAAACGTCCGCGCGACTATCAGGCTTTGATTAACCCAGGCGCCGTGGATACGATTCGAGAGCTGCCGCGCCGTGGCGTTCGCGTGGCGCTTGCCAGCTCGTCTCCCATGGTTAGCATCGAGGAAGTGCTCAACGCATGCGGGCTGTCGGATGCCTTTGAGTATGTGGTGAGCGGCGAGCAGTTTAAGGAGAGCAAGCCCGAGCCCGACATTTACCTGCATGCGCTGGATCTGCTGGGGCTGCCCGCGAATCGCTGCTGCTGCGTTGAGGACTCGGTGCCTGGCATCACTGCCGGCAAGCGAGCCGGTCTGACAGTCATTGCCAAGCGCGAGGAACGCTTTGGCTTTAGCCAGGATGCCGCGGACAAGATTATCGACCAGCTGCCGGAGCTGCTCACGCTTTCTTAGGAGCGCGGTGGTTGCGCGTTTTTCGGGTCTGATGAGTAAATACCCGACATTTTGGTGCGGCAGCAAGCATACTTAATGCTAATGCGGGCTTAAGGGCTTGTTGAATGCCCTTAAGCCCGTTTTAGACGTAATTGTGCTGGGAGAGGGTATATGCCACCGACTGAAGGGCTAACTGACGGTAAAGCAGCGATACCGCTGTACCAACAGGTTATCGATATCATTAAAAACGAAATCAGCTCCGGTGCCTACAAGGCGGGCGCGCGGATACCCAACGAATTCGAATTGGCTGAGAACTATAAAGTTGGCCGCGTTACCGTGCGACGCGCTATTGAGGAGCTCGTCCAGCAGGGCTATCTAACGAAGCGGCAGGGGAAAGGCACGTTCGTCAATGCCCCTAAGCTTAAGCGCAAGATTCGCCAGAAGGATGACGTCCAGAGTTTTTCGGACGCATGCCGCGTTAACGGAATGGAGGCGGGGGCGCGCGTCATTTCGAGAAAGATACTGCCGGCGGATTCCACCGAAGCACAGTTCTTTGGTGTTCCCGTTGGAACTGATTTGATTTGCGTTGAGCGTGTGCGTACTGCCGATGGGGTCCCCGTCATGCTCGAGAACAACATATACGTATACGAGGACAACGCCTATCTATCAACGGCACCTCTATCTAACCAATCCATTTTTGAGTTCGTGCGCAACCGGACGGGCCGTACGCCCGCGTTTACCGACCCGTGCACGCTCGAGATCGCGTGTGCGTCGCCCGAGGTCGCTCGGCTGTTGGCGGTTCCCGTTGGCGAACCCCTGTTTTACATGGATGCCTTCTTTTTCGATGAGCAGCGGCGGCCGTTTATCATCGGTCGTCAGCGGATCGTTGGATCTCGTTACATTTTTGACATCTAGGACATTGCGAATGGAGGCGCCCGGTGGATCATCTCACCGGGCGTTTCCATACCGTTCACGGCGCGAACGCAACCGTTCAGCCGCGTCGCGGCAATCAGTTTGAAATTATCTTGATGAGGGGAAAAGCTGCTGGTAATCTATGGAACGTCATAGAACGTTTGCCTTGCGCAAACGTTGAAGCGAGATGCGATGCAGTCTCGAGTTCTTTGGAGGTATCTATGTCAGATACGAAGGCGAAGAAGACAAACAGACGTTTTAAGTTCAAATTACCGCATGTCTATACGATCATGTTCTTGCTGATCGTTGTCTTTGCGGTTCTGACTTGGATCGTTCCCTCTGGTCAGTACCAGCGCAAGACGATTTCGACAGCGGCGGGCGAGCGTGAAGTCGCCGTTGCTGGTACCTATGAACAGGTCGATAAGAATTACACCGATTCCGAGACCGGCGAGACCATCAATCTGGGCCAGGATATCTTTGCGGTCCTGCAAGCGCCCACTAAGGGCATCCAGGAGGCTGCTGACGTCGTTGCGTTCGTCTTATTGATTGGCGGATCGTTCGCAGTCATCACCAAGACCAACGCTTTGAATGCCGGCATGAGCCGTGTGATTAAAAAGCTCAAGAACAAGGACATCCTCATCATTCCCATCACGATGACGTTGCTGTCCATTTGCGGCACTACGTTTGGTATGTCTGAGGAAGCCCTGCCGTTCTATGCCATCTTCATTCCCATCATGATGGGTATCGGTTATGACTCGATGACGGCATTCATCATCTGCTTCCTTGGTCCTAACCTGGGATATTGTGCTTCGACCATCGACCCGTTCAATGTTTTGATCGCCCAAGGCATTATCGGCATCGAGGGCAATCCTCAGCTGTGGCTGCGCGCCATCTCTTGGGTCATCTTTACCGCCGTTGGCATCGCATGGGCCATGCGCTATGCCATGCGCGTCAAGAAAAACCCCGAGTCGTCCATTACGTACGAGGACGACAAGCTCAAGCGTGTTGAGTTTTCCGTGACCGATGCCTCCATCGAGGAAGAGTTCACTACCCGTCAGAAGCTCGTGCTTATCGATTTTGCCTGCGGTATGGGCATTATCGTCTGGGGTCTTGTTACCCAGGGCTGGTACATGAATGAGATTTCCGCCGTGTTCCTTGGTATGGGCTTGCTTGCCGGTATCCTGGGCGGCCTTGACCAGCAGACGATCGCCGAGGAGTTCGTTAAAGGCATTGCCGACTTTGCGTACGCCGCCATCGTTATCGGTATCGCTCGCGGCATTCTGGTCATCGCCGAGGGCGGCATGATCATCGACACCATCCTCCAGGCGCTCGCTACTGCGCTCGCCGGTGCGCCCGCTGCCGTCTACACCACGTTTATGTATATCGTCCTTGGCCTGCTCTCTTTGCTGGTTCCCTCGAGTTCTGGACTTGCGGCGCTCACCATGCCCGTCATGGGTCCGCTGACCGAGCTTATGGGCCTCAATCCCGAAGCTGCCGTTACCGCGCTCCAGTTTGCCAACCAAACCATCAACACCATCAGTCCCGTGGCGGGCATGACGGTCGCCGGCCTTGCCGTGGCTAAGATTTCGTTTGGCCAATGGTGGAAGACCATTTGGAAGTTCTTCATCTTCATGGTCGTCTTTGGCCTGATCGTAACGGCAATCTCTGGCATGCTTCCGGTGTAGGTGGTTGTGATGTCTGATTGTTTGACGGTCCTGACGTCTAAGAGCGTCTTTACCGGTACGGGGGACCTGCCGTTTGAAGGTTTCGTAGCGGTCCGTGGCAATCGAATTGAGGCGGTTGGCACCAAGTGCGAGGTAGCTTCGTATTTGACCCAGGCGGACGAGGTAGTTGACCTGGGCGACCGCACCGTCATGCCCGGCCTGATCGATGTGCATACCTTCTATACGGGCTGGGCACTGCGGACGTTGGGGTCTGATCTGTCCGGCGTCGCTGATGCCAAAGAGGCCGTGTCGCTCTTGCGTGCATGGAAAGATGATCATCCGGATTGCGCGGCGGCTTTTGGCCACAACCTGCCCGAAACGTTGGCATCGGATGCCGAGAACGCAAATACGGCAGCTGTGTTTGACGAGTTTTTTGGTGATATCCCTGTCGTCTGCTTTACACCGGGCGCGGAGACCTGCGTTCTCAATGCTGCCGCCAGTGCGCGATACGGTTTTACACCGCAGGCGTGCTATGCCGAGAAGATCTGGCGCATGATGAGCGATTTCCTCGCGTTGCCCGAGGTGCGCGCGGGGTATTCGGACTACATGAGCATGCTTAACGAGCGCGGCGTTACCGCCATCAAGGAGATGGCGTTTGATGACTACTACGGCTTTGCCGACGAAATGGCTCGCCGTGAGGAATCTGGCGAGCTGACGGTTCGCGTCTCTATGATGTCGCAGCCGGTGGGCGCTGGTGCAAATCTGGCATATGCTCGCGAGGCACGAGAGCGCTTCCGGGGACCGTTCGTTCGTTTTTCTGGCTTCAACCGTATGACCGATCGCGGCGTATGGGCGGGGCTTGCCGAGATGATTGACCCCTATGAGGATACGGCCGATGCGGGCGCTGCCGGCAAGACAGTCGTCGAGGAGCCAGAGTGGGATCTGATTGAAAGCGAGCTGCGTGCAATTGATGCTGACGGCTTCCGATATTCCTTGCATTGCCAGGGCGATGGCGCCGTTCGTCGCACCGTGGCGCTCTATGCCTCGCTGCCTCGAGACGAGTATGGGCGGTTGCTTCGCCGCCATGCGATTACCGATCTCGAGAACTCTGACCCGACCGATCTTGTCGAGTTTGGCAAGTTAGGTGGAATTTGCGAGGTCTATCCGCAGATTCTGACGCTGGACCGGCGCGAGGATTGCCTGTCGATGATGCGTCGACAAATTGGCGAGACGCGACTTTTGCACAGCTGGAATCGCCGCGGCATGGAGGATTCCGGATGCACAGTGTGCTGTGGCACTGATTTGCCGCTGTTGATTCCGAGCTTGGGCGAGTCAATCTACAGCGCGTGCGGCGGGTTCTTCGCCGACGGACTGCCCGTGAATGAGGCCAACGTGCTGACGCTTGTCGAGCTCTTGCGCGCTTGGACTGCCGGGGGCGCGTACGATCTGATGCGCGAAGACGAGCTGGGTACGCTCGAGGCCGGCAAGCTTGCCGATATCTGCGTGCTCGATCGGGATGTGTTCGACCTCGATTATCGCGACGCACGCGATCTTGCGGTTGATATGACGATGTCGGACGGACGAATCGTGTTCGATCGAAATAAGGAGGCATAAGATGCCTGAATCCAAACCGACGCTGCGCCGCGAGCAGATTGCGGGCATGAATATCCACTACATCATGTGGTCGCTCGATTACTTCCTTGATGTGCAGCAGCGCTTGGGCTTTGAGTCCATTGAGCTGTGGTGTGCGGAGCCGCATGTGACGCTCGACCACACGGGCTACTTTGAGGCTGAGGTCCTGGCGAAAAAGGCTGCAGACCGTGGGCTTAGGTATCGTACTCTGTGCCCCGAGAATGTTGTCTATCCTTGGCAGTACTGCGCACGCAAGCCGCTGCATGAACAGCGCAGCCTGGCGTACTTTAAGCACGGCATTGAGCTTGCCGAGGTACTTGGGTGCGACCGTATGTCCGTCAACTCGGGCTGGGGCGACTGGGACGAGGACCGCGAGGAAGCCTGGAAGCGCAGCCGCGAGCACTTGTCCATTCTGGCGGAGTATGCCGGCGAGCACGGTCTGGTGCTTACGATGGAAAGCCTGCGTCCCGAGGAGAGCAACCTTGTGACGACGGTTTCCGATGCGAAGCGCATGATTGACGAGGTCGCGAGCCCGTATTTACAGCCCATGGTTGATACAACCGCGATGGGCGTTGCTGGCGAGACGCTCGAGGACTGGTTTGCCACCTTTGGTGATGGGGCAATTCACGAGATGCACTTTATCGACGGTGACCCGTATGGCCATCTGGTGTGGGGCGATGGCAAGCACGATATGGACGCCTTCGTTGCCACACTCAACGTCCATGGTTTCGACGGCATGCTGGGCCAGGAAATTACGGACGGCCGTTACTACGATGACCCGGCGGCGGCTGATGCCAAGAACATGGCCGCATTCGAGAAATATCTGATTGACTAAAACAACTATCGGCCACGCAACCAACGTCATTGATTGCGGCCCAAACAAGAAAGGAACTGGATATGAACGCACGCGATCTGATCAAAGAGGCAATTGCCGAGAAGGGCAAGTTCGACAGCGTCTACTGGATTGCTTGCGGTGGCTCCATGATCGATTTGATCCCGGCTCATGAGCTTCTGCAGCGCGAGGCAACCACCTTCACTTCGTATATCTATACCGCGCGTGAATTCGACATTATGCGTCCGCGTCGTCTGGGCGAGAAGTCCCTGGTCATCGCTTGCAGCCACAGTGGCAATACCCCGGAGGTCGTCGAGGGCTGCGAGATTGCCCTTGCCGTCGGCGCTACGGTGATCGCCCAGACCGACAACGCTGGATCCAAGATCGACTCCGGCAAGTGGACCACGTGGGTCTACCCATGGGGCGAGGGTGTGCCGCAGGCCGAGGTCCCCGCTGGCATTTCGCTGTCGCTTGCGGCCGAGCTGCTCGATCAGCAGGAGGGCTACGCCGATCTTGCCGATATGTATGCCGGTATCGCCGAGATGGATAAGATTCTTCCCCCGGCACGTGAGAAGGTAAATGCCGAGCTGGGCGATCGTTTTGCCAAGCTTTGCCAGGAGCACGAGTTCTTCTATATTCTGGGCAGCGGTCCCAACTTTAGCCAGACCTACGGTTTCGCTATCTGCTCTCTTATGGAGATGCAGTGGCAGCACTGCAGCTACATCCACTCTGCCGAGTACTTCCATGGCCCCTTCGAGGCTACTCAGGATGGCGTTTTTTACTTCCTGCAGATGGGCTCCAGCGAGTGCCGTGCTATGGATGAGCGCGCCCTGGCGTTCCTTAAGACGCATACCGATACGCTGATGGTGCTCGATGCCAAGGAGTACGGTATGGAAGCCGTGCCGGCGAGCGTCCGTGCCTATCTGGACCCGGTGCTGTTCTACGCCATGAACTGCGAGCTGCGTGCTGCACGCGGCAAGGTGTTTGATCACGATCCCGATTTCCGTCGCTATATGGGTGTTGTCGAGTACTAGAAGGAGCAAAGGCCATGGCATTTAACGTTAACGCGCTCGGATTTGGCGACAACGTCGTCGATCGCTACGAGCATATCCACACCATGTATCCCGGCGGCAATGCGGTGAACTTCGCCGTTTATGCCAAGAAATGCGGTGCCGCACGCTCCGCATACATGGGCATTTTTGGCAATGATGCCGCTGCCGAGCATGTCATTGCAAGCCTCGAGGATGAGGGTATCGAGCTTGACAAGTGCGAGCAGATGATTGGCGAGAACGGAGCGGCTCGCGTGACCGTCGTTGACGGTGACCGTGTCTTCCTCGGCTCCAACGAGGGCGGTATCCGTGGCGATGCGCGCTATGTCCTCGATCGTTTTGACCTTGCGTACATGAAGCAGTTCGATGTGGTTCATTCGGGCAACTATTGCTTTACCGAGCGCGAGCTGCCCAAGCTGAAGGCTGCGGGCGTCACGGTCTCTTTTGACTTTTCGGATGACTCCACCGACGAGTACTACGAGCAGATTGCGCCCTACGTCGATTTCGCTTTCTTTAGTGCGGCGGATGCCGCGAGTGAGGACGAGATTCGCGAGCGTCTGGCATGGGTGAAGGGCCTGGGTCCGCGTTTTGTGTCGGCTACGGCGGGCGCCGAGGGCTGCATTGCTTACGACGGCGAGCGTTATTACCGCCAGCTGGCTAAACCGGTAACGGACATGAAGGACACCATGGGGGCGGGCGACTCGTTCCTCACCTCGTTTTTGATGTGCTATCTCGATTCCGCCAAGCGTGGTGAGGATGGCGCCGAGGCCATCGAGCGCGCGCTTGACTTTGCTGCCGGGTTTGCTTCGACCGTGTGCGGCATGGAAGGTTCTTGGGGCCACGGAGCGCCAATCGTCGAATAGCCGAGCGGTCCCGGGGAGGTGCAGGATCCTCCCCGGGACCTCGTGTGCAAAACATGCCAAATATGAGTAATGTATCCATTCCGGTAACAGTACTCATATTTAGCATTTTTGCCCACTAGGGGTTAGCGAAGGCAGCGAAGGTCAAAAACATAGTGCGCATTTGCTAAAACTGCCGACTCGATGCGCTTTGCGTCACAGTTTTTGAGTGAGGCAATGCGCATCGAGGTCCTTGTGAGCGATTTGATGAGCGACTGCGCGCTTGTCTCTATGTTTGGTTCGGCTGGCGCATCGGTCTCGAGCAGTAGACGGTCGAGTGGAATCTGTCGGGCATATTCGCGACCGCGCTTGGTGGCGAGCATGCGTTCGTTGACGGAAAAATAGCAGCCCGCATTACGCGCGCGGACGAGTTCGTCCGAAGTGCCGCTAAACCAGTGGAAGATGATAACGGGGGAGTCGGAGTTTGGGATGAGTAGTCCATGCGATTCGAGGACGTCCAGTGCGGCTCCTGCTGAACGAACGGCGTGAATTGATATCACGCGCCCGGCAAGAGGGCACTGCACGAGTGTATCGCAGAGCCGGTCAAATGCCTGTATTTGTAGCGGCTCACTTCCGGCAAAACGAGCGGAAAAGTCGAGCCCGACCTCGCCAACAAAACGTTCTTGCGCGGCAATTTGGCAGAGTAGGTCAATTTCTGCGTTGCCGCATCGCTCGTCGGCGAGCCACCAGGGATGGAGGCCGATGCCCTTGATGACGGTAGGAGGGCGACGGGTTCGTCCATGTGCGTTAGCGAAGTCGCGTGGATCGACGCCGCAATCAAATAGACCCAAGCCCAGCGCCGTTGCCTCATCGGCAACGGCGTCCGGGTGAGCCATTAAATCAAGATGGCAGTGTGCATCAAATAATCGGGGCTCCATCTCGGCGCGCTCCGCTAGTCCAGGCGCTGGCCATCGGCGCGCACGCGCTCGGTACCGCGGCCACTGATCTGGCGGATAACCTCGCCGGCGATCATCTGGCCCATGATGGGCGGCATAAAGCTGGCGGTTCCCAGCTCGGTGCGCTCGTGGATGTTGGAAGGATCGCGGGGCTGTGTCTTAACCGATTCCTCGCAGCTAAACAGTACATGCAGGCTCTTGATTCCGCGCTTCTTGCATTCTTTGCGCATAATGCGGCTCATGGGGTCACGCACCGTATCGAAGATGTCGGCAAAGCGGAGGCACTCGGGATGGAGCTTGTTGGCCCCGCCCATGGAGCTAACCAAACGAATGCCGTGGTCCTGAGCGTATTTGGCAATGGTGAGCTTGGCCGAGATGGTGTCGATGGCGTCGACGACGTAGTCGAGCTTGCCGTCCGTCTGCTCCAAAACGCTCGCGAAGAAATCATCGATGTTGTCGCTCAGCAAGTATTCGGTGCGCTTGATGACGGTGGCGGCGGGATTGATGTCGTGGATCATGGCCTCCATCACGTCAACCTTGCGCTTGCCGACGGTGCTGTGAAAGGCGATGGCCTGGCGATTGATATTGCTGGGCGCGATGATGTCCTTATCCAGAATGACGAAATGACCAATGCCGCCGCGGGCGAGTGCCTCGCAGCAGTTGGAGCCCACGCCTCCGCAGCCGAGCACTAGCACCGTAGCATCGGCGAGCTTATCGAGTGCCTCGCGGCCCATGATAATCTCGAGCTTGGTGTCGCGTGTCTCGATGGCGGCTGCGGCTGTGGTCTCGGTCATAGATATCCTCCGATGGGGAGTCGGTCGTGTTTTAGCTATCGCCATTATAGGTATTATTGCGATTCCATTTGAGCCCTTGGGCTTGTTGAAATGGGATCGGGATTCGCATAAGATTGAAGCAGATGGCACCCGTTGCAGCGGGTTGGCCAACTCCGAAACACGTTTATGGCGTGAGAAGTGGCCGTCTTCGCATTACGCGGGGGCGGCTATTTCATTCGACCTCCAATGTGGATGCCGAGCTCCACAGCCGCGATTACAAGCAATAACAACGTCAGGACATCGTCAATACTCATAGTCCATCTCCTTCTCGGGTAGAGGGAGCTGGCCCATCTGCTTCAACTTCCATTGTAGCTAAATACGAACGAATGTTCTATAGATGTTCCTGTATTAGATAATTAGACAAACATCTAAATATCGAGTATAGTGTGCGCGTCATGAGAGATGATGAGAGGAGGTCTTATGCCGGGAGAGGGCTTTAAGGCGCTTGCCGATCCAACGCGACGGCGCATTTTGGAGTTGCTGCGCGAGGGCAATTGCACGGCGGGGGAGCTTGCCGAGCATTTCGATATCAGTAAGCCGTCGCTGAGCCATCACTTGGCGACGCTCAAAAACGCCGGGTTGGTGACCGACGAACGTCATGGCCAAAACATCGTTTACAGCTTAAACACCACCGTCATGCAGGACTTGATCGGTTGGTTTATGGGCTTTACAAACACGGAAGGTGATAAGGATGAATAACGAAAACAAGGGCATTCACGCCACGGGGGTATCGCGGCGTGTGTGGATTGCGCTGATCGCTCTGTGCGTCGCCAATGTCGTAGCGCACCTCATGGTGATGCCGAGCTTGCCTGGGCAGATTCCCACGCACTGGGGCGCGAACGGAGCCGTCGACGGTTGGGGTCCCAGCTGGATGGCCTCCGCGCTCGGCGTGCTGCCTCTGGTGCTTCTCGCAATGTTCTGCGTGGTGCCGCGCATCGATCCCAAAGGTGAGGCATATCGAACCTCGGGCAAGTTCTATCAGGGCTTCGTAATCGCCTTCACCTTGTTCATGTGCGCCATAAGCTGGCTGGGAGAGCTTACGGTCTGGGGCGTGGTGCCGGCGGTCGGTTCGGTTAACGTGCTGATTTCCGGTGTTGTCGGTTTGCTGTTCATCGGCGTAGGCAACTACTTGCCGCGTGTGAAGCAGAACTATACGCTCGGTATCAAGACGCCTTGGGCGCTTGCCAATCCCGAGAACTGGCGCCGTACGCAGCGCTTTGGCGGTGCCTGCTTTATGGTGCTGGGCTTTGGCCTGATTGTGATGGGCGTGGCGGGTAGCGTGCTTTCGAGTGAAGTCGTCGCCGCGGTGATTGCGGTTCTGGCGTTTGGTTCGGTTGGAGCCGTCTACGTCTACTCGTATCTGCTGTGGCGCAAATCGCAGCGAGCCGCTCGCTAAGGTTGCGGAAAACTAGCGTACGCAGTTCATAGTATGTTCCGGGGGAACTTTTCCCAGGTAGTATTAGGGGGTATGGGCAACCATGCCCCTATTTCGTTACGTTTCAGAGCTGGTTTTTCCATTTCGTTTCCACTAAAGCGAAACAAGAATAGGAAAACAGCAGGTAGAAAGGATAAAACAGGCATATGGCGGAGTTTATCTACCAGATGTATCAGGCTCGCAAGGCCCATGGCGACAAGGTGATCCTTGACGACGTGACCCTGAGCTTCTACCCCGGTGCCAAGATCGGCGTTGTGGGTCCCAACGGCATGGGCAAGTCGACCCTGCTCAAGATCATGGCCGGCATCGAGGAGGTCTCCAACGGCGATGCCAGGCTCACCCCCGGCTACACTGTGGGCATCCTGCAGCAGGAGCCGCCGCTCGATGACGACAAGACCGTCATCGAGAACGTGCGCATGGCGTTTGGTGATATGATCGCCAAGGTCGATCGCTTCAATAAGATCGGCGAGGAGATGTGCGACCCGGATTGCGACATGGACGCCCTCATGGCCGAGATGGGCAAGCTCCAGGACGAGATCGACGCCGCCGACGGCTGGGATATCGATTCCAAGCTCGGCCAGGCCATGGACGCCCTGCAGCTGCCCGATTCCGACATGCCGGTCAACGTGCTTTCCGGCGGCGAGCGTCGTCGCGTGGCCCTGTGCAAGCTGCTGCTCGAGGCTCCCGACCTGCTGCTGCTCGACGAGCCCACGAACCACCTGGACGCCGAGTCGATCCTGTGGCTCGAACACTTCCTGCACAACTACCAGGGCGCGGTGCTTGCCGTTACGCACGATCGCTACTTCCTGGATAACGTTGCCGAGTGGATCTGCGAGGTTGACCGCGGTCACCTTTATCCCTACAAGGGCAACTACTCAACGTATCTGGAGACCAAGGCCGCGCGTATCGAGGCTCAGGGCAACCGTGACGCCAAGCTCGCCAAGCGGATGGAGGCCGAGCTCGAGTGGGTACGCAGCTCGCCCAAGGCTCGCCAGGCAAAGAACAAGGCCCGTCTTGCTCGCTACGAGGAGATGGAGGCCGAGGCCCGCGCAAGCCAGAAGCTCGACTGGACCGACATCCGCATCCCTGTGGGCCCGCGTTTGGGCAACAAGGTGCTCGAGGCCCATCATCTGCACAAGGAGTTCGATGGCCGCGTGCTCATCGATGACCTTTCGTTCACCCTGCCGCGCAACGGCATCGTGGGCGTGATCGGTCCCAACGGCGTGGGCAAGACCACACTGTTCAAGACGATTGTGGGTCTGGAGCCGCTGACTTCGGGCGAGCTCGAGGTGGGCGAGACCGTCAAGATCTCTTACGTCGACCAGAACCGTTCCGGCATCGACCCCGACAAGAACCTATGGGAGGTCGTCTCGGACGGCCTGGACCACATGATGGTCGGCGAGACCGAGGTTCCGAGCCGCGCTTATGTGGCGAGCTTTGGCTTTAAGGGCCAGGACCAGCAGAAGCGCGCCGGCGTGCTCTCCGGTGGCGAGCGCAACCGTCTGAACCTGGCACTTACGCTCAAGCAGGGCGGCAACCTGCTGCTCCTCGACGAGCCCACGAACGACCTCGACGTCGAGACGCTGTCCTCGCTCGAGGCGGCGCTGCTCGAGTTCCCGGGCTGTTCGGTGGTCATTAGCCACGACCGTATGTTCCTGGACCGCGTTGCCACGCACATCCTGGCGTGGGAGGGCACCGACGAGAATCCGGGCAACTGGTATTGGTTTGAGGGCAACTTCGAGGCCTATCAGGCCAACCGCATCGAGCGCCTGGGCGAGGACGCAGCCCAGCCGCATCGTATTCACCGCAAGCTGACGCGCGACTAGATTGTTACGCGGTTTTCCAAACCGCGTAACTGCTCGACGCTGCGCGGGCCGCAAGCACCCCATCTTGCCGTTCAAGCCGTCGCTCGCGTACCGAAGTACGCGTCGCTCCTCTTTCACGGCAACCTGGGGCACTTGCGGCCCGCTCGCTGTTGGTTACGCAACATCAACAAATAAAAACGGCTCAAATCCTGATTTGGATTTGAGCCGTTTGTCGTTACTGCTCGGGTTCTTCGACTTTATCGATGACCCAGGCGGCTCCGAGGCCGCCGGCGGTGTTGCGGCGGATGCGCACGGCAACCTCGCGGCGCTCGCCGGCCTGCGTGTAGCGCAGGGGGAAGATTGCGCGGTTTCGCGCGGCCTCGATGGTGCCGCGTTCGCGGGCGATCCAGTAGTACTCGCCGACGATGCCGAGGGTGTCGGCACCGTAGGGGAGATAGGTCGACAGCTGGTGCAGAAGCGGGCCGGGGCAGAAGACTTCGGTTGCGAAATCGACGGGGAAGTCCTCGGGGATGGCGGGCGCTGCAGGTGCGGGGGTTGGGGCCGCTGCGGGTACCGAAGCCGGTGCCGGTGCGGGAATTCGGTCGCAAGCAGAGGCGGGCACGGATTCGATGACGGGTGCGGGCTCCAGCGTCGCTTCCGGCGTGATCGTGGAATCTGCGGGCTCCTCGGTGACGGGTGCGTCTGCAGCTGCAGTTTCAACCTCAGCCTGCGTCGCGTTCTCGTTCTCGACGCTCGACTTTGCCTCGATGGGCGTGGATGCCATGGTGGTTATGCCGGCGTTTGCGTTCTCGGGGTCATAGACGACCGTGAGCGAGATGGCGGGCTGCGGCGTCTCGGGCTCCGGCGTCGACTCGGTAGCGCCTTGATCGGCGGACTCGTCGGGCTGATCGTCCTCGGGCTCGTCGCCAAAGACATCGCTGTTTTGGAACGCAGGCGTCTCGGGCTGGTCAGTGGCTTCTTCGGTTGTCGACTTGGGAGCCTCGTTGAGTTCCGCAGTGGCTTCCTGCTCGGATATGACTTCGGGATCGGTCGTGGCAGTGATTTCGGTTTCGGCTTCTGCTGTTACCTCAATAGCGGCTTCGATCTCGGGCTCGGGCTCGGGCTCCGGAGCGACTTCGGCCACGGGCTTGGGCTCGGCGCGCTTAACGTGCTTGGGGCGCACGGCCTTGAAGTCCTTCTCGCCGCGCTTTTTCTTTTTGTAGGACTGCTTGGCACCCTTGGCTGCCTTGGGCTTGTCCTCGCCCTTGGCAAGGGCGGCATCCCAGGCATCGTTGGCGATGACGGTGGCATACAGGCGACCGCCCTTAAAGACGGTCAGCTTAATGCAGTCGTCGAGCTCCTCGAGCAACTCGCGCGTGGACTCGAAGCCCAGGTCATAAGCGGCCATGTCACCAGCGGCGAGTGCCTCCTCGACCTGCGTCATAAACGTTTGCTTGCCGCATCCGATTGCATCGCGCAGCAGGCGATACAGAAAGATGTGGTTGCCCAGCGATAGCGTGGGCCTAACTATTGTCTTGCTCATGGCAAATCTCCTCTTTACACACCAAAGCATCTTACCATCGCGCGGGGCTTGCTACCTCGGCGCCCAAGGCAAACGGGCGCGACCGTTGCCGGTTCGCGCCCGTTATACAGGTCGATTATCTATGAGGGGCAAACGTGCTTAGTTGCCCGACGTCGTGCCTTGGCTCGAGCTGTCAGATGCCGTGCCGGACGCGGTTCCGCCCGAGCTGTTAGTGCTGCTGTTGTCGGTAGATCCCGTGCCCGATGTATTGCCGCTCGTCTGGTCGCCCGTGCTCGGTTGAGAGCCGTCGGTCGTTTGGCTTGAGTCGGTCGTGCCGGATTGCGTGTCGCTGTTGTTCGCAGAGGAATCGACGTCCTGCGATTGATTGGGGGTGTTCGATGACGAGTCAGTGGATGCGGAGGTGCCCTGCGGGTCGTCCTGCTGGCTTTGCGATTGACCTGAGCTATCCGCGTCGTGCTCGGTCGTATGCGACGAAAGGATTGGCTCGGGGCGCTCACCCAGACCCTCACCGGCGGTGGTGATAAGGATGGCGCCGGCGCAGGCGATGACCGCGACAATGGCGATGGCGATCGAGAAGACGATGACCTTCTTTTGCGTCTGACTGCGCTCTGCCGCCGCCTTGGCGCGCAGGCTATCAGGGGCGACGCGGGCCGTGGTCGCGCGCCCCGCAATCTGGCGCATCTCCTGCGTAGTCGCGGCGCCGCCCAGGTGCTCCTCGGCATTAAACTCAACGGGCTCGTAGGCGCCGGCAGGGTAGTCGACGGCGGCGTGCGTACCTTTGATGGCTTCGGCGCTGGCAGAGATAAAGTGGCGGTAGACCTGCGAGGACACAACGGTGATGACCGAGCTCACGGCGGCGCCGATCACCGATCCGGCAATACCAATCTTGGAAGCAAGCGCAACGCTCGTGGCGGCAGCTGCGGCGCCGGCGATGATCTGGGGAATGGAAATGTCGTCAAACAGGCCCTTTTTGGGCGCGATGGCCATGGTCTGTCCGATGGAATGGTTCTCGTGCACGCCGTTGTTGAGCGATGCCGGCGTCATGACGCGCGTGCGTGGCGCGTCGGTGTACTTGGTTGTCATACGGGGTCCTCCCGGTGTAAATCTACTTCGTTTCGTGTAGCCATCAGGGTACCCACCAGATGTGAATCGTACGTGACATTTAACAGATACCATCAACTCATCAATAGCTCACCAAGTTGGTGGGATGCGGTTGCACCCGGCGGTTGAACTACAATAGGGCTTGCTAATTGTTGTGAATGGCGTCTACGCACGGGAGCATTCTTATGAATCTTCACCTTTCTCAGTCTGATGGCTTTTTGCGTGTGGCGGCGGCGTCGCCGCAGATTCGCGTGGCCGATGTCGAAGGCAATGCCGAGGTTGCGCTGGCGGCTGTTCGCGAGGCTACCGAGCGCGGCGTTCGCGCGCTGGTGCTGCCCGAGCTCAACTTGTGCGGCTATACCGCGGCCGACCTGTTCCATAACCGCACGCTGCTGCATGCCTGTGAGGCCGCTCTGGTACATATCCTCGACGAGACTCGTGAGCTGCCGATTGTCTTTACCATCGGTCTTCCCGTTGCAGTTGCCGAGAATATCTACAACTGCGCCTCCGTGTGCTGCGCGGGCGAGCTTTTGGGTCTTACGGCCAAAAAGTATCTGCCCAACTATGGTGAGTTCTACGAGCGCCGCTGGTTTGCTCCGGCGCCTGCGGATCCCGTGTGGGTTGAATTTGCCGGTCAGGGTCCGGTTCCGCTGGGTTCGGGGCTTGTCTACCGCTGCTGTGATGAGGGCGCCGAGGACCTGGTGCTGGGCGTTGAGGTCTGTGAGGACCTGTGGGTGCCGGCGCCGCCTTCGACCGAGATGGCGCTTGCCGGTGCGACGGTGATTCTCAACCCGTCGGCCTCGGATGAGATTATCGGTAAGGCAGACTATCGCCGCAGTCTCATCTCCAATCAGAGTGCGCGCCTGTACTGCGCCTATGCCTATGCGGATGCGAGCGAGGGCGAGTCCACGACCGATATGGTCTTTGCAGGCGAGAACCTTATCTACGAAAACGGCTCCAAGCTCGCCGCCACCAAACTGCTTACCTGCGATATGGCCGTCGCCGATGTCGATCTTGACCGTCTGGTTGCCGAGCGCCGTCGCTCGACGACGTGGACGCGCGCGGACGATGCGCCGGAGGCCACGACCGTTGAATTTTCGTTTGAGGGCGTGCTGGCAGACGAACCTGTCCTGCGCGATGCCTGCGATATCGACCGTGTCTTCCCCCGTGCGCCCTTTGTGCCGGCCGACCATGGCGACCTGGCCGAGCGTTGCGAGACCATCCTCGACCTGCAGACCGCCGGCCTCAAGACCCGCCTTGCCCATACGGGTACCAAGGCTGCAGTCATCGGTCTTTCGGGCGGCCTGGACTCCACGCTGGCACTGCTCGTGACAGTTCGCGCCTTCGATGCACTGGGGCTGCCGCGCACCGGTATCACAGCCGTGTCCATGCCCGGCTTTGGCACGACGCATCGCACTAAGTCCAACGCCGAGTCGCTCGCTCACGACCTGGGTGTGAGCTTCCGCGAGGTTTCGATCCACGCGGCTGTGGAACAGCACTTCAAGGACATAGAGCACGATCCGACCGTGCAGGACGTGACCTACGAGAACAGCCAGGCCCGCGAGCGTACGCAGATTCTGATGGATCTGGCCAACCAGGCTGGCGGTTTTGTCATCGGCACGGGCGACTTGTCGGAGCTGGCACTCGGTTGGGCTACCTATAACGGCGACCACATGAGCATGTATGCCGTCAACGCGAGCGTGCCCAAGACGCTTGTGCGCCATCTGGTGCGTTATGCTGCCGATGTCTTTGGCGGGCGTATTGCCGAGACGCTGCTCGACATCCTCGATACACCGGTGTCCCCCGAGCTTCTGCCGCCCACGGGCGACGGCGAGATTGCGCAGAAGACTGAGGATTTGGTGGGCCCGTACGAGCTGCACGACTACTTCCTCTACTACCTGCTGCGTTTTGGCTTTGAGCCGGGCAAGATCTACCGCATGGCGCTCAAGAGCTTCGAGGGCGTCTACGACGCCAAGACCGTCCGCACGTGGTTGCGTACGTTCTACCGTCGCTTCTTTGCTCAGCAGTTTAAGCGCAGCTGCCTGCCCGATGGTCCCAAGGTGGGCTCGGTGACGCTCAGCCCGCGCGGCGATTGGCGTATGCCGAGTGACGCCAGCTCGCGTCTGTGGCTTGCGCAGATCGATGCGCTCAATGCAATTGACTAAGGTTGGCTAAATTGAACCAATACGGGGGTTGCAAGCGTTACACTTTTGCAATCTGATGGCCCGTATCGCGCGGCGCTCTTGTCGGAGCGCCGCGTTTTTCATATCGAAAGGTGGCACCATGCAGGCATCGCAGCGTCTCGACCGCTTTGGCGCGGAGGTCTTCGCCTCGCTCAACAACAAACTGCTCGCGCTGAAGGCTCAGGGCAAGACCATTTACAACATGAGCGTGGGCACGCCCGACTTTAAGCCGTACGACCACGTGGTCGAGGCGCTCACGCAAGCAGCCAAAGATCCCGAGATGTGGAAGTATGCCCTGCGTGACCTGCCCGAACTCAAGCAGGCCGTGTGCGATTACTATGAGCGTCGCTTTGGTGTCTCCGGCATTACGCCGTCCATGGTGCAGTCGTGCAACGGCACGCAGGAGGGCGTGGGCCATTTGGGCCTGGCCCTGCTCGATCCGGGCGACACTATTTTGGTTCCCGATCCGTGCTACCCGGTCTTTGAGGCGGGTGCCAAGATCGCCGATGCCAAGCTCGAGTACTATCCGCTGGTTGCCGAGCACAATTACCTGCCCTATGTGGCGGGCATCGATCCCGAAGTGGCCGACCGCGCCAAGTATATGATCGTGTCGCTGCCCGCCAACCCGGTGGGCTCGGTGGGCACGCCCGAGATCTACGAGGAGATCATCGCTTTTGCCCGCGAGCACGACCTGCTCATCGTCCATGACAACGCGTACTCCGACATCGTGTTCGACGGCGAGCCGGGCGGCAGCTTCTTGCAGTATCCCGGTGCGCTCGAGGTGGGCGTTGAGTTCTTCTCGCTCTCCAAGTCGTTTAACGTCACCGGTGCTCGCATCGGCTTTTTGGTCGGCCGCGAGGACGTGGTCTCTGCCTTTGCCAAGCTACGCGGCCAGATCGACTTCGGTATGTTCTTCCCGATCCAGAAGGCTGCTATCGCCTGCCTGAACGGTCCGCGTGATGAGGTCGAGGCGCAGCGTCTGAAGTACCAGGAGCGTCGCGATGCCCTGTGCGACGGTCTTGAGGGCCTGGGCTGGGAGCGTCCCAACGCGCATGGCTCCATGTTTGTGTGGGCCAAGCTTCCCGGTGGTCGCACCGATTCCATGGCGTTTTGCGAGGAGCTCATGGAGAAGGCCGGTGTTGTGGTGACGCCGGGCGCGAGCTTTGGTCCTTCGGGCGAGGGGCACGTGCGCATGGCGCTGGTCCTGCCGCCCGATCAGATCGCTTTGGCTGTCGAGGCCATTCGCGAGGCGGGTCTGTATTAGAAGGCCATTTCGACTCGTCAATAGCTCGAAACCGATTTCGTGCAGTTATTTTACGAATCCTGCAAATAATTTCGGTAAACGGTCGATATTTGGCTGCGAATAGGAGCATAATCAAAGTCCCGATTGGATGTATTGGGATTACGGCAAGCCGCTCGGGTCGTTCCCGGGCGGCTTGTTTGTGGAGAGAGATGGGAGTTTCTAATGGTTAACGAGAAGAAGGTCGCTATTGTCGGCTGCGGTTTCGTCGGTTCGTCTTCGGCGTTCGCGTTGATGCAGAGCGGTCTGTTCTCCGAGATGGTCCTTATCGACGTGGACAAGAACCGCGCCGAGGGTGAGGCTCTGGATATCGCGCACGGCATGACGTTTGCCGAGCCGATGAAGATCTACGCCGGCGACTATTCCGATGTAGCCGACGCCGCCATGATCGTCGTCACCGCTGGCGCTGCCCAGAAGCCCGGTGAGACCCGCCTGGACCTGGTCAACAAGAACGTCAGCATCTTTAAGTCCATTATTCCCGAGATTAAGAAGTCTGGCTTCGACGGCATTCTGCTCATCGTCTCCAACCCGGTCGACGTTCTGACCTACGCCGCCATCAAGATGTCCGGTCTGCCCGAGGGCCATGTCATCGGCTCCGGCACCGTGCTCGACACCGGCCGTCTGCAGCAGATGCTCGGCGCTCACGTCGAGGTTGACCCGCGCGATGTCCAGGCCTACGTCATGGGCGAGCACGGTGACTCCGAGTTCGTCGCTTGGTCCAGCGCTCAGGTTGCCGGCGTGCCGCTGAACACCTTCTGTGAGCTTCACGGCCACCTGGAGCATGAGGCTGCCGAGAAGCGCATCGCCGAGGACGTCAAGAACTCCGCTTACACCATCATCGAGAAGAAGCACGCCACCTACTACGGTGTCGCTATGGCCGTCAAGCGCATCTGCACTGCTGTCATGCGCGATGAGCAGACCGTTCTGCCTGTCTCCTCGCTCATGGTGGGCGAGTACGGCCTGTCCGATCTGGCCATCTCCATGCCGACGGTCGTTGGCCGCGACGGCGTCGTTTGCCGCGTTCCCGTGCCGCTGAACGATGACGAGCAGCATGAGCTCACCGTCTCTGCAAAGGCCCTCAAGGACATCATCGACAGTGTCGACTTCTCCTGCTAAATCAAGCTCGCTAGAGCGAAAAGCTACAATGAAGGCGCCCGGATTCATGTGACCCGGGCGCCTTTTTGGTGCATCGGGGACAGGTTTGTTTGCATCAAATGAGGTGCAATCGGTGCAAAACCAGCCTGTCCCCCTTGCACCATTGTTGATGGGAGGGTCATGTCTGATTCGCCTAACTTTTTGACCTATGCCCAGACGGCCTTTGACTCGTTTGATGAGCGGCCGTTCTGCGCGGTGGACAGTCTGGTCTTTGCCTGGTTGTCGTATTTGCGCCTGCCGGACGACATGCCAGAGCTTGAGGGCTGGCGGGGGCTTGACGTGCGCGAGCTGCTACGTGCCGAGTGCTATCGGGATATGGTTGGCGACCTGTGGAATCCAGAGGGAAGCCTTGCCTTGTTGGAGGCAGTGGCAGCAAATCCCAGATACCGCGGTGCGCGCATTTGCGGCTATCGCGCCGTGAACGATGTTGCGATGACGGAGCAGTTTGCGGCCATGACGCTCCGATTTCCGGCAGGGTTTAGCTACGTTTCCTTCCGAGGGACCGACAGCACGATTGTGGGCTGGAAAGAGGACTTTAACATGGCGTTCCGGTGTCCTGTGCCGGCCCAGGAATCCGCGGCGCGTTATGTGGACGAGGCGGCGGATGCGATTGACGGGCCGCTCTTGTGCGGAGGCCATTCCAAGGGCGGAAATCTGGCTGTGTATGGTGCAGCGATGTGCTCAAGCGGTGCTCGTAACCGGATTGAGCGGGTCTTCTCCCACGATGGCCCTGGCTTTGTCGAGGAGTTTCTGAACGGAGACGCCTTTGCGAGCCTTTCTGGTCGTATCGATAAAACCCTGCCCCAGTCTTCGATCTTCGGCATGATGTTCGAGACGCAAGAGGACTACGCTATCGTCGAAAGCACCGAGTTTAGCCTGCTGCAACACAATCCCTTTAGCTGGGTGGTCGACGGCTGCGATTTTGTGTATTGCGAACGCCTGTCTGCTGGCGCGCGATATGTTGATGGCTCTATTCGCGAGATGCTGCTTGCAGTGTCACCTGGCGAGCGCGAGCGTTTTGTAGAAGCGTTGTTCTCCGTGTTTGAGGCTACGGGCGCCGAACGTTTTGCGGATATCGCCGGGAACATGCGCGAGAACCTGCCTGTGATGCTCCGGGCCGCCCAAGGCTTTGACAAGGATACGCGCCATTTTGTTTCGCAGACCATCGCGGCAATCCTTAGATGTGCATTGCTGCCCAAACGCCCTCAGATCGACATGTCCGCTGCCGGTAAGAGTCTGGCAGAACAACTCGAGGCCTGGCAGTCCGAGCTCCTGCGTTAACCATTGGTGCAGAGAAACCTGGCCCCAATGCAGCAATCTTCGATGCGCTTGGGGCGGGCTCGACCGCTATACTGGTTCGTGCCGAAATCGATCTAGAACGGAATGCCGTATATGAAAATCAATCACGCGATTCTGCATATCCTGGACTTTGACTCTGCCGTTAACGTTATGAGCCAGCGCGAGCTCGATATCGAAAGCCGTACCGTGCGCAACTTCGTGACCACGCATCTGCGCCGCGCACGAACCTCGGCCGACAATAAACGTGCCACGTTTGCCGAGAACTCTGCGTTTGGCGGCGAGCTCAAGGGCTATTTCTTTGGCGAGCGCGAGTTCGTGGACCTGTCGCAGCAGATTGCGGAGTTCATCTCTTCCGAGCTCACCAAAGCCGAGAAAGCCGAGTCCACCGACGTGCTCGTGGCCGATTTTGACGACGATGAGGATGCCCGCTGGTTTGCCGTGATGCTGCTGGGCTCCAAGCAGGCTTTTATGCACGAAGTGGGCCGCGAGGAGGGGGAGGTGCGCAACGACATCGCGCGCCACTACGCCATTCTGCCGAACCCCTCGCAAAAGGTGCCGAGCTATGCCATCGTGCGCGCGAGTACCATGGAGATCGGCTACGTGGACAAGAAGCGCAAGATTGCCGGCGAGGACCGTATGCTTATCCCCGATGGCCTGCTGCAGTGCGACACGGGTGTATCGGGCAAGGAGGTCATCGACACCGTGACGCGTGTGGTCGAGGAAGTCGCCGAGGAGCATGGTGCCAATACGGCCGTGGCACTCGCCAAGGTTAAGGCTGCCGTTGCCGAGAAGGTTGAGGATGACGAGGAGCTGCCGCCTTGGGATATCGTCGATGAGGTCTTTGAGGACGAACCGGTCATCAAGGAAAGCGTGCGCGCGGCACTGACCGAGGAGAAGGTTCCCGAGCGCGTTCCCGTGGAGCGCAAGCAGGTCGAGCGCGCTGCCGTGCGCAATCACAAGATCCGTACCGACACGGGTATCGAAATCAGCTTCCCGGCCGAGATGGGTTCGAACTCCGAGTATATCGAGTTCGTCAACGAGCCCAACGGCCTCATCTCCATCGAGCTCAAAAACATCGGGTCAATTGAGAATCGATAAACTGCGCTTGGGCGCTGCTGAAAAACAAAGGCCGAAGCCTCGGATGAGGGCTTCGGCCTTTTTACTTGGGGCTTAATTACGCCACTGGTTGAACATACGTCAGCGAAAACGCCCCAGAGCGAGCAAGGTGACGTGAAAGAGGAGGGCATTGACCTTTTGGTCATGCCCGACGATTGAACGTCAGATTGCCGCTCTGGGCCGTTTGCAGCGTCGACTAGTTGCGCGGTTTGGTAAAACTGCGCAGCCCTAGAGTTGACGTAAGCCCTCTTCCAGGCCGGTCTTGCTGTCGGTCTTCTCGTCGCGCATCTTGATGACGCGGGCGGGGACACCGGCCACGACGGCGCCGGCGGGGACGTCGTCGACGCATACGGCGCCGGCGGCAACGACAGCACCCTTGCCCACGCGCACGCCCTCCAGGACCACGGCATTGGCGCCGATCATAACGTCGTCCTCGATGATGACGGGCGTGGCACTGGCGGGCTCCACGACGCCTGCCAGCACGGTGCCGGCGCCGATGTGGCAGTTCTTGCCCACGGTGGCGCGGCCGCCCAGCACAGCGCCCATGTCGATCATGGAGCCTTCGCCAATGACGGAGCCGATGTTGATGATGGCGCCCATCATGATGACGGCGCGATCGCCAATCTCGACACGGTCGCGGATGATCGCGCCCGGCTCGATGCGGGCGTTGATACCCTTGAGGTCGAGCATGGGCACGGCGGAGTTGCGGCAGTCGTTCTCTACGTCGTAGTAGTCGATGGAGTCGGCGTTGGCGTCGAGGATTGCCTTAAGCTCATCCCAGTCACCAAAGACGGTCTTGCCACGACGACCGCCGTAGACGTGTGCATTGCCCCACTGGACCTTCATGCCCGGCTTCTCGCGCACGTACAGCTTGACGGGCGTCTTTTTGGGCGCGGTGGCGATGTAGTTGATAATCTCTTGTGCATCCATCTCGGCTGCGTTGCTCATATGCTGTCTCTCCTTTGAGGGGGTATGGTTGATAACTAGTTAGGCGAACATGACCTGGTCGAAGGTGTAGAAGCCGGGTTCGCGGGTGACGAGCTTCTGCGCGGCTGCCAAGGCGCCGTTGACGAAGATCTGACGGCTCGTGGCGCGGTGGGTGAGCGTGACCTCCTCGTCCTGGCCAAAGAAACTCACCTCGTGCACGCCGGCGACGGTGCCGCCGCGCAGCGAGTGCATGCCGATCTCCTTGGGGTCGCGCGCTCCGCACATGCCCTCGCGTCCGTAGACGGGGTGGTAGCCTGCCTCGGGCTCAGCTTCGACGACGGCGTCGAGCAACAACTTGGCAGTGCCGCTGGGGGCGTCGACCTTTTGATTATGGTGCGTCTCGACGATTTCGCAGTCAAAGCCGGGCAGCTCGCGCGTGGCCTGGGCAACCAGATGGCGCAGGGCGGCGATACCGATAGAGTAGTTGCCCGAGTGCATAACACGGGCGTTCTGACCCAGCTCGCGCAGGCGATCCACCTGCTCGGGCGTATAGCCCGTGGTGCCGGAAACGAGTGCGGCACCCGTGCGCTCGACATAGGCGACAACGGCATCGAAGGTCACGACGTTCGAGAAGTCGATGATTACATCGGCGGCCGGTGCGCTCTCGAGCTCGGACAAGTCGAAGCCGATCTGGGCGACGATGTCAAAAACGGGCTCTCCAGCGGTGTTGACAATGCCCTCGGCGGTGGTGCGGATGAGCGAGCCCATGCGGCCCGTTCCCATAATGACGGTCTTAATCAAGCAGACCAGCTCCTTTCAGAGCATCGGTAAGTGCGGAGCGCGTGTCGTCTGCCATGGGGCGCAGCGGCATGCGGTAGTTTGCCTCGATCATACCCATCTGGGCGAGTGCTTCCTTGACGGGGATGGGGTTGACCTCGCTAAAGAGGGCATTGATGAGCGGCTGGCCGGCAATCTGGATATCGCGGGCGCGCTCCACGTCGCCGTCCAGATAGGCGCGGCACATGTCGTGCACGAGCTGCGGCTGAACGTCGGCCCACACGCTGATGGTGCCCGAAGCGCCCAGGCTCATGAGCGGCACGGTGAGGGCGTCCTCGCCCGAGTACATGCGGAAGTCGTCGGACAGCAGGTGGGCGATCTTGGCCGCGTAGGCGACGTTGCCCGAGGCTTCCTTAATACCCATGATGTTGGGATGTGCGGCCAGGCGCTCTACGTTGCGCTCGCTGATGCCGCAGCCGCAACGGCCGGGGATGTTGTACAGGATGCAGGGGATGTCCACGGCATCGGCGACGGTCTTAAAGTGCTGGTAGATGCCCTCTTCGTTGGACTTGTTGTAGTAGGGGGTAATGAGCAGCAGGCCGTCGGCGCCCAGGCCCTGGTAGGTGAGCGACTTGGTGAGCATGGTCTGCGTGGAGTTGGAGCCCGAGCCGGCGATGACGGGGATGCGTCCTGCAACTTGCCTGACCACTGCGGCGACAACGGAGTTGTCCTCGTCGTCGGTCATCGTGGCGCTCTCGCCGGTGGTGCCCAGGGTGAGGATGGCGTCGGTGCCGTTTTGCAGGTGGAAATCGATAAGGCGCTCGAGTGCGTCAAAGTCGACGCTGCCGTCCTTTTTAAACGGCGTAACAAGGGCGACGATTGAGCCCTCGAGATTGCGGATGTCCATGTTCTTCTCCTTCGCGTCCGCGATCTGGATGCGTTTGTTCCATTGAGCGGCGACTATCAGGCGCTCGTCTTGGGCGCGACGGCGGGCACTTTCGGCGCGCGACTTGGCCAGCAGCTCTCGGCCGCTCGGCAGCACGTCGAGCGTGGCAAAATAATCGCCCGGGCGCTCGGCGCGGCGGATGAGGTCGGCTGAGCCATCGGGACGCAGCAGGACCTCGGCGGAGCGCAGCCGTCCGTTGTAGTTGTAGCCCATGGAGTAGCCATGCGCGCCGGTATCGTGGATCACGAGCACATCGCCCATGTCGATCTGCGGTAGCTCGCGATCGATGGCGAACTTGTCGTTGTTCTCGCATAGGTTGCCCGTGATGTCGTAGGTGTCCGTGACGGGCGCTGTGGTCTTGTCGTCGCCACCCGGCTGACCCATTACCGTAATGTGGTGGTAGGCGCCGTACATGGCAGGACGGATCAGATCGACGGCGCTTGCGTCGACACCGATATAGTCCTTGTAGATCTGCTTTTCGTGGATAGCCTTGGTGACCAGGCAGCCGTAGGGCCCCATCATAAAGCGGCCCATCTCGGTGCAGATGGCCACATCGCCCATACCGGCGGGAACCAGGATTTCGTCGTAGGCCGCGTGCACCCCCTCGCCGATGGCGTGAATGTCGTTGGCCTGCTGCTCGGGCAGATAGGGGATGCCGACGCCGCCGGACAGATTGATGAAGGCGACATGTGCACCGGTCTCGCGCTCCAGGCGCACGGCAAGCTCAAAGAGGATGCGCGCGAGCTTGGGGTAGTAGTCGTTGGTGACGGTGTTGCTGGCAAGGAAGGCATGGATGCCAAAATTCTCGGCGCCCTTGGCCTTGAGCATGCGGAAAGCCTCAAAGAGCTGCTCGGTGGTCATGCCGTATTTGGAGTCGCCGGGGTTATCCATGATGCCGTTGGAGAGCTGGAACAGGCCGCCTGGATTAAAGCGGCAGCTGACCGTTTTGGGGATGGGCCCCGCAACACGCTCAAAGAACTCGATGTGGCTGATGTCGTCAAAGTTGACGATGGCACCCAGCTTGTTGGCGAGCTCAAAGTCGGCAGCCGGCGTGTCGTTGGAAGAGAACATGATGTCGTGTCCCGTGATGCCCAGCGAGCGGGCGATCATGAGCTCGGTATAGCTCGAGCAATCGCAGCCGCAGCCGTATTCGTTGAGAATGGAGATGAGCGCCGGGTTGGGGTTGGCCTTGACGGCAAAGTATTCCTTAAAGCCCGGGTTCCATGCAAAGGCGTCGCGCACTTCTTGCATGTTGCGGCGGACGCCCGCCTCGTCGTATAGATGAAACGGCGTGGGGAACTGCTCGACGATATGCTCGAGTGTCTCCTTGTCCACAAACGGCTGCTTGGCCGCATATGCCTCGTTGGGGGTCAATGCCATGTCCCGTAAACCTCGCTATCCAGACGGCGCCATCTGCGCATCGAATCCGCATAGCGTGGACCCAATGTCCGGATAGCGCTCCCGCATTGCTGCAGACAGTCCTGCGGGTGTTTCCCGTAGGCCCACCAGGTTGTTCGTGCCCGAAAAGCCCAGTTCGGCGGGTTTCGCCTCCCCACGGGGTCAAAGCCTGCCGGCTCGCCCGCGGTTCTTCGTGCCCGCGCCTCTATCAAGTGGTAACGACCCTACCACGTTGCACTTTACCAAACAAGAGTATTCGTATATAACGTTTAAAAAATGCAGGGATATGCTAGAAACAAGGGCGTCACAATTTTGCATCACAATATTGTGTGAATGGAAATGCCCCATGAAAGGATCCTTTATGACCGAGCTCCAAGAACTTCGTCGCTATCGTCGCGACCTGCATCGCATTCCGGAGCTCGATTTCGATCTTCCTCAAACAATAGCCTATATCGAGGGCGTGTTGGCACCACTCACCTGCGAAGTGACCCATCCGTGCCCCAGCTGCGTCTGCGCTTTCTTCGACGCTGGCGTTGGTGCCACGCATGCCACGGCGATTCGCGCCGACATGGACGCCCTGCCCATCGCGGAGGCGACGGGTGCGGTCTTTGCCTCGACGCATCCCGGAAAGATGCACGCTTGCGGACACGATGGACATATGGCCATGGCACTTGCCGCCGCGACGTATGTCGACCGTACGATTCGCGAGCAGCCGGGTGCCATCAAGCGCAACGTGCTCTTTGTGTTCCAGCCGGCCGAGGAAACGACCGGTGGCGCCAAGACGGTGTGCGAGAGCGGCGTGTTCGAGCGCTACGGGGTCGACCGAATTTTTGGCTTCCATGTGTGGCCCGATCTGCCTGCCGGCACGTTGGCGAGTTGTTCCGGTCCGCTGCTGGCGCGTTCGAGCGAGACGCATATCCATATTCACGGTACGAGCATCCATATTGCTAAGACCTATGGTGTGCCGGTTGAGGAGTCGCACGATGCGGCACTGGCGGCAGCAAAGTTTTTGGTTGCCGAACGCGAGCTGATGGACGAGCTGGGCACCGACGAGCCCTGTATCGGCAAGTTTGGTCTGCTGCAGGCCGGTACGGTTTGCAATGCGGTGGCGGGGGAGGCCCATGTTGCCGGCAGTCTGCGTGTGTTTACGGACGACATGTTCGACCGTGCGCGTGAGTGCGTGCGCCGCGTGCTTGATGAGGCATGCGCTGCAACGGGCTGCACGTACGATCTTGACTTTGCCGAGGGCTATCCGCCGGTCGACAACGACCCCGAGTTGTTTGTCAATGTCGCGCCCGCCTTGCCCGAGCTACAGCTCGTAGATGAGCCTTTGCTGATTGCCGAGGACTTCGCCTTCTATCAGCGCCATCTGCCGGGCGTGTTCTTCCTGCTGGGCACGGGCGTGCCGGAGGCGCAAGAAAACCCGATCGACGCAGACGGCTGCCCAGCCTATGCGATGAGCGCTCTTCACACTGATACCATGCTCTTTGATGAGGAAATTTTGCTCAAGGGCCTCGATGTCTACAAACGATTGCTTTTGCTTTGTTAGTCGACGGGGACGCATCTTCTCGAAAATACGAACAGATGTACGCTATAATAGAGATGTAGCTCTATAGAAACGTTTGACGTTATTAACGTAAGGCGATACTATGATTGCATCATATAAAGATGAAGACACTGAACGCTTTGCAATGGGTGTGCGGATTAGGAAGTTCATTCCTTTTGAGCGGGTCGCCTTGAGGAAGATTCGCCAACTGCAGATCTGCGCTTCGCTTGATGATCTTCGCGTTCCGCCAGGCAATCGTCTTGAAGCGTTGAAGGGCGATCGCGCCGGTCAATATAGTATCCGTGTCAATGAGCGCTATCGGGTCTGTTTTGAGTGGAGACAGGGGATGGCTTGGAATGTCGAAATCGTCGATTATCACAAGTGATGAGACTGCGTCTGATTTGCTGCCGCCGGTGACTCCTGGCGAGCTTCTCAAAGAGGAATTTCTTGCCCCTATGGGCATTTCTCAATATCGCCTTGCTAAGGAGACCGGGATTCCGGCTCAACGCATTGGGCAGATTATCTTGGGAAGGCGTCGCGTGACGGCCGACACCGACCTTCGCCTTTGCCGCTACTTTGGCCTGATGGATGGCTACTGGCTTCGAGCCCAGATGGCGTTTGATCTCGAGGCAGAGAAGAGGCGCATCGAACCGGAACTGGATAAGATCGTTCCCGTTCAGCAGGCCGTTGCGCTGTAGCGCTCAAAGATGTTGAGGTTGGAGTGACGATGGAACGACGCCGACAGACTGCCGTGTACAGTCCTGGTGGGTGCGGGTGCGGCTTGCTGCTGCTCCCGGTTATTGCTGTGAGCATTGGCGTGATGTTTGCGCTTGCTGGACTGGCCGCAGCGGCACTTGTGCTGTTGATTGTGGCCATTGGCGTGACGATTTGGCTTTGCCGCTCTCGCGAGCAACGTCGTGCCGATGGCAAGACCAATGTCGGATGGGTCTTCTTTCTGATCATTGCGTACCTGCTGAGTGTCAGCTACCTGGTGTTCTTTGTCCTGTTGATGATCAGTGCCTTTACCGGGGAATCCGTCACGGTGGGGTAGGCTTCGACGAGCCTCTTGAGGATGAAAAAATGGAGCCGGATGGGAAATACCCCCATCCGGCTCCATTGCTCAATATTGGCGTGCACTTCTACTCGGCTGCCTCGCGGCGAGCGACCTCGTCGATCAAGATGGCGTCGCCGTGCTTGGCGGCGGCAATGCTCGCGGCCATAATCATGCCCATTGCCGTGATGTAGGCGAAGAGCATCGACGGCGCCACGTCCATAACGATGCCGGAGAGAATCGGCGTCGCCACCTGAGCCGCCATGCTCACGGTGTAGTAGTAACCGGAGTAGCGGCCCACGCTTTGGGAGCTGCAACACTCCAGAATCATCGTGTACACGCACAGGTCCACGCCGCCCAGCGCGACGCCCATCAACAAAAAGACCCCGTACAACACGGGCGAGAAGCCGGGTGCCAGCCAAAGAAGCGTGGGGCACAAAACCATGATGACGGCGGTGCCCAGGGCGACCTTTTTGCGGCCGATTTTGAGCGAAAGGTTTGCCAGGGGTACGTAGCTTAGCAGCGCGCCTGCAATCGTCACGATATTGATGATGGCATAGGAACCGCCCTCCATGCCGTAGAACATATCGGCATAGCGGCTGATATTGGTGGTCATGGCGTTATAGCTCATGTAATAGAAAAACGTTGCGGCGAGCAGCATGATGATGGAGCGGCGTACGCCGGCGTCTGCAATGCGATTTTTACCGCCGGCCTCGGGGGAGTCATCTTTGTCAATCTGATCCTCGTCGATGCCCATGGACAGCGATTTCTCGCGCATCTTTTCGACGAGGGCGGGCTCACGGACAAAGACGCCGTAGACAACGGCCGACACGAGGATAAAGGCGGTCTGCAAGATAAAGAGCGGGAGATAATCGGGTTTGTCGGCCTTGGGAACCATGACCGAGATAGCGACGAGCATAAGGCCCGTTCCCGCATAGCCGACGATCTTTTCGATCGAGTCCGCCTTGGTTCGCAGTGGGCGAGGCGTAATATCGGCCACGATGGCAACCGTCATGGTGCGGTAGGCGCATATTGCCAAAAGCGTGAGGATAATCGCGCCAATGAGCAGAGGTAGGCTGCCCATGTTGTTGGCAATCGCGATGAGCGGGACGGAGAGCATTGCTACCGCGGAGCCGCCCAAGATAAAGGGCGTTCGGCGCCCGAGTTTGCTTGTGCAACGGTCCGAGAGGATGCCAAAGAGCGGAAGCAGGAACAGGCCAAAGACATTATCGATGGCCATGATCGCGCCGGTGAGCGAGTTGGATAGGCCAAAGGTCCCTGTGAGCATCTTGGGAACGATGCCGTCGTAGACCTGCCAAAAACTGATCATGCCCATAAAGGGTAGGGAGGCGAGGGCGACGGCCTTGGTGTCGAGCCGGGCCGCCCGCTTAAGATTTGGTTGGGTCATGCTGGTTCTCCTGGTCGGTAAAAACGGGGAGGGGCGCTATCGGCCCCCGTTCTACAGTTGTTCAAGGTTGGCAAGAAACGCCACATAGAATTCGATGCCGCGCTTGTAGACGTCGACGCCGATGCGTTCGTTGGCGGCATGGATGAGCTTGCGTGCCTCGCCCGAGTAGATAAAGCCGCAGAAGCGGTAGACGCGACCGCAGATCTCGTTGAACTCGCGCGAGTCGGTGCAGGAGTTCTGCACGTAGGGGGCAAAGCCGGCCTCGGGATAGACACCAGACACGCAGCGATGGATGTAGTTGAAGGCGGCATCGTTTTCGTAAGGCGAGATGGGCGCGGGCTCGGTGTAGGGAATCGCCTCGTTGATTTCGACGGTGACATGGTCGGGGCTTACGCCCGAGGCGCGGCACTGCTGAGCGGCGAGCCTGCGAGCGCGCTCAACGGCATCGGCGATGGTCTCGAACGGAGCGATGCGAACGTTGAAGTTGGCGCGAGCAACTGGTGGCAGCACATTGTGCGCATTGGAGCCTTCGAGCTGCGTGAGCGCATAGGTTGTGCGCAGCATGGCCGAGGTCTCGGGGCTGGCGGCCATGATCTTGGTAACCGCGGGGCGCGTGAGCCACAGGTTGCCAAAGATTGCCTGATACGTCGCGCTGCTACGGGCACCCAACTCGGTCAGTGTGGCCTCGACGGCGGGCGTGAGCTGCGGCTTGCCGGGGTTGGCCGAGATAGTCTCGCATACACGGCAGAGAAGACGGCAGGCATCGTTTGCCGCAGGCGTAGAGGCATGGCCGCCGTCGGCGCGCGCCGTGACGGTAAGGTCGACGTGGCCCTTCTCGGACACGCCTACCATGGCAACGGGTTCGGTGACGCCGAGCGGGGCGTCGGTTGCCACGGCGCCACCCTCATCGAGCACCATGTAGGGATGGATGTTATGCTCGCGAAGCCACTGCACTGCATGGGTTGCAGTAGGTGCGGCGATTTCCTCGCCATCGCTCGAGAAGAACCAGACATCGCGCGGGGGAACGAAGCCCTGGGCAATCAAATGCTCGGCGGCCTCGAAGAAAGCCGAGACGATGCACTTGGTGTCGAGTGATCCGCGGGCCCAGATCTCGCCGTCGAAGATCTCGGCTCCAAAGGGATCGTGCTTCCAGTCTTGGCCCTCGACGGGCACGACGTCCTGATGCGCCATCATGACGATGGGGTCCAAGGCGGAATCGGCGCCAGGCCAACGCAGGAGCATGCCAAAGTCGTCGACGCGTGTGAGCTCGGCGACTTTAAAGAAATGCGGATAAAGTCGCTGAAGCGTGGGAATCCACTGGCTGAAGGGCTCATCGTCGCGCTCGGCGATGTTCTCACGCGAAACGGTGGGGATGCGCAGCAATTCGCAAAAGCGCTCGACGGCTGCCTCGTCTGCCTTGTAGGTGCCTGCATCAAGAGGCGCGCCCTGTGCGACCGATACCGATGCTCCCATGGTGGGACTCCTTTCGTGTTGTATATCGAATACGTCAAGATTATCGCCCGCACCGCGCGTGGGAAATGGCGAAACACGTTGCTCATCTGCGGGCGGCGGGTCGGATAGCCTTAGCCGACGATGACCGTGCCGTCTTCGGTCACGGTGATGGCGTCTCCCGTCGACACAGCATCGAGAAACTCATCGCCCAGGTTGTCAATGGTGGGCATGGGGGTGTCGGTCCATACGCCCGAGAGGATCGCGCCAGCGGCGGCAAGGCTGTCAATGGGTTTGGAAAACAGCAGGCATGCGGGTTGGCGCCCCATTTTGGTGGCGCAGAAGAGCACCATGCCGCCTGTGGTGGAGCCGATAGTCTGCGGAAGACACAAGGCACATCCCGCCAAAGGTTTGCCGTACAAGTCGGGATTGTTTTGGTCGGAACACGTGGCCTTTTTGTCGCCAAACATCAGTGCCTTCTGAAACGATGCGAGCGTGTTGAGCCCTCCGTGAGAGACAAGTGCCTTGGCGTGGGCAGTTCCGGGGACAACGACGCGGCCGTGAAAGATTTTTTCCATGAGGAGTCGCCTTCCTATTTGATTGGTTTTCCGGTGGTGACGTAGGCGAGCACTTCGTCGTCGGTGTAGTAGCGCGATGCCGAGTACGTACGCAACTTGTTGGAGTTGGTGATGATGGGCATGCTGCCGCACAGCGGGTTGTTGGTGTACATAAGCGGGCAGATGCTCGAGACGACGGCACCGGTAGTCGAGAGGCGTCTGTATGCCGCAGTCTTGCGGAAGGCGTCTGCCACGGATGGGGCGGCGGTCAGTACGGTGGGTACTTGCACGCGGCACTTGCCGGAGGCGCTCAGCCCATCGCAGATGGCGTCTGCCCAATGGGCGAGTTGTGCAGACGAGAGGTGGGGGCAGCCGATGAAGGCAAGCTTGGGGCGTGCGCCCGGGTTCTTCCACATAACGGGGTAGCTCGAGCGGATGCGTTCCAGCTCGGCGTCGTCAATGCGATAGATTTGGGCGTCTAGTGCTATGAGGTGTTCGCCTTGTTCGACGGCCTCGGGCGTGATGCCGTCCACGTGGTAGAGCCCGACAGCGCCGTTCGATGCGCTGGCGGCGCCCATGTCCTTAAGGTAGTCCTGCGTGCCGGGTGTGAGTTCGCGGCCAAGCCAGCGGTCGAGGCCTTTAATGTAAGGGACGTCTTCCATCACTTTCATGCCAATGGCGCTGCCAAGCACTTGCGCTTCGGGCTTGCGCTTACAGTCGACTTCGATGATCCAGGTCGCCTTGCGGCCCTCATCGGTGAGCAGGCCGAATTCCGGGACAAAGCCGGCAATTGAGCCGAACATCTCGATGATGCCGGAGTTGCGATTGCAGCGAGCGCCCAGCACGGAGTTGGCAAAGACCACGGCGCTGCTTTCTGCCCAGCTTAGGATGTCGCCACGCCGAGGTCGATTGCCAACCTCGGGCTGGTAACAGGTGCAGGTGAAAGCATCGTTGTCCAATAGACCCATGCTGCGCAGCTGTGCCTCATAATCGTCTTGTTTGGAATACATAATCTTGAACAGCAGCTTTTGCAGCGGGTTGGCCGGGACGGCGGGGTCGAGGGGCCTCGGGTCGACCGAGAATGACTGACCGGACAGGGCGCCGTCTTTCAGCAGCTCATCCATAAGGTCATAGACTGGACCGAGCATGGAGAGGCCAAAACTTGTGACAAGATGACCGTTTACGCCGGTCACGGGAACCATACGCTCGGCGCCAAAGCATTCGCCGTACATAACGAGGGTCTTGACCACTTTGGCCATGGCGGGGCCCTTGGCGCCGTCGAGCAGGGCTTGTTGTTGGGAGGTCAGGTTCATCTGTGAGCCCATCCTTTCGTGTTAGATATTGGTGCCGAGTCGGTATGCCGCACGGACCGCTTCGAGCACACGGCCGGGTGCAAACCCATCGCCGATGTTATGCAGCTCGTCAGCGGCGTGCGTCTGCTGCAGTTTGTAGAACAGCGCGTCGTCGGGGTGTCCGCCGCAGGCAATGATTACCAAGTCGCAGGTTAGCTCGAGTGACTTCCAGTCGTTGCCGATTTTGGGTGCAAGCGGGTTTTCGACGTTCTCGGGCAAGACCGGTGACCACGAGACGTAGGGGTCGGGAACGTTTTTGTGGCAGTTGCGACTCAAGTGGAGACGCGCACACCTCGATGGGGCTCCAGACTCGCGTTTGCCGCCGACTTCCGCGCGCTCGACGCGTGTCATATTGAGGAGCCGCACATTGCGTCCCCTGAGCGTATGGAGTAGGTGGCCGCGATTTGCCGTGCAGGCGCCCTGCATCATGTGAGGCAGCATTTCAATTACGCTGACCTGTGGTATGCCGTGTTCGACGGTGAGCCATTGGGCAACCTCGCAGCCCACGGCCCCTCCGCCAATGATGGTGACGATTTTGGCGTTGCCAAGCAGCGCGGGTTGGCGCAGTAGCTGCGTTGCCAGCACGGCATGACCCGATGCTGCAAGCTCCGTAAGACCGGGGATGGGCGGTATTGCATTGGAAGTGCCTGTCGCGCACACGATTGCGTCGAAGCCTGCTTTTGCAAGATCTTCGGCGCGTGCTGCCCGTCCAGGTTCGAGTGTCAGGTTCCCGTTGGGTTTTTCTGCCTGCTCGCGCACCTGTCGAACAAGATATGATCGGTAGTTATCGAGGTCGAACTTGATCCGGGCGGCGCTGGCGGAGAGGAGTTTTCCTCCAAGTTCATCTTCGGCATCGATGAGCTTTACGTCGTGGCCACGACGCGCGGCGATTAGCGCACAGACCATCCCAGCGGGTCCGGCTCCTATCACCGCTATGCGTTTGGGTTCTTTGGCGGGAGCGGGTGTCTGGGGCATGAGGTATTCAAAGCTGCAGCGTGGATTGACGGCACACTGCGGATGGCCCCCTTCGACAAACTCGTTGAGGCATCCTTCCTGACATCCGATGCAGGGGCGAATATCTGCCACGCGACCGGCGTACGCCTTGTTGGGCCACTCGGGATCCGCAAGCAGCGGGCGTCCGAGCATGATCATATCGGCGTCGCCATTGCGAAGGACGCGTTCGGCAATGTCGGGGTAGCCCAACTTACCCACCGCGACAACGGGTACGGGAAGGCCGGCATTGGAGCGGATATTGTCGGCGGCAAAGCGCTCTCGAACGGCGCGCGCCACGGGAACGAAGCAGCCTGCGGGCATGCTCGCAGGCGGGTGGGGCATCCACCAGTTGTCATAGCAACCAAGGTCGACGTCAAAGATGTCTACTCCCGCCGCCACGAGCTCTTCCATATAACCCAGGGTCTGTTCGACTGTGCGGCCGCCGCGCATGCGTCCCAGATAGGTCGAATTCATGACCTGCTCGTCATAGGTTTCCTCGAGTGCAAGCGAAAGGTCGATGCGGTACATGATGGGGTAGTCGGGCCCAACGCGGCGACGGATTTCTTTGATCATATCGAGGCCAAACTGACGCCAATCGGCATAACGTCCGAGCTTGCGATGGTTAAAGGCGGGGTTTCCGAGCTGCTCGATAAGATAACCCTCGTGCCCGTGCAAATAGACGCCATCGATGCCCATGGCATGAGCATCGGCCGCCGCTTGGCCGATATTGTTTACGATACGGCGCAGCTTCTGGTCCGAGAGGCGCATGCATGGAATGGCGGGGATGTAGTAGTTAGGCAAGAAACTCGCCGAGACCGGAAACTTCTTTTGCGTGATGAGGCATTGCGGGTTGCCCACGCGGCCGAGTCCAGCCGTAAGCTGGACAAAAATGCGCGATCCGAAGGCGTGGACGCCTTGGGCAAGGTCGCGCCAGCCTGCCATAACGGTTCGGCTTCGATCGATGCGCGGGAAATAGGTGAGCTTGTCCAGCTCGGTGACCGTGGTATCGATGCCGTGGCTTACCGGCACGAGTCCTGTTGTGATGAGGCCGCAGCCGCCTTTGGCGCGGGCGAAAAAGTACTGCAGCATCATGCCACTGGGGCGGCCAGTTTCCTCGCACATGTCGATATTGCCCATCGGTGCCATGACAATGCGGTTTTTGACGGTGAGCTTGTTAATTTTGATGGGAGAGAAGAGCTTGTCAAAAGGATAGAGCTCTTGTGTCATGCGGGACGATCCGCAACCGGAATTTTTGGCGGGCCAGCTGTCGAATGAGTCGACGAGTTGCTGCACCAGTACGTCTTTTCCCAATGAGGTTCCTTTCAGATGTTGACAAGGTAACAAAGCAGTTTACGTCTAAATGTTTAATAGTCAACAACAAAGGTATGAGTTCGGTGAAGGAAAAAAGACTCAATGAGCGTCGGATGGCAAGTTGTGTCGCGACATTAGCTCCCAGCTAATGAATTTGAACTCGCTGCCTCCTACGATGTGCTGTGTGCCGGCACGGTAGCCGGATCGTGGGAAGGATGCATAATGGCAAAAGAGGGAAAGAAGCCGATCGGCAAGATCATTCTGGGTGTCATCGTGGTGCTTGTTGTTGCCGGCGTCGTAGGTTCTATGGGCGGTAACTCGTCTGATTCGTCTACGGGTGATGCAGCAAAGCCTGCCGAACAGACCCAGCAAGTCGAGGAGCAAAAAGAGGCACAAGAACCCTATACGGTTTCGGATGAGGCCGGGGATGCGTCTAATCAGTTCGCGTATAAGATCACTGGCACATTGACCAATAATACGGATAAAGAGCAAAGCTACATTCAGATTGAGTATGTTCTGTATGACGCAGACGGCAATCAGGTGGGAACGGCTCTTGCGAACACCAACCATCTCAAAGCGGGCGGCACCTGGAAGTTCGAAGCGATGAGCACGGTATCTCCCGATCAGGTTGCCAGCTGGGAACGTTCTGATGTGAGCGGCTTTTAACTAGAATAAACAACATGATTACTATGCGATCTGGGGAGGTGAGGCTGTATGCCCGATAAAAAGCTGACCGAGGAGCTGCTCAATGAGCTTCTCGATGCGCCAAGCATTGATGGCTATATCAAAGAGCATGACTTTGCCGCCCCGTCGCTTTCGGAGTATCTGAAACAGCTTTTGGAAGAAAAAGGGCTGGAGCGTTCGCGCGTGGTGCGTATGGCCGACCTCAACGAGACGTTTGGCTATCAGATCTTTACCGGTACGCGGCATCCAAGTCGCAATAAGGTGCTGCAGATTGCCTTCGCCATGGCGCTAACGCTCAAGGAAACCAACCGCGCCTTGACGGCGGCAGGTGCCAATGTCCTCAACTGCAAGGATCGCCGTGACGCCATCATCATTTTCTGTATCGATCGCGGCTGTAGCCTGCAAAAGGTGAACGAGGAGCTGTATCGCTTTGGTGAGGAGACGGTGAGCTAACGGTTAGCTGCCGGCGGAAGCGCCGTTCACGACATTTTGAACGTGCAGGGCACGGGCGTCATGGCGCGTCCGTGCCCTGCGTTATTATGGACGCTATGGATACTCAGAGCCCAACATATTCCGATGATGAGTTGACCGCTGCGCTCGCCGGACACCTGGCGTCACTTGAGCGTGATGACAGTTATCGCGTAGACCGTGTGCTCAAGCACTCCGACGTCGAGACGACCGAGCTCGTATACTTTGAGGGCTCTGGCGGGGGATCTCTTGGCCCCTTTGTTCGCAAGCGCATCGACGCGTCGGCCCAGATTGGCGGGGCGTATGAACGCCTGTTTGCGGCCCAGCATGCCGGGCGACGTTACGAGCACTTGCCTCGGATTGTCGATTGCCGCCGCGTGGGCGACGAGCTTTGCGTGGTCATGGAATATATCGAAGGCGAAACGCTCGGGGCCCTGGTGGGGCGTTTGGGTGCGACGCCCGATTATGCTTGTGAGCTGTTTGGCGCCCTTTGTGATGCAGTTGCGGAGCTCCATGCCGGCTTTGCGTCGGCGGGGGAGATGGCCGCTCCGGTGATCCATCGCGACCTAAAGCCCTCGAATATCATCGTGTCGGGCGCGAGCTATACGCCCGATACGGGCATGACGTTTTCATCGCTGGTGATTATCGATTTGGGAATCGCTCGCGTGTGGCGCGAGGGAGCCGATGCCGATACCGTTAAGTTTGGCACGCGTCCCTATGCGCCGCCCGAGCAGTATGGTTTTGGTCAGACGAGCGTGCGCAGCGATGTCTATGCGCTCGGTTCCCTGCTGTTCTTTTGTCTGACGGGGGCCGACCCCAAGCCGGGTCGGGGCATGCGCAAGCAATGCGAGGCATATGATATCCCCGCCTCGCTTGCCGATGTTATTTGCATGGCGATGGCGCTCGATCCGGACAAGCGCTTTGCAAGCGCGAAGGCGCTAGGGCACGCTGCGCGCGCATCGTATGCGTCGTGCGCGCCGACGCCGTCGTGCGCGCCGAATGCTGCTTCTTTCCAAGAGCCTCCCGAGCGGCGAGCCATATGCCCTGCGCCCGTGCTCCCCACGGATCAGTCTCAGGGTGGATTGCCGTTGGTGCCTGAGCGCCCGAATTTACTCTCCCGCATTCCCGACACCGTTGGGCGCATTTGGAACGCATTCGTCTATCTTTCGCTACTTGTTTTCTTTGCCGGAAGCCATTTTGCCGTTTTTCATCCTACGGGCGCCAACCAAAACTACCCGATGTGGTTTCTCGCGATTGAGTATTTTATCTTCGTCGACGGTCTCGCAGTGCTCATTCATTTTGTGATGCTCGACAAACGCCGCCTTCGCCGGCGGTTTGAGCTACTCGATAGATACCACGGTAAAAAGCTTGCAAAGCTCTGGCTCAAGGCTATGGGTGTGCTCTTGTTGGCAATGATTATCATCGTTGCCATTGCAAACGCGACTGGCGTCGTCGATACCTCCGTCGCGTAAAAGAAAGAAAAAGGGGCCCCGATTGGGGCCCTTTTGACGTTGATCCTAGATGCGGTTCATCTGGGTTGCAACCTTGTTGTACCAGTCCTGCCACGTGGGCGGGCAGTACTTTTTGGCGGCTGCCGGGGTAAGCGTGGAGCCATAGTTGGCGCCCAGGTAGGCAACGTGGGCAGAGACGCCCTCGCTCCAGCTACCAAAGCTCCGCCAGCCGCCGCCGCGAGCGCTCCAGCCCCAGGCGTTATAGGAGCCGGCACAATAGAGGCCCTTGCTGCTCTCGATGCAGGCGATGGCGGGAGACCAGCGAGGGTCAACACCGGTGTTCCAGGCTGCCACGGCAAAGTTGTAACCCTGACCTGCCATGGGGGAGCCGGCGAGGTAGTTGTCGATGCGACTCGTCCACTCGTTGATAAACGAGTCGTAATCGGAGTTGCCGGTATTGGAGCTGTTCACCGTGGTGTCGATGGTGGTGTTGGCGTTATTGGCCTGGCTGTTGGAGTTGTTGCCGCTCACGCCCTCGCCCGAGAGCTTCTCGGCGGCAGCGGCCTTGTCGGCCTCGAGCTTGGCCAGCTCGGCGGCATTCTCCTGCTCGGCCTTTGCCTGGGCTTCGCTGCGAAGCTGCTGGGCCTGTGCCAGTGCGTCCTCGGCGGTTTTCTGCTCGGTCTCGAGTTGGGACTTGGCCTGCTCGAGCTCGGTCTTGTTCTGCTCGAGCTCGGTCTGCATCTTGTTGAGCTCTTCGATCTCGTCAACGCTCGAGCTCGTAATCTGGTTGGTGTACTTGCAGGTGGTGATGAACTCGCCCAGGCTCTGCGCGTTGACCAGGAAGCTCACGATGGGGTTGGTGCCCTTCTGGTACTTATACAGATCGCGCATGGCGGAGCTCGCCTTGGCCTGTTGATCGGGAAGTTCGGCTTCGATCTTCTCGATGCTTGCCTCGTTAGTGTCGATTTGCTTCTGCAGATCCTCGAGCTTGGTGCGGGCTTCGTTGTAGGCACTCGTGGCGGTTTCGATTTTCTGCTGGGCAGCGGAAAGCTGATCCTGCGTTGCCTGCGAGGCGGCATAGGCTGCGACGGGGGAGAGCATCGGCGCGGCCGTCAGTGTAACGGCAAGCGCGGCGCTCGTGATGATACGAGCCGGCTTCGACGCGATGAGCGCTGCGGTGCGATGGTTCGAATGCTGCATCCAGTCCCTCTGCAATCAATCGTAGGTTATAGTTCGAAAGGTATTCTACTACTGCTTTCGACCTCAACTTGAACCTTAAAGGTTCTAAAGGGTCAAGTTGAACTTGAGGTTTTGGTCTTGACCTGCAGTTATAGTGAATTGTTAAGAAACCATAGAGTTCAACTTTAACGTTACGGAACCCTGCGGGCTCGATCATAAGCGCCTGCTTGCCATAGATATGGTGGAACTTTGGGAAGCGGCAGTTTGGCACGCTAGAATAAACCAGTTGCATAAAGACCGCCCATCGTACGGGCAGTTGATGATAGGAAGTTTCCATGGCATTGCAGTTTACAGAGCGCGAGTTTATACCCGTGCTGCTCGGCGGCGATATCAACGCCTATTCGGTGGCGCGCGCCTTCTACGAGGAGTATCAGGTCAAGAGCCTGGTCTTTGGCAAGTATCAGACGGGTCCTGCATACCGCAGCCAGATTATCGACTATACGCCCAATGTGGATATCGACACTATGCCGGTCATGATCGAGACCGTCAACGGCATTGCACAGGCCAATCCCGATAAGAAGATTATCCTCATGGGCTGCGGCGATAACTACGTCGCGCTTGCCGCACAGGCTCAGGATGCCGGCCAGCTTGCCTCCAACGTCATCGCGCCCTATGCGCCCTACAGTATGCTCGAGCAGTGCCAGAAGAAGGAGATCTTCTACGAGCTGTGCGAGAAGCACGGTGTACCCTATCCGCACACGTTTACCTTTACCATGGCGATGCTCAACGCCCAGGGCGAGGCTTCCGCCGAGGTGCTCGACCAGATCGACTTTCCCTTCCCGATGATTCTGAAGCCCTCTGACGGCATCATGTGGTGGGAGCACGAGTTCGAGGGCCAGAAGAAGGCCTACGAGATTGCCGATCGCGCCGAGCTGGAGCAGGTCATTCGCGATGTGTACGCCAGTGGCTACACCGATGACCTCATCTTGCAGGACCGCGTGCCCGGCAACGACGAGTACATGCGCGTGCTTACCAGTTATTCCGACCGCAACGGCAAGGTTCGCATGATGTGCCTGGGTCACGTGCTGCTCGAGGAGCATCAGCCCCACGGTGTCGGCAACCACGCCTGCATCATCACCGAGCCCAACGACGAGCTCATGGGTGGCGTGCGCAAGCTGCTTGAGGACCTTAAGTTCACGGGCTTCTCCAACTTCGACGTCAAGTACGACCAACGCGATGGTTCGTTTAAGTTCTTCGACTTCAACACGCGTCAGGGCCGCAGTAACTACTACGTCACCAACAGCGGCTTTAACGTTGCTAAATACGTGGTGGATGAGTACGTCTATAACCGTCCGTTTGAGCCGGAATTTGTGACGGCGCAGGACGAGGCGCTGTGGATGGTCGTCCCCATGGGCGTCGTTGACAAGTATGTCAAGGACCCCGAGCTGCGTGCGAAGGCGCATCGTCTGGCCAAGGAGGGCAAGGCTGCCGATCCTTCGTTTATGAAGGGCGATTTTGTCTTTAACCGCTGGTTGCGCATGTGGCACACCAAGCTGCGTCACTTTAAGCTGTTCAAGACGTATTACAAGTAGATGAGCGCGGCGCCCGCCCGGTTTGCATCGGACGGGCGCGGGCATGATACGAGCAATTGCATGGGCGTCACCAAGGAGGCGGCGATGGAAAAGCTGGGAGTTATCGGCGGCATGGGCGCTGAGGCCACGTCGTATTACTACGACCAGGTCGTGCGTCATACGGCTGCTGCCTGTGATCAGGAGCATATCGACATGGTGGTGCTTTCCAAGTCGACCATGCCCGACCGTACGCTGGCCATCAAGACCGGCGAGCATGCCGAGCTGCTGGCGACCATGAAGGAGTGCGCACGGGCGCTCGAGACACTGGGCTGCGCGCACATTGCCATTCCCTGCAACACATCGCACTACTTCTACGACCAGATTCAGTCGTTTACCAAGGTGCCGATTATCCACATGCCGCGTGAGTCGGTGCGCTATGCCCTGGCGGGCGCGGTGATGGGGGAGTGCGAGTTCGATCCCAACCTGAGCATGCCGTCCGAGCCGGTGCGCAAGATCGGCATCATGGGCACTGACGGCACCGTGGGTGCAGGCGTCTATGGGCGCGAGTGCGAGGCCGCGGGCGTCGAGGTCGTCTATCCCAGCGAGAAGCGCCAGGCCGACGTGATGTCGCTGATTTATGATGACGTGAAGGCCGGACGCGAGCCCGATATGGACAAGTTTGACCGCGTGATGTGGGAGTTCGCCCGCAGCGGCTGCGACCGCGTCATTCTGGCCTGCACCGAGCTCTCGGTGCTGCAAAAGTACCGGGAGATGCCCGAGATTACCCTTGACGCCATGGACGTCCTGGTGCGCGAATCCATCATCCGCAGCGGCGCCCCCTACCGCCTGTAGCCCTCGACCTGCCAAAAAGGGACAGGTTTATTTTGGTAGGTTTTATCTGGGAAAACAGTAAGGCCTCGGCTCGTTTGATGCGAGCCGGGGCCTTTTGCATTTGTCGGTTGCCGGGGGCGATGGGTTAAAACAGGAAGCCGAGGACGATGAGGGCAATGCTGACAATAAGTATGGCAATGTCCAGGCCCTTGATGGGGTAGCGCTTGTACGAGCTCGCGCGCGTGCGCAGGTAGAAGCCGCGCTGCTCGGCTGCCAGGGCCGTGGCATCGGTTTTACCCACGCTCGAGATCAGTAGCGGCACGCACAGCGGCAGCATGAGCTTGAGCTTCTTGATGGGGTTCTTGGTGTCATACTCGATGCCGCGTGCGGTCTGCGCCTCCATGATGGCGTTCATCTCCTGGCCAAACACTGGCACAAAGCGCAGCGCCGTGGTAAAGGTGAAGGCGTAACGATACGGAACGTGCAGCACCTCGACGCAGGCGTTGGCAAGGTCGTTGAGCTTGGTCACCATGAGCATCAGAATAAGCGGTAGCGCCACGCCCAGCAGACGCAGACAGGCCTTTGTTCCGGTGATGAGGCCTTCATCGGTGACAAAGCTCCACACCACGTTGCCATCGCGCATAAAAGCCAGCTGCAGCACCAGCATGATGAGCGCGAGTGGAATCAGTAGCTTGAGCAGAGCGAGCAGGCGGTCGACGACGCCGGCGTAGGCTCCCAGCGCGAGCGTGAGTGCCAGAAAGCCCAGCAGTGCCACATAGGTGTCGGACAAGAAAATGCCGATGATGATGGCGGCGGCGAGGCCCAGTTTGATGACGGGGTTCAGGCGGTGTAGCAGCGTGTCGCCCGGCATGTAGTCGATGACGTTAACCACGGCGGACCATCTCCTCGGTAATGCGAACGATATCAGTGACCTCACTCACCTGCGTAAAGGCGGGCGAGACGGTGGATGCCAGACGGCGCGAGAGTTCGATGACCTGGGGCGGCTCAACGTAGGCACGCTGCATGAGTTCGATGTTCGAGAACAGCTCGTGCGTGCGGCCGCGGTCGAGGATGCGACCGTTGGCCATCACCACGATGCGCTCGGCAAAGTCGGAAACGACTTCCATGTCGTGACAGACCATGATGACGGCGCAACCGCGCTCTGCCATGGTGCGCACCGTTTCCATCACGGTCATGCACTCGCGGTAGTCCAGGCCGCTCGTGGGTTCGTCGAGCACCACGATCTTGGGCTCGATCACCACAACGGAGGCCAGCGCCACCATCTGGCGTTGGCCGCGCGACAGTGAGAACGGTGCCTCGTCGGCGGGCAGACCAAAGCGGTCGATGACCAGCTGGGCGCGACGCAGGGCTTCGGCGCGGTCGATGCCGGCAAGTTCTAGACCAAAGGCGACCTCGTCGAACACGGTGTCTTTGCAGATTTGGCGGTCGGGGTTCTGGAAAAGCGTTGCCACTTCGTGTGCGATGCGGCTCGTGGGAACCGATGCCGTGTCCAAGCCCGTAACGCGTACGCTGCCCGATGCGGGCTTGAGCAAACCCGTGAGCAGTTTGGTGAGCGTGGTTTTGCCGGCTCCGTTTTGGCCGACAATGCCCACGAGCTCGCCGGGGTAGAGCGTCAAGTTGAGGTCGTGGACGGCGGCGCCTCCATGGGGGTAAGAAAACTCGACATGGTCAAAGGTGAGCACCGGCTCGGTGTCTTTCGCATGCGGGCGCAGCGACGGCGCGTGCGGGGAGCCTGCGGGCGCCTGGGTATCGCTTGTCGCACGGTCGGGGTCGACGATTTCCGTGATCAGGCGTTCTGCCTCGTCGACATCCAGACAGGGCGTGCCGCTTACCAAGCCATCGGCCTCGAGACTGTTGAAGATGCGCGTGACGCGCGGACAATCGACGCCGATGGTGCGAAGCTCGTCGGTGCGTGCGAAGACCTCGTGCGGCTCACCTTGCAGCGCGATCTGGCCGTGATCGAGCACCAACACACGGTTGCAGTACTCCGAAAGCAGAGCGACCTTTTGCTCAACGACGACGATGGTGATGCCGAGCGCGCGGTTTGCCTCGCGCAGCGTCTCGAAGACCAAGGTGGAACTGGCGGGGTCGAGTGCTGCGGTTGGCTCATCGAGCACTAAGACGCGCGGACGCATGGCGAGGATGGCGGCGATAGCTACCTTTTGCTTTTGACCGCCCGAGAGGGTGGCGATCTCGCGGTCGCGCAGGTCGCTAATGCCGACGGTCTTAAGCGTCTCGCTCACGTGCTGCTCGATCTGGTCGTGCGGAACGCCAAAGTTCTCGAGACCAAAGAGCATCTCATCCTCAACGACCGAAGCGACCATCTGCGTGTCAATGTCTTGCAGCACGCTACCGACGATCTGCGATATGTCGGTGAGCGAGACCTCGCAGGTGTCGTGGCCGTCAACTAACACGGAGCCATAAAAGGCGCCGGTGTAGTGGTGAGGCACGGCGCCCGACAGACAGGCGGCAAGTGTGGACTTACCGGCGCCCGAGGGCCCGATGATGCCGATGAAATCTCCCTTGTTCACGCTGAGCGAAACGTGGCTGAGCGCCTGCTCGGTTTGCGTGCCATAGGAGAACGAGACATCGTCGACGTTGATGATCGTTTCCATGGATACCTTTCATAGTCATTGGGGACGTTCTTACATGACAAGTCGTTTAGGAACGTCCCCAAAAGCTCGTTGTTTGGGACAGTCTTTGGTGGTGAAGCACGGAAACGGCTTTACGAGGTGCCCCAGGTTGGCGCGAAAGAGGAGCGAAGCGTACTTGGGTACGCGAGCGACGAATGAACGCCAAGATGGGGTGGCTCGTAAAGCCGAGCAGGTTAGTTGAGCTTAAGGGCCTTCTGGATGGGCAGGTAGAGGGCGCCGACCAGAATGGCGTTAAATACGGCGGTCATGGCGACGACGGGCAGCATGGCTGCGGCGAGCTCGCCCACAACGCCGAGCATGGCCATCTTGATGACCATGAAGATGACGCCCGAGACAAAGGTGGTCACGAATGTTGCGGCGATGGCGACGACGGGCTTAACCTGGCCGTCCTTGGCGGCAGCGTTGACAATGACGGCCATGAGCATAGCGGCGATGCCCTCGGCGGCAAAATCGACAAACGGCGAGGTGGTAGTGATCTGGATCACGGCCGCCGAGATGAGACCAATGACGAGCGCCTGGCCAATGTTGGGACGAACGACCAGGATGGTGAGGCAGAATGCCGAGATGATGAACTCGGGGCTGATCATACCGCCCGAGATGCCCGAGATTGCCTTGCCGACGGTGAAGTTGAGGATGAAGCCGGCGGCAAGCAGGATGGCGAGCAAGACGAGGGCGCGGACGTCGAGTTTGCCGCGGTCGGCGGTCTGGACGGTGCGGGGCTGTGCGGTGGTTGTGTTCTGAGACATGGTGAAAATCCTTTCGGAAGGGAAGTACAAGAGAAGAAAGCGGAGGCGCGTGATGCGAACGCGATCGGGCTCGAGATAGAAAAAGGCCCCCGGTCGAAACCGGAGGCCTTCCAATCACCTAGAGCGCAAAAACAGGCGTGAGGGACTCACTGTCGACCGATCGTATTCGCATCACGCCACCACCAGTTGTTGAGGGACTTCATCGTGTTCATCATCTTGGTGGCTCCTTTCGTGATGCCTTGGCGCGGTCGCACCTCGTTGCTGTTGCGCTGCACTATAGCACAGCGAAGTGTGTGCGGGGAAATCTTTTTTGAAAAGATTTCGGCGGCGTTTCCTGCCGGTCAAAAGGGCAGGCTGAGCGGGCGGGATGACTCATGCGACCCCGCCCGTCTCTTGGAACGCAAGGGCCTTAGGCCTTCTTGCGACGATAAAGCACGAAGCCGCAGACACCGATGATGACGACGGCGCCAACGGCCATGGCGGCCATGTTGTTGCCCTCGGACTTCTCCTCGGTCGCCTCTTCCTCAGCCTCGGGCTCGGCAACGTCCTTATCGGAGAGAGCCTCGTCGGCGTAGGTGATGGACTCGACCAGGCAGTCGTTGTCGGCATCGTAGTCACTCGGGACGAACTCCTCGGAGAAGTCGCCCTCCTTGAGGTAGTCGCGCATCTCCTCGAGCATGGCCTTGCACTTGACGTAGGTGTTCTTGGTCGCTGCCTTGCCGGCCTTGTTGGCCAGGGCGGTGCGGGCCTCGGTGTCCTCGGCGGCCTGCATGGCCTCGTCGACGGTCAGGTTCTGTTCAATGAGCTCCTTCTGCAGGGCGTCGAGATAGGCGCGGACGCCGGTGGCGCAGCTGTCGCGGTTCTCATAGGCGAGCGTGTTGATGTCCATGAGGACGTAGTTGATGGAGTTCTTGGGCTCCTCGTTGTTCACGACGTCTTCCTCTTCACAGTGATCGAAGGAGACATCCTGATCGCTGAAGTAGGGGCTGACCTCGGTGAGCAGTGCGGAATAGAGGGGGATAGCGACGGAGAACTCGGCGTTGGAGAGCATCTCCCACTGGATGGTCGCGATTTCGGGGTCCATGCCGTGACGGATCTGGAAGGTGTGGATCTCGGTGTTGCGGTTGGAGCCGATGGCATAGGCGCCGTCGGTGTTGGCGTTGAGGCCGGCGACATTCTCGCCGCGAGCGGCGAAGGAACGAATCATCTCAAAGGTGTTCCAGTCGGACTTGCCGGGCTGGAAGAACAGCGGCTGCATCTCGTGGACCAGGGCGCCGGTCGTCGCACGAGCGTCTTCGCGCTCGTCCTTGACGATCTCATAGTCGGTGCCCTCAGCAAGCGGAGCCATGAAGTAATCGCGGCCCTGGACATAGCGCGACCACTGGTGCATACCGGCCTCGCTAATCTCCTCGCCGTAGGTCTTGGCGACGTCGAACTTGCCGTCGGTGTACTCGGCAAAGCCCTTCTCCTTAGGCATGGACTCGATGCCCTCGGAGTGGAGGCAGTTCTCGGTGTCGTCGAGGTCGACGTCATAGGTGAGGTTGCCGATGTTGGGGTTGAGCGAGGCGATATCGTCGGTGAGCCTCATGGCAATCCACTGATGGCCGGAAAGCGCTGCAAACAGCCAGGTCTCGTTGTTGTCGGCGATGATGATCTGGTCGTTGGAGCAGACGCCCTGCTCGTCAATCAGGTTGCCGAGGAGCTCGACACCTTCGCGGGCCGTGGCACTCTCGCCCAGAATGACGCTGGCGTAGTTGTACTCGCCGATGCCGGTCTCCTCGGTGACGGGGTCGGCTTCCTCTGCCTTCTCGTTATAGGAGGTGCTCAGCGTGGCAGAGCAGGAAACGCCCTTTTCGTTGATGCCAGCCTCGGAATATGCGTCGTAACGATCTTCCCACTGAGAGGGGTTGTCGCGAACGAAGGTGTAGCGGTAGGTTGCGCCCTTGGACTTGTACTCAAAGCCGGACTCGACCGAGGTGTACTTGCTGCCGTCCTTGTGTGCGGGCTCGATGCCAAAGTGCTTGATGTAGCGCGGGCCGAAGTCCTCGGAGCGTCCGTAGTACGTGTTGCCGTCTGCCGTGAGCTGGCTGCCCATGTAGATCTGGGTGCAAGCGAGCGCCGAAGTCGGCATGGCCATAATGGCCGCTGCTCCAAATGCAAGGCCGCAGCCGAGCTTCTTGAGCGTGTTGACAGGATGAGTAAACCTCATGATCCCTCCCAACTGTTGAAACCCCGCGAAACCGTACGGAGTTTCAGCTAATAAATACATCTACTAGCCTAAAGGAAGTGTAAAGAGTATTCATTCGACAACAGCTTTTACTCGATGAGCGTGAAGAAATATACGATGAGCGGATAATAATACTCATTTTATTGCTTTAGTTAAATAAAGGCACCCTGCATTTACTGTAGCTGAATAAAGCGCCAGACAATGCTCAAAAAGAAAACTCTCCCGCTGTTTAGGATTTGCATAAACAACGGGAGAGTCGATAACTGGATGAATATCATACCAATGTGGATTTACTTCTTTCGGCGGTGGATCACATTGATGGCGTAACCAACGAGCATGGCCAAGACGATGACGATAAAGCCAATCAGGGGATTGTCGTTCATGGGGTCCTCCTATTTTCCGAGCGGTGAAAAATCGTCGACGATGAGGTCGAGACATTGCGGCAGCGCGCGAGCGCCAAAGACGCCGGAGTTGCTGGAGATGATCTCTCCATCGAACTGCATGCCCAGCGATGGCGTGCAGGTGATCTTGGCTTCCTTGGTCTGGATGATTTTAAACTGCGGACGGCCGAGCACTTTGCCAGCGGGGTCGAGCGCGGCGGTAATTACCGTGGGGAGCAACTGCATCGTGCGCACGGGCTCAATAACGACGATGTCGACCATGCCGTCGTCCATGCGGCAGTTGGGGAACAGGTTGATGTCGTTTTGGATGACCGAGGTATTGCCTGCCATGCAGCAGATGCCGTCGAGCTCCTCGACAATGCCGTCGTGCTCAATGGTAAAGTGCGCCACCGTGGGGTTGGGCGTGGCGAGCGCGGAGAGGAAGTAGGCGATCTCGCCAATGTCGTTTTTGGTGGGAGCGGCCTTCATCATGATCTCGGCGTCGAAGCCCGAGCCGGCGATGATGATAAAGCCGTGGCGCTTCTCGTTGCCGTTCTCGTCGAGCCAAAAGAGCTCACCCATGTCCACTTTGACCGTGTGGCCGTCGCGGCAAGCCTTGGCGAGTGCCGCCGCCTCGGGGGCATTGCCGATGTTGTTAAAGAACAGGCAGGCCGTGCCGGAGGGGAAGACAAGCGTGGGGACACCGCACCCGCGCATCTGGTCGAGCACGTTGGAGACGGTGCCGTCGCCGCCCGAAACGACCACGCGATCGAACTCGCGAACGTCCGCTACCGCGTCCTCGGGCTCCATGCCATCGCCGATAAAACGCATCACGACCTCGTCGCCGCCCTGCGCGAGGGCGTGCGTGAACGCGTAGATTTCATCTGAGCTGGGGCCCGATGCCGGGTTGTGGATGATAAGGCAGCGCATACTTACGTTCCCGTTCTGTGACTAACCGAGTATAGTTGTAGAGCAATGCCGATATCCTACCCGTGTTTTTCGGGCCTAACCTTATTCGATGGGTTGATATGTACATTTCCACACATCAGGCTCTGGTCGACTTTTGCCAGCGCGCCCGCGAGTTCGACGCGATCGCCGTCGATACCGAGTTTTTGCGCGAGCGCACGTTTCATCCGCGCCTGTGCCTGGTCCAGATTGCCACCCCCGCCGAGAGTGTCGCTGTCGATCCGCTGGTGATCGACGACCTGTCGCCGCTTGCCGAGCTTATGGCCGACGAGGGCGTGGTCAAGGTATTCCATGCTTGCTCACAGGACATGGAAGTTATGCTCCATACCGTGGGCGCACTGCCGCGACCGATTTTTGACACGCAGGTTGCCGCAGCCTTTTTGGGCGAGCGCCAGCAGATTTCGTATGGTGCGCTCGTTCAGACGTTCTGCGGCGTATCACTGCCCAAGACCGAGTCGCTGACCGATTGGTCGCGCCGCCCGCTGAGCGATAAGCAGATCGAGTACGCGATCGATGACGTCAAGTACTTAATCGTCGCCTATACCGAGATGATGAGCCGCCTGCGTGAGCTGGGCCGCGTGGACTGGGTGCTCGACGAGTTGCGTCCTTTGGCCGACGAGTCGCACTACCGCGCCGACCGCCATGAGGCATTCCGCAAGGTCAAACGCATCAACTCGTGTAGCCGCCATCAGCTGGGCATTGCGCGCGAGCTTGCCGCTTGGCGCGAGGACCGCGCCGAGCGTCGCAACATCCCGCGCAAGTGGGTCATGTCCGACGATACGCTGCTGGCCCTGGTTAAGCGCAATCCCGTGCGTGTCGAGGAGTTCCGTAGCATCCGCGGTACCGACCAGCTGGGGGAGCGCGACGTGGATGGCGCGTTGATGGCCATCAAGCGCGGCGCAAGCTGTCCGCACGATCGCCTGCCGCTCATGGTGCGCGGGCATCGCCAGATTTCGCCGGAGCTTGAGAGCGTGACGGATCTCATGTACGCGCTCATCCGCCTGGTTGCCGAGCGCTCGGGCGTGGCGACCTCGGTCATTGCCTCGCGCGATGACCTGGCCGACTACATTGAGCATCCTGAGCAAAGCCGTTTGCGCGAAGGCTGGCGTTTTGAGCTCGTGGGCTCGCGCCTGGACGATCTGCTCTCGGGCAACATGGGACTCACCGTGAAGGACGGCAAAATCGAGCTCCTGTAGGGAAGCCTAGCCGCTTGAGTGGGTAGAATGCGTCCAACGTGTAACTCGATTCGGAGGAATTCGCATGCCCTATTACTATGGTTACGGCTTTGGCATCGACCCGCTGTACCTGCTGGTTGTTCTTGTTTGTACAGTGCTTGGCCTTGCTGCGCAGAGCTATATCAACTCGACGTACAAGACCTGGTCCAAGGTTCGCTCGGACGGCGATACGGGTGCCACGGTCGCTCGCCGCATGCTCGACGCCAACGGTTGCAACGCCGTGGGTATCAAGGGCGTGGCTGGTGAGCTCACCGACCACTACAACCCGCAGGATAACAACCTGTATCTCTCGGACGCCAACCGTTCGGGCGGGTCGGTCGCAAGCGTTGCCGTCGCCTGCCACGAGGCGGGCCATGCCGCGCAGCGTCAAAGTGGCTATGCCATGATGAAGGTGCGCACTGCCCTGGTCCCGGTCGTCAACTTTACCCAGAACACCTGGACCATCGTGCTGCTCATGGGCCTGTTTATGAACATTGCCGGGCTCACGACCCTCGCGCTGATCTTCTTCTCGTTTAGTGTGCTGTTCCAGTTGGTTACGCTGCCGGTTGAGATTGATGCCAGCCGCCGCGCCGTGGCGTACATCGAGCAGTCGGGCATGAGCTCCAAGCAGGTCAATGGTGCCAAGAAGGTGCTGACGGCAGCCGCGCTTACCTATGTGGCCGCAGCGCTCACTTCGATCATTCAACTGCTCTACCTGATGGCTCGCTACAACAGAAACTCCAACCGATAACAAATAGGACAGACAGGCGCCGCGGGGATTCGTGTCCCTGCGGCGCTGTACTATGTGTTGGACTTAAATATGCACGGGGCCGGAGCCTCTGTGCGCGATAGCGAAAGGAGGCTGCGTGGCAGGCTGGAATCTGACCGGCAATACCGTTTCCGCCGAGTTCGACGGATCGGACGAGCAAGAGCGCAAAGAGCTCAGCGTGAGCCAAGCGGTGGAGATCGCCGCCGGCGCGCTCGATGCCATTCCGCAGCTGAGCGTTTTGGGTGAGGTCACGGGTTTTCGTGGTCCCAATGCCCGAAGCGGCCACTGCTACTTCCAAATCAAGGACGACTCGGCGGCCGTCGACTGCATCATCTGGAAGGGCGCCTACCTTAAGCGCACCTTCGATCTGCGCGACGGCATGCAGGTGAGCTTTAAGGGCAGCTTTAATCTCTACAAGCCTACGGGTCGCATGAGCTTCGTCGCCCGCTCGTTTTCGCTGGCGGGGGAGGGTCTGCTGCGTCAACAAGTGGCGCAACTGGCCGAAAAGCTGCGTCGCGAGGGCCTGATGGACGAAGCACGCAAGCGCCGCATTCCGGTGTTTTGCTCGCGTGTGGCGGTCGTCACCTCGCTTTCGGGTGCCGTGATCGACGACGTCAAGCGCACATTGCGTCGTCGTAACCCGCTCGTCGAGCTTGTCTGCGTGGGCGCAAAGGTCCAAGGCGAGGGCGCACCGGCAGAGCTTATTGAAGGCTTGCGTCGCGCCGCTGCCATTACGCCGGCGCCCGATTGCATTTTGCTCGTGCGTGGCGGCGGTTCCTTCGAGGATCTTATGACCTTTAACGACGAAGAGCTTGCTCGCGCGGTGGCGGCCTGTCCCGTGCCTGTGGTGACCGGTATCGGCCACGAGCCCGATACCTCGATCTGCGATATGGTGAGCGACCGTCGCGCCTCCACGCCAACGGCGGCGGCAGAATCCGTGGCACCGGCTATGACAGAGCTGGAGGATGTGCTCGAGACGCGCCATCAGCGCCTAGGTGCTGCGATGGCTTCGATGATCGGGTCGGATCAGGTCGATCTGGAGATGCTCGATCAGCGTGGTCGACGTGCCTGGGATACCTATACGGCGCGCTTGGGCGATGCGCTCGATGCGGCCGCGTGCCGCCCGTGCCTGAACGATCCAACGTTTATGGTTGAGCGTCGCGAGTCGGAGCTTGCCCTGACCGCTGACCGCCTGTCGGGCGCCATTGCGCGCTCGGTCGGGGTGTTCCGTTCGAACTATGAGCGCCTGCCCGAGCACTTGGTCGCAAGCACCTCGGGGCTCGATGGCAAGCACCATGCGCTCACGCTCGCGAGCTCCCGTCTGGAGCATCAAGGGCGCACGATGTTGAGCAAGCCTGCGTCTGACTTAGGCCGTGCAGCGGCCTCGCTCGACGCCCTGTCGCCGCTCAAGGTGCTCGCCCGTGGTTACTCCATCGCGTACAGCGATGACGGCGTGGCTACGAGTGCTAAGACGTTTAAGCCTGGTGACGCTATCCGCGTGCGCATGGCGGACGGCAACGTGGCGGCAACCGTCGATGCGGTTGAGTAGGCCGCGTTTCACAGTGACAGACCTTTAGGAAAGGAAACAGATATGGCAGAGAAGACCCCGGTCGAGCAGCTTACGTACAAGCAGGCCTCGCAGGAGCTGGAGCTCATCATCCGCAGCTTGGAGTCGGGCGATATGGAGCTCGAAGAGTCGCTCGAGAGCTATACCCGCGGCGTCGAGCTCCTCAAGAGCCTGCGCACCCGCCTGTCCGATGCCGAGCAGAAGGTCTCGGTGCTCCTTAAGGACGTCGACGGCAACGACGTGCTCGCCGACGGCGAAGCCGCCAACACCGACGACAACCTCTCGTTCTAACCATCTCGCAGTCCACTTTGGGGTAGTCTTTTTGGGACGTGTCTCTATAGTTTTGTCAACCGCGTGCTTCGCGCCATTTCGGCATGACGCATCCGGGCGCCCGGCGCCCCCGCTTCCCCTTCGGTTGATCCCGCCGCCCGCTAGGCCGCGTACGGGACGGCGTCGCGCATGATCGCGTAGATGACCTTGAGCCTCTTCCTCGCGACCGCCTTCAGCGCCTTGCCGTGCCTCATCCCCCTCGCCCTGCACTCCCCGTAGTACCTCCCGAACCTGTTGTCCGTGCCGATGAGGGAGTTGCAGCTGAATATGAGCAGGTTCTTGAGCTGCCTGTTCCCGCCGCGCTGCGACGACGTCGACCTGATGCTGCTCCCGGAGCGCCTGTCGGACGGCGCCACGCCGCAATAGCTCGCGAGCTCGTCATGCCCCCTGAACGCGGATATGTCGATCGACGTCACCAGCGCCGCGGCGGTCTTGGGGCCGATCCCGGGCACCGTGAGGAGGCACTCGTAGACCTCGTCGCCCGCCAGCGAGTCGGCCACGAGCGAGTCGAGCTCCCCGATGTCGGCGTCGAGGGAGGCTATCTCCCGGGCGAGCATCCGGACCGCGACGTCCTCGCCGGCCGGGAGCGGCCTTCCCGAGCGCGACGAGGCCAGCAGCGCCACCCAGAGCCTCCTGGCCCCCGCGGCGGGGGCGCCCGCGCGCCTGGCGGCGCCCGAGAACCTGCGCCAGCCGGCGGCCGAGCACCCGGCGGCCCCGCCGAACTCGGCCAGCACCGACACCTGCCAGCGGCTCGACGGGTCGACCGCGCCCTCGAGCGCGGGGTCGGCCTCGAGCAGGGTCGCGCGCAGCCTGTTCTTCGCGCGGGTCCTGGCGGACGACGCGAACTCGCGCTGCGACGACAGGATCCGCAGCGAGGCGGCCCCCTCGGGCTCCTCGGGCGCCGGCCTGAGGGCGCCGGGCACGCCGAGCGCGGTGCGCGCGATCACCTCGGCGTCGATGGCGTCGGTCTTCGCGATGCCGGGGAACATCCCGCGGGCCTGCTTCTCGGCATATCCTGGCAGGTAGGCGCAGGGGTTCCCGTGCGCATGGGCGCGCGCGAGGACCAGCGCGCCGATGTTTCGCCTCTGGTCGACGACGACCAGCGCGCCGGAGCCGGCCCGCTCGAGCAGCCGGTCGATGTCGTCGGGCCTGTTGGCCGGCTCGGCCCTGAAGGCGACGCCCCCTCCCGCATCGAGCGCGCACGCGCTGTGCGAGCTCTTCCCGACGTCGATCCCCAGGTAGGCCACGGGCGTCTCTGCTGCAGGCATGGTGTATCCTCTCCCTTGAGCCGGCCGTAAGCCGCGGAAGCGACACCCACATTACCCGGCCGTGGCCCGGTCCGGGCCCGGCACATCTCTATCAGTCGTTCCCCGCGGCCCCTCCCGCCCCGGCGGCAACACGTCCCGGGCCCTCTACGGGGCAGGGGCTGACGGCCGTCCGGGGCGGTCGGCCAGCGACCACCGGTACGGCTCAATCGTATAACCATGCAACGGAAAAGAGCCGCCCTTTCGGACGACTCAAACTGTAATGGGGCTTTTTTGACTACCTCTTGTCGGCTGCCTCGCCGAGCACTTGCGTTTGCGAAAAAGTAGTCAAAAAAGCCCCGTCGCAAAATGAACTGCCTCCCATTTCTTGGACATGAGAAATGGGAGGCTTTTTATGCG
>CANNOC010000006.1 GCA_947507155.1 uncultured Collinsella sp. | reverse complement strand
TAACGATCCACCTTAACTTATTAATGTGGGGGAGAAACCCGTCATTGTTTATACTCTCGAGGACTTTCAGAATCATCCGCTTGTGGATTCGATTGAGGTAGTTTGCCTGGATGGCTGGGAACAGGTTCTTGTCGCGTATGCGAAACAATACAAGATTGATAAGTTAAGGTGGATCGTTAAAGGCGGAACGTCGGGTCAAGAGTCTATTCGTAACGGCGTGTACAACCTCGAAGGCAAACTCTCTGAGGATGATATTTGTATAGTGCACGATGGCGTGCGTCCCATGCTCGATCCCGAGGTTATTACCGATGTTATTCGTGTGGCGAAGAGTCATGGGAATGCCGTGACAAGCATGTCCTATAACGAGCAGATTTTTATCATTGATGAGGAGGACCCAACCACCACCACGCAGTATATTCCGCGTGAAACGCTCCGTCGTGTTTCAACCCCACAGGCATACCGGTTCGATCTCCTTGACTCCAAGTATCATGAGGCGTTCGAGAAAAGCGTGGGAATTGACGGGTCCAACTACACGAACACGATGATGGTCCAGCTGGGCGTTAGGCTTAACTTTGCCGCTGGCTCTGACAGGAATATTAAGCTCACCACGCCCGAGAACCTTGAATTCTTCCGCGCGTGGGCTGCGGAGAAAGAAGCTCGTGATGAATAGATTGGCCTGCACTGAATACGTTGCCGATCTTGATGCCGTATGCAATCTCGATCTTCCTTGGAATGACTTTAAGGAGAAGACGGTTGTTGTCTCCGGTGCGACCGGAATGATTGGTGCGTTTTTCATTGACGTTCTGATGCGAAAGAATGAGACGGCTGAATTAGATTGCAATATTGTTGCGTTGGGTCGCAATATCGAAAAGGCCCGATTGAGGCTTCCGTACTTTAAGTCATGCCACTTTTCGTTTGAGGAGGCTTCCGTTTCGTCCGCTGGCTATCGTCCGACTTGTCCAGCTGACTTTGTTTTGCACCTAGCGAGCTCCACGCATCCCCGTCAGTACTCGTCTGATCCAATAGGCACTATTCGCGCGAACGTCGATGGGCTTCAGAATTTGCTTGAGTTCTCTGCCGACAGCGGCGCTAGATTGCTATTTGCTTCGTCCGTTGAGATTTACGGCCAGAATCGCGGTGACGTTGAACGCTTCGATGAGCAGTATTGTGGAAATATTGACTGTAATACTTTGCGTGCGTGCTATAACGAATCCAAGCGTTTGGGCGAAGCCATGTGTCAGGCATATCGTTCACAGAGGGACGTTAAGGCCGTAATTGCGCGCATCGCTCGTGTCTACGGTCCGACGCTGCTTAATGACGATTCTAAAGCTTTATCCCAGTTCATGCGTCGATCTCTTCTGGGCGAAGATGTTGTACTCAAGAGCGAAGGAACGCAAAAGTTCTCCTATTTGCATGCTGCGGATGCCGTGTCCGGCTTGCTGCACGTGATGTTGCTTGGCGTGGATGGCGAGGCTTACAATCTTGCTGATACTGGGTCCGATATCTCTTTGAAAGACCTTGCCGAGCTTGTTGCCAAGAATGGAGGCGTAGGTGTTTCCTTTGATTTGCCCGATGCTCAGGAGGCGGCGGGATATTCTATGGCTACGCTGGCACTTATGGACGGCTCAAAAGCTCGAGGTCTAGGGTGGAGGGCTCGCTATAATATCGACAATGGTTTGCGGTCGACAATGGAGCAGATGCGCAAGTTGGATTGGGCGGCGTTGAGTTAGTTGCCTTGGCGACGACTCGTGGCGAGTCTGTGCGCCGAATCATAATGCTGCTAGGCGCGCTAGGCTAATTTAGACCCGATCGCGTCCTCGAAGATTCAGTGTTCGCAACCCGTTCATTGGAGTCATTTTAGATACAGGAATTACGTATGATTTTTAAACTGGCAAATATAATCCTCCGGGTCGATAAGCATGCGACCATGCATCCCGAGCTTTACTATCGTGTGCTCTCCGGTGATGCCTTATATGGTGACGACTTTCATTCACTTCATATCAATGGAAACGTTGACTTTCTGACGTATGTAAATGGCTTATCTGCTGGCAAATGGCATCAGTATGCGTCTGTTGACAGCGTCGTCTTGCATATGGCTTTATTTGGCAGAGGCCGGGTTGTCGTTCATGGAGTGAGATCTGGCGAGCTGAATCCTGTCGAGCTTAAATCAAATCCTTTTGATGGCGATGAAGTTGATCCTTGCGTTCTCGATATTGATATCGATACAACCGGCTACGACTTAATCGGTTTTAGGATTGAGAGCGATGAGGGCTATTCCGTAGACCTCTTGAACGCCTCTTATCTGACTGATGTTCCTGAGGACTCAATTAACCAGATCAATCTTGCTCTTTCTACTACCACATTTAAGAATGAGCAGTACATTCTTCCAAACATTGAACTCGTTAAAACCGGCATCTCTAAAGAGGGCGGTCCGATTCGTGACCACTTCCACATGTTTGTCGTCGACAATGGCCAGACGCTCGATTCTGCATCACTTTCCGATGATCTGGTTACCGTGCTTCCGAACCCCAACACGGGCGGTTCGGGAGGATTTGCACGTGGTATGATGGCGGCCACCGAAACTCCTGGTCAGTTCACCCATATCATTTTGATGGACGATGATGTTTCCATCATGCCCGAGAGTTTGATTCGTACCTTCAACCTGCTCTCTCTTGCTAAGGGCAAATATAAGGATGCCTTTATTAACGGCGCTATGCTCTCAATGGAAGATCCTGCTCGTCAGTTTGAGGATGTCTCGTATGTGGCTTCTTCTGGTGCCTATCGTCGCGTAAAAGAGGACCTGAATGTTGGCAAACTGTCCGACATCCTCGAAAATGAACGCACGAACGTTGAAGTTGATCAGGCCTATGGAGCTTGGTGGTATAGCTGCATTCCGGTGAAGGCTATCGAAAAGAACGGCCTTCCCATGCCTTTCTTTATCCGCTGCGACGACGTCGAGTTTGGCATGCGCAATAAGCCTGTCTACATGACCATGAATTGCATTTGCGTGTGGCATGCAAGCTTTGAGGGGCGTTTCCGCGCTTCGGTTGATTGCTACCAGTACTTCCGCAACTTCTTTGCCATGATTGCTCTCGATGATTGTGCTGATGAGAAGATGTTTGTCCTTCGTATTCAGCGAGGGGTACGTCAGAACTTGCGCGATATGGACTATCAAGCTGCCGAGTTTATTCTCGATGGCTTTGAGGATTATCTGCGTGGCCCTGAGTATCTCCAGAAGCTTGATGGCGCCGCGACGATGATCGGCAAGGGTAAGTTAAACGAAAAACTGATCCCTGTTTCCGAAATGGATCCAGAGCTTCTTCGCAAGGGCGGGGTTACGGAGCAAATACTCGCTAATGTTAATCTGGAATTCCATCCCTCGAAATTTATGAAGTATTGGAGATCTATTCCTTACGACAAACACTATCTTCCCGATGCGCTGTTGCGCGGGAAGCCCGGTTATGTTGTTAAGAACGGCAGCTGTACGCTTGAAGGTAACTCGACACGTTGCAAGACGCTGGTCTTTCTTGATCCGACCCGCGAGAAGGGATCGGTCCGCACGATGGATCGAGTACGATTTAAGAGCATTCGCCGCCGAGAGCACGAACTGATGACGCGATATCGTAAAGAAGGTAAGAGCGTCAGGGGGGCATGGAAAGATGCTATGCCTTATATGACTTCGCGAGAGTTCTGGGAACAGTATTTAGGTCTTAAATAAGAAGAGGTCCGGCTTAAGTCCGGGCTTCTTCTTATTTTGCATAGGTTTTATAGGCTTGTAGCTCCCATTGCTTTCGCTCGACCTTCGCAACCGAGTCGAGGATAAGTCCCGTTGCCAGGCTTAACCCGCATAGGAACATAAATGCGACAGCGAGCATTGCGGTGGGGAAGCGAGGGACTAATCCGGTCTGGAAGTACTCTGCGACGATTGGTATACCGAGGGCAAGCCCTATGATGGCAAAGATGATCGCGATAAGACTGAAGAACTTGAGGGGACGATAGTCTTTAAAGAGTGTGCCAATCATTGCTATGACTTTAATACCGTCGCTAACTGTGTTGAGCTTGGACTCGGAGCCTGCGGGCCTATCTCGATACTCCACCGGCACGTCTTGAATGCGCCAGCGGTGATCGACGGCGTGGATGGAGAGCTCGGTTTCGATCTGGAAGCCCTCACTCAAAACGGGGAAGGTCTTGACGAAGGGTTTGCTCATGGCTCGGTAGCCGGTCATCACGTCGTCAAAGCTGTAACCGTAAATCCACTTAATCATGGCGCGAACAAGGTTGTTGCCAAAGCCGTGAAAGGCCCGTTTATTCTCTTCGGCATAGGTGCCATTAGAGAGACGGTCGCCGACGGTCATGTCTGCTTCGCCGTTAAGGATGGGATTGCAGAGCGACTTGGCAGCTTCGGCAGGGTATGTATCGTCGCCGTCGACCATCAGGTAGCATTCGGCATTGACATCACGGAACATTTGGCGGCATACGTTGCCTTTGCCCTGCCTGGGCTCGTGGCGCACCGTAGCTCCGTGTTGCTTGGCGACTTGCGAAGTGTCATCGGACGAGTTGTTGTCGTAAACATAGACAACTGCGCCGGGCAGCTCTCGATGAAAATCGTCGACAACTTTGCCAATCGTCAACGCTTCGTTGTAACAGGGGATTATGACGGCGGTATTCGAATAGTCCATGTAGGACCTCCTTTAATGACTCATCTGGTCGAAAGTATACCTATCGCCTGCCCCCTTTGATTAGATATGGGTTAGTTCTCCAGATTTGTTGCGGTGAGTTATCGTCTACGTGGGAGGGCTATACTTTCCACTGTTATGTTTTACGAGACAAGGAGATGGTCCGTGGCTGACAATCTTGAGAGTCAGAAAGCGGTGGCTAAACCGGCCTCTCACGCTAAAAATGATTATGAGAAGGATAAATTTATCCTTAGGCAGCTGGTTACCAAGGATTTTAAGATTAAGTATCGTCGCAGCGTTTTGGGCGTAGCTTGGTCCGTGCTTAACCCACTGCTGATGATGGTTGTTATGTCGATTGTGTTTTCGACGATTTTTGGCCAGAGCCGCAATGGATCAATTACGCCTGAAATGTATCCGTTGTATCTGATTGTCGGTAACATTACGTTCTCCGTCATGTCCGAGTCGACGAACCAGGCGCTCATGTCCATCATTTGGGCGTCTTCTCTGCTTAAGAAGGTTAAGGTCCATCGCTGGGTGTTTCCGGTGCAGAAGGTGCTGTTTTCTCTTGTCAACTTTTCCTTCTCTTTGGTTGCCGTCGCCCTTGTTATGCTCTTTTTCCGTGTTGTCCCTACCTGGCATTTAATTCTGCTGCCGGTTTGCTTGCTGTTGCTTATGTGTTTCTGCATGGGCTTGGGCATGATGCTGTCGGCGCTGGCGGTCTTTTTCCGCGACGTTATGCACCTGTGGACCGTTGTTATCACGGCCTGGATGTATCTGACGCCTATTTTCTGGACGACCGATTACATTAGCCAAATGGCACATTGGATCCAGGTGCTGGTGGTTGTGAATCCCATGTACAACTATCTCCAGTTTATGCGTGATATCTTCCTGTTCAATACCGTGCCTTCTGCGCTTACGTTCGGCTTATGTGTTGCCTGGGCTATTCTTGCTCTTGCTATTGGCTATACCGTATTTCATAAGACCGAGCACAAGTTTATTCTCTACATTTAAGGAGTGCTGTTCATGACTGAATCTGCTATTGATTACAGCAAGCAGCCCCTTGCTGTTGAGGTCAAAGACGTCACCATGATCTTTAATATGGCGTCTGAGTCGCTTACAAACCTCAAGGAGTACTTTATTAAGCTCGCAAAGCACGAGCTGTTCTTTGAAGAATTCCGTGCGCTTAAGCACATTTCGTTTGATGTGCATCGCGGCGAGGTTGTTGGTCTTGTTGGTACTAACGGTTCCGGTAAGTCTACGATGCTCAAGATCATCGCTGGCGTTTTGGAGCCCAGCGAAGGCGAGGTTAAGGTCCACGGCAATATCGCGCCACTGATTGAGCTCGGTGCCGGCTTTGACCCGGAGCTTACCGCGCGTGAGAATATCTATCTGAACGGTGCGCTGCTTGGCTATACCAAGGAGTTTATCGACGCTAGTTTTGACGAGATCATTGAGTTCGCTGAGCTTAAAGACTTCGTTGACATGCCCTTGAAGAACTTCTCTTCGGGTATGGTCGCACGCATTGCCTTTGCTATCGCCACGATTACCGAGCCCGATATTCTCATCGTCGATGAGACGCTTTCTGTTGGCGATGTCTTTTTCCAGCAGAAGTGCGAGCGTCGCATTCAGCACTTTATCGAGAGTGGTGACGTCACGGTCTTATTCGTTTCTCACTCCATGGAGCAGGTTGAGCGCATTTGCCAGCGTGCCGTATGGATCGAGAAGGGTGACCTGCGCATGGATGGCCCCGTGGATGAGGTCTGCAAGGCATACCACGACCAGTTCAAGTAGGTTATAATTTATTAGCCGTGTGAACTTGTACCCACTTGGACGTGCGGCCTTATGCTCCATTAGCTCAGTTGGATAGAGCAGGGGACTTCTAATCCCAAGGTCGACGGTTCGAATCCGCCATGGAGCACCAGAGAGTTTTTGAAGACCCGGTTTAATGCCGGGTCTTTGTTTTTTGGCACGTGGGCGTGCTATTGTTTAAACAAAGGCTGCAAGACATGGGGATGACTTGCAGCCTATTTTCTCAAATGGAAATGGTGCGTTTCGATCGCTCTATAAATAGGCCCGGCACAGCAATAAACTGTGCCGGGCTTCCTGCTTGTGTGTTTATGGCCGCCTTGTTTACGCCTCCGTGGGCTCCACGCCCAGCTCTTTGCGGACGAGCTCGAAGGCGGCAGCGATGGCCTTGTCCATGTCGTAGTACTTGTAGCCGCCCAGGCGACCGGCAAAGATTACGTCGCCCTCCTGCGCCGCCAGCTCCTCGTACTGCTTGTACAGGGCCTCGTTCTTGGCGTCGTTGATGGGGTAGTAGGGCTCGTCGCCGGGCTTCCAGTCGGCCGGGTACTCGCGCGTGATGACGGTCTTGTCCTGCGTGCCGAACTCAAAGTGCTTGTGCTCGATGATGCGGGTGTAGGGGATCTCGCGCTCGGTATAGTTGACCACGGCCACGCCCTGGTGGTCCTGCTCGTCGAGCGTCTCGGTCTCAAAGCGCAGGCTGCGATACTCCAGCGTGCCCAGCTTGAAGTCGTAGAACGCGTCGATGGGGCCGCAGTAGATCGTTTTGGCGGCGATATCGGGCTCGGCGGCGATCAGCTCCTTGTACTCCACGCCGCAGCGCACCTCGATCCCCTCGAGCATGTTGGCGACCATTTTGGTGTAGCCGCCCATGGGGATGCCCTGGTAGCGGTCGTTGAAGTAGTTGTTGTCGTAGGTAAAGCGGCAGGGGAGGCGCTTGATGATGCTCGCGGGCAGGTCCTTGCAATCACGGCCCCACTGCTTCTCGGTGTAGCCCTTCACGAGCGTCTCGAAGATGTCGCGGCCGACGAGCGACAGCGCCTGCTCCTCGAGGTTCTGCGGCTCGCCGATTTTCTCGGCGGCCACCTGCTCGGCGATCTTGGCCTTGGCGTCTGCCGGCGTGACGACGCCCGGCCACATCTTGGCGAAAGTGTTCATGTTGAAGGGCATGTTGTACATGTTGCCGTGGAAGTTGGCGACCGGCGAGTTGACGTAGTTGTTGAACTCGGCGAAGCGGTTGACGTAGTCCCAGACGTCCTTCATGGAGGTGTGGAAGATGTGCGCGCCGTAGCGGTGGACCTGGATGCCCTCGACGTCCTCGGTGTAGATGTTGCCGGCGATGTGATCGCGGCGGTCGATGACCAGGACCGACTTGCCGGCGCGCTTGGCGGCATTGGCAAAGACGGCACCCGAAAGGCCGGCACCGACGACAAGGTAATCGTACTGGGACATGGATATGCTCCTTTGTATGTCAATCGAACAGTTACAAATGATTCAGGGCAAACGCCACTGGCTCATTTGTCTCAAAGATTAGTGTAGCAGATGCACTTTCAGCAGCTCCAGCGCGTGAGCGTAACCCTGGAGGCCCTCGCCGGTGATGGTGGCGAAGCAGGCTAGGCGCGCATAGCTCACCTGGCGGAAGTCCTCGCGCGTCTCTATGGCGCTGATGTGGACTTCGACGGCAGGGATGGCGACGGCCTTGAGGGCGTCGAGGATGGCCACGCTCGTGTGCGTGTAGGCAGCCGGGTTGATGACAATGCCGTCGACCTTGCCGTAAGCCTCCTGGATCTTGTCGACGATGCTGCCCTCGTGGTTGGACTGGAAGACCTCGACCTCGTCAAAACCCTGTGCAGCGCCTGCCTCCTGGCAGATCTGGACCAGGTGGTCGTAGTTGTCACTGCCGTAGATGCCCGGCTCGCGAATGCCGAGCATGTTGAGGTTGGGGCCGTTGATGACGAGTGCTTTCATGGTTGCTTCCTTTGCGGTTGGGCGGGCGGTGAGGCGGAACGAAAAACCACCACAAAGGTGCCTGTCCCCTTTGTGGCGGTTTTTCTTAGAGAGCGGGTGGGAGGGTGTCGAGGACGGCGCGGGCGGTGTTGGCGGCGCAGTCGCGCGAGTCGATGATGTGGTCGGCCCAGGCGCGGTAGCGCGGCATGCGCTGCTCGGCGAGCTTTTCGATGCCATCGCGGGCAGTGATGGGGCGTCCCTTATGAGCGAGTTCGTCGAGCTTGCGGTTGAGCATCACGATTTGGCTGTTCTGGTGCAGCAGCGGATAGTTTTCATCGCGCGTGACCACGCCGCCGCCGGTGGAGAGCACCAGGCCGCTGCGCTTGGAGATGTCGGCCAGCGCCGCTGTCTCCTGCTCGCGGAAGGCCACCTCGCCGTGCTCGACGATAAAGTCGGCGCAGGGCATACCCAGGCGCTCCTCGAGGGCGCGATCGAGATCGATGTGCTCGCGGCCCGTGAGCTGGGCGATCTGCTCGCCCACGCGGGTCTTGCCCGAGCCCGGCATGCCGATGAGCGCGATGTTTTGCTCGCGGCGGGACAGACGTTCCGTCACATCCAGGATGCGCTCGTGCGGGGTGGCTTTGCCGGTGTAGCGCTCAACAGCCTGTGCTGCTTGTGCCACAAGCATGAGCAGGCCGCCGATGCAGGGGATGCCGCGGCGCTCGGCCTCGAGCATCAGACCCGTGCGGGCGGGGTTGTAGACAATGTCGATGACGCCCTCGAGCGCATCGAGGCCTTCGAGCGCGCAGGGAGCGTCGGGGCAGTGGGGGAACATGCCGGCAGGCGTGCAGTTGACGAGCAGCGCGGCATCGGATTGCTGCGCGATGTTGTCGTAATTGACCTCGCTCGTGCGACCTACGGGTACGACGATGGCGCCCAGATCGCCGAGCACCATGCTGGCCGTAGTGCCCGCGCCACCGGTGGCGCCGAGCACAAGGACCTTCTTGTCGGCAACTTCAACGCCCAGCTCTTCGACCAGACACTGAAAACCAAAGTAGTCGGTGTTGTCGCCGCGCAGGAGGCCATCGGGCAGGCGCGTGATAGTGTTGACGTTGCCCATGCGTTCGGCCAGGGGGCTCAACTCGTCCAGGTAGTCCATGACGGCGCGCTTGTAGGGGATGGTCACGTTGGTGCCTTCCCATTCATCGCCCGTCATAAAAGCCTCGAGATCCTCGGGCTCACGCTCAAAACGCACATACTCCAGGCCTGCGAGCTCCTTGTAGATGGTCGGGGTGTAGCTGTGGCCCAGCACACGGCCTAGCACGCCGTAGGGGCGGGTTGTGGCGGTATCGGTCATCTAGAGCACCTCCGTGTAGCTGCCAAAGTAGGTAAAGCTCTCGCACACGTCGTCGATGGAATCGAGCAAGTCGTCGAGGGCCTTGCTGCCAAAGGGGCAGTCCAGGTCAAAGTAGAACATAAACTCAAAGTCGTGGCCGGGGATGGGGCGGCTCTCAAGCTTGATGAGGTTGATGTTGAGCGCGTAGAAGCGCTCGAGCACGCGGTAGAGGGCGCCCGGCTCGTTGGCCGTGGTGATCATGAGCGAGGTGCGGTTGGCACCGGGATAAACGCGCGGCTCGCGGCTGATGACGACAAAGCGCGTGTAGTTGTTGTCCGAGTCCTGGATGTTGGACTCCAGCACCTCCAAGCCGTAGAGCGCCGCACAGCTGCGCGAGGCGATGGCGGCGACGTCGGTGCGTTCGGAGTTGGCGACCATCTCGGCCGACATGGCGGTGTTGGGGTACTTGGTGGCATGCAGGCCGTGGCCCTCGATAAAGCCGGCGCACTGGGCAATGGCTTGGCCGTGGCTGTAGACCTCGCGCACGTCGGCGAGCTTGGTGCCGGGTTTGACGAGCAGGTTGTGATCGATCTTGAGGCGCAGCGAGCGCACGATATGGAAGTCGAACTGTGCAAGCAGGTCGTAGACGGCGTTGACCGAGCCGGCAGTGGAGTTTTCGATGGGCAGCACGCCAAACTCGCAAAAGCCGTCACGTACGGCGCGCATGACGCCCTCGAAGGTATCAAAGAAGGCGATATCGGGTACGTCGAAGAGCTTGCACGCGGCGATCTGGCTGTAGGCGCCTTCGACGCCCTGGCAGGCGACGGTAGCCATCTGTGGGAAGGGCGTGTCAAAGGCTACGGCCGTGGCATGGGCCTTTTGCGACACTGTGATGCCCTTGACCTCGTTGATGTAGCGCTGCTGCTCGGCCTTGCTCATGCTCATGAGAAGGCGGAACAGGGTGATGGTCTGGGCCTCGTAGCGCTCGGGTGCGCGGCTGGCGAGGTTGTTGAGTTTGGAGCGCTCGCGGGCGGGGTCGAAGACGGCCTTACCCATCTCGATCTTGGATTTGGCGACTTCGGTGGCAATGTCCATGCGCTCGACAAAGCTGTTGAGCAGCGTAGTGTCGATGCCATCGATGGCCTGGCGAATATCGGCAAGGTCCATGGAGGCCCCTTTCACGTGTCGGTGATTTTTCTGGGACGGGGATTAAAAAATCATTAGGTACACAATGATTTTTTAATCCCCGTCCCAGAAAAATCACTGGGTGGGCGTGGGGGCCGGAGTTGGCCCCCGGAGATTTTTAGCGCTGGGCGGCGTCCTCGAGGAGGGCGTCCCAAATCGCGAGGGCGGCGGCTGCCTCGGCTACGGGGACAGCGCGCGGGACGATGCAGGGATCGTGACGGCCGTGGACCGAGAGCTCGGCATTTTCCATGGCGTCCATATCCACGGTCTGCTGCTCGCGGCCAATGGAGGGCGTCGGCTTTACGGCCATACGCCACATGACGGGTGCGCCTGTGGAAATGCCGCCCAGAATGCCGCCGGCGTTGTTGGACTCGACTGCAATCTCGCCGGTCTCGGCATCAACGCGGTACGGATCGTTGTTCTCGCTGCCGCGCATGGCGGCCACGGCAAAGCCCATGCCAAACTCCACGCCCTTCACGGCGGGAATGCCAAATGCGATCTGTGCGATGCGGTTCTCGATGCCGTCGAACATGGGGTCACCGATGCCCGCGGGAAGCCCGTAGATGCCGCACTCCACGATGCCGCCGATGCTGTCGAGTTCGTCGCGCGCGGCTAGGATCTCCTCGCGCATGCGGCCGGCTGCGGCGGCGTCAATGCAGGGCAAATCGTTCGTAAGGATTGCCTTGCGGTCGGCCTCGCGATAGGCCATATCGTCCATGGGCAGGTCGGAGATGCCACCGATCTGCGCGACGTGCGCCATGACCTTGATGCCACGGGCCTCGAGCGCCTGCAGCGCGATGCCGCCGGCGATGCATAGGGGGGCCGTCAGGCGTCCGGAGAAATGCCCACCGCCGGCGACGTCGTGCATGTTGTGGTACTTCACGCGCGCCGGAAAGTCTGCGTGCCCGGGGCGGGGTTTGCAGCGCAGCTCGTAATAGTCCTTGGAGCGTGTGTTGGTGTTCTCAATGATCGCGGCGATGGGTGCGCCGGTAGTGTGTCCATCGACCACACCGGCAATGATATGCGCGGCGTCGGCCTCACGGCGCTTGGTCGCGGTCTCGTCGCGGCCGGGGGCGCGACGGTCCAAAAAGGCCTGCAGCTGCTCCTGGTCAACGGCGATACCGGCGGGAATGCCATCGAGTGAGCAGCCGATAGCAGGGGAGTGCGACTGGCCAAAGATGCTCAGATGCAAGACGTTGCCAAAGGTCGAGGACATGCTATTCCTCCTCGAGTGTGACCTTGCCGCCCAGCAGGCGGTAGTGGTCGAAGAAGTCGGGATAGGACTTGTTGACGGCCTCGGCGCCGTGGATCACGACCTCGCCAGTGGCGCGGCTCGCAGCGATGGCGGCCATCATGGCGATGCGGTGGTCGTTGTGCGAATCGACCTCGCCGCCGGTAAAGGCGTCGACACCCTTGATGATGAGGTCGTCGCCGGCAATGCGCACCTGTGCGCCCAGTGCGGTGAGCTCGCGGGTGGTGGTGGCCAGACGGTCGGATTCCTTGATGCGCAGGCGGGCGCAGTCGCGGATGAACGTGCGGCCTTGCGCCAACGATGCCACGGCAGAGATAACGGGCACCAGGTCCGGAATGTCGTGCGCGCTCATTTCAAAGCCGGCGAGCTTGTCGGACTGCACAGTGGCGGCGTTGGTGGAGCGCACGATGCGGGCGCCAAAGCGCGAGAGCGCGGCAAGCACGTTGCGATCACCCTGCGCGGAGCTGAGCGACACGCCCTCGACAGTGATGGGGTCGGAGCCGATGGCGCCGGCACACAGCCAAAAGGCGGCGTTGGACCAGTCGCCCTCGACAGCCACGTTGCCAGGCGTGCGGTACGAGCCGCTGCTCACGCGGAAGTTCGTGATCTCGGGTTGGCCGTCCTTGGCGGGGATACGCTCGACGTTGACCTCGACGCCGAAGGCCTTCATGGCCTGGATGGTCAGGTTGATATAGGGGCGGCTCTCGATAAGGCCGGTCACCTGCACGCAGGAGGGCTGGGCCAGCAGCGGGGCCGCCAGCAGCAGGCCGGAGATGTACTGCGAGCTCACGTTGCCCGGCAGGATAAAGGTGCCCGGGCGCATGCGGCCGCTTGTCTTGAGCGGAAAGCCGCCCAGGCCCTGCAGGTCGCAGCCGGCGGCAATGATCTCGTCGGAGAGCGGAGAGAGGGGGCGTGCGCCCAGACGACCCTGGCCCACAAAGGTTGCCTCTGCCCCCAGCGCGCAGGCGACGGGCAGCATAAAGCGGAGCGTGGAGCCGCTCTCGCCGCAGTCGAGCGTGCCGCCCGCAAGTGCCTTGAGCAGGCCGAACTCAATACTCTTCATGGTGGGATGGACCTGGAAGCCATCCTCGACGGTCTCGATGCGGGCGCCCAGCGACGTGAGGCAGCGCACCGTGGCCTCAATATCGGCGCAGGTGGTGTTGCAGGTCACATGCGTTTCTCCGTTGGCGAGCGCAGCGCAGATAATCAAGCGGTGCGCCATCGATTTGGATGCGATGGCGGGGACGGTGCCCTTGAGCGGGGAGGGGGTGATGCGGGCTAGCATGCGGATGCGTCTCCCTTCTGGCCGAGGCCCTCGGCAATTAAGTCATGGAAGGTGGATAGCGGCGTGCGGTCGATGCTGCAGCGGCCAATACCGTGCGGAATCACCAGATCGATGGTGTCACCGGCGCGTTTTTTGTCGTGCAACGCCTCGGCAAAGACGGTGTCGGCGGAAAGCTCACAGCGGGTCTTGAGGCCGTGGCGGGCGCAGAGCTCCTCGATGCGACCAGGCAGCTCGGCATCGCAAATGCCGTGCAGGGCCGCGGCGCGCGTGATGATACCCATGCCGATCGACACGCAGTTGCCGTGTCCCAGCTCAAAGTGCTCGCAGGCCTCGACGGCATGTCCGGCGCTGTGTCCAAAGTTGAGGAGTTTGCGCTGGTTGGTCTCGCGCTCGTCGGCAACGACCACAGCGCGCTTAATGTCGATATTGCGGGCGATGATGAGCGCCACGCGGGCCACGTCGCGGTTCAGCAGCTCAAGCGTGAGCGGGGTCTTCTCCAGCTCGGCGAAAAGCTCCGGATCGGCAATCACGGCGTGCTTGACGACCTCGCCGCAGCCGTCGGCGAACTGCTCGGGCGTGAGGGTGGCAAGGCATCCCACGTCGGCGATAACTACGCTCGGCTGCCAAAAGGCACCGGCGAGATTTTTGCCGGCGGCCAGGTCGATGGCCGTCTTGCCGCCCACCGACGAGTCCACCATGGCGAGCAGGCTCGTGGGGATCTGCACAAACTTGCAGCCGCGCATGTAGGTGGCGGCCACAAAGCCGGCTACGTCGCCCACGACGCCGCCGCCGAGCGCCACGATCACGTCGGAACGCGAAAGCTCGTGCTCGGCTACAAACTCAAGAATGGCAACGTAGGTCTCGGCGCGCTTGTGTGCCTCGCCGGCCTCGAAGGTGCAAATGCTTACCTCATAGCCTGATGCCTCCAGGCTCTGCTTAACGGGCATCTGGTAGAGGGGACCTACGTTGGTGTCCGTCACAATGACGGCGCGTGATCCGCCGGCGGTGGCTCGGACGAGCGGGCCCGCCTGCTCCAGCAAAAACGTGCCGACGTGCACCTGGTAGGGGCGTGCGGTGTCGATATCGATGGTAATCGCCATAAGCTATGGTCCTTTCGACCTGGCGTGATGGGTGGTCTAGTGGGCGCTCTCGTCGTCGAGCGCGCGCTTGATGCGATCGCCCTCGGCAAGAAGGTTCTCAAGATAACGCTGGTCGCGGTCTTTGAGCGCGCGGCTGTAGGCGCCGAGCGAATCGATCAGATGGTCGATCTCGAAGGCGAGCGCGTCGGCGTCGTCGATCATGAGCTCCGACCACATCTGGGGGTTGAGGTGTGCCACGCGCGTGAGGTCGCGGTAGCTGCCGGCCGAAAAGCCGTGGTGGACCTGGGCGGTGGGGCTCTTTACGTAGGCGTTGGACACCACGTGTGCGAGCTGGCTCGTAAATGCGATCACGCGGTCGTGCTCGGCGGCGGTGGTCACGCTGAACTTGCCAAACCCCAAGGGACGCACCATCTCGCGTACCTGGCCCAAGAGCTCCAGCTTAAGGGCATCGTCTACCGCAGGCGGAACGAGCACGAGCGGTGCGCCCTGGAACAAGTCGGCGCGGGAGTGCGCGTAGCCCGAGAACTGGGTGCCCGCCATGGGGTGTGCGCCCACAAAGTAAAAGCCGTGCTCTCGTGCGAGCTCAAAGGCCCGCTCACACACAATGCCCTTCACACCCACGGTGTCGATCACCACGGGGCCCATGATGGCTTCGGTGTCGGTGGCGTCGGCGAGCGCCTGGGCGTGGGCCTCGAGCCACTCGATGCATCCTTTAGGATAGCAGGCAAGGACGATGATGTCGCACTCGCCGAGCGTCTCGTCGTTGAGCTCGCCGGCGACGGTACCCATGCTGGCGGCCGTCATCACGTCATCGTCGGGGTCCCAGGCAAGCACGCGAACGCCCGCCTGCGCATAGCCGCGGGCAAAGCTGCCGCCGATGAGGCCCAGGCCCACGATGCCGGCGCACTTGGGTCCACCCTGGTTGACGCGTGCGTTTCTCACCGTACCCATGGGTTACTCCTGAACGGTCTCTTGGCAGACGACCTCGCGGATGGCGCGGATGCGGCGCATGGTGTCGTCGAACTGGTCGGGGGTGAGGGCCTGAGCACCGTCGGACCAAGCGTGGCTCGGGTCGTCGTGGACCTCGATCTCCAGACCGTTGGCGCCGCAGGCAGTCGCGGCGAGCGCCATGGGCTCGACATAGCGGGTGTAGCCGGTGGCGTGGCTGGGGTCGGCGACGACGGGCAGGTGCGATAGGTGGTGCAGCACCGGCACGGCGTTGAGGTCGAAGGTGTTGCGGGTGCGGGTCTCGAAGGTGCGAATGCCGCGCTCGCACAGGATGACGTTGTCGTTGCCCTCGCTCATGATGTACTCGGCAGCCATGAGCAACTCGTCGACGGTGCCGGACATGCCGCGCTTGAGCAGGACCGGGGTCTTGGTCTTGCCGACCTCCTTGAGCAGGGGGAAGTTCTGCGCGTTGCGGGCGCCGATCTGCATGACGTCGATCTTCTTATCCAAGAAGACCTGCACGTCGCGCGGGTCCATGATCTCGGTGACGATCGGCATGTCGAGCTCAGCGGATGCCTCGCATAGCAGGTCCAGGCCGGCGGGACCCATGCCCTGGTAGGCGTAAGGGGAGGTGCGGGGCTTGTAGGCGCCACCGCGCAGCATCGTGGCGCCGGCGGCCTTTACGCGGCGTGCGATGCGAATGAGGTTTTCGCCCTCGACGGAGCAGGGTCCGGCGATGACCTGGAACTGGTCGCCGCCGATCTTGACGCCGTGGCCGCAGTCGATGACGGAGTCCTCAGGGTGGAACTTGCGGTTGGCACGCTTAAAGGGCTCGGAGACGCGCTGCACGCGCTCGACGACATCCATGGACTCGAGCAAGAACGGGTCGATCTTGGTCGTATCGCCCACCAGGCCGATGATGGTCTCGTTCTCGCCGCGCGAGACGTCGGTCTTGAGACCCTTCTTCTCAATCCAGCTGACGATATGGGCGACGGCCTCGTCGCTGGCGCTCTGCTTTAAAATCGCAATCATGGTGTGCCTCTCACCTCGATGGATAGCTCTTGCAAAAACGGCCCGCATCGCGAGCCGTTATATATGTGCATGAGAGTTTATACTAATTGTTTCACTTTTGCGTTCTAAGGTGAGCCTCTGCGCCGTGTCTCCCACGTAATTGCAAAGCTTTTTCTATTCTTTTGTTAGCCCGTGGCGCACTTGGGTATAATGCCAACCGTTCGCCCTATTAGCTCAGGGGATTAGAGCGTCTGCCTCCGGAGCAGAAGGCCGTTGGTTCGAATCCAACATGGGGCACCCTCGAACGTAAGACCGTCCGAACCTCGCATGGTCCGGGCGGTTTTCTTATACCGACGCGACGTGATGGGACAAGGTATGGCAGCAACGGATATCGAGCGCGGGCTTTCGACCGCCGAGGTCGAGGAGCGCATCGCCTCCGGTAAGATCAACCGCAACATGGAGCTTAAGACCAAATCGGTCAAAGAGCTCATCATCGAGAACCTCTGCACGCTGTTTAACTTGATCAACGCTGTCTTGGCGATTTTGGTGTTGCTGACCGGATCGTTCAAGAACCTCACGTTCCTGTTCGTGGTGTTCTTGAACACGGCAATTGGCGTCATCCAGTCCATGCGCTCCAAGAAGATGGTCGATAAGCTTACGCTGCTGACCTCTAAGAAGGCCATCGCGGTGCGCGACGGTGCCGAGGTGGAGCTCGACTTGGACCAGATCGTGCTCGATGACATCATCCGCTTGGGGCGCGGTGACCAGATTCCGGCCGACGCCGTGGTGGTTTCGGGTGAGGCACTCGTGAACGAGAGCCTGCTGACGGGCGAGAGCGATCTCATCAAAAAGCAGCCCGGCTCCGAGCTCATGAGCGGCAGCTTTATCGACTCGGGCCTGCTGCGCGCCCGCGTGATCCATGTTGGCGCCGACAACTACGTGGCCAAGATCAACAACGAGGCCAAGTACGTCAAAAAGGTCAATTCCGAGATCATGAATGCGCTCAACGCCATCGTGCGCTTTGCGAGCCTCATTATGATTCCGCTCGGCCTGGCGCTCTTTGCCTCGAGCGTGAGCGAGCTGTGGGATGCCGCCGGTACGCCGGGCGATAGCGCGCTTTCGTGGTGTTTTTCCGAGCTGCTTGCCGGTCGCGTGCCTTCGTCGGCGCTGCTGTCTACGGTGGGCGCTCTTTTGGGCATGATTCCGCAGGGCCTGGTGCTGCTGACTTCGTCGGTGCTTGCCATCGCCACGGTGCGTCTGGCGCGCCGCAAGGTACTCGCGCAGCAGCTCTACTGTATCGAGACGCTCGCGCGCGTCGACGTGCTGTGCCTGGACAAGACGGGCACCATTACCTCGGGCCGTATGGAGGTCGAGGGTACCTACCCGCTGCCTGTTGAGGGCGTTGGCTTTGGCGCGGACTCGGACGAGGCAGCTGTCCCCGTCGAGACCACGGTCCTCGATTTTGCGCTCGCCAACGTGGCGCGTGCCACCTCGGCAGACGCCAACGAGACCTGTCAGGCGCTGCTCAACTATTACGCTGACCGCCCGGTAGAGGTGTCCGAGCCGCTGGCGGTCATTCCGTTCTCGTCGTCCAAAAAGTGGAGCGGCGCCTCGTTTGCGCAGGGCTCCTATGTGATGGGCGCAGCGCAATTTGTGCTTTCGGAGCGCGCCTTTGCGCAGGTCGAGAACCGTGTAGCCGAGCTTGCCGATACCTGCCGCGTGCTTGTGGTGGCCCGTGTGGACGGCTTTACGCCCGACGGCGATATGGTGGGCGAGGCCGAGCCCGTGGGCTTTGTGACCATTCGCGATGAGATTCGCACCTCGGCCGCCGAGACCATCGGCTACTTTAACGAGCAAGGCGTGACCCTCAACGTGATCAGCGGCGACGACCCGCGCACGGTGTCGTCGATCGCGCGCGTGGTGGGCGTTCCGGGGGCCGATGCCTACGTTGACGCCACGACGCTCGATACGCCGTCCAAGATTGATGCGGCGGTGGATCGCTACCACGTCTTTGGTCGCGTGACGCCGCAGCAGAAGCGCGAACTCGTGCAGGCGCTCAAACGTCGCGACCATACCGTTGCCATGACGGGCGACGGCGTCAACGACGTGCTGGCGCTCAAGGAGGCCGACTGCTCCGTGGCCATGGCCGCCGGTTCCGATGCCGCACGCAACGTGGCCGAAATCGTGCTGGTCGACAACGATTTTGCCTCGATGCCCGCCGTGGTGGCTGAGGGCCGTCGCTCCATCAACAACCTGCAGCGCTCTGCGGCGCTGTTCTTGACTAAGACGCTGTTCTCGATGGGCCTGGCGGCGCTGTGCATCGCGTTTCCGCCGTATCCCTTCGAGCCGATTCAGATGACACTCATCAACTTCTTCTGCATCGGCGCGCCGGGCTTTGTGCTGGGTTTGGAGCCCAACAACGCCCGCGTGAAGGGGTCATTCTTGACCAACGTGCTCAAGCGTGCGTTGCCGGCGTCACTGGCGGTTATTATGGCTGCGGCGCTCGATATCTTTGTAGCGCGCGTGTTTGGCTTTAACCAGCTCACGCTTTCGACCATGTGCCTGCTTACGTCGTGTGCGGCGAGCGTGAGTCTGATCTGGCGTATCTCGCAGCCGCTTACGCCCTTGCGTGTGGTGCTTTTTGTGTTTGTCGTCGTCGGCATCCTGGCGGGTGTTATCGGACTCCCGCAGCTGCTGTCCATCGCCAACCTGTCGATGGGCGAGGCCGTTATCTTGCTGGCGATCGTCGTCTTTACCTGCACGGTGTTCTTTAAGCTCGCCACGATGATGGATTCGCTTAAGCCGCGTCGTCGCCATGCTGCCACCGGCTTTGGCCGTGGCGTTCGCGTCCGTCTGGGTCGCGGTGGCGGCAAGGTGAGCTCGACGGGCTCAACTGCCCAGCGTTTTGCCAAGCGCGTCGCCGCCGATATGGCGCAGCGCCGTGAGGAGCGCACCGCTCGCGAGGCCGAGGTTCGCGCGCTCGAGGGTGTGGAAAAGGCCCAGCCCAAGAAAAAGAAGGGCACGGGCGTCACTCGCTCGCGTGTGACCAAGTCCGCCCAGGGCATTAAGGTCTCGATGCCGAGCAAGAAGAAAAAGCCCGCAAATAAAGCCTAGCTTCAGCCGCCCGCGGGATGATTTTTCTGGGACGGGGATTAAAAAATCATCCCTCCACAAAGACTACCCTGGCGATGTTGAATTGGTGCCTTGCTCCTGTGGGGGCGTGGCGATGTTATGCTCTAACCTCGACTGTATGAATTGCTCCGAAAAGAGGAAGCCGTGATCTGCCCGCATTGCCTTAAGACCATAGAGGACGGCGCCTCGTTCTGCCCCTATTGCAACGCATACGTTGGTCCGGGCGACGGTCCCGAGCATACCGAGTTCGTATTCTGCGATGGTTGTGGCGCACGCCTGTCCCCGCATGATCGCACCTGTCCCAAGTGCGGGCGCCCCGCCCCGGGCATCCTTTCCAAAGACGCGGCTGCATCCGATCTGGCAGCAGGCCGCACGGCCGGCTTTCCGCGCTTGACGCAGGAGCAGATCGATACCGAGGTGCCCCATGCGCCGGCCTCTGCCGCCGCGGTGCTCTCGGATGCCGCCGATCCCAACGAGACCTGCGTGCTGCCTGCCTTCGATAAGGACTTTGGCATCCCCAAGGTCGATATCCCCACACCGGTGTCCCTGCGCGATGATGTCCAGCCCAAAAAGCAAAAGGCCAAGCGCAAGGTCCATCCCGACGAGGATGCCTATCACAAGCACAAGCGCCATATCCCCAAACCGCTTGTCGTCATCGCGGTGCTCGCCGCCGTGTGCGGTGGTGCGTATTGGTTTGTGACTGCCGATCCTATGGGCGTCATGCCCGGCTTCTACGACCAGTTTGGCCAGGCCGCCAAGACCACCTTCCCGTCGCGCCAAAAGGGCGAGGCCACCGAGAAAGAGTCCAAGCAAGAGGATGCGTCCGAGGTCGTTCAGGAGGAGACCGTCTTAACCGACGACCAACTCTACGCCAGGCTCGATGGCCTGTACCAGACCATCGTGTCGTACAGCGACGATGATCAGATCGGCGAGGTCATCGATTCGTTTAATAACGGCTATCTGCGTACGCCGCTCTCCACCCGCCAGGAGCTGTCGCAGAGCGCTTATGCCCTGCGCGATCAGATTAAAAAGACCCAGGATGAGCTCAATAACCTCAAGGTTCAGGACGACACCGTCTATGCGGAGGACATCGATCATCTAAAGCAGCTTGCCCAGTGGATGTACGAGCGTGTCGACGTGATCTGCCAGAGCTGGGATATCTCGCTGTCCATTCCCGACGGCGAGTCGCTGAGCGCCCGTCAGAGCGAGATCCTGGCGCCCATCGCACAAGGCGGCAGCAGCGCGCTTAACCAGTACGACGCCAACGTGAGCGCATGGAGACCGCAGCAACGTTCGTAATTTGTTGCCCTCCGGCGGCATAACCTGCGTGCGCAATTGATGGAAGCCCGTGCTTATTGCTACAATTTGACCAAATATGCTTTAAACGCACGAGGAAGGATTTTTATGCTTGGTGTTACGACCGAGATCTACACGCCCGAGTATCAGCTTGCCGGCGATGAGTGCGCGGTGATCGAGACGTCGAAGGGCACCATCAAGGTCAAGTTTGACGGCGAGGGCGCCCCCATCCACGTGGCGAACTTCTGCGAGCTTTCCACGATGGGTTTTTACGACGGCCTTAAGTTCCATCGCTATGTGCCCGGTTTTGTGATCCAGGGCGGTGACCCCAATACCCGCGATATGTCCGGCGCCGATGTCGCTGCCGGCCTTGAGGGTCCCGACGGCATGCCCGGTACCGGTGGCCCCGGCTACTGCATCAAGGGCGAGTTCGCTACCAACCCGCGTAACAGCCACGTCGACGGCGCGCTTGCCATGGCACGTTCCATGGATCCCGATTCCGCAGGTTCGCAGTTCTACTTCTGCCTGGGTGCCCAGCACAACCTCGACTCCGGCTATACCGTCTTTGGCACCACGGTCGAGGGCCTCGATGTGATTTCGCAGTTGCGTGCCGGCGACGAGATCGTCCACGTTGAGATCGTTCACGAGTAAAGGGGACTTCCTTGAATAGCCAGCTGATCCAACAGGGCCGCGCCGCTTATCGCGCGGGTGATTATTCCGCTGCCGCCCAGATGCTCGGTGCGGCAAAGACCCCCGGTGAGATTATGGGCGAGGCCGACCATCTGCGCGGCAACGCCTTGATGCACCTGGGCATGTATGCCGAGGCCGCCGAGGCCTACGCCGCCGCCCTCAACGACGGTACCTATGGCAAGCGCGGCGCGCTGCTTACCAACCGCGGCAAGGCGCTTGCTGCCGTGGGTGACTATGTGACCGCAGCCCAGGCTTTCTCCGCTGCAACGCAGGATGCATCCTATGCCACGCCGTTTAAGGCCTATCTGGGTCTGGGCAACGCCCTGTTCCAGTCGGGCGATTATGCCAACGCCGGCACCGCCTTCCGTCAGGCTGCCATCGATGGCGCCAACCCGGCTCCCGCCGCCGCCCTCGGCGATCTTGGCCGCTGCTTCATTAAGCTCGGCCGTCCGGCAGACGCCGTAGAGACCTACCGCACGGCCATTGACTTTGCCGGTCCGCGCGATGACACGCGTGCGCTTAACGCCGGTATGGGCGAGGCGCTCTCTGCCGCCGGTCGCCCCTCTGACGCGCTCGATGCCTTTAACGCCGCCACCGCCGATGGCATCTACCAGCTCACGCCCGAGCAGGCCGACGAGCTTGCCCGCGTGCACGATTCCCTCGCTGCTCTTTCGGCCCAGACGGCCATGGCCACGGCGCCGGCTCCCGCGATGGATGCTCCCGCCGTCGACCCGCTCGACCCCACGGGTGCTACCGGCCAGTTTATGCCCGACCCCTCGGACACCGGCTTCTTCACCCTGTCCGAGTCCGAGATGGTTCAGCAGGACCGCAAGGAGGCCAAGGTCCGTCGTCGCCATCGCCACACGGGCCTCAAGGTTTTCTTGGTGCTGCTTCTGCTGATCGTCATTGCCGCAGGCGGTCTTGGCTTTGCCTACACGCGCGGCCTGGGCTTTCCCTCGCAGGAGTCTGTTGTCACCGACCTGTTCCAGGCTGCCGGTGACGGCGATACCGCCAAGGCCGAGTCCTGCCTGGCCTCCAGCCTGCCCGAGGACGCCAAGTCGATGATCATTTCCTCGATTCCGCAGGGCGCCACCGTCTCCATTGAGGGCATGGATCAGTCTATGACCGAGACCACCGCCAAGGTCAAGGCGTCGCTGTCCAAGGGCGGCGAGCAGGAGTACACCGTCAAGTTCGTGCGCTCTGACAACCATATCGGTTGGGCCGTCTCCTCGCTCGACATCGATCTCTCGGCTGCTGACAACCAGTAGTGACCTTATGAGATTTGGCGCTGCCCGGTGCTTCACCGCAAGTGAGGTGCCGGGCTTGCGCTAGTATGATGGGCTAGTAGTTTTCCAGCTATCATCCAACACATCAGGAGTTGCGTTGTTTTCTTTGATGGATATGTTTTTCGGTAGCTATGCGGGCGATCTTGCCATCGACCTCGGCACCGCCAACACGCTTGTCTCCGTGCGCGGCAAGGGCATCGTCATTCGCGAGCCCTCCGTTGTCGCCATCGACAAGAACGATGAGCGGATCCTTGCTGTCGGTATCGAGGCAAAGCGCATGCTCGGCCGTACGCCCGGTAACATTGTGGCTGTGCGTCCCCTTAAGGACGGCGTTATCGCCGACTTCGACGTTACCGAGGCCATGCTTCGCTATTTTATCGACAAGGCGTCCGAGAAGCGCTATCCGTGGACCCCGCGTCCGCGCGTTGTCGTCTGCGTCCCCTCCGGTGTCACGTCGGTCGAGAAGCGCGCTGTTTTTGAGGCTACGATCCAGGCCGGTGCCCGCCAGGCATACCTGATTGAGGAGCCCATGGCCGCTGCCATCGGCGCCGACTTGCCTGTCGAGGAGCCCACTGGCTCCATGGTCATCGATATCGGTGGCGGTACCACCGAGGTCGCCGTTATCGCCATGGGCGGTATCGTCGTGTCGCAGTCCATCCGCATTGCCGGTGACGAGTTTGACCAGGCTATCCTTACCCACGTTCGCGATGCCTATAACCTGGCTATCGGCGAGCGCACGGCCGAGGACATCAAGATCAAGGTCGGTTCTGCCGTGCCGCTCAAGGACGAGCTCGACGTCGAGGTCAACGGCCGCGACGTGATCACGGGCCTGCCCAAGACCGTGCGCATCGAGAGTGAGGAGATTCGTCGCGCGCTCAACAAGCCGCTCGACGAGATGGCCAAGGCCGTCAAGGACGCCCTCGACGCCACGCCGCCCGATCTTGCCTCGGATCTTATGTACTACGGCATCCTGTTGACTGGTGGCGGTGCGCTGCTGCGCGGTCTCGACGTGCGTTTGCGCGACGAGACCGGCGTTTCGGTCAACGTTAGCCCTACGGCGCTCGACAACGTCGTCAACGGCTGCGCCCGCGTGCTCGAGGCCAACGCGTTTGACGGTGGCTTCGTCCAGACCAATGCTTAATTTCCAAAAGGTGGATTCCATTTGGCACGATCTTCGGGTTTCTCTTCAAATCTGAATACCAAGCGACAATCAACGGGTATGCGCCCGTTGATTGTTTTCAGCGTAATTTCGGTGCTGCTGCTCACGTTTTACATTCGCGAGGGCGAGGCGGGACCGATTCATGCCGTGCGCTCTGGCGTGACGACGATTACCTCGCCGGTGCGTTTTGTGGGCTCGGCTGTGGCTGCGCCCTTTAACGCAATCGGAAACGTGTTCTCAAACCTTACGGCTTCGCAAGACACCCTCGACGAGCTTAAGAAGCAAAACGAGGTCCTGACGTCAAAGGTTGCTGAGCTCTCCGAGGCTCAAAAGACCGCCGAGCGACTCGAGAGCCTGGTCGGTCTTCAGTCGACCTACAACCTCAAGTCCACCGCGGCTCGCATTGTCGGCGCTTCGGGTGATGCCTGGACCTCGACGGTCACCATCGACAAGGGCTCTGCCGACGGTCTTACCATCAACATGCCCGTGACGAGTTCTGCCGGTGTCATCGGTCAGATTATCGAGGTTTCGGCCAAGACCTCCACCGTCCGTCTGATTAGTGATGAGAACTCGGGCGTGTCCGCCATGGTGCAGGATACGCGCGCTCAGGGTATGCTGCAGGGGCAGCCCGACGGTACCCTGCGCCTGGAGCACGTGAGTGTCGATTCCGACGTGAAGGTGGGCGACATCATCGTGACCTCGGGCATCGGCGGCGTATTCCCCAAGGGCCTGCCGCTCGGTACGGTCTCGTCGGTGGAGAAGTCTGCCAACGATGTGTACTACACCATCGTCGTGCGCGCCCAGACAACGGCCGAAAACAACGAGGAAGTGCTGGTCATTACGTCGCTGACCGATGAGCAGTCGGCTTCGGACGAGGATGTGAGCAGCGCCAACAGTACGCCGCAGGGCACCTCGCGCGATGCGGCCACCAAGTCCAAAGACGAAAGCTCGGATGAAAGCTCCGATGCGTCCGACACGACTGACTCGGGCTCGAGCGAATAGGGAGGCATGTCCATGGATCTACACGAACAGGGGACTGGCTCCCGCACTTTTGCGATTGCCGCCATTGTCTGCGTCCTGCTGCAGGCGGGCTTGGCGCCGCAGATCTCCATCGCGGGCGGTCGCGTCAACTTTATGATTATCCTGGTGTGCCTGAGCGTGTTTTCGGGCGATCCCACGCGGGCCGTCATCTGCGGTTTTTGCAGCGGCCTGTTCTACGACCTGTCGGCAGCCGTGCCGGTGGGCGTGATGTCGCTGTTGCTGACAGTGGGCAGCTTTGCCCTGACACACAGTGCCGCCGGTCAGACGGGCGGCACCCCGAGCGCTCGCGGCATCACGGTGGGCGCCTTTGCGCTTGCCATTAACGTGATCTACAGCATTATCTTGCTGTTTATGGGACTGGAATCGAGTTTTGTCGTGGCGATCTTTGGACATGCCCTGCCGTCTTCGATTCTGACCGGCCTGGTCGCCGTTCCGTTTTTGATGTCCGGCGTCGCGCCGCAGTCTGGCTATGGGTTCTCCGCGCGCGGTGGGCGTCAGACGGGTATGCGCTTTAAGCCCAAGACCCATAAGCTCAAATAGGGGAGGCCTGTAGATGTCTTCCCAGTTGACGGTTGTTGTCGCCGGTATCGTGCTGGTCGTGGCCATTGTGGTCGCGCTGGTCATCATGCGCCGCGGCGACTCCCGCTTTACCTACGACACGCAGCACGGAACGGCCCCGCGCGCCACCGAGGGCGAGGGCAATACGGCCGCTACGGCCTTCAAGGGCCGCTTTTCCATCCTCACCGCGGGCGTGGGTGCGATGTTTGCCGCGCTTGCCGTTAAGCTGTGGGGCATGCAGATGGTCTCGTCGGACTACTACGACAAGCAGGCCAAGAGCAATCAGACCCGTACCGTTACCACGCCTGCCGTTCGTGGCCGCATCTTGGACCGCAACGGCGTCGCGCTGGTGCAAAACCGCCCCTCGCTCGCCGTCGTCGCCTATCGCGACCTTGCCGACGACAAGGTACTGGTGCGTCATCTTGCCAACGTGCTCGGCATGCCGTATATCGCGGTGCTGCGCAACATCCAGGACAATTCCGAAGGCGCGCAGAGCCTGCATACGATCGCGACTGACGTGCGCCGCTCTACTGTCGCCTACATTCAGGAGCACGCCGGTGAGTTTCCCGGCGTGAAGATCGCCGAGCGCACCGAGCGCCAATACCCGTATGGCGAGACTGCCTGCCATATCTTGGGCTATACCGGCACCATTACCTCCGAGCAGCTCGAGGCGCAGAACAAGAAGTCGTCGGACGGCAGCGATAGCGCGGCTGGCCAGATCTCGTATCAATCGGGCGATATTGTGGGCCAGGCGGGCGTAGAGATTTACTACGAAAATCTGCTGCAGGGCATTCGTGGTGAGCAGACCGTGAAAGTTGACGCCTCGGGTAATGTGACCGGTCAAGCCGGCGCCGTTCCCGCCAAGGCCGGTTCTGACATTAGGCTTACGCTGGATCTTAAGATTCAACAGGCCTGCGAGACGGCTCTGGCGAATGCCATTGAGCTTGCCAAGACCACGGGTCATAGCGATGCCGGCAACGGCGCCGTGGTGTGCCTCGATCCCAACAATGGTGAGATTCTGGGTATGGCGAGCGAGCCCAAGTTTGATCCGTCAGTGTTCATCGGCGGCGTTTCCAACGACGTGTGGACCGAGCTCAACGACGACAAGGGTTCGCATCCGCTGCTCAACCGCGCCATTAGCGGCCAGTATATGTCGGCTTCGACCATCAAGCCGCTCTCGGCTCTGGCCGGTCTTGAGTTTGGAACCTATACCTCAGGCCAGACCACGAACTGCACGGGCTATTGGACGGGCCTGGGCAAGTCATGGGGTAAGTACTGCTGGCTGCATTCCGGTCACGGCACTATGACGCTGCAGTCCGGTATCGCCAACTCGTGCGACCCCGTGTTTTACGATATGGGTAAGGCGTTTTTCTACAACGACCAGCATCCCGAGGGTCTGCAAGAGGTCTTTCGCCGTTGGGGCCTGGGCAAGACCTGCGGCATCGATCTGCCAAGTGAGGGCACCGGTCGCATTCCTGACGCCAAGTGGAAAGAGTCCTACTTTACCGACGCCTCGGCCGAGGACCGCAAGTGGAATGCCGGCGATATGACTAACATCGCTATCGGCCAGGGCGACATTTTGGTGACGCCGCTGCAGATGGCGTGTGTCTACATGGGCCTTGCCAACGGCGGCAAACAGTATGTGCCGCATGTGTTCTTGTCTGCTGTCTCGCGTGATGGCGACGGCGATGCCTACAAGTACAACGGCAAGGGCAAAAAGAAGCGCCTGGAGGCCCATATCAATAGCGATGCCGACCTGGCGCTGGTCCGTAACGGCATGCACGATGTGATTTACTCGGCGTCGACTTCGACTGCCGCGCACTTTAACTCCTTGACCCCCACGGTCTACGGCAAGTCCGGCACGGGCGAGAAGAGCGGCGAGGACGATTACGCGTGGTTTTGCGCCTACGCGCCGGCCGATGAGCCCAAGTACGTGATTGTCACTGTCTTGGAACAGGGCGGTGGTGGCTCCGATACCGCGCTGCACGTCGTGCGCGATGTCCTCGGTGCCATCTATGACGAGCCCGACACATCTTCTGCCACGGGCGATTCCTCGGTTCGATAGGAGGTTGCGATGGATTTTTCGCCGGCGGACCTGTTCCGCTCAACTAAAACCGGTTCTCGCAGCAGCCTGGACCGTGTCAACAAGCAGCTTTCGGCCTCGCGCGGTACGTTTCGCCAGAAGGTGCACATCGGCGTGCTGCTGGCAACCTTGGCGCTCGTAGCCTATGGCGCCATCATCATTTGGTCGGCCTCGCAGTTTAAGGCCGACGCCTCATTCTCGCGCCACCTGTTGGGCATCGGCATCGGTGCGGTGCTTGCGGTGCTCGTCTGGCGTACCGATCTGCGCGGCATCTCTAACTTCTCGACGGCGCTGCTCGTCATCGACCTCATTGTGATTTTCTCGCCCAAGATTCCGGGGCTGTCCTATACGGGCGGCTTAGGAATGACGGGCTGGATCAAGATTCCCGGTATCGGTCTTACCTTCCAGCCGGTCGAGCTCGCCAAGCTCATCACGATCTTCTTTATCGCCACGCTTGGTTCTCAGTACAACGGCCGCATCGATACCGCCCGCGACTACATTAAGCTCTGCGGCATGCTCTCCGTTCCGTTTTTGGCCGTTGTCGCCATGGGCGACCTGGGTTCGGGCCTGGTCGTGTTGGTGTCGGGTGCCGTTGTGATCTGCATGAGCGGAGCGCGCCGCGAATGGGTGCTGTCGACCTTGGCACTGCTCGTGGGTTTGGTGGCGCTCATCCTGGCGCTCGATTCGGTGCTCGATTCTCTTTTGGGCCATGACGTTTTGATCAAGCAGTACCAGATGAACCGACTGACCGTCTTTATCGACCCCGATAATGCCGATTCGGATGATGCCTACAACCTGCAGCAGTCGCTCATTGCCGTCGGCTCGGGTGGCTTTTTCGGTAAAGGGCTGGGCCATGCGACGCAGTCTGCCGGTGGCTTTCTGCCCGAGTTCCACACCGACTTCGTCTTCGCCTTCCTGTCCGAGACGTTCGGCTTCTGCGGCTCCTTTTTGCTCCTGTGCCTCTACGTGCTGCTGATTTTCTCGACGATTCGCGTTGCCTTTAAGTGCGAGTCGCTGTTCTTGCGCCTATCGTGCGTGGGCATCGTCGGCATGTGGGCGTTCCAGACCTTCGAGAACATCGGCATGTGCATTGGCATGATGCCGATTACCGGTATTCCGCTGCCATTTATTAGTTTTGGTTCGTCCTCGATGATGATTCAGTTGCTGACGGTGGGTATCGTACAATCCATATGGCGGCATCGTTCGGGCGCCGCGTAACCGCTGGAGGGGTTTGTTATGAAGATTCCCGTGGACAAGCTGACCCGCGTCTTTAAGATGGGCGCGACCACCAAGAAGGATTCCGACACGCCGGTACGCGTGTCCGTCTACCTCGATTCGTCTGCCTCGCGTTTTTTGGTCGAGACGGTGCGCGATGCCTTCGTGCCGCAGACGACGTCGGGCATTGTGCGCGTTGAGCGCCTGGGTGAGGACCGTATCGTCCCCAAGACCGATACCGACGTGGTGCTGGTCCTTTCGTGCGGATCCGACCGTCTTGAGAGCGCTGTACAGGAGCTTGTGATTGCCGGCGCCCCCGTGTGCGTGCTTGCCGAGTCTGCTGTGGAGGTGCCTTTTATCCAGGAGTCCACGCCCATGCTCGGCGCGGTGGCGGCTACCGATAAGACGTATCTGCTCGAGACGCTCGCTCGCTGGATTCTCGACCGCACGGACAAGGAGACAGCCTTTGCGGCGAACTTCACCTTCATGCGTATCGCTGCCGCTAACCGCATCATCACCTCGTGCGCGCTTACCAATATGGCGACGGGCGCGCTGGTGTTTTTGCCGGGGGCCGATTATCCCGTTATGGCGCTGGCGCAGGTGGGCATGCTCTTTGAGCTCGCGGCCATCTTTGGACGCGGCATAAAGCCCGAGCGCGGCTATGAGGTCGCGGGCGTGCTTGCCGGCGGCTTGGTGCTCCGCGCCGTCACCCGCGCCCTGGTAAAGCAGACGCCGCATATTGGGTTTGCCGTCAAGGCGCTGACCGCCGCCGCGGGCACCTATGGCATGGGCCGTGCGCTCGTTTCGCTGTACGAGCGCGACATCGACTACAGCCGTGCCAACGAGGTGGCTGCCGCCACGTTCTCGCGCGTTCGCGACCTGGTGACCACGGTTGCCGGCGCTACTCGTCCCATGGGTCCCTTTGAGGACGCATCTGATCTCGCTGCTTAGGGGTTTCTTTTGCGCGCTGTGTACCAAGACTGTTTTCATTTGATTGAGCCCCTGCTCGCAAAGGTCGAGAAGCCGAGCCGCTATATCGACCATGAGTGGGGCACGCTCTCCAAGGCCGATGCCGACTATCGTTGCTGCATGATTTACCCGGATGTGTACGAGGTTGGCCTGCCCAACCAGGGTATTGCCATCCTGTACAACATCCTCAATCAGGCCGAGGGCATTTCCTGCGAGCGCGGCTATGTGCCGTGGCCCGATATGGGCGATGCCATGCGCGAGGCTGGTATCCCGCTGCTGTCGCTCGAGGGCGCAGCACCCGTGGCCTCGTTCGATATCGTCGGCATGCACGTGCCGCATGAGATGGCCGTGACAAACTTTCTCGAGGCCCTCGATCTAGCCGGCATTCCGCTGCTGGCGGCCGACCGCACCGAGGACGATCCCATCATCGTCGCCGGTGGTCCCTCGGTCTATAACCCCGAGCCGTATGCAGCCTTCTTCGATGCCATCCTCATTGGCGAGGGCGAGGAGTCGCTGCTCGAGGTTTGCCAGCTGCATCGCCGCTTGCGCGACGAGGGCGTCTCGCGCGCTCAGATTGTCGAGCAGCTCGCGACGGTCGGTGGCACCTATGTGCCGTCGCTCTACGAGGTGCGCCATGACGAGCCCTGCTCGCCGCATGGCTACACCGTGCCGCGCGAAGGCAAGGACGTCCCACCGGTGGTCTACAAGCGCGTCGTTGAGGACTTTGGCACTACCAATCCGTTGTCGCAGTCGTGCGTGCCCTACGCGCAGCTCGTTCACGATCGCCTGTCGATCGAGATTCTGCGCGGTTGTGCCCGCGGCTGCCGTTTTTGCCAGGCCGGCATGACCTATCGCCCGGTGCGCGAGCGCTCGGCCGACCAGATTGTGTCCTCGGTGATCCAGGGCCTGGAAAAGACCGGCTATGACGAGGTGTCGCTTACCTCGCTTTCGACCACCGATCACTCCTGCATCCGCGATGTGCTCGGTCGCCTTAACCGCCGTCTGGAAGATACGGGCATTCGCGTGTCCATTCCCTCGCAGCGCCTGGATTCGTTTGGCGTGGATATGGCCGAGTCGGTCGCCGGCGAAAAGAAGGGCGGCCTGACGTTTGCCCCCGAAGCCGGCAGTCAGCGCATGCGCGACATCATCAACAAGAACGTGACCGAGGAGGACTTGGACCGTGCGGCCAAGGCGGCCTTCGAGGCTGGTTGGAACCGCATGAAGCTCTACTTTATGATGGGCCTTCCCGGCGAGCGCGACGAGGATATCGTGGCCATCGCCAACCTGGCCGACCATGTGCTCGAGCTCGGCCGCTCCGTGGTTCCCAAGGCGCGTCGCGGCTCCATCTCGGTGTCCATCTCGGTGTCGGTGTTTATCCCCAAGGCCGCCACGCCGTTCCAATGGTGCCCGCAGCTCGATTACGATGACGTCAAGCGTCGCCAAAAGCTGCTCATCACGAGCGTGCGCAACCGCGCCGTACGCGTGCACTACCACGATGCCGAGACCTCGCTCGTTGAGGCCGCGCTGTCTCGCGCCGGCCGTGACATGACGCCGGTCATCATCGACGCCTGGCGTGCGGGCTCGCGTTTTGACGCCTGGGTGGAGCATTTTTCGCTCGATAACTGGAAAGAGGCGGCGGCCAAAAACGGCATCGACCTCAACGAGCTCGTGCACCTGCCCTACGAACTGGACTGGCGCCTGCCCTGGGAGCACGTGAGCCCCGGCTGCTCGCGCGGCTTTCTCGAGCGCGAGTACCGCCGCTCGCTGGAGGGTGTCACGACGCCCGACTGCACCCGCACGTCGTGCACCGGCTGTGGAATCTGCCCCACGCTCCATGCCAAGAACGTATTGGTGGGTGATCGCGCATGAGTGAGCGCTTGACCGACAACTCCACGCTCTTTAGGCTTCGCGTTCGCTATGGCAAGCGCGACCGTCTTAAGTACCTGGGCCATCTCGAAGTGATTCATACCATTGAGCGCATCGTGCGTCGCGCGGGGCTGCCCTACGCCGTGACGCAGGGTTTCTCCCCGCACATGCGCGTGGGCTTTTCGTCGGCGTTGCCGGTGGGAACGTCGTCGACCTGCGAGTGGTATGACCTGTTTATGACCGAGTTCGTCGCACTCGACGAGGCGTTTGAGCGCCTGGCGGCGGCATCTCCGGCCGATCTGGCCCCCATCGAGGCGGCATACATCGACGTGCGCACTCCGGCGCTGACGGCGCAGCTCACGCGTCTGTCCTATCGTATCGACCTGCATCTTGACCCTGAGGCACCGGCCTCCGCCGACGAGGTGCATCGTGCTATCGATACGCTGCGCGCGGGCCACGGCATCGACTACGCACGCGGTAAGAAGAGCAAGCGCCTAGATCTTGACCACACTCTGGTGGGCTACGAGCTTACGGCAGGGGAGCGCCCGGACCATCTGGTGCTCATGCTCGACACCCATGCCGATAACGAGGGCTCCATGCGTCCGGAAATTTTGCTTTCCGCAGCTGATGTTTTGTTGCAGGGCTTGACCCCGGGCGTCGATGCACCTATTGTTTCCACCGGTATGCAAGACCTCGTGACCATCTGCTCCTACGATGTCGAGCGTCAGAATCAAGCATGCGAGGACGACGAGGGCCGACTCGTCAGCCCCATACCTGTGCGAACTTGTGGATTTGCTCCACATACTCGTTGACGGGGGTATTATCGCCTGCTACTATATTCGGCTGTTGCACTAACTGATGCATGAAGGGCAAGTAAACATGTACGCAATCGTTAACACGGGCGGCAAGCAGTACAAGGTCGCCACCGACGATGTCATCACCGTCGAGAAGATCGAGGGCAATGAGGGCGATAAGATCACCCTGCCGGTTATCTTCCTCAACGATGGTAAGAAGATCGTCACCGATCCCGACAAGCTGGCCAAGGCCAAGGTTACCGCTCAGATCGTTGAGCAGTTCAAGGGCGAGAAGCAGCTGGTCTTCAAGTTCCACAAGCGTAAGCGCTATCGTCGTCTGAAGGGTCACCGTCAGCAGCTCACCAAGCTGAAGATCGTGAAGGTTCAGGCTACCTCCCGCGCCAAGAAGGCTGTCAAGGCAGAGGCTGAGGCTGTTGCCGAGGCTCCCGTCGCCGAGTAGATTACACTCGTAACGAAAGAGTAGGTATACACAATGGCACACAAAAAAGGACTCGGTTCCTCCCGTAATGGCCGTGACTCCCGCGGTCAGCGCCTTGGCACGAAGCGCTATGCCGGCCAGACGGTAACCACGGGCACGATTCTCGTCCGTCAGCACGGCACGCACATCCACCCGGGTGAGAACGTTGGCCGTGGCAAGGACGACACGCTGTTCGCGCTGGTCGACGGTACCGTTGAGTTCCACAAGGGTATCAAGCACAGGGTCAGCGTACGCCCGCTCGCGAACGCGTAATTCACCCTTCATAGAGCACATATGTGGGAGGCACTTGAGTTTTAGGATTCAAGGGTCTCCCTCTTTTTTGTAGGAGGCGATTCTGTTGTCACAGTTCACCGATATCAGCCGAATTAACGTTTGCGGCGGCGACGGCGGAGCCGGATGCATGTCGTTTAGGCGCGAGGCATTTGTTCCCAAGGGCGGCCCCGATGGCGGCGACGGCGGTCGTGGCGGCAACGTCGTCATTCAGGCCGACGCTCAGCTGTCCTCGCTGATCGATTACCGCTTTAAGCATCACTTTCGTGCTGAGCGCGGAACGCATGGCCAGGGTGCCCGCCGCAACGGCAAAAGCGGTGAGGACCTGATTTTGAAAGTCCCCATGGGCACCGTAGTCCGCGAGCTCGATCCCGAGACGCAGACCCCGATGTTCGAGATTGCCGACCTGGTGCACGACGGCGAGCGCGTTGTCGTGGCGCCCGGTGGTGCTGGCGGTCTGGGTAACACTCATTTTGTGACGTCGGTGCGCCGCGCGCCCGCGTTTGCCCAGCTCGGCGAGCCGGCTGAGGAACACTGGATCGAGCTCGAGATGAAGCTTATGGCCGATGCCGCGCTCGTGGGCTTTCCCTCGGTGGGTAAGTCTTCGCTCATTGCACGCATGAGTGCCGCCCGCCCCAAGATCGCCGACTACCCGTTTACCACGCTCGTGCCCAATCTGGGCATGGTGCGTGCCGGCGAATATTCTTACGTCGTTGCCGACGTCCCCGGTCTCATCGAGGGCGCGAGCGAGGGTCGTGGCCTGGGCCATCAGTTCCTGCGCCACATTGAGCGCACGGCCCTGATCATGCATGTCGTTGACATGACGGGCGGGTTTGAGGATCGTGATCCGGTTGAGGACTATCGCATCATCAACCGTGAGCTCGAGCAGTATGGTGCCGAGCTTTCGGAGCGTCCGCAGATCGTTGTCGCCAACAAGTGCGATGCGCCGGGCACGGCCGACAAGATTGCCGACCTTAAGCGTGCGGCGCTCGACGATGGCCATATGTTCTTTGCCGTGTCCGCTGTGACGGGTGCCGGTCTCAACACGTTGATGCTTGCCGTGGGCGAGCAGGTGGCTAAGCTCCGCGCGGAACTTGCGGTTTCCGATGAGCCTGTCAATCTTCGCGATGACGAGTGGGAGCGTCGCCGCCTGCAGCGCGAGAAGCGGTTCCGCATTGTCCAAGAGGAGCCCGGTGCCTTCCGCGTGGTCGGTCGCGCCATCGAGCGCTTGGTTATCCAGACCGACTGGGAAAATGAGGAGGCCGTCATCTATCTGCAGCATAAGTTTTCCCGCATGGGTGTTGACGATGCGCTCGAAAAGGCCGGTTGCCGTGCTGGCGACGAGGTTCGCATTTGCCAGCGCGCCTTTGACTTTGAGGGCGCCGAGGACTTCTCGGAGTTCGAGGACGAGCTTGAGGACGGTAGCGAGGACGTCGCCGTCGAGGTCGTTGATGTCGAGGATGTCGCGGACGATAGCTTGGAGGCTGTCGACGCGGTGGATGCCATTGACGGTACCGATGACGCTGTTGCTGCGGAAGACGTCGAGACCCCGGAGGGCGAGTAAGCCATGTCACTGCGCGGTGGAATCGGTCTGCCCGAGCTTCCTCTAGAAGACGGGCAGGAGTTTAGGCTCGGCATTATGGGTGGTACCTTTGACCCGATTCATTATGGGCACTTGGTTACCGCCGAGCAGGCGCGCGAGTCGCTCGACTTGGACGCCGTGCTCTTTATGCCGGCCGGCTCTCCCGCCTTTAAGCTCGACAAACCGGTGACGCCTGCTGAGGACCGTTATGCCATGACGGTCCTCGCGACCGCCGCGAACCCGGCCTTTTTGGCAAGCCGCTTCGAGATCGATCGTGCCGGTGTCACCTACACAGCCGATACGCTGCGCGCCCTTCGCGAGTTTTACCCGCCACGGGTGAAGCTTTACTTTATTACGGGTGCCGATGCGATTATCGATATTGTGACCTGGCACAATGCAGATGAGATTGCCGAACTGGCAACCTTTATTGCTGCGACGCGTCCCGGCTTTGACATCGATACGGCCCGGGCGCGGATTAAGGAATCGGGGCTGCCATTCGACGTGCGCTATATTCAGATTCCGGCGCTGGCGATTAGCTCGACCAACATTCGCAAGCGGGTTGCCCGCGGTATGAGCGTGCGCTATCTTACGAGCGAGTCCGTGCTCGGCTATATCCGGAAACGCGGCCTGTATGCCGATCTTGGGCAAGACGATTTTGATTGATGGGGGAGAACGTTGTCGGTAGAAGATCAGTTTGAGGGCGACGAGCGCGCGCTCTTGACGCGCATCCACGAGTTGCTCGATGTGCGCATGAAGGATAAGCGTAAGCGCTACGTGCATTCGCTCGGGGTTGCCGAGACTGCGTTGCACCTAGCCGAGGTGTACGGTGTCAACCGCTTTGATGCCGCTGCCGCTGGCCTGATCCATGACTGGGACAAGGTGCTCTCCGACGACGAGCTGGTCACGCGCGCTCTGCATTACGGCATTAAGATTGCCGGCTCTCCGTCTGCCGCGACGCCGCTTTTGCATGGCCCGGTTGCCGCCTATGAGCTTCCGCAGCTTTTTCCCGAGCTGTCGCCGGCGGTCTTTCAGGCTGTCGACCGTCACACCGTGGGCGCTTGCGACATGACGCCGCTCGATATGGTGGTCTTTGTGGCCGATGCCATCGAACCCAACCGCCACGGTGATTATGCCCATGCGCTGCGCAAGATGGTGGGGAAGTCCTCGCTCGACGAGTTGTTCTTCTCCTGTTTTGCGCAGGGTCTGGTCTATGTGATCCAGACCGGGCGTTATCTTTATCCCACGGCTATTTCGATTTACAACCATTACGCCCAGCTGCGCTAGCTCGGGCTGTCTAGAAAGAGGTATTCCATGGCCGACGAGACCATGACCGACGAGCAGATTCTTGAAGGTGTGGAGCACAAGAGTTTCGCTGCCACGTCCGACCGCACTGCCGCCTCGCTGTCCGCGAGCGGTGTCGCCGCCGAGGATGTCGCCCGCGCCGCCGCGCAGGCGGCCTACGACAAGAAAGGCGAGGACGTTCAGGTGCTCGACCTGACTGAGCTTTCTGATGTGTGCGACTACTTTGTTCTCGCTACCGGCACCAACAACCGCCAGGTTGATTCTATCGTCGACGAGATTGAGGAGAAGGTCGCCGAGGCTTGCGGCGAGCACCCGTTTTCCATCGAGGGCCGCGAGCAGAAGACCTGGATGCTCATGGACTACGGTTCGGTTGTCGTCCACGTCTTCACTCCCGAGGCGCGCGAGTTCTACCGTCTCGAGAAGCTCTGGGGCGACGCCCCCCAGCTTCCCCTCGACCTCCTCTAGTAGCTCATTTGGGACGGGCTTTTTAGCTAACCTTTACCGTTCGCCGGGCAGCTGCATCATTCGCAGCTGCCCGGCTTTCTTTTTGTCTAAGGGACTAATCGTTGAAGCGGGATTGACGGCCGAAGGATAGGGCGGTGTCGCCGAACTTGTCTCGGACGGCGTCGATGGCGAGCGAGAGGTCGCGACGGTCGCTCGATTGGGCTCCGCGGTCGTCGATTTCGCAGAACAGGTCGGTCTGGATGCCGCCCTGATGGTCAAAGTCGCTCATGCCGATGCCCGCCAGACGCACGTGCATGCCTTCTTGCCAGATATTGTCGAGCAGCTCGAGCGCTACGGCCACAAAGATATTCTCGTCGTCGGTGGGGTGGGGCAAGCAGCGCTGTGCCGTGCGTCCGCTGCCATACGAGTACTTGAGCTTGAGCGTTACGGTTCCGCCCGTCAGCCCTTGACGGCGCAGGCGGCGCCCAACCGACTCGCCGAGCAGCGCAATCGCCGCCTCGATATCCCCACGCTCAGTCAAATCCTTCGCAAAGGTGCGTTCATTGCTGACCGACTTGACCTCGCGCTCTTCATCGAGGCTCGTGACTTCGGAGAGTTCGAGTCCCAGCGCACGCTGGCGCATGCGTTCGCCGTTGATGCCAAAAATAGAGGCCAAGGTGGATTCCGGTGCGCGGGATAGCTCGCCGAGCGTGTAGATGCGCATGCGGCGCAGTCGCTCCTCGGCCGAGCGCCCGATGCCACTCATGGCAGATACCGGCAGCGCGGCCAAAAAGCGCTGCTCGGTTCCAGGGCGCACGATGGTCAGCCCAAACGGTTTGTCCCTCTCGCTTGCGATCTTTGCGACCGTCTTGTTGCAGCCTACGCCAATGGAGCAGGTCACTCCCAGCGCTGCCACGCGGTCGCTTATCCGCCGCGCAACCAGCAGCGGATCTTCGGGCGCAAAGCGGCCCGGTGTGATATCGATAAAGGCCTCGTCAATTGATACGCGCTCAACGCGCGGGGTCTCGTCGGCGAGAATCGCCATGACCTGTGCGCTGACCTCGTGGTAGCGATTGAAATGCCCATGCGTCCAAATGGCCTGCGGACAGAGGCGCCGTGCCTCGGCCGAGGGCATGGCGGAATGCACGCCAAAGCGGCGCGCCTCGTAGGAGCAGGTGGACACGACGCCGCGGGAATCGGCATCGCCACCCACGATGAGCGGCTTGCCGCGCCACTCGGGATGGTCGAGCATCTCCACGCTCGCAAAAAACGCATCGAGATCCATGAGGCCCACCGCCGGTCCCGTCCAGGGCGGAGGCGTGACGCCCGCAGCATCCTCATAACCGTATGTATGTTCGCGTCTTTTCATGGCATGAGTATACCGCGCAGCTCATGTGGGGTGCGTGGATGTGCTTGCAAATCGCGAATTCTTGTCTAAGATATGGATTTGCCTTCGACTACACCGAAGAAGTTGGTCTCACGGACTTCACCTGCCCGCGTCGATGGCGTATTATGTTCAACTGTTTGTTTGTAGTTGCAGCCTAAAGCTGCTTGGTTGGAGGAGTTTCCTTTGGCAGTCAAGATTCGCCTTGCTCGTCACGGCGCTAAGAAGCGTCCGTACTACCGTGTCGTCGTCGCCGATTCCCGCGCCCCGCGTGACGGTCGTATCATCGAGGAGGTTGGCCGCTACAACCCGATGACCGCCCCCAAGACCATCAACCTCGATCTCGAGAAGATCGCCGACTGGCAGTCCAAGGGCGCTCAGCTCACCGACGCTGTCGCTGCTCTGGTCAAGGCCGCCAACGAGGGCGAGAAGACCGAGACCGTCGTCAAGAAGTCCAAGAAGCAGCTCGCCAAAGAGGCCGAGGCCGCTAAGGCTGCCGCTGAGGCCGCTGAGGGCGCCGAGGAGTAAATCGTGCCTGAGGTTGACGCTGCACAGCTCGAGGGTGAGGCAATGCTCTCAGATCGCATCGCCGATCTCGTCGAATATCTCGTTGTTCAGATCGTCGACGACCCGGATTCCGTGAGCCTTGAGGTCATCGATGGTGACGACGCCTCCACGATTGAGGTTTCGGTTGCCGAGGATGACGTCGCTAAGGTCATCGGCCGTCGTGGCCGTACCATCAAGGCCATTCGCACGCTCGCCCGTGCACTGGCCGCTCGCCTCGACACTGCAGTCGAGGTAGAGGTTCTGGGCTAGGACCTTGAGGTCCCAGTACAAAAACATCGCCCGTGTGGTCAAGCCGCACGGAAGGAAGGGGGAGGTCCTCGCGCAGCCGCTGCGGGGGCTTCCTTCTGTATTGACGCCGGGTATGCGCGTCGCCTTGACGCCGCCGGCGCTCAAGCGCGACCGTTTTTGCACGGTCGTATCCGTCACCGATACGGGCGATGGCGATCTGGTCTCGTTTGAGGGCATAGACGACTTGACGGCCGCCGAGGGCATCACCGGATGCTACGTGCTGGCAAACCGTGACGATTTTGAGCTCGATTCGCTCGATGCCGCCTATACCGACCTGATGGGTCGCGAGGTGGTCGACGAGCGCTTTGGCTTGCTCGGCACGATTGTCGAGATCATGTCGACTCCCGCCAACGATGTTTGGGTTGTCGAGGGCGATCGGTACGGCGAGGTGCTGATTCCCGTGATCGAGCAGGTTGTGCTCGATCTTCCCGATCAGGGGACAATTTCCGTCCACGTTATGGACGGTTTGATTGATATGGACAAGTAGGGAGGACAACATGCTGATTGAGACCCTTTCGGTCTTTCCCGAGATGTTTGAGCCCGTCATGTCCACATCGATCTTGGGCCGCGCCCGCAAGGCCGGCCTTTTTGATTTTAAGGCCTATAACCTGCGCGACTGGACGCACGACCGCCATCGTACCGTCGATGACGAGCCGTACGGCGGCGGGCAGGGCATGCTCATGAAGGTCGAGCCCATCGCCGAGGCCATCGAGGCTATTAGCTCTGAGGGTCCCAAGCCCACCGTGGTGTTCTTTACGCCCTGCGGCGAACCCTTTACGCAGCATGTGGCCGAGCGCCTGCTCAAAAGCGAGCGCCTGCTGTTTGTATGCAGTCGATACGAGGGTGTCGACGAGCGCGCGTATGCGTATGCCGACGAGCGCCTATCGATCGGCGACTACGTGCTTACGGGCGGCGAGCTTCCCGCTATGGTCGTTGCCGACGCCGTCGTGCGTCTGATTCCCGGCGCCCTTGGTGACGAGATGAGTAACGTCGATGAGTCGTTCTCGACTGCCGAGGACGGTGGCCTGCTCGAGTACGCGCAGTATACTCGCCCCGCCGAGTTCAACGGCGAGGGCGTGCCGCCGGTGCTCGTGAGCGGCGATCATGCCAAGGTTGACGCCTGGCGCCGTAAGAATGCCATCGAGCGCACCTGCCGCTGGCGTCCCGACCTGATCGAGACGGCGCGGCTCACGCCCGAGGAGCGCGCATACGCGCAGGACATCCTGGACGCATCGTATTCGCAGAGCAAGGAGTGAGAATGGTTCCATCGCAGCATTCCGTGCTAAAGGGTGCGTTTGAGTGGATCGTGGTCGTCGCGATCGCACTGGTCGCCACCTTCCTGATTCGCTCGTTTGTGGTCGAACCCTTTGTGGTGCCCACCGGCTCCATGGAGTCCACGATCGAGATCGGCGACCAGATCCTGGCGCAAAAGGTGAGCCTTGAACTCGGCCAGCCCGTCAGCCAAGGCGATATCGTGGTGTTCCACAACCCCGATGGCACCTCCGAGCACGATGTTCTCGTCAAGCGTGTTATTGCCACGGCCGGCCAGACGGTCGACCTTCGGGACGGCAAGGTGGTCGTTGACGGCCAGGCGCTCGACGAGGACTACACGACCGGCATGAGCTGGCCGCTTTCGGTCCAGGCTCCCGGCGCTCAGGTAAGCTATCCCTACACCGTTCCCGACGGGTGCGTGTGGGTGATGGGCGACAACCGCGAAAACTCTGCCGACTCACGTTACTTTGGTCCCGTCGATCGCTCTGATTTGATCGCCGTGGCGCTTGTGCGCTACTGGCCGCTCAACCGCATCGGCGCTATCGACTAAAAACCGCTATAGTACAGTACCTAACCGTGTAATCGTTTCGACGAGGGGATATTAGAGGCATGAACGCTTCATCGCTTTCCTTCCAAGACATCATCCTGCGCCTCCAGCAGTACTGGGGCGAGCAGGGCTGCGTCATTATGCAGCCCTATGACTCCGAGGTCGGTGCCGGTACCTTCCATACCGCGACCACGCTGCGCTCGCTCGGTCCCGCCGAGTGGCGCACCTGCTATGCGCAGCCTTGCCGCCGTCCCGCCGACGGCCGCTACGGCGAGAACCCCAACCGCATGCAGCACTACTATCAGTTCCAGGTGCTCATCAAGCCCTCACCGGTCAACGCCCAGGAGCTTTACCTGGGGTCTCTTGCCGCTATCGGTCTGGACCCCAACGACCATGACGTCCGCTTTGTCGAGGACGACTGGGAGAGCCCGACGCTCGGCGCCTGGGGCCTTGGCTGGGAGGTCTGGCTCAACGGCATGGAGGTCACGCAGTTTACGTACTTCCAGCAGGTAGGCGGCATCGAGGTCGACCCCGTACCCGTCGAGATCACCTATGGCCTAGAGCGCATTGCCATGTATGCGCAGGGCGTTAACTCGGTCTACGACTTGGTGTGGAGCTACCTGCCCGACGGCACGCCCATGACCTATGGCGACGTGTTCCTCGAGAACGAGCGCGAGTTCAGTGCCTATAACTTTGAGGTCGCAAACGTCGAGATGATGCGTCAGAAGTTTGATGACTACGAGGCCGAGTGCCATTCCTGCCTGGAGCGCAAGCTGCCGCTGCCGGCATATGACTGCGTCATGAAGTGCAGCCACGCTTTCAACCTGCTCGATGCCCGCGGCGCCCTGTCCGCGGTCGAGCGTGCTAACTACATCTTGCGCGTCCGCGCCGTCGCCAAGGCGTGCTGCGAGGCCTATATGGCCGAGGTCGCTGGAGTCAACGAGAATGCCGACCAGGAAGGCGAGGTGGCGTAAGCCATGGCAGACGCTAAGGATTTCCTGTTTGAGATCGGTACGGAGGAAATGCCCTCTGCACCGCTGAACAATGCCGTCAAGCAGCTTGGCACCATGATTGCCAAGGGCCTCGACGAGGCCGGTCTGGCCCATGGCGAGGTCCGTGTGATCTCGAGCCCGCGTCGTCTGGCTGCGCTCGTGGCCAACGTCGCCACCGCGACCGATGAGGTCCATGAGGTCAAACGCGGTCCCGCGGTAAACATTGCCTTTGATGCCGACGGCAACGCCACCAAGGCCGCTCAGGGCTTCGCCCGCAAGTGCGGTGTGTCTGCCGAGGACCTGGTCCGTCGCGAGGACACCGACGGTCGCGAGTATGTGTTCGCCGAGAAGAACATTCCCTCTGCACCGGCTACGCCGATTCTGACCGCTCTGTGCGAGAAGACCATCGCCGGCCTGCAGTGGCCCAACTACCGCAGCCAGCGCTGGGGCCACGAGCACGCTACGTTTGTTCGTCCGGTCCGTTGGATCTGCTGCCTTTTGGGTGAGGACGTTGTGCCTGTGTCGTTTGCCGACGTGACGAGTGGCAACACCACGCGTGGTCATCGCGTACTTGGCCCCGGTGACCATGTGGTCGCCAGCCCCGCCGTCTACGAGCAGGTGCTCGAGGACGCCGGCGTGCTCTCTGCCGAGCGTCGTCGTGAGGCCATCCTTGCCGGTATCGCCGAGGTCGAGGCCGCTCGCCCCGGCTGTCATGTTGACACGCCCAAGAAGGTCTTTGAGGAGGTCATCAACCTCTGCGAGTGGCCGACGGTGCTTGTCGGTACCTTCGACGAGGAGTTCCTCAAGGTCCCGCACGAGATCATCTGCGAGTCCATGCTCACCAACCAGCGCTACTTCCCGATCTATGACGGCGAGGGCAAGCTCACGCGTGAGTTCGTGGTCGTTTCCAACAGCAAGCCCGAGAACGCCGAGCGCGTGATCGACGGCAACGAGCGCGTCGTGCGCGCCCGTCTGGACGACGCAAAGTTCTTCTACGAGGAGGACCTGAAGATCTCCCTCGATGAGTTCCGTGAGCGTCTGGCCAAGGTTGCCTTCCAGGAGAAGCTCGGTAGCGTGCTCGCCAAGTCCGAGCGCATCGAGCAGCTCGCGCTTGCTATCGCCCGCGAGGCCCATCTGGGCGCCCACCTGGCCGCCGATGCCGCTCGCGCCGCGCACCTGTGCAAGGCCGACCTGGTATCCAACGCCGTCGTCGAGTTCACGAGCCAGCAGGGCGTGATGGGCGGTTACTACGCCACCGCGATGGGGGAGAACGACGAGGTCGCCCACGCCATTCGCGATCATTATCGTCCCCGCTTCGCCGGCGATGAGCTGCCCGAGGGCACCGCTGGCTGCATCGTGGCCTGTGCCGACAAGCTCGATACCATTGCCGGTATCTTTGCCATCGGCGAGCCCCCGACCGGCTCTTCCGATCCGTACGCGCTGCGCCGCGCCGCCATCGGCATCATCAACATCCTGCGCGATCGCCTGCCGATTGACCCCACGTCGCTGATTGACTTTGCCCTTGAGCTCTATAGCGAGCAGGGCATTGAGTTTGACGCCGCCGAGGTCGCCCAGCAGGTCCGCGACTTCTTCCACGGCCGCCTGGTAAGCATGGCCCGCGATGAGAAGATTCCGGCCGATACCGTCGCCGCTGTCTCTGCGGTGCACATCATCGCCCCGTCCGTCTTCTTCGCCCGCTGCGCCGCGCTCGACGAGGCCCGCAAGAACGACGCCGAGACCTTCGACAACCTGGCTACCGCCTATGCCCGCGCCGCGCACATCTCCAAGCCCGAGCTGGGTGCGGAGTACGACCGCAGCCTGATGGGCGAGGCCGAGCTCGCGCTCGCCGAAGCCTCCGAGGCTGCTCAGGTTGCCGTCGATGCCGCCCTCGCTACCGAGGATTACCCGGCCGCATTTGCCGCCCTCGCCGCCCTGCGTGCCCCCATCGACCGCTTCTTCGACGAGGTCATGGTCATGGACAAGGACGAACAGCTCCGCGATAATCGCCTTAAGCTGCTCAACCGCTTCGAGGCCGTTTTCTCCGGCATCGCAAACATCGGTGAGCTTGCTCGCAAAAAGTAAGCCAGCCTGCGCATAAGCGCAAAAGGAGCCCCGCATGGATTGCCCGGTCACCGCTCGTCCCACCGTTATCGTTATCTCCGATTCGCTCGGTGATACCGCTTGTGAGGTGGTGCTTGCGGCGTCCGGGCAATTTGATGAAGGGGCTTTTCGTCTCTTGCGCCTGCCCAAGGTGAACTCGGTGGAGCAGGTCAAGTCGTTTGTGGGGCCGCGTGTCGATGCGGACCATCGCGATATTGCCGTGTTCCATACCATTGTCGATCCGGCGCTTCGCGCCCGCGTGCTCGATTATTTGGGCATGTTGCATATCCGCTCGGTCGACCTGATTGGTCCGGCGCTCGCCGTGCTGTCGTCGCTTATCGGTGCGTCGCCCAAGGGCGTCGCGGGCGTGATTCACAAGACCGATGACCGCTATTTTCATCGTATCGAGGCCATGGAGTATTTCGTTGAGCACGATGACGGGCGCGGTTGCGACGATCTATCGGGTGCCGATATCGTGCTGCTGGGTGTATCGCGCACGTCCAAGACGCCGCTGTCGATGTATTTGGCCTATCAGGGCTACAAGGTTGCCAATGTTCCGTTGGCACATGGCATGGAGCCGCCGAAGTCTATTTACAAGGTCGACCCGATGCGGTTGTTTGGCCTGATTTCGACCGTTGACGTCATCTCTGAGATTCGCGATAGCCGCTTGGGCGATGACTATGCTCGCGCCGTCGCCGGCTCCTATGCCGAGCCCGAGAGCGTGCGCAGCGAGCTCGAGGAAGCCCGTGCCCTCATGAAGCGTCTGGGCTGCTTTGTGGTGCGTACCGATGGCAAAGCGATTGAGGAGAGCGCCTCCGAGATCATCGGTCATTTGATGGAAATCCAAGAAGCCCGTGCCCGCCGCGCCGCCCGCCGAGGTCAGCAAAGCTAACTCATTGGGGTAGCTAAAAATTCACCGTCCTTAAAATACTATCTAAAAATAATGCACGATATTGGTAAAGCGATTTAGCAAAGAACTTGCATTTGACCTGCAATTTACTTGCAGTGGTATCTTCATAAGGTAACCACCTTTACCTACCGTTTACCGTCGCATTTATCACGTTTACCAAACCCCTCGCCCTCTACGCAAGCCCGCTCAACGTCCGCCGTATAGTTCCCTCACGGCCCGCATCCGGCGGGTCGATTCGTCACCACGGTCGTGCGCGAGAGCGCATGAAAGGGGAAGTATCGTGAGCGATTGCAAGAGGGTTTACCGTTTTGGAACCGACGCCCAGGGCACCTGTGTCACTGAGGGCGACAAGTCCATGAACTTTGTGCTTGGCGGCAAGGGCGCAAACCTTGCCGAGATGAGCCGAATCGGCCTACCGGTTCCCGGTGGCTTTACCATTACCTGCCAGACCTGTGTCGAGTACTCCGGCGCCAGCAACGTCTGGCCCGAAGGCGCACTCGATGAGATCGTTGCCGCCGAGGCCGACCTCGAGGCCCGCTGCGGCAAGAAGCTCGGCGACGCCTCCGACCCGCTGCTCGTGTCGGTTCGCTCGGGCGCTCCGTTTTCCATGCCCGGCATGATGGACACGGTCCTCAACTTGGGCCTCAACGACGACTCCGTTCAGGGTCTCATCGCCCAGACGCAAAACCCGCGTTTTGCCTGGGATAGCTACCGCCGCTTTATCCAGATGTTCTCCAACGTCGTTATGGGTGTCGATGCCGACCTGTTCGAGAACGCGCTGACCCAGGCACGCCTGGTCGCAGGCGCTCGCGTCGATTCCGAGCTTTCGGCCGAGGACCTGCAGGAGCTCGTGGAGACCTTTAAGGGCATCTTCTCCGAGAACGTCGAGGCCGCCCTGTATCCCGAGCTCGAGGTCGCTGACGGCAAGCCCGTCTTCCCACATGATCCTGAGCTTCAGTTGCGCCTTGCCATCCAGGCCGTTTTTGGCAGCTGGATGAATGAGCGCGCCTGCATCTACCGCAAGCGGCACGGTATTTCTGACGAGCTCGGCACCGCCGTCAACGTGCAGGCTATGGCGTTTGGCAACAAGGGGGAGACCTCTGCGACCGGCGTCGCCTTTACGCGCAACCCGGCCGACGGCACCAAGGAGTTCTACGGTGACTTTTTGGTTAATGCCCAGGGCGAGGACGTTGTCGCTGGCATCCGCAACACCGAGCCTATCGCTGACCTCAAGACCACCCCGGGCCTCGAGTCTGCTGGGGAAGAGCTCGAGCGCGTTTTCCTGACGCTCGAGGATCATTACCGCGATATGTGCGATATCGAGTTCACCATCGAGCAGGGCAAGCTCTGGATGCTCCAGACGCGCGTGGGCAAGCGCACCGCCACCGCCGCCCTGCGTATCGCCATCGAAATGGTCGAGGAGGGCCTGATCACCCGCGAGGAGGCCGTGGCCCGTATCGATCCCGCGCAGCTCGACCAGCTTCTGCACCCGCAGTTTGATGCCTCCAAGAAGTACGAGGCTCTGGCCAGCGGTCTTAACGCCAGCCCTGGTGCCGCCGTGGGCGAGGTCGTGTTCTCGAGCGACGATGCCGTCGCGCGCGCCAACGAGGGCCATAAGGTCATTCTGGTTCGCTGGGAGACCAACCCCGACGATCTGAAGGGCATGGTTGCTGCCGAGGGCATCCTGACCAGCCACGGTGGCAAGACGAGCCATGCCGCCGTTATCGCTCGCGGTATGGGCACACCCTGCGTCTGCGGCGTCGAGCGCTTCCACATTGACGCGGCTGAGAAGTTCGTACGCATCGAAGGCAGCGATCGTGTGCTGCACGAGGGCGATGTCATCTCCATCGACGGCACCCAGGGTATCGTCGTCGACGGCGCCGTTGATCTGGTTTCGGCCGAGCTCACCGGCGACCTGGACACCATCCTGTCCTGGGCCGACGAGATTCGTCTGGACGAGACCTGTGGCCACGCCAACCATGTGCGCGTCAACGCCGACAACCCCGAGGATGCCGCGCTCGCGCTCGAGTTTGGCGCCGAGGCCATCGGCCTGTGCCGCACTGAGCATATGTTCCTGGGCGACCGTAAGAACATCATCCAGAGCTTTATCCTGTCCGATGATGAGGCCGTGAAGCAGCAGGCCCTGTCCGACCTGCTCAAGGTTCAGACCGAGGACTTCCTGGCAATGTTCAAGACCATGTCCGGTCGCGACGTAGTTGTTCGCCTGCTCGATCCGCCGCTTCATGAGTTCCTGGATAATCCTCGCGAGCTCGAGGTCGCCATCACCAAGAAGGAAGCCGCCGGCGCCAGCGAGGAAGAGCTTGCCGTCCTGCGTGCCCGCCTGCGTCGTATCGACGGCATGGTCGAGTCCAACCCGATGCTCGGCCTGCGCGGTGTGCGCCTGTCCGTTGTCTTTAGCGATCTGCCGCTCATGCAGGTTCGCGCCGTCGCCACGGCTGCCGCTCGCCTCATCAAGGAGGGCGTCGACCCGCGTCCCGAGATCATGGTTCCGCTCGTCTCCATCACGGCGGAGCATGTCCAGACCCGCGAGGTCATCGAGCGCGTGATCGCCAAGGTTTCCGCCGAGGAGGGCGTCGAGCTCAATATTCCCGTGGGCACGATGCTCGAGCTGCCACGCGCCTGCATGGTCGCCGACGAGATCGCCCATCATGCCGACTTCTTCTGCTTTGGCACCAACGACCTCACCCAGACGACCTTCGGCTTCTCTCGTGACGATGCCGAGGCCAAGTTCATCCCGCTGTACATGCACAAGAAGATCTTGAAGGACAACCCCTTCGAGACCATCGACACGGCGGTACTGGAGCTGGTGCGCATGGCCGTCGAGAAGGGTCGCGCCACCAACCCCGACATGCACTTTGGCGTGTGCGGCGAGCACGGCGGCGACCCCAAGTCCATCATGGGCCTGTTTAACGTGGCCGACGTGGACTACGTGTCCTGCTCGCCCTATCGTGTGCCCCTCGCGCGCCTGGCGGCCGCCCAGGCCAAGCTCGAGGCGAAGCGTTCCGCCTAACGTTTTGGGTTTGGGCGCCTAGCGTAGCCCCCTTCCCGCCGCCCGTCTCATTCGTGAGGCGGGCGGTTATCATGTGCGGGTTTTGTCTTTTTGTCTGCGTAAAAAATTGTTCTTGCAGCAGAAACCCGCGCGTGTATACTCGAATACGTTTGTTCAACTACGTGCCGGCCAAGGTGGTACGGCACCTCTAGAAGAGTAAGGAATTGCACATGGATTACATCCGCGCAATCGAGCGTCAGCAGATCCGCGAGGACATTCCTCAGGTTCGCGTCGCCGACAACGTCAAGGTTCACTACCGCATTAAGGAAGGCGACCGCGAGCGCATCCAGGTCTTCCAGGGCGACGTCATCCGCATGGCCGGCGCCGGTGCCCGTGAGACCTTCACCGTCCGCAAGATTTCCTTCGGTGTCGGTGTTGAGCGTACCTTCCCGCTTCACAGCCCCAAGATCGCCAAGCTCGAGGTCGTCCGTCATGGTCGCGTCCGTCGCGCCAAGCTGTACTACCTCCGCGACAAGGTGGGCAAGGCTGCTCGCATCCCCGAGAAGCGCTAAGAAGATCGCAGCGTCTGTTCACTCGTTTGGACAAAAGGGTCACCTTCGGGTGGCCCTTCTTTTTATTTGATTTGCATACAAGGAGGCCCCGATATGGCCAACATGACGAGCTCGGTTTCGGCATCGCAGGTTGCCGGCGAGCTGGCGAGCGCCACGTTCGAGGAGATTCCCGCCCTCGTGGAGCATTATCGCGAGGATCCGCGCCAGCAGGTGATCAAGGCTTGCGAACGTGCCCTTAAGCGCCATGCCAAGGAACTTTCCGAACGCGAGCGCGTCAACGGCATGTACGAGCTTATGCATGAGCTCGGCGGTGATGGCGTGGTCGTGGGTGTCGACGAGGTGGGCCGTGGCTCGGTAGCGGGTCCCTTGACCGTGTGTGCCGTGTGTCTTCCGATGGAGCCGCGCATCTGGGGCATCAATGATTCCAAAAAGCTCACGCCGGCGCGCCGCGAGCTGCTCTCGGTGAAGATTGCCGAGGTGGCGACTGCTATCGGCTTTTGCCATATCGCTCCTGCGGATATCGATCAGATGGGCATGGCCCGCGCCATTCGAGCCGCTGTCGCGGGTGCGGTGTCCGATACGGGGCTTGAGCCCGATTGCGTGCTTATGGACGGCAACCCCCTGGGCGCCGTGCCCCATGAGCGCGACGTGGTCAAGGGCGATGCCAAGATCGCCTGTATCGCCGCGGCATCCATCATGGCAAAGGTCACGCGTGACGAGATGATGGTCGAGTACGATGCCGAGTATCCCGAGTACCATTTGGCCGAATCGAAAGGCTATGCGAGTCCCGAGCACATTGAGGCCATTCGCAAACATGGTCTTTCTCCGCTGCACCGTGTGAGCTTTTGCGGAAACTTTCTGCAGACTGAGCGCCTTTTTTAGGCCAATTGTGGAGACTGGGACCTTAAGGGTTCTATAAACCTGCTGGTAGGGGCCGTGTGCAACGCTATTGTTGCGCGCGGCCCCTCATTTGTCGGCATTTGGTTGGTTTTCGGTTTGCTTCCGGTACTTACCCGCATGAAACCTGCCCTCATTATCGAGGCAATGCAGGGAGTGGGAAAGGAGACCCCATGTGTGCCGCAGCCAAAATGAGCAAGACGCAGCAGCTCAAGGAGCGTTGGGAAGAGGGGGAGCTCGATTGCGGGTCGATCACCCCTGAGTTTATCAAGGGGCTCAGTCCTCGCGAGCTCGGTATGCTGGGCGAGCTTATCGCAATCGATTACTTTAACGAGCGCGGCTATGCATTGTTGGAACAAGGCTATCGATGCTCGGAGGGCGAGGCCGACCTGGTGCTGCTCGACGAGCTCGACGATGTGGTGGTGATGGCCGAGGTCAAGACCAGGCGTGTTGCGCTGGATTGCGATACTCGGGTGTTTCCCGAGGAAGCGGTGAACGCCCAAAAGCAGCGGCGCTATCGTCGCATCGCGAGTTGCTATCTCATGGAGCACTATCCGCTCAAGGCGATCCGCTTCGATGCCGTGGGCGTCACCATTCGCGGCGGGCATATCGCCGAGATCGAGCACCAGTACAATGCGTTCGATTGGCAGGTGTCGTGATGGCGTTCGAAACCTTTGCCGTTCACGCTGCCTGTATCCGCGGCGTCGAGGCGATTCCCGTTACGGTCGAGGTATCGCTTGCGGGTGGCATCCCGGGCATCCAGATGCTCGGCATCCCGAGTATGGAGGTCATGGAGTCGCGCGGGCGCATTCGCTGCGCGATGCGCTCTGCGGGATTCGAGATCCCTCGCTCGGGCATTACGGTCAATCTGGCGCCGGGCGATATCCGAAAGACCGGTAGCGGCTTTGACCTGCCGATAGCCATTGCGGTGCTTGCGGCCGATGGGCAGATTCCACGCGACAATCTCGACCGCTGCCTCATTGCCGGCGAGCTCGGCTTGGATGGTACGGTGCTTCCCGTCAAGGGCGAGGTGGCGTTCCAGCTGCTGGCTCGCGACATGGGGCTGTCTTTTATCGCCGGCAGGTCCGACCAGCATGTTCCGCTTTCGGGGGTCGACTGCGGTTTTATCGACCATCTGTCGCAGCTTGCTCACGGTATGGGCGAGGCAGCTCGGCATTATCTGGATTCTGAAGTGCTCGAGGCCACCTTTGAGCTCGAGCTCGATTATGCCGATGTGTTGGGGCAGGAGGTCGCCAAGCGCGGCATGGCGCTTGCGGCGGCGGGGGAGCTGGGCCTGCTCATGATTGGGTCTCCGGGATCGGGCAAGACCATGCTTGCGCGTCGCATGACGGGTATCTTGCCCGAGCTTTCCGTCGAGGACCAGCAGGAGGCGCTGTGCATTCATTCGGTCTTGGGTGAGAACATCGATGGCCTGCTTGCGGGGCATCGGCCGTTTCGAAGCCCCCATCACAGCATATCGACAGCGGGCCTTATTGGCGGAGGGCGCCCGGTGCATCCGGGCGAGATCAGCCTTGCCCATGGCGGCGTGCTCTTTTTGGACGAGCTTGCCGAGTTTCCCACCGGTGTGCTGCAGACGCTCAGGCAGCCTATCGAGCGCGGTTATGTCAGGATCGTGCGCGTCGATGGCGCCTTCACGTTTCCCTCGCGCTTTCAGCTGCTTGCGGCGAGCAATCCCTGTCCCTGCGGCTTTTTGGGCGATCGAGAGGTTCCATGTCGCTGCTCGGCATCGATGGTCGAGCGCTACCGGTCCAAGCTACGCGGTCCCTTGGCCGACCGTATCGACCTGATGATCGACGTGACCCGCCCCGATCCGCAGGTGATTATTGAGGGCGCCGAGGGCATGTCGTCGGCCGAGCTGCGCGACTACGTTGTCCGCGGTAGGGCTTTTCGTGCCTGGCGCGAGACCCATATGGACGATGCGGATGCCGAGGCCGAGGACGACGAGTCCCGCTCTATCGATGGTGTTGTGTCGACCTTTGCGCTCGATCAGGCGGCGGAAACGTGCGTGCTCGGCCTGTCGAAGCGCACGCATCTCACGGGACGCGGCATCGTGCGCCTGGTGCGCATCGCGCGCACGATTGCCGATGTCGCCGAAAGTGAGCGGGTGACGCAAGATCATGTGCTCGAGGCCGCAATGTATCAGGGAAGGAGGGACCAGTGATGGATGAGGCTCGCTACGAACTGCATCCCGGGGATGGGCTGTTCCCCGCTACTGTTCTGGAGCTTTCCGATGTGCCACAGACGCTGTTCGTGCGTGGCGACCCTGAGGTTCTCTCGACACCGGCGCTCTCGATTATCGGTGCGCGCAAGGCCTCTCCCTACGGCCTTGCCGTCGCGGAGCTTGCGGCCAAGGTCGCGGTGGAAGCGGGGGTGACGGTGGTATCGGGCGGTGCGGTCGGTTGCGACCAGGCGTCGGGTTGGGCCGCAGTCAATGCCGGCGGCAAACATGTCGTGGTGTTGGGGACAGGCGCCGATGTAATCTACCCGCGCTCGAGCGCGGGACTCATCGCGCGCACGATCGATACGGGCGGCGCGGTCGTGTCCATCTCGCCTTGGGGTATGGGGCCGCGTAAGTTTGCCTTTCCGCGGCGTAACCGGGTGATTGCCGCGCTTTCGCAGGCGCTCTTCGTGTCGGAGGCTGGCATGCCTTCGGGCACGTTCTCGACGGCGGAGGCCGCCATGGACCTGGGGCGCGAGCTTCTTGCCGTGCCGGGTTCGATTTTGTCACCCGAGTCGCGCGGTACCAACTACCTCATTGCCAACGGGGCCTGCTGCATTATTGACGAGGAGTCCATCGAGGTGGCTATCTCTCGCATATACGGTACCCTGCGCTATTCGCGTCCTGATGCACCCGGTATCGCAGATCTGGACCCCACGCAGCAGGCCGTGATGCATGCGCTCATCGCCTCGCCGCTCAAGGTCGACGACATCGCGGCACTCGTCTCGCTCGATGCCGTCGGCGTGCTCAAACTTCTGGGTTCGCTCGAACTCGAGGGCCTCATCGAGCGCATGATGGATGGAAGGTATGCGCCCTCCAAGTTTGCCCTTCACGCCCAGACGCCCTTCGGTCACAATGGAAAACGTGTCAATTAGAAAGGTGTTTGCAGATGCTGTTTGATCAGGTGACGGTTATCGGTGGCGGTCTGGCGGGATCGGAATGCGCGATTCAGCTGGCAGATCGCGGGTTCGCCGTAAAGCTGTGCGAGATGCGCCCGCAGGTGAGCTCTCCTGCCCACCATACCGATCACTTGGCGGAGCTCGTCTGCTCCAATTCGTTTAAGTCGACCCGTCCCGATTCTGCCGCCGGTCTGCTGAAGGCCGAGCTCGAGCGCATGGGCTCGGTGCTGCTCGACTGCGCTCATCGTGCGGCCGTTCCTGCCGGCGGTGCCCTGGCGGTCGACCGCGTCAAGTTTTCCGAGCTCGTCGAGGCTGAGGTTGCCGCCCGCCCCAATATCGAGGTCGTCCACGGCGAGGTCACCCAGATTCCCGAGGGTCATGTGGTTATCGCCGCGGGCCCCCTATGCTCGCCGGCATTGAGCGAGGAGGTCATGAAGCTCGTCGGTGGTGACGCCCTGGCGTTCTTTGACGCGGCCGCCCCGATTGTCGATGCCTCTACGCTCGATATGGACGTGCTGTTCTCGCAGTCGCGCTATGAGGAGCAGGGGAGTGGCGACTATCTCAATGCCCCGCTCAACAAGGAAGAGTACGAGGCCTTTATCGAGGCGCTTACCACGGCCGATCGCGTGGTGCTCAAGGATTTTGAGGGCGGGGACCTGTTCCAGGCCTGCCAGCCTGCCGAGGAGGTTGCGCGCACGGGCAAGGATGCCATCCGCTTTGGCGCCATGAAGCCCGTCGGGCTCACCGACCCGCGCACCGGTCGCCGTCCCTGGGCGGCAATTCAGCTGCGCGCCGAGAACAAGGAGAAGACCGCCTATAACCTGGTTGGCTTCCAGACCAACCTGACCTTCGGCGAACAGAAGCGCGTCTTCCATATGGTTCCCGGCCTGGAGAACGCCGAGTTCTTCCGCTACGGCGTTATGCACCGCAACACCTTTGTCGATGCTCCGCACGTGCTCGACGGCACCTTTGCCGTTCCCGGCACGAGCGTGCGTCTTGCCGGTCAGATTACTGGTACCGAGGGGTACATGGAGGCCGTGGCGACGGGTCTGCTCGCTGCGCTCAACACCTATGCCGAGGCCATCGGGGCCGCGGGCGTCGAGCTGCCGCGCGTGGGCGCCCTGGGCGCGCTTGTGGGGTATGCGACCGATCCGGCTACGGTGGGCTACCAGCCCATGCACGTCAACTTTGGTCTTGTGCCGCCGCTCGAGGACGGTAAGCGTCGCAGCAAGCGGGATCGTTACCAGGCTTACGCGGACCGCGCCCTCAAGGCCCTGGATGCCTATCTGGAAACGCGCTCCGATCTGTTTGGAGGCGAGAGGTCATAGCCTTTGACCTGTACGATGCCGTCGACTCGTTCATCGCCTACATTGCACGCGTCGAAGGGCTCGCTCCCAATACGGTAACCGCCTACGCCTCGCGGCTCGAGCACTTCGCCGCGTGGTGCGACCGTGAGGGCATCGACGCTCGCGTCGCCGACGTACGGACCGTTCGCTCCTATTTGGCCGAGCTGTCGCGTGGCCAGGTGGCGGCTCGGACCCTTGCGGCGCATCTGTCTGCCATTCGCTCGCTCTATCGGTGGATGGCTGCCGAGGGAATCGTTGAGGGCGATGCGGTCTCGGCGATATCCTCGCCCAAACTGCCGCGCGATCTTCCCGGTGTGCTGACGACCCGGCAAGTCGAGGCGTTGCTCAAGGCCCCCGACACCTCGACGCCTTCGGGGCTGCGTGATGCAGCGATGCTCGAGCTGCTCTATGCCTCCGGCGCGCGAATCTCGGAGCTCGCGGCGCTCAACGTGGAGTCCATTGCTTGGTCAGAGCGAACGCTGCGACTTTGGGGCAAGGGGAGCAAGGAGCGTATCGTGCCCCTCTATCGGCGCGCTCTCGAGGCGACTCGTCGCTATATTGAGGAGGGGAGGCCACATCTCCTTGTGCAGGCAAAGCGTGTCGATAGTGCGAACGGCGTGCATCCGCTGTTTATCTCGGCGCGCGGAAACCGCATGAGTGCCGCCATGCTCAGAAGGCGGTTCCACATGCTTGCGGCACTTGCCGGCATTCCTGCCGACATCGCCCCGCATGCGATGCGCCACACCTTTGCGACCGACCTGCTCGAGGGCGGCGCGGATCTGCGCTCGGTTCAGGAGCTGCTGGGGCATGCGAGCTTGTCCACGACGCAGATCTATACGCACCTCACGCCCGACCGACTCAAGCGCGCCGTGAGTCAGGCACACCCCCGCGGCGAGTAGGAGAAGGGCCTCCCGCGCGCACCGAGGTGTGTGGTTTTGATTGCGGGTTGGCAGGAAGAGACAATCCTGCTATCATTCATCGGGTTGCTTCACGGCAACAGGTTTTTATCACGCACGCGCGGCTACTTCATACCGTGGTGCCCGGGCTTTGGTAGCACATGTCCGGGTTGGTTTTGGAGGATGACCCCGCGCGGAGGCAAACCACAGGAGGTTTAATATGGCTACCAAGATTAATATCCGCACCCTGCTCGAGGCCGGCTGCCACTTCGGTCACCAGACCCGTCGCTGGAACCCCAAGATGAAGCCGTTCATCTTCGGTGAGCGCAACGGCATCTACATCCTCGACCTCAAGCAGACCATCCTTGACGCCGACCAGGCCTACACCTTCGTCAAGAACGTCGCCAAGGGCGGCAACGTGCTGTTCGTCGGCACCAAGAAGCAGGCTCAGGAGGCTGTTAAGAACGCCGCTGAGCGCGCCAACATGCCTTACATCAACCAGCGTTGGCTCGGCGGCATGCTGACCAACTTCGTCACCATCCGCTCCCGCATCAACCGCATGGAGGAGCTCGAGGCCATGGTCGAGGACGGCCGCATGGCAGTGCTGCCCAAGAAGGAGCAGGCTGTGCTCGGCAAGGAGCTCGCTAAGCTCCAGACCAACCTCGGTGGCGCCCGCGACATGAAGGGTCTGCCCCAGGCTCTCTTCGTCATCGACACCAAGCGCGAGGAGAACGCCATCAAGGAGGCCCAGCGCCTGAACATCCCCGTCGTCGCTCTGATCGACACCAACTCCGATCCCGACGAGGTCGAGTACGGCATCCCCTGCAACGATGACGCCATCTCCGCTGTCACCCTTATGTGCGAGCTCATGGCCGACGCCTGCCTCGCTGGCTCCGGTAAGGAGCAGGTCTCCGAGGCCGAGATGGCCGCCGAGCCCAAGGCCGAGTAAATCAGTCCTATTTAAGTCTTTTTCATCTCTTTGAAAGGAACCACAATGGCCCAGATTACTGCCGCTATGGTCAAGCAGCTCCGCGAGATGACCGACTCCCCGATGATGGAGTGCAAGAAGGCTCTCGTTGAGGCTGACGGCGACATGGACGTCGCTGTTGACGTTCTGCGCAAGAACGGCCTCGCCAAGGCTGCCAAGAAGGCTGGCCGTGAGACCAACGAGGGCGCTGTCGCCGCGTTCGTCTCCGAGGACGGCAAGTCCGGCGCTCTGCTCGAGCTTTCCTGCGAGACCGACTTCGTCGGCTCCAACGCCAAGTTCACCGGCTTTGCTTCCAAGGTCGCCGAGGTTGTCGCTACCACCGAGCCGGCCGATGTCGATGCTCTGCTCGAGAAGCCGATGGGCGAGGAGACCGTCTCCTCCGAGCTCACCGAGATGATTCACATCATGGGCGAGAACATGAAGATCGCTCGTTTCTCCGCCCGCAAGGTCGAGAATGGCGCTCTCGCTTCTTACATCCACATGGGTGGTAAGATCGGCGTCCTCGTCGAGTTCGCTTTCGAGAAGGCCGAGACCGCTCAGGCCGACTCTTTCAAGACCTTCGCTCACGATGTTGCCCTTCAGGTTGCCGCCGTCGCCCCGATCTGCGCTACCCGCGATCAGGTTCCGGCCGAGACCGTCGAGCACGAGAAGGAGATCTACATGGCTCAGGCTGCCGAGTCCGGTAAGCCCGAGGCCATTCAGGAGAAGATGGCTGTTGGCCGTCTGGAGAAGTTCTACAAGCAGTCCGTGCTCACCGAGCAGGAGTTCATCAAGGACAGCTCCCTCACCATCAAGAAGTACGCTGAGCAGGTCTCCAAGGAGCTCGGCGATACCATTACCGTCGTTGCCTTTGACCGTCTGGTCCGTGGCGAGTAAATAAGCTCTTGTAGCTGGTAATGAGCAGGCTGTGGGTTTTACTCACAGCCTGCTTTTTCATGGCTCTTATCAGAGCCTTTGATATCATATTGAGAGTCTAATTAAAGGAGGATCGCTTTGTCCGACATCCGATATAAACGCGTGCTTCTTAAGCTTTCCGGCGAAGCACTGATGGGCGACGGCCAATATGGCATCGACCCCAAGATTACCGATCATCTTGCCAAGCAGGTCAAGGAGCTGCTCGCCGTTGGTCACGAGGTCGGCGTCGTTGTCGGCGGCGGCAACATTTTCCGCGGCATGGCCGGCGCTGCCGGTGGCATGGAGCGCGCTCAGGCCGATTACATGGGCATGCTGGCAACCGTTATGAATGCGCTCGCTCTGCAGGATGCCTTCGAGCACAACGATGTTCCCTGCCGCGTGATGAGCGCTATCCAGATGAACGAGATCTGCGAGCCCTATATTCGCCGTCGCGCCATCAACCACCTTTCCAAGGGCAACGTCGTTATTTTTGCCGCCGGTTCGGGCAATCCGTACTTTACGACCGACACCGCCGCGGCTCTTCGTGCCTGCGAGATCGGTGCTGAGATTCTGATTAAGGCCACCAAGGTTGACGGCATCTACGACAAGGATCCCGTCAAGTGCGCCGATGCCGTCCGCTTTGACAAGATTACCTATCACGAGGTTCTCGTCCGCGGTCTGCAGGTTATGGATTCCACGGCTACGGCACTGTGCCAGGATAACCGTATGCCGATTTTGGTCCTCAACATCGATGGCGAGGACACCGTCAAACGCGCGCTTTCGGGTGAGCCCGTCGGCACGCTCGTCTATCAGGAGGATTAAGCATGGCAGAGAACATCACCGCCCACATGGACAAGTCGCTCGAGTCCCTCAAGCACAACTTCTCCAAGGTTCGCACGGGCCGCGCCAACGCTAACATTCTGTCCGACATTTCGGTCGATTACTACGGTGTTCCCACGCCGGTTACCCAGGTTGCCGCCGTTAAGACCCCCGAGGCTCACATGCTGCTTATCGAGCCCTGGGACAAGGCGCTCGTCAACGCAATCGTGAAGGCTATCAGCGCTTCCGATCTGGGCATTACTCCCAACTCTGACGGTACCGTCGTGCGCCTGCCGTTCCCGGCTCCCACCGAGGAGCGTCGTCGCGAGCTCGTCAAGGAGTGCCGCGAGTATGCCGAGCAGGCCAAGGTCTCCATTCGCAACATCCGTCGCGACTTTAACAACAAGCTCGAGCGCGATGAAGAGCTCACCGAGGACGATGTCCGTCGCGAGCAGGCCAAGGTCCAGAAGTATACCGATGAGTATGTTGCCAAGGTCGAGGAGCTTTTGAAGGAAAAAGAAGCCGAGGTCATGGAGATCTAAGGTGCAATACGACGAGAACAAACTGGTCGAGTACTTTGCCGACGCCCCTGCGGGCGTCGGTTTTTCCGACCTTGACCTCAATAAGATTCCGCATCATATTTCGTGCATCATGGACGGTAACGGTCGCTGGGCCACGGCGCGCGGTCTTGCCCGCACCGAGGGACACAAGGCCGGTATCGTCTCCCTGCGCGAGATCATTACCGCATGCGTGCGTTTGGGCGTCGACGTCCTTTCGGCCTATGCGTTTTCCACCGAAAACTGGAATCGTCCGCAGCATGAGGTCAACGTTTTAATGCATCTGTTTGCCAAGACGTTTATCGATGAGCTGCCGCTGCTTAAGCGCGAAAACGTGCGCGTTGTCTTTTTGGGCGATATTTCCGCACTGCCCAAGAAGACCCGCGATGTCTTTGAGCGGGGTCTTGCCGAGTGTGCCGAGCACACCGGCATGACGCTGGCGCTTGCCGTCAACTACGGCGCCCGTGCCGAGATCACCCGTGCTGTCCGTCAGATCGCGCTCGATGCCGCTGCCGGAAAGATCGATCCCGCCGCTATTGACGATGATATGGTTGCTTCGCACCTGTACACCGCTGGGCTGCCCGATCCGGAGCTTGTGATTCGAACCTCCGGCGAGCTTCGCCTTTCGAACTATCTGCTGTGGCAGGTTGCCTATTCCGAGTTTTATGTCACCGATACCTATTGGCCCGACTTTGATCGTTGGGGTCTTGTCAACGCCATTTTGGCCTATCAGGGCCGCGACCGTAGGTTTGGTGGACTGAGCAAGACCGAGGAGGCTTAATCGTGTCCGATCGTCCCAAGGCGTCTGCTCCCAAGGCGCCTGCCGCCAAGAGCGGCGCGGCCGCGACTTCGTGGCTTGCCGGCTTTATTACCCGTGCCGCCGCAGGTATCGTCTACGCCGTCGTATTTATTCTCTGCCTGGTTTTGGGTATCGTTCCCACCGCCATCTTCGTCTCCGTCATGAGCGGCCTGTGCTGCTTTGAGTATTTCCGCATGACGAAGCTCGATGGCAAGGTGGCCAACGAGCGCCTGGGTATCGCTGCCGCCGTGCTCTTTCCGCTCTCGGCGCTGGGTGACTCGCTGCTGTTGAATGCGCTGCTTTTTGCATTGATGCTTGCGGTGGGCATTTGGTATGTCTGTTCGTCGCGTACCCGCATATCCGATGTGGCTGTGACACTCATGGGTCCCATCTACACCGGTTTTATGCTGTCGGCCATCGTGCTGCTGCGCGATGCCGTGCCCGGTTTTGCCGGCGCCCTGCTTTCGGTGGGTGTTTGCGCGTCTCTCTGGGTCTCCGATTCGTTTGCCTACATCGTGGGCAGCCGTATCGGCAAGCACAAGATGGTCCCCAAGATCTCTCCCAAAAAGAGCTGGGAGGGCTTTGTCGGCGGCATCTTGGGCTCGGTTCTTATCTGGCTTATTTTGTGGGCGACGCATTTCTATAAGCTGAGCTTGCCCTATGCGCTGCTTTGCGGCGTGGTTGTGTCCATCCTGGGCGTTATCGGTGACCTCATCGAGTCACGCATCAAGCGTGGCGTGGGCGTCAAGGATTCTGGCAACCTTATTCCGGGCCATGGCGGCATGCTCGATCGAAGCGACTCGCTTATCTTTGGCTGCATTACCGCGCAGCTGCTTTTGATGATCGGAGGCGTGCTGTAATGTCATTCCAGACGACGTATGGCCCCGATGGACGCCTTCGCGTTGCCATTCTGGGCTGTACGGGCTCTATCGGCACGCAGGCACTCGATGTATGCCGTCAGCATGCCGATCGACTGCAGGTGACGGCACTGTCCGTTAACTCCAGCACCTCGGAGCTCGTTGCCGCCGCCCGCGAGTTTTCGGTCCCGGCCGTTGCCGTGGCCGATGTCGCTCATGGCGATGACGCCGTGCTGCAGGAGTTGCCCGAGGGAACGAAGCTCGGCGTTGGCGCGCAGGCGGTTTGCGAGCTCGCGCGTCGCGACGATGTCGACTGCGTGCTCGTTGCTATTGTGGGCGCCGCCGGTCTCGAGGCGAGCCATGCGGCCTTGACCTCGAATAAGCGCCTTGCCCTTGCCAACAAGGAGTCCCTCGTCGTCGGTGGCGACTTGCTTATGCCGTTGGCGCAACCGGGCCAGCTTATTCCAGTCGACTCTGAGCACTCCGCCATCTACCAGTGCTATCTGGGGGAGAACCCACGCGAGGCTCATTGTATTTGGCTCACCTGCTCGGGCGGTCCGTTCTTTGGCCGCACGCGCGACGAGCTCAATCGCGTGACACGCGCCGATGCGCTGGCACATCCCACGTGGGCCATGGGCGCTAAGATCACGATTGACTCCGCCACCCTTATGAACAAGGGTCTGGAGCGTATCGAGGCGATGCATCTGTTCGGTTGCGACCTCGACTTTATCAACGTGGTCGTTCAGCGTCAGTCAAAGATTCATTCTATGGTCGAGTTTGCCGACGGCTCCGTGATGGCGCATCTCGGTGCGTCCGATATGCGCATTCCCATCCAGTTTGCTTTTTCGTATCCCGAGCGTTGGGATACTCCGGCGCCTCGAATCGATTTTCGTGAGTTGGGGCAGCTTACCTTCGATGCGGCCGACATGGAGACGTTCCGTTGCCTTGCGCTGGCCGAGCGTGCCGGCAAGACGGGCGGCACCATGCCGTGCGTGCTGAATGCCGCCAACGAAGTTGCCGTCGATGCCTTCCTGCACGATGCCTGCACCTTTACCGATATCGATCGCATCGTTGAGTCCTGCATGGATGCGCACGATCCGCAGGCGGTTGCATCGTTTGAGCAGCTTCGCGATATCGATACATGGGCTCGCGCCAAGGCCGCCGAGGTGCTCGCTGCAACCCGCTCTTAATCGTAAGGATTGCTTTTCGTTTTATGGATACTGTTCTGAGCGTTCTCTCCTCGGTCTTTTGGGGTCTTTTGATGCTATCCGTCCTCGTGTTTCTGCACGAGGGTGGCCACTTTTTAGCGGCCCGTGCGTGCGGCGTGCGCGTCACCGAGTTTTTCTTGGGCCTACCGTGTCGCTTCGACATTCACCATACGTCGCGTCGCATCGGTACCAAGTTTGGCGTGACGCCGCTGCTGCTGGGTGGTTATGCCGCTATCTGCGGTATGGACCCGACCGATGTCTCGTGCGCCGACCGTGTGCTTGCGGCGATCTATCGTCATGGTCGCGTTTCGGTTGCAGACCTTTCCGTCGAGCTGGAGCTGCCCGAGGAGGATGTTCTCGAGGCTTGTGCCTTGCTTTTGGGCTGGGGTTCCATTGCACCTTGGTACGAGGAAAGGGAGAAGCCTTCACCCAGCTATTATCCGGTTAGGTACCAGACGCTGCCGCGCGATGCTGCAGGATATACCACCTTTGACGGTCGCAAATTCGATCGAGAGCATGCGACTGCAGAGGGCGACGTGTGGGAGTTGCCGGTCACTGCTTCGGAGTTTCTTGAGCAGGAGCGCTCGCATACCTATCTGGGCCAGGGTTTTCTCAAGCGTGCCTTTATGCTGCTCGCGGGCATTCTCGTCAATATCCTGACGGGTTTTTTGCTGCTTATGAGTATCTACTCTATCGCCGGCGTATCGGTGCCGGTCGATAGCAATGTGATCGGTCAGGTCGAAGAAGGCTCGATAGCCGCCAAGGCGGGCATCGAGGCCGGCGACACGATTCTTAGTGTCGATGGCGTGTCGTGCTCTTCCTGGATGGACGTGTACGATGCGATCGGAGCGGCCGCTGGCAAGGACGATATCGCCATTGAGTATCAGCACGACGGCAAGAAATTTACGACCTCGGTCGCGCTCAAGGAGGGCGAGCGTTTGGGCGTTTATGCCTCTACGCAGGTGGTCCATTTGGACCCCATTACGTCGGCGCGCCTGTCGTTCTCCTATGTTCAGCAGACAGCTGAGGGCGTGATGCGCCTGCTGCAGCCGCAGCATACGATGGAGATACTCGATCAGTCCAGCTCGATTGTGGGCATCAGTGTCATGTCTTCTCAGGCGGCGGCAGCCGGCCCTGCGACGTTCTTGACGTTTGCCGCGCTCATCTCGTTTTCGCTGGGCTTTATGAACCTGCTGCCTATTCCGCCGCTCGACGGGGGAAAGCTGGTTATCGAGATCATCCAAAAGGTCGCCGGTCGCGAGTTGCCGCTGAAGGTGCAGACGATCGTGAGCTATGTCGGCATCGCGCTCTTTGCGCTGCTGTTTGTCTATATGCTTCGTTCCGACGTCCTTCGATTTATTTTGTAGGGGAGTGTTTGGATTGTCTTTGTCCCATCCTTTGCCGCGCGAGATGACGCGCCCCGTATTTGTGGGCGACGTGCAGATAGGCGGCGGCGCTCCGGTGGTGGTTCAGTCCATGACCTGTACCGATACCGCCGACGCCCAGGCAACGCTTGCGCAAGTGCGTGCGCTTGCCCAGGCGGGTTGTGATGTTGTGCGCGTGAGTGTGCCTACCGAGGCCGCGCTTAAGGGCTTTCGCACGATTTGTGCGGAGTCTCCGGTGCCGATCGTTGCCGATATCCACTTTAACCATAAGCTCGCCATTGGCGCCGTGGAGGCCGGTGCCGCTAAGCTCCGCATCAATCCCGGCAACATTGGCGATTGGGCCAAGGTCGATGCCGTGATCGATGCCGCGGGCGCCGCTGGGTGCGCGATTCGCATTGGCGTGAACGCCGGCTCGCTTGAGCAGGATATCGCCGAGCGCGATGACCTTACGCAGCCCGAAAAGCTTGTGATGTCGAGCGAGCGTTTCGTCAAACATTTTGAGGATCGCGGCTTTACCAATATCGTGCTTTCCGCCAAGGCTCATAGCGTGTCCACGACGCTTGACACCTATCGTGCCCTGTCGCGCGAAATCCCCCATGTTCCGCTTCATTTGGGCGTGACTGAGGCCGGAACCAAGCTCCAGGGCACCATTAAGAGCTCTGTGGGCCTGGGAATTTTGCTTTCCGAGGGCATTGGCGACACCATGCGCGTCTCGCTCACGGCCGATCCGGTCGAGGAGCCGCCGGTCGCCTGGGGTATCCTGCAGTCACTGGGTCTTCGCCGCCGTGGCCCCGAGATCGTATCGTGCCCCACGTGCGCTCGCTGCCAGGTCAACCTCATTCCTATCGCCGAGGAGGTCACCGAGCGGCTTAAGAACTACTCCGCGCCGCTTTCAATCGCCGTTATGGGATGCGCGGTCAATGGCCCCGGCGAGGCCTCTGACGCCGACTTGGGCGTTGCCTGCGGACGAGGTCAGGGCCTGCTCTTTTCGCACGGCCAGATCATTGGTAAAGTAGCTGAGGACCAAATTGTCGACGCGCTTATGGCCGAGGTCGACAAGCTTATTGAGGAGAAATAAATGACTCGAGCAATGTATATGTCAAAGCTGTATGCTCCGACGCTCAAAGAGGATCCGGCCGACGCCGAGCTTGCGAGCCATCGCCTGCTGCTTCGTGCCGGCATGATTCGCAAGGAGGCCGCCGGTCTCTATTCCTATCTGCCGCTTGCTTGGCGCTCGATTCGCAAGATCGAGAACATCGTGCGCGACGAGATGGACGCTGCCGGCGCCCAGGAGCTCATGATGCCCATCATGGTCGATGCCGAGCTGTGGCGTGAGTCCGGCCGTATCGATGCCTATGGCAAGGAGCTCGTGCGCTTTGATGACCGCCACGGACGCGAGTTCGTGCTGGGCCCCACGCACGAGGAGACCGTGACTGCCCTGGTGCGCAACGAGCTGCGTTCCTACAAGCAGCTGCCGGTGAATCTCTATCACATCCAGGATAAATTCCGCGACGAGTTCCGTCCCCGCTTTGGCCTGATGCGCGGTCGCGAGTTCATCATGAAGGACGCCTACAGCTTCTCTGCCACGCAGGAGAGTCTGCAGGAGGAGTACGACAAGATGAAGCAGGCCTACGCCAACATCTGCGAGCGCTGCTACATCAAGGCCCTGCCCGTTGTTGCCGACTCCGGTGAGATCGGCGGCGATACCTCCGTCGAGTACATGGCGCTGGCCGACGCCGGCGAGGCTTCGCTGGTCTACTGCGACGATTGCGGCTTTGCTGCCGATGACGAGGCTGCAAGCACCAAGGTCGTTGTGACCGAGGGCCCCGGCGACGGCACACTCACCAAGGTCGAGACTCCGGGCATGGGCACCATCGAGGCTGTTGCCAAGTTCTTCGGTTTCCCCGAGAACGGTACACGCAAGTCCCTGGCTCTCATCGACGCCGAGGGCAAGCCGGTTGTGGCCATCGTTCCGGGCGACCATGAGCTCAACGACTGCAAGGCCAAGCACGTCTTTGGCAAGGGCTATCGCATGATGACCGACGAGGAACTCCTGACCTACGGTCTGCACAAGGGCTTTATCGGACCGGTTAACCTACCCGAGGGTATCCGTCTAGTGTGCGACGAGAGTCTGCGCGAGTCCAAGCAATGGGCCTGCGGTGCCAACGAGGTCGATTATCACTTTACCGGTGCCTGCCCCGAGCGCGACTTTACCGTCGACGAGTGGGCCGATCTGGTCACCGTCGTTGCCGGTGATCCCTGCCCGCACTGCGGCAAGCCGCTCTCTGCCGCTCGCGGCATCGAGGTTTCTCAGGTGTTCCAGCTCGGTACCAAGTATTCCGAGGCCATGGGTGCCACCTTTATGGACGTGGATGGTAAGGAGAAGCCGCTTATCATGGGTTGCTACGGCGTGGGCGTGTCTCGCTCGCTCGCTGCCGTCGTGGAGCAGCACAACGACGAGCACGGTATTGTCTGGCCGGTCTCCGTTGCTCCGTACGAGGTCGCGGTGATTCCGCTCGATCCCAAGAAGGAGGAGTGCGCTAGCGTCTGCGAGCAGATTGTTGATGGTCTGTGCGCCGAGGGTATCGAGGTCGTCGTCGACGATCGCGATGAGCGTCCTGGCTTTAAGTTTGCCGACAACGACCTTATGGGCTTCCCGTATCAGGTAGTGCTCGGCAAGCGTGGTCTTAAGAACGGCACCGTCGAGCTCAAGGACCGTGCCACGGGCGAGCGCGAGGATGTGGCGATCGATGAGGTCGTCGCCAAGGTCGCCGAGCTTGTGAAGGCAGCACGCCGTTAATCTACGATTTCGCTTGTAGTTCGATATGCGGGACGGCCTCGCATTTCTCCAGATTGGGGAGATGCGAGGCCGTCCTTTTATCTTGCCGTCGTGCTCAATCGCTAAAAGGAAAACCCCACAGCCCAAATGAGCTGCGGGGTTTTCTTTGTGCCTCCGATGCGAAATAAATCGCTCAGATATTACTGATAATCGACGACGTCGATCCAGTTCTTCAGGAACTCATCGTTCACGTTGCGCTTACGAGCGAGCTCGGAAGCGGCGACGATGCTCGTCCACTGACGCACGACCTGCATGGGCATGTCGGCGCGGTCGCAGTAGAGCTCCAGGTAGGCCTCGGCCTGGTCCTTGCTGTTGAGGGCAAAGAGCAGGTAGGTGGTGGCAACGTCGGCAGCAGGGGAGCCCTGGGTAGCGTGTGCCCAGTCGCACACATAGAGCTGGCCGTCGTCGCCGACGATGACGTTGGAGGGGTTGAAGTCGCCGTGGCAGACCTTGAACTCCTTGGTCATGCCGTCCAGACGCTCCTGAAGGTTGTAGCGCGTGGTGGCATTGAGCTGATCAAGGCTGTCGATCATGCGGGCGAACTTGTCGCGCTGACGGTTAAGCAGCGGGGAGGTGTAGCCGTGGATCTCGATCTGGAGGTCGACGAACATCTCGAGGTACTCACCAAAGCGCTGGGGCTCGGCAGTCATCTTCTCGGCAAGGGTAGTGCCCGGAACCTTCTCGGTCACGAGCGCCCAGCCGTTGGCGTTCTCGAGCTGGGAAACCTCGAGAGCCTTGGGGCTGCGGATGCCGCACTCATTGATGCGGGCAAGATTCAAAGCCTCGTTGAACACGTCGGAGACGGGCTTGGTCTCGTTAAAGACCTTGACGATCTTGTCGCCCAGGTCGTAAACGACCTTGTTGCCACGGCGGACGAGCTCGGTCTTGGAATCGGGTAGCAGCATGGTTGCATCCTTTCAACGATGCGATAGAAGCGACGGCGGGGGTGTGTGAAACACCCGTGCACCCCCGCCGTTAAAAACCGTGCTAAAACTAGCAGACGGCGTAGTCCTGAGGCTCGCGGCCGTAGTAGGCGTCAAGGTAGAGCTCCTTGATCTCGCTCATCAGCGGGTAGCGCGGGTTAGCGCCGGTGCACTGGTCGTTGAATGCCTGCTCGGTCATCTCGTCGAGGGTGTCGAGGAAGTACTTCTCGTCAACGCCGTACTCAGCGATGGTGTGCTTGACACCGATGAAGTCGCAGAGCTCGGTGAGCTTGGTGATGAAGTTCTCGAAGACCTCACGGTCGTCCTTGCCGTCGATGCCGCAGTAACGAGCCATCTCGGCGTAGTTGTGCAGCGCGTTGGGGTAAGGATACTGAGAGAAGGTTCCCATCTTGACAGGAGCCTCGGCGGCGTTGTAACGCATGACGCGGGTCAGGATGACTGCGTTTGCGAGGCCGTGGGGCAGATGGTGGAAAGCGCCGAGCTTGTGGGCCATGGAGTGGTTGAGGCCCAGGAAGGCGTTACCGAATGCCATACCGGCCATGCAGGATGCGTTGTGCATCTCCTCGCGAGCGTGCGGATCCTTTGCACCGTTGGTGAAGGAGCTCGGGAGGTTCTCGAAGACGAGCTTTGCGGCGCGCTCGGAGAGGCCCTTGGTGTAATCGGAAGCCATGATGGAGACGTAGGACTCGATGGCGTGGGTCATGACGTCAATACCGGAAGCTGCGGTGAGGCCCTTCGGGGCGGTCATGCAGTTGTCAGCGTCGACGATTGCCATGTTGGGGAGCAGCGCGTAGTCGGCGAGCGGCCACTTGATGCCGGTCTCCTTGTCGGTGATGATGGCGAACGGCGTGCACTCGGAGCCAGTGCCCGAAGAGGTCGGGACGGCGACGAAGTAAGCCTTCTTGCCCATCTCGGGGAAGGTGAAGATACGCTTGCGGATGTCCATGAAGTCCATGGCCATGTCCTCGAAGTTCGCCTCGGGGTGCTCGTACATCATCCACATAATCTTGCCGGCGTCCATTGCGGAACCGCCGCCAACGGCGATGATGACATCCGGCTCGAAGAGCGTCATCTGCTTGGCGCCGCGACGTGCGCACTGCAGGGAGGGATCGGGCTCAACGTCGTAGAAGCAGTCGTGAGCGATGCCCATCTCATCGAGCTTGGCCTCGATGGCACGCGTGTTGCCATTCTTGAAGAGGAACTGGTCGGTAACGATGAAGGCGCGCTTCTTGCCCATTACGGTGCCGAGCTCGTCGAGTGCGACGGGCGTGCAGCCCTTCTTGAAGTAGACCTTCTCGGGTGCGCGGAACCACAGCATGTTCTCGCGGCGCTCTGCCACGGTCTTGACGTTGATCAAGTGCTTCACCCCAACGTTCTCGGAGACGGAGTTGCCACCCCAGGAGCCGCAGCCCAGGGTTAGAGACGGCTTCATGCCGAAGTTGTAGAGGTCACCGATGCCGCCGTGCGAGGACGGGGTGTTGATGACGATGCGGCAGGCCTTCATGACGTGCTGGAACTTAGCGATCTTCTCGCTCTGTGCCGGGTGCACGTAGAGAGAGGCGGTGTGGCCCGGGCCACCTGCGAGGACGAGGTGCTCTGCCTTGTCAACGGCCTCCTGGAAGTCCTTGGCGTGATACATAGCGAGGACCGGGGAGAGCTTCTCGTGGGAGAACTCTTCCTTCTCGGGATCGGTGGAGGTGACCTCGGCGATCAGGATCTTGGTCTTGGCGGGAACCTCGATGCCGGCGAGCTCGGCGATCTTGGCGGCAGCCATGCCGGGGATGCGGTGATCGAGAGCGCCGTTCTTGAACATGGCGGCACGCAGGGCCTCCATCTCGGCACCCTGCTTGACGAAGTAGCAGCCGCGCTTCTGGAACTCGGCCTTGACCTGGTCATAGATGGTGTCGATGACGGTCACGGACTGCTCGGAAGCGCAGATCATGCCGTTGTCGAAGGTCTTGGAGTGGATGATGGAGTTGACGGCGAGCTTGATGTCCGCGGTATCGTCGATGATGACCGGGGTGTTGCCGGCGCCGACGCCGAGTGCGGGCTTACCGGAGGAGTAAGCAGCCTTGACCATGCCCGGGCCACCGGTTGCGAGAATGATGTCGACGTCGCGCATGACCATGTTGGTCAGCTCGATGGACGGCTTGTCGACCCAGCCGATGATGCCCTCAGGAGCACCGGCCTTGACAGCTGCGTCGAGAACGAGCTTGGCGGCGGCGATGGTGCACTTGGCGGCTGCCGGGTGCGGGGAGATGATGATGGCGTTACGGGTCTTCAGGCAGATGAGCGTCTTGAAGATGGCCGTGGAGGTCGGGTTGGTGGTCGGGATGACAGCGCCAACGATACCGATCGGCTCGGCGACCTTGGTGATGCCGTAAGCGTCGTCGCGCTCGATGACACCGCAGGTCTTGGTGTTCTTGTAAGCGTTGTAGATGTACTCAGCGGCGTAGTGGTTCTTGATGACCTTGTCCTCGAGAACGCCACGGCCGGTCTCCTCGATGGCGAGCTTGGCCAAAGGAATACGAGCCTTGTTGGCGGCCATAGCAGCCTCGTAGAAGATCTTGTCTACCTGCTCCTGAGTGTACTCAGCGAATTTAGCCTGGGCCTCACGCATAGATTTGAGTTTGGCCTCAAGCGCCTCCACGTTGTCCACGATGGCGGGAGTAGTGTTTTCCGGTGACTTTTTCACCATTTGTGTCTCCTTGCGATCGGAGATTTACCCTACAAGATGCATGATAGCAAGAAATAATTCGGTGAACGGGCAGATTCCCGTAAAAGACAAACTAAAACGCTTTAATCAAATGAACCGTTTCAACTAAATCTATCTGCCCTGCACATCGCCCCGCTCATTGGGGACAGACTTACATGAGTGCTTTCACTCATGTAAGTCTGTCCCCAATGAGTACAAAAAGGCGCCCTCCGTAGGGGAGGGCGCCTTTGGTAAGTTCTATATGAACGCGAGGTCTTTGACCCGGAGAGTCCGAGGTACTTGTTGGTAAGACCTTATTTAGGAGCGCGCAACCTTGCCGGACTTGAGGCAGGTGGAGCAAACGTTCATCTTGCGACGGTGACCGTCGACGACGACGTAGACGCGCTGGATGTTGGGGCGGAACTTACGGTTGGTGACGCGGTGAGAGTGGCTGATGGAGCGACCGGCAACGGGGTGCTTACCGCAAACTTCGCAAACTTTGGACATAACTGACCCTCCTTGGGCGACAAACGAACATGTCGCGTTAACAAACAAGCCTGAACTATAGCACAGAAGCAGATCCCTGTGCGTAATCTACACAGAGATATTTCTCTTTTGGCGATAGTGCTCACGCCACGGCCCTGGACGTAGATCCGATTTGCGTGCAGCAGAGGGGATTATGCCAGCTCGTGCGTACGTTTTCAAGCTCGTCCCACAAATATATATAGGTTTATTGAGCATTGGGCTCCGTTTACGGATTGCTCTGTATTTATGCTCGCAATTAAGCTCGAGGTTGGCTACACTATCCCTTGACCATTAAAGGGGTACGAGATGCCCACATGGAATTACATAGCTGCCAAAGAGCAGCCCTTCCTGTGGGTGTCTGGTCCGCTTTAAGCGGTCGGGCATCTATTTTTTTTGACTGTGTCAGCAGTCAAGACATGTGAGGAAGGAGATCGATGGGCACGACTTCCCCCAAGGCGGTCATCATGGACGAGACCGCCGTCAATCGAGCGATGACCCGCATCGCGCACGAGATTCTCGAGCGCAACGAGGGCTGTGAAGACCTCGCTCTGGTCGGCATCGTCACGCGCGGCGACCTTCTGGCAAAGAAACTCGCCGAGGAGATCAAGGAGATCGAGGGCGTCGACGTTCCGCTCGGCAGTCTCGACATCAGCTTCTACCGCGATGACTACGCTACCAATTTCGCTCCCGCGATCCACGCCACCAACATTCCCTTCAGTGTCGACGGCAAGCGCGTCGTGCTGGTGGACGACATCCTGTACACGGGTCGTACCATTCGCGCCGCTCTGGACGCCGTCATGGATCTGGGCCGTCCGAGCCGTATTGAGCTGGCAGTCCTCGTTGACCGCGGCCACCGTGAGCTCCCTATCTCGCCGGACTTTGTCGGCAAGAACGTTCCCTCGTCGCACGAGGAGAACGTGCACCTATATATGAAGGAAGTCGACGGCCGTACCGCCGTCGAGATCAACGACGTCGCGCCGGGTTCCCACGTGGGCTCCGCGCCGCTGGGAGGTGAGTAGTACCGTGGCGTTCAACCATAAGCACCTGATCGACATTACCGAGTACTCCGAAGAGGACATCAAGCTCATCCTCGAGACCGCCAAGGCGTTCTCCGAGGTCAACGAGCGTGCGATCAAGAAGGTCCCCACGCTCAAGGGTAAGACCATCGTCAATATGTTCAACGAGCCCTCGACGCGTACCCGCAGCTCTTTCGAACTCGCCGAGAAGCGTCTTTCGGCCGACAGCCTCAACTTTGGTGGCTCCTCGACCTCCACGGTCAAGGGCGAGAGCCTCGTTGACACCGTCGAGACCCTCAACGCCTATAAGATCGACTGCATCGTCGTGCGCGATAAGCACGCCGGCGCCCCCTACATCGTCACGCAGAACTCGCCCGCAAACGTCATCTGCGCCGGTGATGGCAAGCACAACCATCCCACGCAAGCCCTGCTCGACCTGTACACCATCTGGGAGCACAAGGGCGACTTCCACGGTCTGAAGGTCGCTGTCGTCGGCGATATCGCCCACTCCCGCGTGTGCGGCTCGCTGATCCCCGCGTTGAAGATCATGGGCTGCGAGACCTACGCCGTCGCCCCCGGCACGCTGCTGCCGCCGGCGCCCGAGGTCCTGGGCTGCGACCACGTGACGAGCGACCTCGATTCCGTCCTGCCCGAGCTGGACGTCGTCTACATGCTGCGCGTGCAGCAGGAGCGCCTCGAAGGTGCCCCGTTCCCGACCATTCGCGAGTACCACAAGCTCTTCGGCCTGACCAAGGACCGCGAGAAGCTCATGAAGCCCGATGCGATCATCTGCCACCCGGGCCCCATCAACCGCGGCGTCGAGTTCGACTCCTATATGGCCGACCACCCGCAACGCTCCGTCATCCTGGAGCAGGTCTACGCCGGTATCTGCGTGCGTATGGCTATCCTGTATCTGCTGCTTGGAGGTGCCGATAATGGCCTTGCTTCTTAAGAATGCCCACGTCGTCGACCCGTCCGTCGAGCTTGACGGTGTCGTTGACGTCCTGATTGACGGCGACAAGATCGCCGAGGTCGGCGAGAATCTCGCCGTCGAGGGAGCCGAGGTCCGCGACCTTTCCGGCAAGTACCTCGTCCCCGGCCTGGTTGATATGCACGTTCACCTTCGCGAGCCCGGCTATGAGGTCAAAGAGGACATCGAGAGCGGCACCCGCGCAGCTGCCAAGGGCGGCTTCACCGGCGTGTGCGCCATGCCCAACACCGATCCCGTCACCGATAACGGCACCGTCGTGGAGTTCGTCAAGTCCCGCGCTGCCGAGGTCGGTCACTGCCGCGTCTATCCGTCGGGCGCCATGACCCGCGGCCTTAAGGGCGAGGCCATGTCCGAGATGGGCGATATGGTCGCCCACGGCGCCGTCGCCTTTACCGACGACGGTCGCGGCGTGCAGGGCGCGGGCATGCTCCGTCGCTGCATGGACTACGGCAAGATGTTCGGCAAGGTCTTTATGAGCCACTGCCAGGACGAGGACCTGGTCGGCCATGGCCAGATCAACGAGGGCAAGGTCTCGACCCGTCTGGCCCTCGAGGGCTGGCCGGCCGCCGGCGAGGAGCTTCAGATCGCCCGCGACATCGAGATTGCCAAGCTGACCGGTGCCAAGCTGCACATCCAGCACATCTCCACCGCTCACGGCCTCGAGCTCGTGCGTGCCGGTAAGGCCGCCGGTGTCCAGGTAACCTGCGAGGCCACCCCGCACCACATGTTCCTGACCGAGAACGACTTGGACGAGACCTACAACACCTCGCTCAAGGTCAATCCGCCGCTGCGCACCGACGAGGACGCCGAGGCCATCCGTCAGGGCGTCATCGACGGTACCGTCGACGTGATCGTTACCGATCACGCTCCGCACACCCCGTGGGAGAAGGCCCGCGAGTTCGAGCTCGCACCCTTTGGCATGATCGGCCTCGAGACCTCGCTGTCGCTCGTGCTCACCGAGCTGGTCAACACGGGCAAGATGAGCATGGGCCGCATGGTCGAGCTCATGGCCATCAAACCGCGTGAGATCCTGGGCCTCGACCAGGTTCAGGTCAAGGCGGGCTCCGTTGCCGACCTGACCGTGTTCGACCCCTCCGTAACCTGGACGGTCGGCGAGGACGGTTACGAGTCGCGCGCCGAGAACTCCGGTTTTGCCGGCCGTACGCTCACCGGTCGAGCCACCGATGTGTTTGTCGGCGGTAAACAGACGCTTGCCGACGGCTGCATCTGCTAGCATAGCCTTATCGCTTTTGTGCGCGGCGCCCTTGCGGTGCCGCGCTTTCTGTTCGTTTAGACCATGCAACCGCATGGGGGATTGGAGCGTCTATGCCCACACCTTCCACTGCACGCATGCACGACTTCGAGGTCGTCTCGAACCGGGAGATCGCCGACGGCATCTTCTCGCTCGTCATCTCGGCCCCCAAGCTTGCAAGTGCGCTCAAGCCCGGTCAGTTTGTGAACATTGCCGTACCCGGCGATGCGTCCTCGCTGCTTCGCGTGCCCCTGAGCTACTATCGCGCCGACGCCCAGGCCGGCACCGTCGAGCTGTGGTACGCCGTCGTGGGCGACGACACCCGTCGCCTGTCGCAGATGGGCCCCGGTTCCAAGTCCAACCTGCTGGGCCCTGGCGGCCGCGGCTGGCTGGTACCCGAGGGCACCAGGAAGGCATTGCTTGTCGCCGGCGGCATCGGTGTTCCGCCCGTGCTGTGCCTTGCCGGTAAGCTTGCCGAGCAGGGTGTGGCCGTCGACGTGTGCCTGGGCTTTGGTACCGCGTCCAAGGCCGTGGGCGTCGATGAGTTCCGCTCGCTGTGCGATACGGTTAACGTGTGCACCGACGACGGTTCGCTCGGCATGCACGGTTTCTGCACCGATCCTGCCGCCGAGCTGCTTGGCGAGCGCGGCTACGACTACGTCGCCAGCTGCGGTCCCGCCGTCATGATGAAGAAGGTCGCCGTCGCTGCCGCCGAGGCCGGTGCGTACTGCGAGGTTTCGCTCGAGCGCATGATGAGCTGTGGCTTTGGTGCCTGCAACACCTGCAATGTCGAGACGGTCGACGGTATGAAGGGCGCCTGCATGTGCGGCCCCGTGTTCGATGCTTCCAAGGTGGTGGTCTTCTAGTGGGTACCGTGAACATGGCCGTCGATTTCGGCGGCGTCAAGATGCAAAACCCCATCAACACCGCAGCCGGTACCTTTGGCTACGGTTGGCAGTTCCAGAACTTCTTTGATGTTTCCCAGCTGGGTGCCATCACCACCAAGGGTTGTGCTGCCGAGCCCTGGCCCGGCAACCCCGCGCCTCGCATGGCCGAGATCCCGGGCGGCATGATCAACTCCGTGGGCCTTCAGAACCCCGGTGTGGCCGCCTTTGCCCGTGAGTCCGGTCCGTGGCTCGAACAGCTTTCCAAGGATGGCTGCCAGGTCATTTGTCAGGTCGCCGGCCACTCCGTTGACGAGTTTGTCCGCGCGCTCGAGATGTATGTCGAGCTGTGCCCCTGGGCTGCCGGCTACGAGATCAACGTGAGCTGCCCCAATATTGCCGCCGGCGGTGCCGCCATGGGCTCCTCGCCCGAGGGCGCCTCTGCCGTTATGGCTGCCTGCCGCAAGGTGACTGATAAGCCGCTGTTCGTAAAGATGGCTCCGGTTAACGTCGCCGAGATTGCCAAGGCTCTCGAGGCCGCGGGAGCCGACGGCCTTTCGGTCATCAACTCTATCCAGGGCATGGCCATTGACGTTCATACCCGCAAGTCCCGTGTGGCCAAGCCCAAGGGCGGCCTTTCGGGCCCGCTGTGCCACCACATCGCCGTTCGCATGGTCTGGGAGGTCGCTCAGGCCGTCGATATCCCCATCAACGGTGTCGGCGGCGTCATGACGGGCGAGGATGCGGCCGAGTTTATCCTGGCCGGCGCCACCTGCGTGTCGGTCGGCATGGCCAATTTCGTCGATCCGTGCGCCTCGATTAAGATCGCGCACGAGCTCGAGGCCTGGGCCGAGTCCCAGGGCGTGAAGGACATCAACGAGCTGGTAGGTGCTTTTGAATGCTAGAGACCGACGCCCGCGACCGCGTTATCGTCGCCCTCGACTGCGACCGTGAGCGTGCGCTCGAGCTCGCCCACGAGCTTTCTGGTCATGCCGCTTGGCTCAAGGTGGGCATGACGCTCTATTACGCTGAGGGACCCGAGATCGTCAAGACGTTCAAGGACCTGGGCTTTAAGGTCTTCCTCGACCTCAAGTTCCATGACATTCCGCATCAGGTGCGCGGCGCCGCCCGTTCTGCCTCGCATGCCGGTGCCGACCTGCTCTCGGTCCATGGCCTGGGTTCTGGCGCCATGCTCGCTGCGTGCCGTGAGGGTGCCGAGGAGGCGCGCGAGGACCGCGCCAAGCTCGTTGCCATCACCGTGCTCACGAGCATGAACCAGGATGCGCTGACCGAGATCGGTGTCGAGTCGCCCATCGCCGAGGAAGCCGCCCGCCTGGCAAAGCTTGCTCAGGCCAACGGTATCGACGGCATCGTGTGCTCGCCGATGGAGGCCCATGACATGCGCGAGCTGCTCGGCCCCGACGCGCTGATCGTGACTCCGGGCGTTCGTCCGGTGGGTGCCGCCCTGGGCGATCAATCCCGCGTGGCGACGCCCTCCCAGGCTATCGAGCGCGGTGCGAGCCACATCGTGGTGGGCCGACCCATCACCGGTGCCGACGACCCGGTTGCCGCATTTGACGCCATCGTTGCCGAGCTGGTCGAAAACGTCTAATAGATTCCCTCAAGTCACCACTTTTGGGTCTCATTAGCACAAATTAGCCCCTGTGCCTGCGAAAACTTTCCCATCCTTTGTGTGGAATCGCAGGTCAGGGGCTCAACTTTGACCTCCGTATATTGCACTTTTCGCAGGTATCGTCTAACCTATGGTGCCGTCGATTGGGCATTTAGTGCGTTTGACGTGCTAAAATGCCAATTATTGCAGCAGATATAACCCAACTATTTGGAGGTTCGAATGGCACTCCCTCAGCTTACCGACGAGCAGCGCAAGCAGGCTCTTGAGAAGGCTGCCGCCGCACGTCACGCCCGCGCTGAGCTTCGCGAGCAGATCAAGAAGGGCGAGAAGTCCCTCGAGTCCGTGCTCAACTCCGATGACCCCATCGCTTCCCGCATGAAGGTTTCCACCCTCATCGAGTCTCTCCCCGGTTATGGCAAGGCCAAGGCCGCCAAGATCATGGAGGAGCTCGGCATCTCCGCTACCCGTCGCGTCCAGGGCCTCGGCGTCCGTCAGCGCGAGCAGCTCCTCGAGCAGCTGACCAAATAAGTGAGCGCTCAGGATTCAAAGCTCTTTGTGATTTCTGGACCGTCAGGTGCAGGCAAGGGCACGCTCGTCACTCGTGTGCGCGAGCGTCGCTCGAACCTGGGCCTGACGGTTTCGGCTACCACGCGAGCACCACGCAAAGGTGAGGTCGACGGCGTCAACTACTTTTTCCTGACGCGCGAGGAGTTCGACCGCCGCGTGGCAAACGGTGAGTTTGTTGAGTGGGCTGAGGTCCACGGTAACTGCTACGGCACGTTGGTGAGCGAGGTCACATCCAAGCTCGCCTCTGGCTCGTCTCTGATCTTGGAGATTGATGTCCAGGGTGCCCTGCAGGTCAAGGAGCGTTTCCCCGAGGCCGTGTTGATCTTTATCAAGCCGCCTTCGCTCGAGGTGCTTCGCGATCGCCTGGTCGGTCGCGGTACCGAGACGCCCGAGACGATCGAGCTGCGTATGGCTAACGCCGCCGATGAACTTGCCCTTGCCGACCGCTACGACGACGTCGTGGTGAATGACGATCTCGACCGCGCGACCGATGAGCTCGTTCGCGTTCTCGATATGCATGAAAGGATCTGAGGTCCGTGTCCGTTGTAAAGCCTTGCATTGACGATCTTCTGGAGAAGACCGATCACAACCGCTTCCTGCTCGCCTCGCTTGCCTCCAAGCGCGCCTGCGACATTAACAGCATGCTGCGTGGCCAGCACAACCGCGTGCTCGCTGTCCAGGATGTCGACGACATCACCATTGCGCTTTCCGGCGCCGATACCATCTCGATGGCTATGGACGAGATCGTCGACGGCGACATCTCCTACGACGAGGCCCGTTACGAGAAGGCGCTCGGCCACAAGGTTGCTGAAGCCTAAATGGCAGCTCGCGTCTGCCTGGTCCACTATCACGAGGTTGGACTGAAGGGCAAGAACCGCGCACATTTTGAGCATATCCTCATGGATAACATTAAGGCGGCCTTGGCCGCCTTTTCCGTGAATGCCGTGTCTCGAATTTCCGGTTATATCCTCGTGACCTTTAACGAGCACCAGGCCGACGAGGCGGCGCACGTCATTCGCACCGTCCCCGGCGTTGCCCGTGTGTCCCTGGCGTACCACACCAACCGCGACCCGCAGGAATACTGCGCCGCCGCCGTGAAGGCGCTGCGCGAGTTTGGTCCCTTTGAGTCGTTTAAGGTGCATGCCAAGCGCTCTAACACCGACTACGAGCTCACCTCGATTGATATCAATCGTCAGGTGGGCGAGGTACTGTGCGAGGCGTTTCCCGATAAAAAGGTCCAGATGCACGACCCCGACGCGATGGTGCACGTGCTGGTGGTCCAGGGTAGCGTTTACGTGTACGCACGCTCCGAGCGCGGCGTGGGCGGTCTGCCGGTGGGTTCTGCCGGCAAGGTCGTGACGCTTCTGTCGTCGGGCATCGATTCTCCGGTGGCGACCTGGATGCTCGCGCGTCGCGGCGCGGTGTGCGTGCCGATACATTTCTCCGGCCGTCCGCAGACGCCCGATACGAGCGAGTATTTGGTGCAGGACATCATCCGTGCGCTTGAGCCGGGCGTTCAGATTGGCCGTCTGTACGTGGTGCCGTTTGGCGACTGCCAGCGCGAGATCTCGGTTACCTGCCCCAGCAACCTGCGCGTGATCATGTACCGTCGCATTATGTATTCGGTTGCCGAGCGCATTGCGCATATCGAGGGCGCCAAGGCTATCGTGACCGGTGAATCACTCGGTCAGGTTGCTTCCCAGACGCTTGAGAACATCATGGCCGTCAACGAGGCCGTCAAGATCCCCGTGTTCCGTCCGCTCATTGGTTCTGATAAGCAGGAGATCATCGCGCGTGCCCAGGAGATCGGCACGTTTGATATCTCGACCGAGGCGGCTCCCGATTGCTGCACGCTGTTTATGCCGCGCCGTCCCGAGACGCACGCTAAACTCGATGCCGTGCATGAGGCGTGGGAGCTGTTCGATCACGAGGAGATGATTGAGCGTTTGCTCAAACAGACTGAGTACATCGACTTCGAGAGCAACACGTATAAGGCCCCTAAGACCTTAAAACGCAAGCATTCCGAGCTCGCTCCACGTGAGATTTACCAAGATCACGAATAATGTTGTGTATAGACCGGCGGTGATTTTGCATCGTCGGTCTTTTTCTATCTGGGCATTAGGCGATAAACGGTTCATTTGTCGACGTGTGCCTGAATAAATGGACACTTTTCCGCAAGGTTTTGGTCAGCTTTTGGTTTGACCGCGAAAACCGGTGTGGACGTGCGGAGGCTGCGGCGTTCGTTTCCTGACACGATGGTGTTGGGAGGTGTTTGCTATGGCGCAGCGCGAGCAACACGAACGGGTTAAACGGATGGACCGCTGGGCAGAAAAGCTGCTCGGCCATAAGGCGGTGGTCGTGGCGATTCTGGTTGTCATTGCCGTCGCGAGCGGCTTGGCGATGGCAAGTTTTAATAGCCGCTCCAGCGGCGTGTCGTTTGAGCGTAGTGATGAGGCGAGCGCCTCGGAAGTACGCGGGGCCGGGGATGCGTCACCTGACGATGCCGATGAATCGTCGATCAAGAGTTCTTCTGCTGCCGAGGTGTACGTCGATGTTGATGGCGCTGTTGCGAGGCCTGGCGTGTACCGGCTCAAAGACGGAGCGCGGGTATCCCAGGCAATCGATGCCGCCGGAGGGCTTACGGCCGAGGCGGATGTGACAGGGCTCAATCGTGCGTCCAAGATCACAGATGGTCAAAAGATCCATGTGCCGACGGTAGGGGAGCAACAAGCGACTGCGGCGGTCGACGGGGGCGAAAGCGGCGCTGCCGCGACTCCTGGTGCGGGATCTTCGTCGGGGCTCGTGAACATCAATACGGCAAGTGCGGCGGAGCTGCAGACGCTTTCGGGCATCGGGCCTTCTATGGCCCAATCGATTATCGACGAACGGACGCAAAACGGGGCCTTTGCCTCGGTCGATGACCTTATGCGTGTATCGGGGATCGGTGAGAAGAAGCTCGCCAAAATTAAAGATTGCATCTGCGTATGAGTGCGACCGAGCGCGAGCATGTGATGCCACCGCGCCCATTGATGCCGTGGACGATGGCCCTTTGTGCCGGCTTGTGTGCGAGCTGTGGCTTGGTGCTTAACGCGGCAGCCGATGTGCTGCTGGGAGAGCGGGCAGCGCCCGTCACATTGCTTATGGCCATTCCCGTTGCGGCTGCGGCGTGCATCGTTTTGGCCCGGTCCTGTATGCGTCTTGTGCGGTGGAGGCGATGGTTGTATGCCGCGGCTCTCGGCCTTGTGGCGGGAGCGGTCGTGTCCGCGGGCTGGGCGATAGGGGCGCTGCGTGTATCGAGGGCACTGGATAATCGGGCTGCGAGCAGTCTCGAATTTGTTGTGCGGGGCGATCCGTCCATCAATGACGGTGTGTATTCCTACACCTGCGATGCGTATGCGGGCGAAAAGCGTTTGGGTCAGGTACGGCTGTCGTGTGATCGTGAGCTCGGTGCCGGTTCGCATGTACGTGCTATCGGTCGAATTTCGCGGTTTGAGAATGATGCGTATGGGCGCTCACGCGTGCTTCGGGGCGAGCTTCGAAAGGTTAAAGTCGTCCGGTTGGTATCGGTCGACGAGGGTTCTCCGGGGCCGTTGCTTTGGCTTCGAAACGTGCTCCTTGCCGTTATCGCGCCCGCGACCGATCCGGCGCGCTCGCTCATTGCCGGCGTTGTCTGTGGACGCTCGTCCGAGCTGCGCGCCCAGCCGGCGGGCGATTGGTTTTCGGTAACGGGCACCGCACATCTCATCGCCGTCTCGGGCAGCCATCTTGCCATCGTGGGGTTTGTGATTGAGAGCGTCCTGCAAAAGACGCGCCTCTCTCGTGGGCTGCAGCGGTGGTTGCTGGTGCTGGCCCTTGCTGCCTATGCCGTCTTTACGGGCGCCTCGCCCTCGGCCGTGCGCGCGTGCTGCATGGTGGCGGCGTCGCTTATCGCCAACGGCGCCGGACGTCGTCGTCATGGCCTCTCGGCTCTGTTTGTCACCATGGCAATCTTTGTGTTGCTGCGTCCGACGGTATTGTTCGAAATGGGTTTTCAGCTTTCGTGCGCCAGTGTTTTTGCCATCCTTTGCTTTTGCCCCTACGCCACCTACGCCTTGGGCGAGCTGGGCATGCCATCGGGTGTCGCCAGCGTTTTGTCTGTCACGTTGTGCTCACAACTCGCGACACTTCCCGTAACCATTCCCGCATTTGGGACGTTTTCGCTCATTGCCCCGCTTGCAAATGCCGTGATCGGTCCGGTGATAAGCGTGCTGCTCGCATCGTCGGTTGTGCTGGCACCCTGCTCGCTTGTTCCGCTTTTGCGTCACGGGGCGCTCGTGGTGCCCATGATTGTCGCTCGCTGCGCCCTGTTCTTTGAGCAGCTCTTTGCTGCCGTTCCGGGTGCATCCGTAAGCGTGCCGCCCGATACGCCCTTGGTATACGTGGTGCCGTTTGTGCTGGCGGTCCTCTTGGTCTGGTGGTCACGCCCCCGCGCGCGGCCCATGGAAGTGGGGCTGCTGTGTTTGATGCTTGCAGCGGGTGCTCCGTATGTCTATTGGGATCGATGCGCGCCGCCTTCGGTGACGGTCCTCGATGTTGGCCAGGCCGATGCGATTCTGGTTCGTCAGGGTAGCGCCGTGGCGCTCGTCGACTGTGGGCTCGATGAGCGCGTGGTGTCGGCGTTGGTTCGCAATAACGTCCACCATATCGATGCCGTCTTCATTACGCATTGGGACGAAGACCATTGGGGTGGTCTTCCCGATGTGCTCGATCAGTTTTCGGTTGGAACCATTGCGGTCGCGGCTAATGCGCTGGAGGATGCGCCTGCTGAGGTTCTAAATCGCCCGGGCGTAACGTATATGCAGGTGGCTCGCGGGGACACGATCGATATCGGCACATTTCGGGCTCGTGTGATGTGGCCGTTTGACACGGTGGATGGTGAGGGCAATGAAGACTCGCTTGTCTTGCTGCTCAGTTATGCCCAGGGAGGCCAGAGTCTCCGCTTGCTGCTCACCGGTGATGCCGAGCTCGATCAGGAACGCGAGTTTGTACAGGAGGTGGGGGATATCGATGTGCTCAAGTTGGGACATCACGGCTCAAAGGTTTCTGTCGACTTAGACCTGCTGGGCACGCTTAAGCCCGAGCTCTCTATCGCGAGTGCGGGCGAGGGCAACCGCTACGGTCATCCATCCGATGCCTGTATTGATGCCGTGAAGGAAGCGGGCGGCGTGTTCGCGTGCACCATCGAACACGGCGACATTAGCGTCACGCCGACTGCGAATGGCTTTGCGATGCGATGCCAGAGACCGTGACGACGTCGTTGGCGTGTGGTGAGCCCCTGGGCTAGAATGGCACGGTACGAACACGAGAGCCTGCGGGAGGGGAGCGCGATGTCCGAAACCGGTCTGTTGCCGGCATATCTAATCGTCGGTACCGACGGAGTCAAACGCGACCACGCCGTCTCGCGTATGAAGGCGCGTCTGGAAAAGACGGGCATGGTCGAGTTCAACCTCGACGAGCGCGATATGACCAAAGACCCCGATATCGAGTCGATTATCGGATCGCTCAACACCTTTCCTATGGGCAGCGAGTTTCGCCTGGTAATCCTTGACGGTTGCTCAAAACTCGCCAAAGCGATCTCTGAGCCGCTCGTCGAGTACCTCGCAAGTCCCAGCCCCACGACGGTTTGCCTCATAATCGCCGATTCGCTTGCCAAGAACACACGCCTGTACAAGGCAATCGCCAAGATTGACAAGAAGGCCGTGATCGACTGTTCGGGCACCAAGCGCTGGGAGCTGCCGCGTCGCGTGCAGCAGATGGCGACACAGCACGGAAAGTCCATCTCGACGGCGGCAGCCGAGGAGCTCGTTTCGCGCTCGGGTGAGAACACCCGCATGCTCGATAACGACTTGGCCAAGCTTGCCCAGATGGTCGAGGCGCCGCAAATTGAGCTTGCCGATGTGGAGCACTGGATCGTGCGCACGGCCGAAGTCCAGCCCTGGGACTTCCTCAATGCCGTCTCAGCTCGCGATATGCGGCGTTCGCTCGAGCTCTTTAAGCTTCTGCCCTCCAAGAGCTACGTGTGGACCTACACGCTGCTATGCGGACGCATTCGTGAGCTTATTGTTGCCAAGGCGCTCGATGCGCGTGGACAGGGTCGCGAGCTCGCCGCGACGCTCAAGCTTCAGGCCTGGCAGGTCAAGAATCACCTGACCTGGGCGCGTCGTTTTTCGATGACCGAGCTCGTTGCCGCGCTCGAGGGTGCCGTTGATGTGGAGCTCGCACTGAAGGGTTCGGCCGATTCCCAGACCGCGCTTTTGCTCTGGATTACGAACATCTTGAGAAAATCGTGATGATACCTGCCTATTTGACAAATTCGTTCTATCCCTTTTTGGGGGAGCGTGCTATAGTAGGCGCTTGCATGACCTCACCGTGTCTCAGAGGTGTCATACATTTTTTGCAAGGAACTCGAAAGGAACTCCAGAAGTGGCAAACATCAAGTCTCAGAAGAAGCGTATCCGCACCAATGAGGCAGCTCGCATGCGTAACAAGGCTGTCAAGTCCGAGCTCAAGACGCTGACCAAGCACGTCCAGTCCGCCGTCGCCGAGGGCGACGCCGAGAAGGCCCAGGCTGCCCTCAAGACCGTCACCAAGCGTCTCGACATGGCTGCCGCCAAGCATGTTATCCACAAGAACCAGGCTTCCAACCGCAAGTCCGGTCTGGCCAAGCTCGTGAACAGCATCAACGCCTAAGTTGTAAATTTCACACCACACAGATTACGCGCATAAATGGAGCCTGTTTTATGGAACAGGCTCCATTTTTTGTACCGCTCGGGTAAGATAGTCCGCATGAATACTTCAATTGACATTTCCCACATCCGTAACTTCTCGATCGTCGCGCATATCGACCATGGCAAGTCCACGATCAGTGACCGTATCCTCGAACTCACCCATACCGTCGACGAGCGCGACATGGAGTCGCAGCTGCTCGACACCATGGATATCGAGCGCGAGCGCGGCATTACGATCAAGTCCAATGCCGTTCGCGTTTCCTATGACGCCGACGATGGCGAGACGTATCAGTTCAACCTGATCGATACGCCGGGCCACGTGGACTTTACCTACGAGGTCTCGCGTTCGTTGGCCGCCTGCGAGGGCGCGGTGCTCGTCGTCGACGCCACGCAGGGCGTCGAGGCGCAGACCGTCTCCAACGCGACGCTCGCCATGAACGCCAATCTGGATATCGTGCCCGCTATCAACAAGATCGATCTGCCCTCGGCCCATCCCGACGAGGTTAAGACCGAGATCGAGGATGACCTGGCGATTCCTGCCGACGATGCCGTATGCGTATCGGGCAAGACCGGCGAGGGCATCCACGATCTGCTTGAGTCCATCGTCTTTTTGATCTCTCCGCCCAAGGGCGATGCGAATGCGCCGCTCAAGGCGCTCATCTTGGATTCGTATTTTGATGAGTACCGCGGCGTCGTTGCCACGGTCCGCGTCTTTGACGGCTCCATCAAAAAGGGCGATACCCTGCTTATGATGCAGGCCAAGGGTGACTTTTTGGTCGACGGCGTGGGCGTCAAGCGTCCTGCCGAGACCCCGGTTGATGCGTTGACGGTCGGCGAGGTGGGCTACGTGGTCACGGGCCTGAAGGACCCCGAGGCCGTTCGCGTGGGCGATACCCTTACGTGGGCGTCGAATCCCTGCCCCGAGCCGCTTCCTGGCTACCGCGAGGCCAAGCCCATGGTCTACACGGGCCTGTTCCCGATCGACAACAAGGATTACGAGAATCTGCGCGACGCTCTCGATAAGCTGCATGTCAACGACCCGTCGTTGGTGTGGGAGCCCGAGACCTCGGTGGCGCTCGGCTTTGGTTTCCGCGTGGGCTTCTTGGGCCTGCTGCATATGGAGGTCGTCAAGGAGCGCCTGGAGCGCGAGTTCAACCTTGACCTCATTGCTACGAGCCCTTCGGTGGACTATCACGTCTATAAGACCGACGGCGATATGATTGATGTTCGCAGCCCGCAGGATCTGCCCGAGGCTACGCGCATCGAGCGCATCGAGGAGCCCTACCTCAAGGCCAAGATCATCTGCCCACCCGAGTATACGGGCGCCGTCATGCAGCTCGCTATCGAGCACCGCGGCATTACGACCGACATGATCCATCTCACGAGTAAATCGGTCGAGATGCGCTTTGATATGCCCCTCGCTGAGCTCATCCTGGACTTCTTTGACCAGCTCAAGAGCCGCACCAAGGGCTATGCCTCGCTCGATTATGAGTTCAACGAGTATCGTCCCTCCGAGCTCGTGAAGCTCGATATCTTGCTTTCGGGCGACGAGGTGGACGCGCTGTCGTTTATCGTGCACAAGGACAAGGCCTATGGCCTGGCCCGCGGTCTGTGCGACAAGCTCAAGGAAATCATCCCGCGCCAGCTGTTCGAGGTGCCTATTCAGGGTGCCATCGGTAACAAGATTATCGCCCGTTCCACCGTCAAAGCGCGTCGCAAGGACGTTCTTGCTAAGTGCTACGGCGGCGATATCTCGCGTAAGCGCAAGCTGCTCGAGAAGCAGAAAGAGGGCAAGAAGCGCATGAAGGCCATCGGTTCGGTCGAGGTCCCGCAGGAGGCCTTTATGGCGATCCTCAAGGTGGACGAGTAGGTTCCATGGCGCTTTCTGAATATAGTACGCGGCTGCTGGGTGCCTATGCCGAGCAGCCGTTCCTTATGGCCCCCATGGCCGGCGTGACCGACCCCGCCTATCGCATCATGTGCCGCCGCCGCGGTGCCAACCTTGCCTACAGCGAGATGGTGAGCGTGGCGGGCCTTGCCTATGCCAGCAATAAGACGTGGCGCCTCGTGCTGCCGGCCGATGAGGAGCAGCAGATTTGCGTGCAGCTCTTTGGCTCCAAGCCCGATCAATTTGCGAGTGCTGTCACTGCCGTCGAGGAGCGTGTGGGCGATCGCCTGTCGCTCATCGATATCAATATGGCTTGCCCTGCTCGCAAGGTCGTCACCAAGGGCGAGGGCTCGGCGCTTATGCGTACGCCCGAGCTGGCCGAGCAGATCGTCGAGGCGGCGGTCGGCGCGGCGCACGTGCCCGTGACCGTCAAGATTCGCAAAGGCTTTTATGCCGAGGATCGCAATGCCGCGACGTTTGCCCAGATGCTCGAGGGGGCAGGGGCCGCTGCGGTGGCGGTACATGGTCGCTGTGCCACGCAGCTCTATACGGGCCAGGCCGATTGGTCGGTCATCGATGAGGTGGCCGACGCCGTCGAGATTCCCGTTATCGGTTCGGGCGATGTTTTCTCGGCCGAGGATGCCGCGGAGCATCTGCAAAGCTCGGGTGCCAGCGCGGTGTTCATCGCGCGCGGTATCTATGGTAACCCCTGGGTGTTCGGCGATGCCCGCGCCCTTGCGCTCGATGGCACGCCGGTACCGGTGCGTAGCTCGGTCGAGCGACTGGGCGCCCTGCGCGAGCACCTGACGCTCACGCACGAGCTGTTGCCGCTCATGTCGCGTGCCCGTACGTACGCGAGTTGGTATTTAAAGGGCATGCCCCATGCTGCGGCCTGGCGCGCCCAGGTGGTGCGCTGCTCCACGTACGAGGAGTTCATGGCATTGGTCGATGATATCGAGCGCGATGTGGTGGCCTGCGAGGCCGCACTTGCCGCCGGCAAGTCGGTGCCCGCGCATCCGCTGGAGGCCTAAGGGTGGCCGTTACCGCGCTGTACATGCACGTGCCGTTTTGCGCCCAAAAGTGCCGGTACTGCGACTTTGACTCGCGCAGTTTTGCTCCGTGCGACCTGAGCGCTGCGCTCGATGCCTATTTTGAGCAGCTGTATGCGCGCCTCGATGCCTTTGGCGACGCAGGTGCGCTTGCACAGATCCGCACCGTCTATGTTGGCGGCGGCACGCCGTCGCTGGCGGGGGAGCGTCTGGTAGAACTTGCCCGGCGTATCTCTGCGTGGTGTAAGCCCGTTGAGTTTACCTGCGAGGCCAATCCTGAGTCGCTGACCGCCGAGCTTGCCACTGCGCTTGCCGAGGTTGGTGTCACACGCGTCTCTCTGGGCGTGCAAACGCTCGATAACGCCGAGCTTGCTGCGATTGGCCGTATTCACGATGCCGATCGGGCGCTCGCTGCCATCACGACGGTTAAGGACGCAGGGCTTGATGTGTCCTGCGACCTGATGTGTGGCCTTCCCGGGCAGACCGCCGTAAGCTGGCAGCGCACGCTCGATGGCGTGTTGGCGGCGGCGCCGCATCATGTGTCTGTGTACCCGCTCACGCTCGAGGAAGGCACGCCGCTCTACCGTATGGCGTGTCACGACGAGTCGCTCGAGCCCGACGAGGATTTTCAGGCTGCATGCATGGATGCGGCGCGTGAGTGCCTGGGCGCGGCCGGCTATCACCCGTATGAGGTGGCAAGCTACGCGCTCGACGGCCATGAGTGTGACCACAACATTGCCTATTGGACCGGACAGGGCTATCTGGGCTTGGGTCGCTCTGCCGCCGGTATGCTCGACGCCGAGGATTTCGATCGCCTGGCCGGGTTGTTTCCCGACGTGCCTGCTCGCGGCGATGCGTATCGCGTGCGCTTGGTGCAACGCGACGATGCCGCGATGACGTTTGATGCCGAGTATCTGTCGCAGCGCGAGGCTGCGGCCGAGGATTTGATGCTCGCCTGCCGCATGACGCGTGGCATTGGGCCCGATCTGTTGGTTCGCTCGGCAAGCGTGATCGCTGCAGACGAGCTGGCGGCGGCCTGTGACCGTGCGCTCGAGTTGGGTCTTGCCACTTGGGTGCCCGATTATGTCGAGGGGCATGCGGGGTGCGTCGCCTCGAAAGACGTTATCGCAGGTCGTGCCCACGCCCGTTTAGCGCCCACCCACTTGGGCTGGCTCGATGGAAATGTGCTGTTCGAGCTGTTTTGGGGTCTAGCCTAGGCCGCTCGGGTAGAATTACCGCAATATATACGCTGCTGTGAGCAGGAGGTTGCCGCGCATGGCGACGATGAACGAAAAAGATTACTACGAGATTTTGGGTGTCTCCAAGGACGCCACCTCGCGTGATATACAGAAGGCCTTCCAGCAAAAGGCCCGCAAGCTCCATCCGGACGTCAACAAAGAACCGGATGCCGAGGAAAAGTTTAAAGAGGTTTCCGAGGCCTATGCCGTGCTTTCGGACGAGCAGAAGCGTGCGCGCTACGACGCCATGCGCTCGGGCAACCCCTTTGCCGGCGCTCCTACGGCTTCGCCCTATGGCGGCGGCTACGCCGGTAGCGCGGGCTATGGCAATCCCTTTGAGGGCGGCTTTCCCTTTGGTGGCGCCTGGGGCCAGCCGCGTCGCGGGCAGGCTGCCTATAATCCCGAGAACGGCGCCAACGTGGTCGTCGATATTAAGCTCGACGCCAAGGAGGCCAAGGGCGGTGCCCGCAAGACCGTTCGCTATACGCGCTTCGATACCTGTGGTCACTGCGGAGGCTCGGGTTCTGTCTCGTCCGAGCATGCACATACCTGTCCGAGCTGCGGCGGTCGCGGCCACATCGACGTCGACCTGTCCTTCCTGTTCGGTGCCGGCACGTTCCAGTCGGTCTGCCCCGAGTGCGGAGGTTCCGGTAAGGTCGTCGCCGACCCCTGTCCCGATTGCGGCGGCAGCGGGCGAACTCGTGTGACCTCCGAGCAGACAATTGAGTTTCCTGCCGGCACGCACGATGGCGACGAGGTCCGCATTAGCGGCATGGGTCACGCCGGCACCAACGGTGCCTCGGGCGGCGATCTGGTCGGTCGCGCTCATGTTGAGGCCGAGCGTCTGGAAGGCAAGGCCCGTACCGGTTTTTACCTGATGGGCATCGTGGCGCCGTTTTTGGTGCTGTCGGCCATCTCGGGCGTGTTCTCGGCCTTTGCCGTGATGTGCTTTATTCCGTTTGCCATGGGCTTGTTCATGGTGGTCTCGGACGGCGTGCTGCACCGCAGCCTGCTGTGGTGGAAGCGCGGCGTGATGCAGTTTGCCAACGGTTTTGCCAACGGATTTATGTTCGCGCTCGTGTCGGTTTGGTTTGCGAGCTGCTCGCAACGTGCCATGCTTTCGCCCTACGCAATGCAATAACATCTAGCCCTCTGTTTGCGGCCGGCCCAGCTTGGGTATAGGACGCACTGTGACAATAATGAAAGTCGGAAGGATTCGGTCGTGTCGGAAAATAGGGATTACTACGAGGTACTTGGCGTCGACAAGGATGCCGATGCGCGGACGATTAAGCGCGCGTTTCTAAAGAAGGCCCGTACCGTACACCCGGACGTTTCGGACGACCCCGAGGCCGAGGCCAAGTTCAAAGAGCTCAACGAGGCTTATTCCGTTCTTTCCGACGAGCAGAAGCGTGCTAACTACGACCGTTACGGCACCGCGGACGGCCCTGGTGGTTCGGGCTACGTCGATATCAACGATATCTTTGGCGGCATGGGCATGGACGACCTCTTCTCGTCGTTCTTTGGCGGCGGTGCCGGCGGTGGCGCCCGAAATCGCCGTGAGCGTCGTCGCGGCCGCGATATTGCGATCTCCCTTTCGGTGACCCTTGAGGAGGCGGCGCTCGGTTGCAAAAAGACGATCAGCTATGACCGCCTTGCCCCCTGCGAGGATTGTAACGGCACTGGTAGGGCCGAGGGCGCACAGGAAAAGCAGTGCAGCCGCTGCCACGGCACAGGCTATGTCACGACGGTCCAGCGCTCGTTCCTGGGCCAGGTTCAGTCCTCTTCGCCTTGCCCCGACTGCCACGGTGAGGGCACGGTCATCGACCATCCCTGCGAGACCTGCGACGGTCAGGGCCGCACACCTTCGCACGAAAAGATCGACATCGATATCCCCGCCGGCGTTTCGACCGGTCGCCAGCTGCGCGTGAGCGGTTTTGGTGAGGCAGGCCTTCGCGGTGAGCCCTCGGGCGACCTGATCGTCAACGTTCGTGTTGCCGACCACGAGCGTTTTAAGCGCAACGGTGACGACCTGTACCTCGTGAGCGATATCTCGATTGCGCAGGCTGCGCTTGGCTGCGAGATCGAGGTCGAGGGCATTATGCCCGACGAGGTCGTCAAGGTGACGGTTCCCGCCGGCGCCCAGTACGGTGACACCGTGAGCGTCAATAATTACGGCATGCCGCGCATTGGCGGTGGCGGTTCGCGTGGCCGCCTGATCGTGCAACTGCGCGTGGTCGTTCCCACCAATCTTTCCAATAAGCAACGCGAGCTGCTCCGCGCTTTTGCCGATGAGATGGGCGATGACGTCGCTTCCGGTAAGAAGTCGGTGACCGATCGCATTAAGAGCGCTCTCGACGATATCCTCGATTAAGGAGCCCGCGTGCTCGCACCTCATATCTCTGTCGTCAACCTCGGCTGCCGCGTCAACCGGGTTGAGTCCGACCGTATCACTGCCGATCTAATGCGCCTGGGCTTTGCAATGGTGGAGCCTCAGGATGCAGAGCTGATCGTCATTAACACCTGTGCCGTTACGGGCGAGGCCGAGGCCAAGACCCGTAAGGCCGTTCGCCATGCGCTGGCCTATCCAAGCGAGCCCTATGTGGTCGTGACCGGATGCGTGGTCAATTTGCACCCCGAGGAGCTATTGGAGCTTTCGGACCGCGTGATCGCCGAGCCGTCCAAGATCGATGTCGCCGAACGCGTCTGCGAGGTGCTGGGCGTTGAGTCCGATGACGTTCCCGCCTGCAGCGACGTCGAGGTGGTCGACGTGCTCGGGCGCTCGCGTCTGGGCGTGAAGATCCAGGACGGCTGCAATCATCGTTGCACCTATTGCATCGTGTGGAAGGCCCGCGGCCCCGAGCGCTCCGTGCCGGTCGAGTCCGTGCTCGAGCAGGTTCGCGAGGCCCAGGAGGCCGGCGTGCCCGAGGTGGTGCTGACGGGCGTGAACCTGGGCGCCTACGATGGCAAGAGCGCGACTGACGAACACGTCGAGATCGATGAGCTGCTTGAGGCGATTATGGAGCGCACGTCCATTCCGCATGTGCGCATTTCCTCGGTCGAGCCCATGGATATCTCGGAGCGCCTGCTTAAGGTCATGGCGCGCTATCCGCAGCGCATCGCCCCGTTTTTGCACCTGCCCGTGCAGTCCGGCTGCACCAGGACGCTGCACCGCATGGGCCGTCCCTATAGCGCCGAGACCTTCGAGGAGACGGTGCGCATGATTCGCACCAAGTTGCCTCAGGCGTCTCTTTCGTGCGATGTCATCGTCGGTTTTCCGGGCGAGACGGACGAGGAGTTTGAGGAATCGCTGGCGCTGTGCCGCCGCGTGGGCTTTTCGCGTATGCACGTGTTCCGCTACAGCAAACGTCCCGGTACCCTTGCTGCCGATATGCCCGACCAGGTGCCGCCCGAGGTTATGGCCGAGCGCAGTCGTCGTATGCGAGCCACGGCGCAAGAACTCGCGATCGCCGACGCTCGCCGTCGCGTGGGAACCGTTGAACGCGCCGTGCTCGAGTATGGCGACAACCTGACGCTTGGTTCGTTCCATCATGCCCGTCTTGACGATACCCATGGACTCACAGCCCCGTGCCTGCTCGATGTTGCTATCATCGGAGTCGATGATTCCGGCTTGGTCCATGCACGCAGGGAGGTTCATGGAAGCCTCGAAGATTAGACTTACCGTTCCTGAGGGTATTGACCCCTCGCGCGTTTTGGGTGCCGGCGACGGCGTCCTACGTGCGCTGGAGAGCTTGGTTCGCGCCCACGTGGTCGCCCGTGGCGACAGCATCGCCGTGAGCGGTGACCCGGACGAGGTCGAGCTCGTGGCGCGCTTTTTCGAATACGCTTTTCGCGAGGCGGCCGCCGGACGCACGCTGTCTGCCGACGATGTCTCTCGCTGCCTTGCCGTCTTGCGCGACGGTGAGCACGAGGCTACGTCGCTTCGCGACGACGTGCTGCTTTCGTATCGTGGTCGCGTCATTCGCCCCAAAACGCTCGGCCAAAAGCGCTACGTGGATGCCATCCGCTCGCATACCATCACGTTTGGTCTGGGTCCTGCCGGTACCGGTAAGACTTATCTGGCCATGGCGCTCGCCGTCGCCGCGCTCAAGCGTCACGAGGTGGGCCGTCTGATCTTGACGCGTCCGGTTGTCGAGGCTGGGGAGAACCTGGGCTTTTTGCCCGGTACCCTCGAGGAAAAGATCGATCCCTATATGCGTCCGCTCTACGACGCCCTTTTTGACATGATGGATCGCGAACGCACCGATGAACTTATGGAACGTGGCGTGATCGAGATCGCCCCGCTTGCCTACATGCGCGGCCGCACGCTGAGCGATGCCTTCGTGGTGCTCGACGAGGCGCAAAATACCACGCCCGAGCAGATGAAGATGTTTCTGACGCGCTTGGGCTTTAACTCCAAGTTTGTGATTACCGGTGACCTGAGTCAGCGTGACCTGGTGGGTCGTCGTGGCGGTCTTGCCGACGTCGAGCAGATTTTGGGCCGTGTCGACGATGTCGCATTTTCTCACCTCGAGCGTGCCGACGTCGTGCGCCATGCCTTGGTTGGGCGTATCGTCGAGGCATACGATGCCTATGATGATGTGCGCGAGAAGCGCGTACACGACCGAAAGGAGTCCCGTTGAGTGTATTGATCAGCAACGATGCCGAGCTCGATACGCTGCTCGATGCGCAGGAGGTAGAGCACATCTGCGAGGTCGTGCTTGCCGCCGAGGGCGTTGAGCGTGAAGTCGAGATTTCCCTTTCGTATGTCGATGAGGACGAGATGCACGAGCTCAACCACGAGTGGCGCGGTATCGACCGAACCACCGATGTCCTCTCGTTTGAATGTGACTCGGCCTTTGACGAGGATATTCCCGCCGACGAGACGCTCGAGCTCGGCGATATCATCCTGGCCCCGCAGGTCATTGCCCGTCAGGCCCCCGGCTTTTGCAATAGCCCTGCCGACGAGTGCCGCCTGATGCTCGTGCATGGCATGCTGCACCTGCTGGGGTATGACCATATCGAGGACGACGAGGCCGAGGTCATGGAGGCCCGCGAGGACGCCATCCTGCGCGATCTGGCGCTCGAGCGCGGCGAGGACCCCAAGCTGGTCCACGTCGGCCCCATTACCAACCACGCCCACGACTAGGAGCCGTCTATGATTCCCGGATCGAACAAGGACCATCCGTCCTTCTTAAAGTCGTTTTCCTACGCCATGGAGGGCTTCGTTACCGCCGTCAAGACCGAGCGTAATATCAAGGTCATGCTCGTGGCGGGCGTGTGCACCGTCATTGCCGGCTGCATTGTCGGCCTCGATATTGCCGAGTGGGCCACGGTTATTATCTGCTGTGGCCTGGTGATTCACGGCGAGCTGTGCAATACCGCTATGGAGGCGATTGTCGACCTGGCGACCCAGGAGCTCCATCCGCTGGCAAAGCGTGCGAAGGATATCGCCGCCGCCTCCGTATACGTACTTTCCATTACCGCCGCGATTGTGGGCTTGCTGGTATTTGCCCACGCGCTCGACTTTATTTAGAAAGGGATTTCCATGTCCGACAATATGCAGCTTACCGATGAAGTTTTGGATGACGAGATCCTGGACGAGGCTGAAGGTGCCGATTCGTTTGATGAGGTCGAGGAGTTCGACCCGTTTGAGGACATGAGTGACGAGGAGCTCGACGCCCTGTGCGACGAGGACGATAGCCTCGCGGGCTTTGGCGACGTTGAGCCCGGTTTCCGCAGCGGCTTCGTGGCCCTGGTCGGCCGCCCCAACGCCGGCAAGTCCACACTGCTCAATGCCTGCTATGGCAAAAAGGTCGCCATCACCTCGCCAGTGGCCCAGACGACCCGCCGCCGCATGCGCGCCGTCGTCAACCGTCCCGGCTACCAGCTGGTCTTTGTCGATACCCCGGGTATCCATAAGCCTAAGGACGGCCTGGGGTCCGAGCTCAACAAGAGCGCGCTGTTCGAGTTGAACGATGTCGACGTCGTCGCGTTTTTGATTGATGCCACCAAGCCGATCGGCAGGGGAGACGCCTGGGTTGCCGAGCGCGTCAAGAACGCTCGTGCCAAGAAGGTCCTGGTGCTCACCAAGGCCGATGAGGCCGACCCCGCACAGGTCATGGAGCAGCTTAAGGCAGCCCACGAGCTCATGGAATATGACGACGAGATCGTGACGTCGTCGGTCAAGAACTTCAACGTCGATGCCTTTATCGAGACCGTTGCGCACTTTTTGCCCGAGGGCCCGCGTTGGTTCCCCGAGGACATGGGTACCGACGCTTCCGATGAGACGCTCGTTGCCGAGTTTGTGCGCGAGAAGGTCTTGCGCCGCACGCGTGATGAGATTCCGCACTCCGTTGGCGTAATCTGCGATGCGCTCGAGCAGACCAAGAAGGTGCTGCGCGTGCACGCCACCATTTACGTCGAGCGCGAGGGCCAAAAGGGCATCATCATCGGCAAGGGCGGCGAGATGATCAAGCATATCGGTATCGACGCCCGTCGCGATCTTGAGCGCATCTTTGGCACGCAGGTTTTTTTGGAGCTGGACGTGAAGGTCAAGGCCGGCTGGCGTGACGACGAGGCCCAGATTCGCCGCTTTGGCTACAACGCCGAGGAGTAAGGACTCGCGGCGCGCATGGCAGGCTCCCGGACATATCGCACGAAGGTGCTCGTCCTCGACAAGACGAAGCTCAAAGAGACGGACCTGATCCTGACGATGCTTGACGAGCGGGGTCGGCAGGTTCGTGCCGTGGCAAAGGGCGCCCGCAAACCCGGTGGGCGCCTGGCTGCGCGCTGCGAGCTGTTCTGTACTGTCGATATGCTGCTCGCGCATGGACGGTCGCTCGATGTGGTTTCCCAGGCCGAGCTTATGGAGGCGCCGCTCGGAGCTGCGCCCGATTACGAGACGACCTGCGCCGCAAGCGCGATCGCCGAGGTCGCGCGCGTGTGCTCGTTCGAGGATGCTGAGGACCTGTTTACCTTTGCTATAACGCGGCGAGCGCTTGCCCTGGTGGGCAGCGGGCTCGACACGACACATATGGATTTACTTGTGGCGGCATATGTCTTTAAGCTGCTGTCGCACGTTGGCTATCGACCCGATTTTTCGGTCTGCGTGCTGTGCGGAGACCCCATGCTGTCGTATTTTTCGCCCCAGGCCGGCGGTCTCATGTGCGGGTCGTGCGCGTCGAGCGTTCCGGGTGCCGAACTGGTGTCGACCGGCGAGGTTGCCTGGTTGCGCGCCCTCATGTCCATGACCTTCGACGAGCTTATGGATCAAAAGATTGACTCGCATACTGCGGCGTTTTTGCTCGGGCTTTCGCATGTCTGGGCGGCAACACATACCGATCAGCGGCTCCGTGCGATGGAATTCATGTTGGGTCGGTGATGATGCGCAGGCACAGGCTGCTTGTGGTAACATACCGACCTGTTGGTACCTCGACCTTGGTTGCTCGCTCCACCGGCGGCTTCCCAGTCCGAGGCGAATTGAGTCGCCCGCGGGCGACGTAAAACGAAAGGTGAAACAATGACTGTTTCCAAAGAGCGCAAGGCGGAGCTGACTGCCCAGTTCGGTAACACCCCGGTCGACACCGGCAACCCCAAGGTTCAGGTCGCCATCCTGAGCGAGCGCATCAAGGAGCTGACCGAGCACATGAAGTCCCACCAGAAGGACTTCCACACCCGTCGTGGTCTGCTCATGCTCGTCGGCCGTCGTCGTCGTCTTCTCTCCTACATCAAGAAGAACGACATCGTCGAGTACCGTGAGCTCATCAAGGCTCTGGGCATTCGCGACAACATCCAGTAAGGATTTGTACATGCTAAGAGCGTCCTGCGCAGCGGGGCGCTCTTTTTGTGTAAGGGCGCGAACAATCACGCTCTGAAGCGTGGCGGGGGCAGGGGGCCTGCGTCACATGAGAAGCCCGCAGGCAAGGGGCCTGTGGGGTAAAGGAGAACAATGACACTCGTATCCAAGACCTTTGAGCTGTACGGCAAGACCTACACCTTTGAGTCGGGCGAGCTTGCCAAGCAGGCCACCGGCGCCTGCCTGGTCAAGCAGGGCGACACCACGATGCTCGACACCGTGGTCGTCTCCAAGGAGCGCAAGAACTACGACTTCTTCCCGCTGACCGTCGACTTCAACGAGAAGATGTACGCAGCCGGCCGCATCCCGGGTGGTTACCTCAAGCGTGAGGGCCGTCCCAGCGAGAAGGCCACGCTCACCGCGCGCATGATCGACCGTCCGATCCGCCCGAGTTTCCCGGACGGCTTCCGCAACGAGGTGCACATCGTCGCCACCTCGCTCGTCGCCGACCAGGTCAACCCCTTCGACGTCATCAACGTCATGGGTGCCTCCCTGGCCATGACGCTCGGCGGCGTGCCCTTTGAGGGCCCGCTTGCCTGCGTGCGCATCGGCCGCAACGTGGAGACCGGCGAGTTCATCGTCAACCCCACCTATGAGGAGCGCGAGAACTCCGACCTGGACCTGGAGCTGGGCGGCTCTGCCGACTTCATCTCGATGGTCGAGGCCGGCGCCGAGGAGATCTCCGAGGACGACATGCTCGCCGCCATGAAGTTTGGCCAGGAGGCCCTTGCTGCCTTCTGCCAGGCTCAGGAAGAGTTCGTCGCCGAGTGGGAGCAGGTCAACGGCCCCATCGTCAAGAAGGAGTACCCGCTCGACCAGCCCGTCGAGGAGGTCCAGGAGCGCATCTTTGCCCACTACGACGAGATGGCAGCCGCTCTTCGCGACGCCGACAAGCTCTCCCGTATCGGCAAGGTCGAGGCTCTGAAGGAGTCCATCCGCGCCGAGTTTACCGAGGAGGAGCAGGCCGCTTGGGAGCGCGAGATCCCCGTGGCGCTCAAGAAGCTCGAGAAGAAGGCCATGCGCACCATGGTCGTCGAGACTGGCGAGCGCGTCGACGGCCGTGCCGCCGATGAGATCCGTCCCATCATGGTGAAGGACAACTACCTGCCGCTCGTTCATGGCTCCGGCCTGTTCCAGCGCGGCCAGACCCAGGTGCTCTCGGTTCTTTCGCTCGGCATGCTCAACGAGGGCCAGCGTCTGGATACCATCGAGCCCACCGAGGGCAAGCGCTACATGCACCACTACAACTTCCCGCCGTTCTGCACTGGTGAGACTGGCCGCATGGGCAGCCCCAAGCGTCGCGAGATCGGTCACGGCAACCTTGCCGAGCGCGCCCTGCTTCCGGTGCTCCCCGACGAGAACGAGTTCCCCTACGCCATCCGCGTCGTCTCCGAGGTCATGGAGTCCAACGGCTCCTCTTCGATGGCTTCGACCTGCGGTTCCACGCTCGCCCTTATGGACGGCGGCGTGCCCATTAAGCGCCCGGTCTCCGGTATCGCCATGGGTCTGATCCAGGAGGAGGGCAAGACCGTGGTCCTGTCCGACATCCAGGGTCTCGAGGACTTCCTGGGCGACATGGACTTTAAGGTCACCGGCACCACCGAGGGCATCACCGCCCTGCAGATGGACAACAAGGCCACCGGCCTTACCTTCGACATCCTGGCCCGCGCCCTGCAGCAGGCCAAGGAGGGCCGCGCCTTCATCCTGCAGAAGATGCTCGATGTGATCCCCGAGCCGCGCCACACCACGCGCAGCACTGCCCCGCGCATCGTTTCCATCCAGGTTCCGACCGACAAGATCCGCGATGTCATCGGTTCCGGCGGCAAGGTCATCCGCGGCATCCAGGACGAGACCGGCGCCTCGGTCGACATCCAGGAGGACGGCACCGTCTTTGTCGGCGGCACCGGCGAGTCCGTCGACCAGGCCGTCGAGCGCATCAAGCTCATCATCAAGGTTCCCGAGCCGGGCGAGGAGTACACCGGTCGCGTGGTCTCCATCCAGCCCTTCGGCGCCTTCGTGAACCTGCTGCCCGGTAAGGACGGCCTGCTGCACATCTCCCGCGTCGCCAAGGGCCGCGTGGAGAAGGTCGAGGACGTCCTCAATGTGGGCGACGAGGTCAAGGTCGTCGTCATCGAGGTCGACGATCGCGGCAAGATCTCGCTCGATCGTCTGGATAAGCCCGAGGCCCCGGCTCGCGCCGAGGGTGCCTCCGAGGGCGACGGCGAACACTTCCAGCGCCGTGAGCGTCCGCGTCGCGAGCGCTCCGAGCGCAGCGACCGTCCGCGCCGTCCCGGTGACAACGGAGGCCGCAAGCCCCGCCGCCACCACGACGCCGAGTAACAGCTAAACATAAGCAGCTCAACAAGGGCGACCCCACTGCGGGGTCGCCCTTTTGCTTGTGCCCGGGAGGGACGCATATGAAGTTTCCTGCTCTACAGTCCTGCGCAAGACGGAAAGCACATTAAGTGCTTTCCTTTGCGTGCGTAACTCGCGATAAACTTCATATACGGCCCTCCCGGGCGCAAGCAAAAGGGCTGGTTAATGCCGCTCGCTATTTAGTTAGACGGTCTATTCAGTAGTCAGATTTCAGATCTGTAGATAGCCGCAGCAGCATCTTCCAGATAAAACCGACCAAAATAAACCTGTCTTGTTTTGGCAGGTTTCCCGTGGGGCGGGCACTGATGAAGTTTATCGCGAGTTCCGCACGAACAGGAGGCCACTTAATGTGGCCTCCGTCGTGAGCAGGACTGTAGAGCAGGAAACTTCATCAGTGCCCGCCCCACGGGAAACCGGCGGGATAGACCGGTTCAGATGGGGCTTTGATGCATGGGTGGTCTGTTGATGGGCAATTGGGTATGATGCTGTGGTTACTGCATCGACTCTGCGATGCATGTTTGTACGTTCCCGGCGGTCGGTTTGCCAGAAGCGCCCCGTCGGTTGTTCCAGACCCGTTTCGAAGAAAGGAAACCACACGAACCTATGGCAGCTAAAAAATCATCTCCCTTGAAGATTATTCCGCTTGGCGGCCTTGACGGCATCGGCAAGAACATGACGGTCTTCGAGTGCGGCGACGACATGGTGCTCGTCGACGCCGGCCTCATGTTCCCCGACGACTCCCAGCCTGGTATCGACTTGGTACTTCCCGACTACACCTATGTCCTGGAGAACGAGGAGAAGCTCCGCGGCATCGTCGTCACCCACGGCCACGAGGACCACACCGGTTCGCTTCCGTACCTGCTGCAGGACCTCAACAACAAGGTGCCCATCTTCTCGAGCAAGCTGACGCTCGGTTTTATCGAGGGCAAGCTTTCCGAGTTCCGCATTCGCGCGCCCAAGTTCCGTGAGGTCAAGGGCGGCAGCCATGTCAATCTCGGTGGCATCTCGCTCGACTTCTTCTCCATGACGCACTCCATTCCGGGTGCTTTGGGCGTGTTTATTCGCACCAACCAGGGCACCGTTATGCACACGGGCGACTTTAAGCTCGACCAGACGCCCATCGACGGCGTCACGCCCGACTATGCCGCCATCAGCCGCTTTGCCAAGCAGGGCATCGACCTGCTGCTTTCCGACTCCACCAACGCCACGGTTCCCGGCTTTACCAAATCCGAGGCCGAGGTCGGCCCCAACCTGCTGCATGCCATCAAGAACGCGCCGGGCCGCGTGTTCGTCGCGTCGTTCTCGAGCCACATCCATCGCCTGCAGCAGATCTGCGACGCCGCCCGCAAGTGCGGTCGCAAGGTCGTCGTGACCGGACGTTCCATGCTCACCAACACCCGCGTGGCGCGCGAGCTGGGCTACCTCAACATCGACGATGCCGATATCATCGATGCCTTTGATATCGATAACCTGCCCGACGATAAGATCGTCGTCATGTGCACCGGTTCGCAGGGCGAGCCGCTGTCGGCCCTGTCCCGCATGGCCAACGGCGAGCACAAGACGCTTTCCATCCACGAGGGCGATACCGTCATCCTCTCGGCAACTCCCGTTCCCGGCAACGAGAAGGCCGTCCAGCAGGTCGTCAACAGCCTGGCCAAGCTTGGCTGCGACGTCTGGGATAAGTCCCGTGCCCTCGTCCACGTCTCGGGCCACGGCAGCCAGGAGGAGCTCAAGCTCATGATAGCCATGGCCAAGCCCACCTACTTTATGCCGGTTCACGGCGAGGCCGTTCACCTGCGCGCCCATGCCCAGCTCGCCCGCAAGATGGGCCTTAAGGACGATCACATCTTTATCCTCGATAACGGTGACACGCTCGAGATGCGCGGCGGTATCGTCAAACGCGGTGCGCCCGTCGAGTCCGGCGTCGTCTATGTCGACGGTCTGCGCATCGGCGATACCGACCCCATCGTCCTTCGCGATCGCCAAAAGCTCGCCAATGACGGTATGGTCACGGCCGTTGCCATCGTCTCGCTCAAGCATAAGAAGATTGAGGCTATCGAGTTCTCGGGCCGCGGCGTTTCGTTTGCCATCGACGACCAGTTCTCCGAGGAT
>CANNOC010000005.1 GCA_947507155.1 uncultured Collinsella sp. | reverse complement strand
GTATTCCAATTGCGGCGGCTAATTCGGCTTTATCCAAAACCTGTATGCTAAAGCACGATTGTTTATCACATTGAAGGACGATAACTGAAGATAGTTTCACTTCCCGTTGGCTGAATATATCGTAATCTCCAAATAGGAAGTTACCTTTTATTGTGTAATTCGGTATGTTCGTTACGCACTTCATCTCAAGTCTGTTTAGGCCATAATCAAACACCGCAACTTCCTTGTGTTCGATGATGAGCGCAACCCTGGGCATGTTGCTAAAACCACCGTCGACGACAGTGAAGAGTTTTTCATTTGCATCGTCATAAACGGTATATTTAAGACTCAATAGCTGTCCTAGTGGACCCGTGAACCCATGTTTTTTGATGTTGAGGTTGTCTCCTGCTGGGTTGATGAGAGCCAGAGTATGCGGATAAGGGTTACCTTCAATTGAGATTTGATATTCGTTTGTAGCCGTCTTGCTCGATTTAGGACAACTAGCCACCATGTGTCATCGCCTCGATCGAATTGGAACCGTCTTCTGCTTCGTGCGGAGAATTACGCTGTACGTTGCAGTAGATGCAGCTGCAATAACCGCATGGGCAATTTCTAACAAAATGAATGACGTTATTTGCTGCATGCATGTTATTCACTACAAAGTATCTTTTTATAAACGTATTGTCAAACATATATTGCTAAAACAGAAACAATTTATAGACTGAGTCGGTCGTATTCTTTGGGCGATTGCTCCCATAATCTAGCCTTCGCTGCTGTCGGGAGGGAAGGACTAGGGCTCCGTTATTCTGTTGAAACGCTTTAACACTTTTGACGTTCTCACGCGTTTTTTGTTTCAAAAGCGTTAGGATGGGACTTATAGCGCGGGGCGTAATGGATGCCCCGCACACGATGGGAGGCTATCAATGGCTAATCGTTTCGTTCTCAACACCATCTCTTATCATGGTTCCGGCGCCATCAAGGAGATCCCCGGCGAGCTCCAGCGTCGCGGCTACAAGAAGATCTTCGTCTGCTCCGACCCCGATCTGGTTAAGTTTGGCGTTACCGCTAAGGTGACCGACGAGCTCGACGCCGCCGGCATCGCTTGGAGCCTCTACTCCGAGATTAAGCCCAACCCCACTATCCAGAACGTCAAGGACGGCGTCGAGGCCTTCAAGGCCGCCGAGGCTGACGCTATCGTGACCATTGGTGGTGGCTCCTCCATGGACACCGCTAAGGCCATTGGCATCATCATCAACAACCCCGAGTTCGCCGATGTCCGCAGCCTCGAGGGCGTTGCTCCGACTAAGAACCACGCCGTGTTCACCATCGCCGTGCCGACGACCGCCGGTACCGCCGCCGAGGTGACCATCAACTACGTCATCACCGACCCCGAGAAGGTTCGCAAGTTCGTGTGCGTCGACACCAACGACGCCCCCGAGGTCGCCGTCGTCGATCCTGACATGATGGCTTCCATGCCCGCCGGCCTGACCGCTTCCACTGGTATGGACGCTCTGACCCACGCCATCGAGGGCTACACCACCAAGGGTGCTTGGGAGCTCTCCGACATGTTCCACTTTGAGGCTATTAAGCTGATCAGCGAGAACCTGCGTGACTCCGTCGCCGAGGCCAAGTCCGGTCAGCCCGGCTTCGGCCGCGAGGGCATGGCTCTTGGCCAGTATGTCGCCGGCATGGGCTTCTCCAACGTCGGCCTGGGCATCGACCACGCCATGGCTCACACCCTGTCCGCTCACTACGATACCCCGCACGGTGTCGCCTGCGCCATGCTGCTGCCGATCGCCATGGAGTTCAACAAGCCGGTTTGCACCGAGCGCCTGGCCAAGGTTGCCGTTGCCATGGGCGTTGACACCACGGGCATGAGCACCGACGAGGCTGCCGACGCCGCTATCGCCGCCGTCAAGCAGCTTTCCGCCGACGTGAACATCCCGCACGTCTGCGAGGCCATGAAGGCTGACGAGATCGAGGTCCTGGCCAAGGACGCCATGGCCGACGCCTGCTTCCCGGGTAACCCGCGCGAGGCGACGCTCGACGACGTCATCGAGCTCTTCAAGAAGATCTGCCCGGCTGCCTAACATGGTTCGGCGGGCCCCTGCCCGTTAGCCCCACAATCGTCCTCGGACATGTCGGAAGCCCCCGCTGCGCACTTCGTGCGGCGGGGGCTTCCTCCGTCCTGCGGAAAGATTGTGGGGCTAACGGGCAGGGGCCGCCGGCTCGTTATCGTGGCGGGCACAGTTCCGGGGAGCTCGATGGGTCATCTCGCTAGGTAAAAAGATGGTTCGCGGTGGTATTGTTGCTGTGGGTTTAATTCGATATGAAAGGGTGACTTTGGTGTCCAAGATGGATTCTACGCTCTCCTATATTACTGACCAGCTGAAGGCGCTTACCTCGATTGCTTCGCCTACCGGCTATACCCGTGCGGCGACTGATTATCTGATGGAAACGTTGCGCGATATGGGCTTTGGGCCCGAGCGCTCCAATAAAGGCAACGTGCTGGTTGAGCTTGGCGGCGAGGGTGAGCCGCTCGTGTTGGCGAGCCATGTCGATACCCTGGGCGCCATGGTGCGCTCCATTAAGGATAATGGTCGCCTGCGCCCCACGACCCTCGGCGGGCACCAGTGGTCTACGGCCGATGGCGAGAACTGCACCGTCTACACGCGTGACGGTAATGTCTACACGGGCGTGGTCCTCAATACTGAGCCTTCGGCGCATGTGGCCGATGAGCCGGTCAAGACCATCGAGAAGAACATGGAAATCCTGCTCGACGAGAACGTTGACAGCAAGGACGATGTGCTCGAGCTGGGCATTCAGACCGGCGACATCATCGCTATGGATCCGCGTACTACGGTGACGGAGAGCGGCTACATTAAGAGCCGCTTCCTGGATGACAAGCTGTCGGCGTCGATTCTGCTGGGTCTGGCCCGTGCCGTTGCTGACGGCGAGGTGACGCTTTCGCGCAAGGTGTCGCTGCTCTTTACCGTGTACGAGGAGGTCGGCCACGGCGGCGCCTTCGTGCCGGCCGACACGCGCGAGATGATCAGCGTTGACATGGGCTGCGTGGGCGACGACCTGGGCTGCACCGAGCGCATGGTGTCGATTTGCGCCAAGGATTCGGGTGGCCCCTATAACTACGATCTGGTGACCACGCTGTCCAACATCGCGCGCGAGCTGGAGCTCGATTACGCCATCGATGTGTACCCACACTACGGCTCCGACGTCGAGGCCACGCTCTCGGCCGGCTACGACATTCGCCATGGCCTGATCGGCCCCGGCGTGTACGCGAGCCACAACTACGAGCGCAGCCACATCGACGGTGTGCGTAACACCTTTGAGCTCGTCCGCGCCTACGTACAGCGCTAGGGGAGCAGCTTGCGACTCGGCTGACCAATTGCTCTAAGGCCCGATTGCTCGGGCCTTTTTTCGCGTCAGTCTGTTTAGTATTATGCTGTATGTAACTAATTAACTTTACGTTTGGAATACTTAACGAGGTGATGCGGCGTATGGATACATCTGAGTACTTGTCTATGGGTGATGCTGCCCACCTGTTGGGCGTTACGAAAGCCCGCATATCTCAACTTGCCGCATCGGGAACGCTCGCGTGCGATATTGTGGGCGGACGGAAGATGGTTGAGTATGATTCTGCGGTTGCTTATCAAAAGGTCCGCAAACGAGGGCGCCGTCCTGCAGCCGATGTGGGACGCAAGTTTACGCTGATGTCGGCCGACCATGAGGTCGCGCATGTCTCATTTGATCCGACGCGCGAGTTTCCCTTCGAAATCGCCGAGGTCCTCGATGCGCAACGAATGCCGTTAGGCACGTGCTCGAGCTCTTCTCCTACAGTGAATAAACGGGAGCTCAACGTGTGGTGGAGCCATCGGTCGGTGCCTGACGTCCGTCCCGGACTCGTCTCGCGCTATCGTGAACTGGGAATTGCCAGTGGTATCGAGGTTCCGGTTCGGTGCCTGGGTCTCTCGCTTTCGGATTGCTATTGGCTGCGGCCGGCAGAATGCGATGAGCTCGAATGGCAAAACATCAATTACTTTGAGAACGAATTTGAGCGATCGGCGCCCGAAGAGCGTTCGGGTTGGCTGGAAGGCATCGGTCTTAAAAATCCGGACAACACGTCCGAGGGCGAGCTCCCTAAATCGTGGATGATCCGAAACGGCATTCGCGTTTTGGCTAAAGGTTGCGGGATGGACGATCAGCGTCCCTTTAACGAGGCGGTTGCAACGGCTCTACAGCGTCGCTTGCTGTCGGAGGGCGAGTTTGTTCCCTATACGGTTGAGCGGATGTTCAATGGCCCCGGGTGCCTGTGTGAGGATTTTCTTGACGGCCGCGAGGAATACGTTCCGGCTGTTTACGTTAAGAACGCCCTTGGCGGCCAGCGAGGAGGCTCGACGTACGACCGGTACTGCCGCTTTCTTGGTAAGCATGGTGTCGATGAGGTCGCCGTGAGAAGGTCTATGTCGCAGATGATCGTTTGCGATGCTCTTTTGGCCAACAGCAACCGCCATTGGCGAAACTTTGGCATCATCCGCAATGTCGACACCCTGGAGATAAGGCCTGCTCCGCTGTTCGATAGCGGCAACTGCCTGTGGTACAACGTACCAACTGCCGTGCTCGCAGCTGGGGAGTTTGGGTTTTCCGCTAAGCCGTTTGGGCCCGACCCTTCCGTCCAGCTGGCGCTTGCGGACTCACTCGATTGGTTCGATTCATCACGACTCAACGGATTTGTTGATGAGGCGATCGAGATTCTTTCGCAGAGCGAATGGGCGACGGCGGAGGGTCGACTCGAGGCCATTCGTCGCGGCCTCGAGCGTCGCGTAATCGAGGTTGGTGCCGCTGTTGAGGTACTTCGACACGTGCAGCGATAAACCCGCGGCTACTTAAGTGCGCCGGTCACGGTACCGCCGCCTAGGACGATGTCGCCGCGATAGACTACAACGGCCTGGCCGGGGGCGATGGCTCGCTGTGGCTCGTCAAAAGTCAGCAGCATTTGCCCGTTGGCGCCACGTGTAAGGGTCGCTGCCTGGTCCTTTTGACGGTAGCGGTACTTGGCACCTACGCGAATGCCGCCGGCGTCGAGCTCCGCCTCCATGCGTGCGTCAGGGGCGCTCCAGATCCAGTCGTTGGCCGTGAGCGCTGCGGCCGTCAGGTCCTCGGCCTCGCCCAGATGCACAATGTTGTTGGCGGCATCGACGCCCGTTACGTACACGGGATGCGCCATCGCGACGCCCAGGCCCTTGCGCTGGCCGATGGTATAGCGCAACGCGCCGTTATGGCGCCCGACCACGCTGCCGTCGCGCCACACAATGTCGCCCGGTGCAGCGGGATGTCCGCAGCGGCGCTCGATATAGCCCGCGTAGTCGCCGTCCGCGATAAAGCAGATATCCTCGCTCTCGGCCTTCTTGGCGTTGGCAAAGCCCTGCTCGGCGGCAATGCGGCGCACGTCGCGCTCTTTGTCCAGCCCAGCCAGCGGAAAGATCGTGCGTGCCAGGCGCTCTTGCGTGAGCGAATACAAAAAGTAACTCTGGTCCTTTTTGGGGTCCTCGCCGCGATGCAACCGCCAGGTGCCGTCGGGCGCCTGGCTCGTCTCTGCATAGTGGCCCGTGGCGATGTAGTCGCAGCCCATATCGAGTGCCGCATCGAGCAGCGCGCCAAACTTAATATGGCGGTTGCAGATGATGCACGGGTTGGGCGTCAGTCCCTCCTGATAGGCAGTCACGAAGCGCTCGATAACGTTGCGGTCGAAGGTTTGCTGCAGGTCGAGCACGTGGTGGGGTATCCCCAGGCGCTCGGCGACGGCCTTTGCATCGGCGATGTCGCGGTCGACTTTGCTCATGCCCGTGGCGGGGTCGGGCACGGGGCAGGTGAGGCGCATGGTAGCACCGACGCATTCGTAGCCCTGGCGCTTGAGCAGGTACGCGGTCACGCTGGAATCGACGCCGCCGCTCATGGCGACGAGCACGCGCTTGTTGTGCATGGGGAGGTTCTCCTTGGTGGCATGTGGCCAAAAAAGAAAAGCGGCGCGGGAGGCTGGTTCCGCGCCGCAGACATTGTAGCAAGTTCGGACGACTCGTGGGGCGCCCTGATGGGATGGGCTCAGACTGCCGGGAGAGAGGAGACCGGTTCGTCCTGGGCTCAACCTATGGGCGACAGGCCCTAGTCCTGGAAGAGTGCCGTGGACAGGTAGCGCTCACCGGTATCGGCGAGCAGGGCCACGATGGTCTTGCCCTCGTTCTCGGGGCGCTTGGCCAGCTGCAGTGCGGCCCACACGGCGGCGCCGGACGAAATGCCCACGAGCACGCCCTCCTTGTGGCCCACGGCGCGGCCGGTCGCAAAGGCGTCGTCGTTCTCGACGGGGATGATTTCGTCATAGATCTGGGTGTCGAGGACGTCGGGCACAAAGCCTGCGCCGATGCCCTGGATCTTGTGCGGGCCGGCCTGGCCCTTAGAGAGCACCGGGGAGGTGGCGGGCTCAACGGCGACGACCTTAATCTCGGGGTTCTGCTCCTTGAGGAACTCGCCCACGCCGGTCACGGTGCCGCCGGTGCCAACGCCGGCGACGAAGATGTCGACCTTGCCGTCGGTGTCATCCCAGATCTCGGGGCCGGTCGTGGCCTTGTGGATGGCGGGGTTGGCGGGGTTTACAAACTGGCCGGCGATAATGCTGTTGGGTGTCTCCTTCTGCAGTTCCTCGGCCTTGGCGATGGCGCCCTTCATGCCCTTGGAGCCGTCGGTGAGCACGAGCTGTGCGCCGTATGCCTGCATAAGTTTGCGGCGCTCGACGGACATGGTCTCGGGCATGGTGATGATCACCTTGTAGCCGCGAGCCGCCGCCACCGAGGCGATGCCGACGCCGGTGTTGCCACTCGTGGGCTCGATGATGGTGTAGTCGCCGCCGCGCACGAGCTTGCCGGCCTTCTCGGCCTCGTCGATCATGTTCTTGGCGACGCGGTCTTTGACGGACCCGGCGGGGTTGAAGTATTCCAGCTTGACGAGCACGCGGGCCTTGAGGTCTTCATCGGCCTCAAAGTGAGTGAGCTCCAGAAGCGGAGTGTGGCCGATAAGCTGATCGATGGATGTGTAAACCTTGCTCATGGTGAACCTCCAAAGTGTTCAAATGACTGGATACCGTGTGGTTTTACGGTGCGTGTAACAGCGAAACCCACAAACCTTATGGGTTGTTCGTTTTGCTGTTGGCAAGCATAGTAGACAGTAAAGCCTAGTAACACAATAGGAAATAGAAGATTATTACGAGTCGATTAACCAGCTTGACGGGAATAGGTATTTTCAAAACCAATTTTTCGGCTAGAATTTCTACGAATTAAAAGACCGAAAGGCAGCTATATATATGTTGGTTTCCACAAAGGGCAGATATGCCCTGCGCGTTATGGTCGACCTGGCCGAGCACCAGGTGGCGGGCCGTATTCCCCTCAAAGAGATCGCCGCGCGTCAGGGGATTTCGGAGAAATATCTGGAGAACATTTTGGCCACGCTCGTCCGCGCCAATATGCTCTCGGGCATGCGCGGCAAAGGCGGCGGCTATGTGCTCACGCGCCCGCCCGAGCAGTACACGGTGGGCGAGATCTTGCGCCTGACCGAGGGCAGCCTGGCACCGGTCGCATGCCTGGACGGCGACTGCAAGGGCTGCTCGCGTTCGGACGAGTGCCCCACGCTCGACGTGTGGAAGAACCTGGACAAGCTCATTAACGACTATCTCGACGGCGTGACGCTCGATACGCTCGTCGCTCCCAACGAGGGCTACGACTACGTCATCTAGCCGCACCCGCCATTTGGGGACGGGGTAGAAATGGTCGATTTTCTTGCCCTCTGAGGCTTGACAAATGACAAGGCCGCCCATCGTTGCGATGGACGGCCTTCGTTTTGGCGTGTTGTGGCGGTCCGTATCCGGTCGCTTTAGTTCCTGGCGACGCTGTCGAGAATGCTGCGCATGATGGATACCAGGATGCTGCCCATAAAGGCTGATCCAAAGCCGGCAATGGAGATACCCGCGCCCAACAGATTGACCGACAGGTAGCTGGCCAGCTCGAGCATAAAGCTGTTGACTACGAGCTGAAAAATACCAAGCGTGATAATAGTGAGCGGCAGCGAGATGACCGTCAGGAACGGCTTGACGAGCGAGTCGACGATGTTGAGGAACAGTCCCACGAAGGCAAAGCAGACCCAGGCGTCGGCCATGCCGAAGGGCTGAATGCCGGGGACGAGAAACGTTGCAATCGCGATGGCGATTGAGGTCAAAAGCCAGTTGAGCAAAAAGCGCATGGTGGGAATCCTTTCTTGCGCATGGCGTGGTGAGGGGGCGTGAGGGGCACATGCCTTTGCAACTCGGATAGATGCGTGGGCACGGTCCTGTTTGGGCGCCCATTGTCTCAGATATTCGTGGAGCTTGCGTGCGCATTCGGTTTCAAAACGGCGCTCGTCCTAGAAAATGCGCCGCTGGCAGAGAGTCTTGTCGCTTTAGTTTGGTGGTGTGCTAAACTGCTACGGGCAAAAGCCACAGGCGTTGCCCTATTGCATAGAACGGGCGAGCGATGCCCGATGTCAGTATCAACTTCGATGCCTTTTGGCGGGTTTGGTGGTGATCGATGAATATCGAGAACATGTTTGACAAGCCTGATGTCAAGCAGCTGGTCCACGCATTTAGCCTTTTGGACGACGAGAAAGATATCCAAGCGTTTTTGACCGATATCTGCACGCCGCGCGAGATTTGCGATCTATCGCAGCGTCTGCAGGTCGCGCGTTACCTGGACGAGGGCGAGCCCTATGTCGAGGTTCAGGCCCGTACCGGCGCTTCGTCCACCACGGTGAGCCGTGTGTCCAAGGCGCTCAACGGCGAGTACGGTGGCTATCGCAAGATCCTCATTAAGCTGGAGGATGGCGAGTAAGCCGCGCCAAAAACGAATTGTGCAAAACCGCTCCTCCGGGGGCGGTTTTTTGATCCCTTGGGGACGGAGGAAAACGGATCACCGGGTTAGACAGACCCCCTCGGTGATCCGTTTTCCTCCGTCCCCAAGGGATCAAATCTGTTGGCGTGGGGCAAATCTGTCCGCTTGGGCGGGTAGGATGGATACATTGATTATTGCGAACAGTTTGAGCGGAGGACCATGCCTGTTCGAATCTATACCACCAATGCCGGCACGGATTTGAGCGATGCCGAGTCGGCGTTGCTTGCCGACCTTATTGCCCGCCACGGGCGTGCCGTGCTGCTGGCACCTACGTTTGCCGAGCTCGACCTGTGCCGTCATGATGCGGCGGAAGCCGGGGTTTCACTGGGTATCGACTACAAGACGCCTACATCGTGGCTTCGTTCGCTTTGGGAGCTATTGGGTGACGGGCGCGGTTTCGTCGACAACCTGCAACGCCAGATGCTGTTCTCGGACATGGTCACGCGTCTTGATGATGCCGACCTACAGCCGCTCTCACGCAGCCAGGGTACAGTGCGCATGCTCGCGCGCATGGCCCGCGACGTGTTGCCGGGCGTTGCGGGGACGGGTGCCGAACGATGCCGTGGCGACAACTGCCAACCGGAGCCAAAAAGCGATGCCGAGGCTCGTGTGTTCGAGCTTTTGCGCGCCTACGCGGGCGGTTTGGACCGTCGAGATATGGTCGAGCCCTGTGAGGCGGCCGACATTATGGCCGGTGCCCTGGCCGATAGCCTGCCGGCGTGCACCCGCGCCGTATGCGTGCGCGGTGTCACGTCGTTTACGCACGGCCTGCTCGAGCTGCTGTCTGCCGTGGCGAACAATGGGGGAGAGGTCGTCGTGCTGCTTGCCCGCGAGCAGGCGGCGATGCGCGAGGAGCTTGCCGCGGCATTTGATGCCCGCGGTGTGCTGTTTGAGATTGCGCCGCTGGGGGAGGACGCCGTCGCGTCTGATGTCGCTTGCGGGACTGCCGCTCAGCCTGCCTTTATTGAGGTCGCCGGTCCCCATGCCCGTGCTCATGTCTATGCGGACGCCGTCGATAAGTTGGTGAAAGCGCACAAGGAGCCCAAGGCCGATAAAGCTACTGCAATGCCCACCGACCCCGTGCGCGTGCTCGTCGTTTCTGCCCGGGCACCCCAGCTGTTCGGTGAGCTCGCCTCTCGTCTGGCGGCTCGCCATATCGCTGCCGAGACAACTGAGTTCACGGCGTTTTCCCAATCCATTGCGGGCAGGCAGTTTGCGGCGCTTGCCGGCCTGATCGAGCGCATGAAGGCCGCCGATGAGGGCACGGCGTCAAAGACCGAGTGGTGGCCCGCGCCGGAACTTACCGACTGGATCTACAGTCCGCTTTCGGGCGCTGATGCCGTCAATGCCCGTGCCTTCGATAAGAATATGCGTCTCTCGCGTAGCAAGACTACCGCGAGCGTTAAGAGCCTGCTGCAGAGTGTCCAAGGCCAGGTGAGGGGCGCGCGCAAGGCGGCGAGCGACGACAACTGGTTTAAGAACGTACCGTGTGTGGTTTCGGACGTGTTCCAGGCGCTGTGGCGTGACAAGCCCGTGACGGCGCTCAAGGCCATGCTTGCCGTTGCCGAGGCGTTGCCCGATCGCTCGCTGGGCAGCTTGGATGGCCAAGCCCGTCGCCAGGCGGAGGTGGCCCTGCTGCGCCACGTCATCGACATCCTTATGAATGGCGCCCGCGCGCTCGACGTGTCGCAGACTGCAACCGTGCCCGTGCTCGACGGCATTCGCACCAAGGTGGACAAGCGTAGCGCCGCCTACGATTACGAGACCCACGAGGTTGACCGTGCGCCACGTGCCCAGGTTCGTTTTGCTTCGCTTGCCGATGCGGCGGCTCTGCGCCCCGGCAGCTACGATGCCGTGCTGTTTGCCGATGTCGATCTGGACAGCTATCCGCTCTCACACGAGGAGGGGCCGCTGGCCACGCTGACGGCGAGCTTTGGTCGCGAGGGCGTGACGCTTGAGCCCGCGGCCTTGCTGCGCGTGCGCTTTGGCCACGCGATGCAGACGGCACGCGGTCCGGTTGCGCTTGCGCGCGTGACGCACGATCGCCAGGCGCGCGAGTGCTATCCGGCTGCCGTGTGGACCGAGCTGCGGGCGCATGCCGAGGCCGCTGAAGCTGCTAAGGCAGCTGACGACGCTAAGGCCGCTGACGCCGCTAAGGTCGCTGACGCCGACAAGGCCGCTGGCGCCGACAAGGCGAAGTGCGTGGGTGAGGGCGATATCGTAAGGGACTTCGATCCCGCGGCAGGCGAAGGCCTCAAGCGCGAGCGCGTGACCTGTGAAGCCCCTCAGCATCTGAGTGCCGAGGCCGTGCCGTATTTGGTCCTGCGCCGTCGCGATGGCGAGGGCGAGGACGCGCCGCTCGTGCCACGCCTGACGTCCGCCTCGCAGATCGAGGCCTATTCCACCTGCCCGCTGTGCTGGTTCGTGTCGTATCGCGTCAAACCTCAGTCCATCGATGCGGGCTTTGGCAACATGGAGAAGGGCAACTTCGTCCACGACGTGCTGGAACACCTGCACGCCCGTCTGCCCCAAGAGGGCATGGAGCGCGTGACGCCCGAGAACCTGCCGCGTGCACAGGAGCTGCTGCGCGAGGTCTTTGCCGAGACCCTGGCCGAGCACGCCGGCAAGCGCGGTACCGAGGGCCCGCTGGTGCCGCTCTCCCCGGTGGAGGAGCGTCAGGTGGCCGAGATCTTGCCGCAGCTGGAGGGCGTTCTTGCCTACGAGTCCGAGGCGCTCACCCCCTTTGCTCCGCGCTACCTGGAGTTTGCGTTCAACGAGCTCCAGGTCGAGTATGCCGGTTGGCCGCTCGGCGGGCGCATCGACCGCGTGGATGTGGACGCCGAGAACCGCGCCGTGGTGATTGACTACAAGCATCGTTCGGGTGTCGAGGAGTTTAAGCTCGCCGACCCCACGGTGCGCGACGAGGAGTCGGGCGAGGCCCCCATCGACGACCCGCGCTGGCTGCCGCCCCATACCCAGACACTCATCTACGCGCAGGCCATGCGTCGGGCGCTGGGCCTAGATACCCGCGCTGCGCTCTACTTTTCGACCAAGGGCGGCAAGCCCGCGCTGCGTGGTGCCGCAAGTGCCGAGTTGCTCGAGGAAGAGCGCGGCGACGGTCGCATCCCGGGCCTCAAGAAGGGCTTTCCGGGCGAGGGCGGCAACATGGACTTCGATGCGCTGCTCGACCGCGTGGAGGCCGGCATCGCCGAGCGCCTGTGCGAGCTCGAGGCGGGTGACGTCGCCGCCGTCGATCCGACGTCGGCTCAGGCCGCGCATGCGCGCTGCTCGTATAACCACGAAGGAACGTTTGTAAGGAGGGACGTGTAGACCATGGATCTTTCGACTTTGATGCCGCAACAGCTGCAAGTCGTCAAAACGCTCGACCGCCCGCTGTTTGTCTCGGCGGGTGCCGGTTCGGGCAAGACCTTTACCCTCACGCGCCGCATCGTCTACGCGCTCTCGCCCGAATCCGGTCCGTTTGTCGAGCATCTGGACCAGGTGCTCGCCATTACCTTTACCAAAGACGCCGCGGCCGAGATTCGCGACCGCGTGCGCCGCGCGCTTATCGAAGAGGGCATGGACGAAGAGGCCCTGACGGTCGACGACGCTTGGATCTCGACCATTCACGGCATGTGCTCGCGCATCCTGCGCGCGCACGCGCTGGAGCTGGGCATTGACCCCGAGTTCACGGTGCTTACCGATACCGATGAGCTTATGGATCAGGCTGTCGAGCATGTGCTGGGGCGCGCGACGGCGCTCGATGCCGCGCCCGAGCTCGCCACTTCGCTTAAGGCCCTCTACGCCTGGTATCCCATGGCGGGCGAGGGCGGGACGTTTGGCGCCGGTACCACCATCAAAGGCCTGGTGCGCGACTTGCTGGAGCTATCGAGCCAGCTTCCGGGCGGCATGGACGATGTGTGCGTGGCGCGCGGCCAGGCCGACACCTCGGCGCTTGCCGATGCCTATCGTGCGGCGCTGGGCGCAAGCAAGGCCACGACCGAGAAAGCGCAGGTGGCACTCGACGCCATCGACGCGTTTGAGGCGAGCGGCAAAACCATGGAGGATGCGGCGCGACTCATGATGTCGTGCAGTATGCCTCGGGCGAGCAAGGCGTTTCCTAAGGAGCAGGTGGAGCTACTCAAGGCCGAGGCCGCCGATGCGTTTATCAATATCGTGCTTGCCTGCGGCGGCCCGGCGCTCGATGCGCTGGTGGGGCTTGCCCGCGCTGTGGAGGCGGAGTACCGCGCGCTCAAGGCCGGCCAGTCCGCGCTCGATAACAACGACCTGCTGCGCATGGCGTACGAGGCGCTGCGCGACTACCCGGCTATTCGAGCTGCCTATGAGGGCCGCTTTAAGATGGTCATGATCGATGAGTTCCAGGATACCGATCAGATGCAGGTCGATTTGATTCGCTATCTGACGGGCGCGGGCGAGCGTGCGCTGTGCACCGTGGGCGATGCACAGCAGTCGATCTACCGCTTCCGTGGTGCCGAGGTCGAGGTGTTCCGTCGTCAGGAGCGCAAGGTGGGCTCCTCTGCTGCGCCCGTGACGGCTGTCGCATCCGATGCCCCCGCCGGCGAGCTCGTTAAGCTTGTACGCAACTTCCGCAGTCACGACGAGGTGCTGCGTTACGTAGCACGCGTCTTCGACGGCGATACCGGTGGTTTGATGCAGGGGTTCTTGGATCTTGAGCCGAGTGACGATCGCGAGGACAAGCTCAAGGCAAAGGCTTCGCGCCGCCAGGCGCTGCTCGTTGCCGGCGGCAGCACCCAGGAACGAACGCAGGCGAAAGCCCGTGCGATTGCGGAGCGGTTCCAAGCGCTCGTTAAAGCGGGCCAGCCCCAGGGCAGCATGGTGTTGTTGCTGGGCCGCATGACCAACGCCGACGTCTACGCGCAGGCCTTCCGCGACCAAGGGCTCGACTGCGTGATCGCAGGCGGCTCGGTCTTTTCCCAGGCAGCCGAGGTGCAGACGGTGCGTGCCCTGGTGTGCGCGCTTGCCAATCCGGCCGATACGGCGCAGGGTCTTATGCCACTGCTGGCCTCGCCAATGTTTGCACTCGGCGCCCAGGAGTTCCTGGCGCTGGCGACCAAGCTCGACGAGCAGACGGGCGAGACGTCGCGCCGCAATATCGATGTGGGCATCATGAGCGATTCCGATGTGCCGGGTTTGCAGAACCTGCCGCTCGTGACGCGTGCCCGCGAGGTACTGCGCTACGCGCTTCGTCGCGTGGGACGCGATTCGTTCGCCGCCATCGCGCGCGACGCGGTCAATGCCTCCGGCTGGTTCGTGCGTCTGGCGCAGCGCGGCCCCGAGGGCAAGGCCATTGCCGCCAACGTGCTCAAGGCGCTCGACGCCGTGACCGAGGCAGAGGCCGAGCTCGGCAATTCTCCGCGCTCCATCGCGCTCGCCTTCGACCGCTTCTTGTCGGGCAAGGAGGCCCCGGGCGCCCTCAACGAGGAGGGCGACGGCGCGGTGCGCATCATGACCGTGCATGCGTCCAAGGGTCTGGAGTATCCGGTCGTAGCGGTTGCCGAGTGTTTTGGCGTGCGCAAATCGTCCGGTGCGGCACAGATGGGTCGCGTCGGCGGTGGGGCGCAAGTCGTGGCGCTGCCGGCGCGCTTCGATGGCGTTAAGCTTGCCGACGGGACCTTCGTGAAGGGCGATGACGTCAAAAAGCAGTTTGAACACGCGTTTAAGGGCAAGGGCACGTCGCTGTGGCTGCCGCCAGAGCTTATGGAGGACGTATGCGCGACGGGCTCTCCCGCCGAGGCATTTGCCCGCCTGCGCAACGACGACCTGCAGCTTTCGCTCGAGGAACGGGCCCGCTTGCTCTACGTTGCCATGACGCGTGCGGGCGAGCTGGTGATCTTGGCGATGGACGCCGGCGTGAGCCGTGGCAAGGTGACGGCGCCGACCTTCGATGTCGAGACGGACCTGACCTACGACGTCCTGCGCCGCATCCTGCCGACCGACAGTCTGGACATGCCGCAGCTCGATAGCGACCGCCTGGTGTTCGACAACTCCCAACCGGGCGACTACGAGCTCATTTCGCTGGCGGACTTTACGTTTGGCGAGCAGGCGTTTGAGGCCAACGCTTCGCTGGATGTCGAGGGCAGGCTTGTTCGGGGCGATGCCGATGCCGCCGATAATGCTGCGCACTCAACTGTGCCCGGTCCCGCCGACCCCGATCCCGATTCGTTTGAGCTTGTGTATCCCCAGGCAGTGGGCGTGCGCATGGGCATCTGCCCGTATCCGATGCGTGACTCGTATAGCTACTCATCAATCGCCGCGGCACTCCATGCCGAGACGGAAGACCGTGCCGCCGAGGCGCGTGTTCCCATGGACGAGTCCGGCGATGATGCGGAGTCGGATGGTTCCGAGATGACGGATGCAGACGTGGCCGCCGTTGAGCCCGCCGGCAACCCTATGGCGCTGGGCTCGGCGTTCCACGCCGCCTGCCAGTGGCTCATCGAGATGGGTGCCGATGCGCTGCCCGCTGCGCGCGCCGATGCGCTGGCGCGTCTGTGGCGCCTGACGCCGGAGCAGCGCGGGCGCTTCGATGCCGCCCTGAATCGCTGGCTCAAGTCGGCGGTCCGTGCCGAGCTGCTTGCCTGGCCGTGCGTTCGTGCCGAGGTACCGTTCTTCTCGCTGGGTTGCGAGGACGAGGACATTGCCCGCTACGGTGCATATGCCGAGGGCGCCATCGATGCACTGGCCACCGACCCGGCCGATCCGTCGCGCGCACTGGTCATCGACTACAAGACGGGCGGCACGCCGGACGAGACGCCGGAGCAGCTGCAGGAGAAGCACGCCCTGCAGGCGCGCGTCTACGCTGATGTTCTGCATAAGGCGGGCTTTGAGGCCGTGACCGTCAAGTTCGTTCGCGTGGAGCAGGCGAATCCAACCATCTTCGTCGAACCCGCCGAACCTCAAGTGGTCACCTATAACTTCTAATCCTCAGATAACTTGCGGTGGAATACGGACTGTTTTGGCCAAAAAAGCCGCCAAACAGTCCGCATTTCACCACAACTCAAGAGGAGCCGTGTGGGTTTGGCTAGGTTCGGGTGCCGTCCGCGCCGTGCGGTAAAATCGTTCAGTCAGAACACGAACCCGCATCGGAGCTCATCATATGGCATTCGTCCATCTGCACAACCACACTGTCTTCTCCATGCTCGACGGCGCAACCCGTATCCAGGATATGGTCAATCGTGCCGTTGAGCTTGGCATGCCCGCCGTGGCCATTACCGACCACGGCTACATGTACGGCGTGCCCGACCTGGCGCTGGCCTGCGACGCCGTCAACCACAACACGCCCGAGTACAAGACATGGAGCCACGACAAGGCCTTCTTGGAAAAGGATCGCCGCGACGAGCTGGTGGAGCCCGACCCCGAGGCAAACCCGCGCGAGCATGCCCAGTATGTGAAGGACATGGCCATGTGGGACGAGAAGGGCAACATCGACGAGCTCAAGCCGCCCCTGGTCATCAAGCCCATCTTTGGCTGCGAGGTCTACTTTACGCCGGACGAGACGCTCGCCCGCGACCATAAGCCCGAGCTCTACCACATGATCCTTCTGGCCAAGGACCAGGAGGGCTACGTCAACCTGATGCAGACGGTTTCCGAGGCCGCCGTGCAGGGCTTTTACTACAAGCCGCGCGTGACGCTCGACAACCTGCGCCGCCACGCCAAGGGCATGATCTGCACGAGCGCCTGCATCGCGGGCATCATCCCCAAATACATCGACCGCGGCGACATGGAAGGCGCCATCAAGTGGGCCGAGACTTTCCGTGACACCTTTGACCCCGGCGACTTTTACATCGAGATTCAGGAACACGGCATTACCACCGATAACGGCCTGACCGACGAGCAGATGGACCGCACGCTCATCGATATCGCCAAACAGGTGGGCGTCAAGGTCATCGCTACCAACGACTTTCACTACCTGCGCCGCGAGGATGCGCCCGTGCAGGACGTCATCATGTGCATTGGCATGAACGCCAAGGTCGATGACCCCAACCGCATGCGCATGACCGGCTCGGAGTTTTATATGAAGACCGAGGAAGAGATGCGGGCGATGTTCCCGTATTGCCCCGAGGCCTGCGACAACACGCTCGAGATCGCCGACAAGTGCTACGTGGAGCTGGACTGGGACTCCATCATCCTGCCGCGCTTCCCGTTGCTCGATCCCGGCGAGACGCACGAGAGCCAGTTCCGCCGCGAGTGCGAGAAGGGCCTGCGCCAACACTACGGTGACGACTGGGCCACGCGCGAAATCTGTGGCGTCAACATCAAAGAGCGCTTTGAGTACGAATACAAGGTCATCTGCGACAAGGGCTTTGCCGCCTACTTTTTGATCGTCGCCGAGTACGTGCAATGGGCCAAGGACAACGGCATCGGCGTCGGTCCCGGCCGTGGCTCGGCCGCCGGCGCTATCGTCGCCTACGCCATGAACATCACCGCGTTCGACCCGCTCGAGAACGGCCTGATGTTCGAGAGGTTCCTGTCCCCGCAGCGTACCGAGATGCCCGATATCGATATGGACTTCGACGATGAGCGGCGCCTCGAGGTCGTGGAGCACGTTCGCCAGCTCTACGGTCCCGAGAAGGTCACCCACGTCATCACCTACTCGACCATTAAGGCCAAGCAGGCCATCAACGACGCCGCGCGCGTGCTGGACTATCCGGTCTACATGGGCCAGCGCCTGTCCAAGATGGTCTCGAGCGACCCCAAGGTCAAGCTCAAGCAGGTGCTCGAAAAGCAACCCGGCAAAGAGGATCTGTTTAACCCCGACTTTGCCGAGGCCTATAAAAAGGACGACGACGCCCGCCGCATCATCGACACGGCGCTCTCGATCGAGGGCCTCACCCGTGGCGAGGGTGTGCACGCGTGCGCCGTCCTGATCTGCCGCGATCCCGTCAACGAGCATGTGCCCACCAAGCTCGATACCAAGGGCGGCGTCGAGATCACCCAGTACGAGGGCCATACCGTTGCCGACATGGGCCTGCTCAAGATGGACTTCTTGGGCCTGCGCACGCTGACGGTTATTTCTAAGGCCAAGGCCAACATCAAAAAGAACTTCGGCATCGACATCAAAGAGGAAGAGATCCCCTTTGACGACCCCGAGATCTTTAAGCTCATGGGCTCCGGCCACACCGCCGGCGTCTTCCAGGTCGAGTCCGCCGGCATGACGGCCACGATCAAGAACATGAAGCCTACTGAGTACAAGCACGTCGTGGCATTGATCGCCCTGTACCGCCCGGGCCCGCTGGGCGCCGGCATGGTTTCGTCCTACATCAACCGTATGAACGGCAAGGAGCCGGCCGTCTCCTACGACGACCGCCTGGACGACATCCTGGGCGAAACCTACGGCACCATGGTCTACCAGGAGCAGGTTATGCTCATCTCCGTCGAGATGTGCGGCTTCTCCAAGGGCGAATCGGACTCGCGTATCCGTAAGCCCGTGGCTAAGAAAAAGATCAAGCTGCTCACGTCGACGGTGCTCCACTGGGAGGATGGCTCGGACGAGACCACCTACGACCACTGGATGAACGGCGCCATCAAGAACAACTACACGCGCGAGGTCGCCCAGAAGATTTGGGACGATGTTCTCGAGTTCGCATCTTACGCCTTCAACAAGTCGCACTCCGCCGGCTACGCCATTCTGGTTATGCAGACGGCGTGGCTCAAGGCGCACTATCCGCACGAGTACATGGCGGCCGTCCTGACGTCCTATACGGGCAAGACCGACAAGATCGTTCACTACGTCTCGGCGTGCCGTCATGACGGTATCCCCGTGCTGTCGCCAGATGTCAACGAGTCCGGTACCGAGTTCACGGCTACCAAGGAGGGCGTGCGCTTTGGTTTGGCCGGCATCCGCGGCGTGGGCACCGGCGTGGCGCAGGCGATTATCGCCGAGCGCGAGGCGGGTGGTCCGTTTAAGACGCTGCACGACTTTGTTGAGCGCGTGGACTCGAGCCAGGCAAACCGCCGCGTGATCGAATCGCTCATCAAGGCAGGCGCCTTCGACTCCACGGGGTATCCGCGTCGCCAGATGATGCACTTTGTGGATAAGAACAACCCCGAGAACATCATCGATGCCGCGGTAAAGCGCCAGAAAGATCGCGCGAGCGGCCAGACGTCGTTCTTCGATATGTTTGGCGATGTTGAGGGCTCGGGCTTTGAGGTGAGCGTGCCCGATCCGGATGGCCAGGAGTGGGATCGTCACCTTAAGCTGAGCCAGGAGAAGGAGGTTCTGGGCATCTACGTCTCGGACCACCCGCTGCGCCCGTTTGAGTATGCGCTAGCCAAGGCGCGCGACTTTTCGTTCTCGCAGATCGACACCGGCTATGAGGTGCAAAACCCCACGGGCGGTACCATCAACCAGGAGATTCCCGAGGGCAAGGCGTTGTGGTGGGCCGGCATGGTCTCGAGCGTGTCCAAGCGCGTGACCAAAAACGGCGACCCCATGGGTATTGTGCAGCTCGAGGACATGGAAGGCGAGGCCACGGTCGTGGTGTTCCCCAAGACCTACAAGGAGGCCGAGGGGTACCTGTACGGCGAGGTCGATCCCGAGACCGGTGCACAGCTGTCCGATGCGTTTGTGCGCATTAAGGGCAAGCTCGAGCGCTCGGACCGCGGCGATCAGATCATCGCGCAGGAGATTGTGCCGCTGGAGCTCAACGAGGAGAGCAACAAGCCCAAGGTGTTTGAGGTCATGGTGCCCAACAGCCGCTTTAGCCAGGGCAATATGGCGCGTCTTGCCACGGTGCTTACCGCCAACCCGGGCGGCGACCGCGTGGAGATCTTTATCGAGCAGGTGGATGGGCGCGTACTGCGTGCCGAGGTGCCGGCCAAAGTCAACGCACGCTCGATTCCGCTGTTGGCAGAGGCAAAAGCCATCGTGGGTAACCAGGGTCGCGTGACGGTGATCTAAGGGCGACCTTGCTGGTCCGCGCGAGATTGGAGGAAGTGATGGCGCAGGGGACGTTTGTGCAGGCGCTTCGTAAGGAGGCGGCGCTTAGCAGCACCTTTATGAAGGGGCGCTCGCTCATGCTCAACGGCGCCGTGCTGTCGTTTGATGACTCCGGCTCGCGCTTCTCCAAAAACGTGAACATCGAGGGCACGGTGCGTGGCTCGCGCGGCGACCTGTACAAGACGCACGTGGCGCTCGATATGGACGAGCACGAGGTTATCGACTACGACTGCGATTGTCCCGCCGCCTTCCGCTATTCCGGCATGTGCAAGCACGTTATCGCCACGGCGCTGGCGTATCTGGATGCCAGTGGCGCCGAGCCCGTCGAGGGCTTGCGTACGCCGGTCCGCACGTTTACGGTACCGCCCGCACAGTCCAAGCAGCCCACGCGCCCCGTGCCCACCGCATCTGCGGTCAACCCCAACTTTCCCTTCCCGGCGCCCGTCCCCACGAGCCCGAGCCTTGTGGCGGCGCTTTCCGATCTTTCGGACGCGCGCATGGACGAGCTCGTGGCCATGCGTCGCAAGCTCGCCGGCACCATTGACCCCGATGCGCCCAAGGCAGTGCTGGAGCCCTCGCTGGTGCCGTACTACAATCCGCTGTTTGCCGATCGTTTTAACTGGGCGCTCGAGTTTCGCATTCGCTGCGGTTCGGTGTCCTACGTGGTTAAGGATATCGACGGCATGGCCGATGCCTATGTGCGCGGCGGTACGTTCTCCTATGGCAAGAAGCTTACGTTTGTCCATGTGTCCGAGGCATTCGATGACGTGTCGACAAAGCTGCTTGACTTTGTTGCAATGACGGTCGCCTACCTAGGTGATATTACGAGCTCGCGCTCGGCATCGTACGACTTTGCCCGCAGCGGTTTTGTCGCCGAGCGTCAGTTGCCGGTATCCGAGCATTCCATCGTGTCCGTGCTGGACCTGCTGCGCGGCAGGACCATGTCCTTTGAGCCTGCTTGGTCGCGGGGGACGACGACGCATCGCGCCTACGAGGTGGCAGTCGAGCCGTCGCCGCAGGGGGAGGGCGAAGTTCCGGCTAAGCGCCCGCCGCTCCTTGCCGCCAAGATTGCACCGGCGGCGGGAGGCAGCTATGACTTGCGCCTTCCGGCCGATACGTATTGCTTTGTCGCGGGTGACGCGGCCTATCTGGTCGATACGCGCCGCGCGCGCCGTACCGACACGGCGTTTGCCCAGCATGCGGCGCCGTTCCTATCGCACTTGTTGCCCTGCCGCACGCCGGTCCATATCGCCGCCGACCAGGTGGGCGAGTTCTGCCGCATGGCGCTGCCGATCTTGCGCGACTACACCGACCTGACCGCTCCCGCCGTACTTGACGCCGTGGCGCCCGAGCCGAGTTTTGCCATGGCGATTGGCGTCGACGATGGTCTTGTGACCTGCAAGATTACGGTGGCCTACGGCGATTGGTCGGCAGATCTCTTTAGTCTTGGTGCTCCGGGCAGTCCTTTCGAAGAGCAACGCCCCGGCGTTCCGCCCCGCGATACGGTGGCGGAGTTTCGCGTTATGGACACGGCTGCCCTGTACTTCGATTTCTACGAGGGCGGCCTGGCATTTGAGGAGCGCGATGACGAGAGCCTGTTCCACTTGCTGACCGAGGGCCTGTCTGCCCTGTCCGAGCTGGGCGAGGTCATGCTCAGCGATCGCCTGCGCCAGATCTCGGTACGCCCTGCGCCTAAGCTCTCGGTGCGTGCCACCGTCAAGAGCAACTTGCTCGACGTCGAGCTGGGTGCGAGCGGGCTTTCGGCGGCTGACCTTGCCATCTATCTCGATTCGTATAAGCGCCACCAGACGTTCGCGCGCCTTACGTCCGGCGACATCGTGCGCCTGGACGAGGGCGCTCGTGCTGCGTTTGGCCTTGCCGAGGACTTGGGTGTCGATGCCGTCGACCTGCTCGACGGCGTGTCGCTTCCCGCGTCGAGCACCCTGTTTGTCGACAGCATGATTGCGCGCACGCCGGCGCTCGAGGCCGATCGCGACGCGGCGTTCCGCCGCACCGTCGAGCGCCTGGACACGCTCGGCAAGATGGACTTTACGGTACCCGTCTCGCTCAAGGCCACGCTGCGTGGCTACCAGATTGACGGCTACCAGTGGCTCGGCTCGCTTGAGCACCTGGGCCTTGGCGGCATCTTGGCCGACGATATGGGCCTGGGCAAAACGCTGCAGATGATCGCGCACATTCTGGCGCGCGTGGAAGCGGGGGATACCAAGCCCACGCTCGTGGTGTGCCCGGCGTCGCTTGTGTACAACTGGACCGCCGAGCTGGAGCGCTTTGCCCCCTCGCTTGATGTGTGCGCCATCGTGGGCGCCAAAGCCCAGCGTCGCGTGCAAATTGCCGGCGCAGCCGAGCACAACGTGGTCGTGACGTCGTATGACCTTATGCGCCGCGACATCGACGGGTACGTCGAGCAGGACTTTGCCCGCGTGGTGCTCGATGAGGCCCAGTACATTAAAAACCCGCTCACGCAGGTGGCGCGCGCCGCAAAGCGCCTGCCGGCCGGCGTGCGCTTTGCCCTGACGGGCACGCCCATCGAAAACCGCTTGTCCGAGCTCTGGAGTATCTTCGACTTTTTGATGCCGGGCCTGCTTGGCACGCGTGACTCATTTGCCAAGCGCTTTGAAAGTCCCGTCGAGCATGCTGAGGGCGACAGCGCCGCTCGTCTGCAGGCGCTCGTATCGCCGTTTGTGCTGCGTCGCGTCAAGGAAGAGGTGGTGGCCGATCTGCCCGAGAAGATCGAGGATACGGTGATGGCGCAGCTTACCGGCGAGCAGCGCAAGCTCTACCTGGCCAACCAGGACCGCATTGCCCAGCAAGTGCAGCACCGCGAGGCCGGGGAGTTTAAGAAAGACAAGCTCAAGGTACTTGCCGAGCTCACCAAGCTGCGTCAGATCTGCTGCGACCCGCATCTGCACTATGCGGACTACAAGGCGGGAAGCGCCAAGCTCGATACGTGCATGGAGCTCGTTCACGGCGCGCTTGACGGCGGTCACCGCATCTTGCTGTTCAGCCAGTTTACGGGCATGCTCGATATCATTGGCAAGCGCCTGGTCAAGGAGGATATCGCCTTTCTTAAGCTTACGGGCGCATCGTCTAAGGAGAGTCGCGCCAAGATGGTTGCGCAGTTCCAAGCGGGCGAGGTGCCGGTGTTCTTGATTTCGCTCAAGGCGGGCGGCGTGGGCCTTAATTTGACAGCTGCCGACGTGGTCATCCACTACGACCCGTGGTGGAACGTGGCGGCGCAGGACCAGGCGACCGACCGCGCCCACCGCATTGGCCAGCAGCACACCGTGACCGTGTACAAGCTCATCGCCAAGGACACGATCGAGGAACGCATTATGCAGATGCAGGAGTCCAAGCGCGATCTGGTCAACAGCGTGCTCGGCGGCGATGGTATCTCGTCGGCACTGTTTACCCGCGAAGATGTTCTGGCGCTGCTCGGTGGCGACGGTCGCTAGCCTCGCTCGTTATGTGTTCATTTGCCATGCCGTGGATGGTTCGCCTGCCTTTGGGCATAAGAAGCATCGAGAACATTGGCACATCAGCAAAGGAGAACATCATGGCGAATTTCTTTAAGGATTCCAACGGCAAACTCGTTGCCGCCCTTGGCGACGGCGTTGCGACCCCTGCTGGCTGCACGGAGCTGACGGCGAACACCGAGGATGCGGCACACGAGAAGCACGTGCCTGTTGTCGAGATCGAGCGTGACGGCCACGTCATTCGCGCACGCGTGGGCTCGACAGAGCACCCCATGTTGCCCGAGCACTACATCGAGTGGATCGCGCTTGAGGCCGAGGGCCGCCTGGAGGTCCATTACCTTGAGCCCGGCATGAAGCCCACGACGTTTTTCGCTGGCGGCTCCAAGACCGGTACCGTCTATGCCTACTGCAACCTGCATGGGCTGTGGTCCGCGACGTTCTAGGAGCGCGCCCCCGCTCGGGGTATCATAGCTAGCATATGCACATGCGAGCGCCGGCTGCATTATGCGGCCGGCGCTTTTACTACGACAACGACGATTTACGACGGAAAGGGCTGGGCCATGAAGCTCGCACTTGCACAGATCGATATGCGCCTGGGTGACATCGAGGGCATTTGCGGCCGCATCGAGGACCAGGCTCGCCTGGCTCATGAGCGCGGCGCGCGCGTGCTGTGCGTTCCGGCTCCGCTCTTTATGGGTGCCATGCCGGGCAGCCTGGTGGGCGCTGCCGATTTTGAGCACGATATGCTGACGGGCTTGACGGGCGTTGCCGAGCGCATCCAAGAGCTCGACATGATCTGCATCGTGCCCTCTGCGGTTTCGTTTGAGGGCCAGCCCCTGCTCGACTACATGATGCTTAAGGATGGCCGCGTGGTGCCTGCGCGCGCAAGCATCGCCCTGCAGCGTGGCGAGAGCAACGACGCGCGTTGGGCGCCTCCGGTGTTTGACGTGGACGGCGTGCGCATCGCCGTGGTGTTTGACCTGGACCGCGAGCTCGAAATGCTGCCGACCGGCGTCGACCTCATCGCCTATTTCCAGTTCAACGCGTTTGACATGACCGATCGCGAGACGGCCGCCATTGCCGCCGTGCGCAGCGGTGCCTACCGCAAGATCGCGTCCAAGCGCAGCGTGTGGTTTGCCTGCATGGCGCCGATTGGTGCCTATGACGAGTCGGTGTATACCGGCGGATCGTTTGTGCTCGACGATTGCGGCCGCGTGGTGGCCCAGGCGCCGTGCTTTGAGGAGAGCCTGCTGGTTCAGGAGATTCAGCGCGGCGTGATGCTCGATGCCCTGGAGGACCACGAGCTGCCCGAGTTTCGTTCCGAGGAGTGGCTGTGGCAGGCGCTGGTGCTTGCCGTACGCGACAATGCCCGCGCCCGCGGCGCTTCGCGTGCCGTGGTGGCGCTCGAGGGCGATTTGCCGTCGTCCCTGTTGGCGGCGCTTGCCGTCGATGCCTTGGGTCCGCGTAATGTGATTGGCCTGGTGCTGGGGCGCAATCGCATCTTTACGCCGGCGCAGGAGGAGGCCGAAGCCGCCCGTTGTTCCGCTGTTCGCTCAATCGCCGAGCGCTTGCACATTCGCACCGTCGAGCGCGATGCGCCGGATGTGGCGCGCGTGTTCGACCGCGACGTGTCGGCGGGCGACGCCGAACGTCTGCGCTCGCGTGCGTTGGGCCTGATGCTCGAGGATACGGCGCTCGAGCTGGGCGCTACGGCGCTGAGCCCGCTTTCCAAGACTGAGTACGCGCTGGCGGCGCCCGCGCTGTCCGGCGGCTACCAGGGCGACTTTGCGCCCTTTGGCGATGTGTATCTGTCGACGCTCGAGTTTGTGGCACGCGTGCGCAACCGCGCCTCGGCCGTGGTGCCCCAAAAGCTCGTGACGCTCAACGCGGTGGAGGATTGCATGGATCGCGTGCTGGCGCAGGCGCTCTCGACGCTCGCCGGTCCGGTTGATATGCTCGATCGCGCGGCGCAGCTGCTTGGCGGGCTTGAGCCGGGCGAGGTCGATGGTGCGCTCGAGTCGCACGTGGACCGCAACCGTCCCTTTGACGACATCCCGATGGCCGCCGCCAAGCCCGAGGCCTGCTCGCTGCTGCTGATGCTCGTGCGCCAGGGTGAGGCTGCCCGTCGCATGCTACCGACGGCGCCGATCGTTTCGGCCCGTTCGTTTGCCGAGCGCGCCTGGCCGTACATGCTTGCGTGGTCCGATCTTGGCCTTAGCGGTAAAGAGCGCATGACGGTTGATTCGCTGGCGCGCGCCGAGGTGCGTCGCTTTGCCGACGACGATACGAGTGACCGTATGCGCGGCGAGATGATGGGCTTATTGGGCGAGCTGTTGGGTATTTCACCCGAGCAGATGGAAGAGCTGCGCTCCGAGGACGGTCAGCGTCGTCTGCACGAGGGCATGAAGCGGTTTGAGGGCGAGGTCCAGGACGCCATCGACAAGATGATGGGCGGTCAGGGCGGACCGCAGGGTGGGCCCCAGGGTGGTCCGATGCCGCATCCACCGGTGGATCCCCGACAGTTCCCGTTCTTTAGCCAGAACTAGGGCAGACGAAAACATTGCGGGAAGGATTCTCTCGCACACATTGCTTCTGCCGAATCTATCTTGCATTAAGTACCTTGGCCCTGTTGTGTTATTCTAGAACAGACGTTCGTGAATAGTGCGCGGGGCGTTGCCTTGCGCTGTACTGGTGACGAGGGGAGGTTGGCTTGGTTATCTTGGGTATCGACCCTGGTTTGGCCCATACGGGTTGGGGGATTATCGAGGAGCGACGTGGCGAGGTCCGCTGCCGTGCCTACGGTTGTATCGAGACCAGCGCGGGCAGTCCGCTCGCGGTGCGCCTGTCGCATATCGCCCGTGACCTCAAGGGCGTCGTGGAGCGTTATCGACCCGATACCGCTGCTATCGAGAGCATCTACTTTGGCGCTAACGTTCGCTCGGCCATCCCAACGGCGCATGCCCGTGGTGCCGCGCTCGTGGCGCTTTCGGAGTGCGCGCTCGAGATTGGCGAATACACGCCCATGCAGATCAAACAGGCCGTGGTGGGCACGGGTGCCGCAGATAAGCGGCAGGTTGCCTACATGGTGCGCACGCTCACGCAGCTCGATCACGACCCGCATCCAGACCACGCCGCCGATGCCCTGGCCTGCGCCATCTGTCACGTTAACCTAAGCCGCACCCGGGCGCTTACCGGCGGCGAGTTCTATCAACAGAGAGGAACCGGATACTGATGATCTCCCAGCTCCATGGAACGCTTATCGAGGCCACGATGAGCTCGGCCGTCGTCGATGTGTCGGGCGTGGGCTTTGAGCTCGGTATTTCGGGCAGCACAGCCGCCACGCTGCCTACGCCCGGCGGCGAGGTTCGCCTCTATACCCGCATGCAGGTACGCGAGGACGCCATGACGCTCTTTGGCTTTGCCTCCAAGGACGAGCGCACGATGTTCGATCGGCTCGTTTCCGTCTCGGGCGTCGGTCCGCGCCTGGCGCTTGCCGTGCTTTCCACCTATACCGTGGGACAACTGTATTCTCTGGTGATGGCTGAGGACGACAAGGGCATGGCCAAGGTGCCCGGTGTGGGCAAAAAGACTGCCCAGCGCCTCATCCTGGAGCTCAAGAGTACCTTTGCCAAGGACAAGGGCTTTGTTCCGGTCGACGTAATTCCCGGTCAGGTTGCGATGCCGGTCCCCGCCGCCGCTCCCTCGGCCATCGATGACGCCCGTGCGGCGCTCCTCTCCATGGGCTTTAGCCCGCAGGAGACCGAGGTTGCCCTGAGCGGGTATGATGGGCAGGACATGCGTGTCGAGGATCTGCTCGGCGCGGCGCTTAAGCGACTCGGAATGGATGCGTGATGTGGGAAGCCGATGACTCTCAGGACCTGTGGGCGACGCCCGGCAACTCGCCGGCGGCATCCATGGCGCACGGTGAGCGCATGGTGGGCTCGGAGCTGACGCCCGAAGACCTCGATGTCGACCGTACCCTGCGTCCCCAGCGCCTGGATGACTACTGCGGTCAGGAGCATATCAAGCAGAGCCTTCGCGTGCTGATCGAGGCGGCGCAGAGCCGTGGCGAGACGCTCGACCACGTGATTTTCTCGGGCCCTCCGGGTCTGGGCAAGACCACGCTGGCCACGGTTATCGCCAACGAGCTGGGCGCCCAGATCAAGACGACGAGCGGCCCAGCCATCGCGCGTACCGGCGACCTCGCGGCTATCCTGACTAACTTGCAGCCGGGCGACGTGCTGTTTATCGACGAGATCCACCGCCTCAACCGTTCGGTCGAGGAAGTTCTGTATCCCGCGATGGAGGACTTTGCGCTCGATATCGTTATCGGTAAGGGTCCGGCGGCGCGCTCGATTCGCCTGGATATCCCCAAGTTTACGCTGGTGGCGGCAACGACCCGCTCGGGTATGCTGACTGGCCCGCTACGCGACCGCTTTGGCATTTCGTATCGCCTGGATTACTACACGGTCGAGGAGCTCGCCCAGATCGTGACGCGCTCGGCGACCATCTTGGGCGTGACGATAGACCATCCGAGCGCGCTTGAGATCGGCTCGCGCTCGCGTGGCACGCCGCGCTTGGCCAACCGTCTGCTCAAGCGTGTGCGTGACTATGCGCAGGTGCGCGGCAACGGTCCTATTGAGCTTGATATTTGCCGTCAGGCGCTCGAGTTCTTCGAGATTGATGAGCTTGGTCTGGACTGGATGGATATTCGCATCTTGGAGACGCTTGCCAAGACGTTCTCCGGCCGTGCCGTGGGCCTGACGACCCTTGCCAGCGCGGTGGGCGAGGACCCGGGTACGCTCGAGGATGTCTATGAGCCCTATCTGCTGCAGTGCGGCTTGATGATTCGCACGCCCCAGGGCCGCCAGGCAACGCTTCGCACCTTTGAACACTTGGGCATCGAGCCAGCCGCTTAGAGACGGGTTTGTTTTGGCTGGTCTGTAGGCTATCGCTGAGCATTGGATAAACATATCGCCATTCATCGGTTACGGGTGTTTTACTATTGCGCGCCCGTGCTATGCTGAATTGGTCTTTTTCTCATCCGGTAACGAAAGGACCGCCCATGCCTACTGACATCGAAATCGCACGTTCCGTCACGCCGCTGCCCATTACCGAGGTGGCTAAGAACGCCGGCGTCGACGTAAAGCACCTGATTCCGTACGGCTTCGACAAGGCTAAGGTCGACTATTCGCTGCTTAACGAGCCGACCAATCACCAGGCCAAGCTCGTCCTCGTGACCGCCATCAACCCCACGCCCGCTGGCGAAGGCAAGACCACCACGACCATCGGTCTGGCCGACGGCCTGCGTCGTCGCGGCGTCAAGAGCGCTGTGGCCCTGCGCGAGCCTTCGCTCGGCCCCGTCTTTGGCGTAAAGGGCGGTGCCGCCGGCGGCGGTTGGGCCCAGGTCATCCCCATGGAGGATATCAACCTGCACTTTACCGGCGACTTCCACGCTATCGGTGCCGCCAATAACCTGCTGGCCGCCATGCTTGACAACCATATTCAGCAGGGCAACCAGCTCGGTATCGACGTTAAGCGCATCACCTGGAAGCGCGTTGTCGACATGAACGACCGCCAGCTGCGCCACGTTATTGACGGCATTGGCGGCAAGGCCCAGGGTGTGCCGCGCGAGGATGGCTTCGACATCACTGTTGCCTCCGAAGTCATGGCGATCTTGTGCCTGTCCACGAGTATCAACGACCTCAAGGAGCGCCTGGGCGAGATCGTCGTCGGCTACAGCTATGCCGGCGAGCCCGTTCGCGCCCGCGACCTCAAGGCTCAGGGCGCCATGGCTGCGCTGCTTAAGGATGCGCTCAAGCCCAACCTTGTGCAGACGCTCGAGGGCACGCCCGCGTTTGTCCACGGCGGCCCCTTCGCCAATATCGCCCACGGCTGCAACTCCATCATGGCCACGCGTATGGCCATGCGCTTTGGCGATGTCGCCATTACCGAGGCAGGCTTTGGCGCCGATCTGGGTGCTGAGAAGTTCCTCGACATTAAGTGTCGCATGACGGGCGTTCGCCCCAGCGCCGTCGTGATTGTCGCCACCGCCCGTGCGCTTAAGTACAACGGCGGCGTTGCCAAGGCCGACCTTAATGACGAGAACCTCGATGCCCTCAAGGCCGGCATGCCCAACCTGCTGCGCCACGTCGACAACATTCAGAATGTCTACGGTCTGCCCTGCGTGGTCGCCATCAACCGCTTCCCGACGGACACCAAGGCCGAACTCGAGCTCATCGAGTCCGAGTGCCAGAAGCTCGGTGTCAACGTTAAGCTGTCCGAGGTTTGGGCCAAGGGCGGCGAGGGCGCGCTCGACCTGGCCGATGAGGTTATGCGCCTGATTGAGCAGCCGAGCGAGCTCAAGTTTGCCTACGAGGACGGTGCCGATGTTGCCGATGCTCTTGAGGCCGTTGCCACTAAGGTCTACCGCGCCGATGGCGTCGACTTTACGCCGGCTGCCAAGCGTCAGCTTGCCGAGCTGCGCGAGAACGGCTTTGGCAACCTGCCGGTGTGTGTCGCCAAGACGCAGTACAGCTTTAGCGACAACGCCAAGGCACTGGGCGCTCCCGAGAACTTCCGCATCACCGTGCGCGAGCTCAAGGTTTCCGCCGGTGCCCACTTTGTGGTCGCGCTGACCGGCAGCGTTCTGACCATGCCGGGCCTGCCCAAGGTCCCCGCGGCCGAAAACATCGACGTCGATAACGACGGCAACATCACCGGCCTGTTCTAAGCCTGCTGCTCATAGCCGCTTGCCCGCCCCGCCGCGCCTACCAAGGCCCGGCGGGGCTTTTTGATCCTTAGGCCCGCGCATGTCTTGTAGATACCGACGGCCATTGCCCATCATAGGCTTTTGCGCGGGTAGAATGCATGGATAACTTGATGCTTACAGGCGACGGAAAGGAAACGTTGCATGGACCAGGACAAGACGACCGTGATGGGCGGATATGGTTCCGCACAGGCTGACGGCAGCGCCGATGCGACCCGTATAGTGCCGAATCTCGGCAATGCTGCTCCCGATGCGACGCAGGCGTCTGCCGAACCCACACGGGTTATGGGCTATGGCGATGCACCACGGGATCCGTTTGATTATGCACCGCAGGACCCGTATGGCAATGCGGCGCCGGACCCGTATGGCAATGCGGCGACAGATGCTTATAACAACCTGCCGCAAAATCCTATTCCGCAGCCTCAGCAGACGACGTATATGCCGCGCACGGCACAGGCCCAGCCTCGATATGAGTCGCGCGATCCGTATGCGCGCCAGCCCTATCGCGAGTACCCCAAGTCGATTCCGCAATATGGTGAGGACGAGGAAGAGACGCCGTCGCGTTCGTCGAGTGTGATCAAGAAGATCCTCATTGTGCTGGCGATCTTCTTTGCCCTCTCGATTGTGTTTGCCATCGTGTCGGGCATGCTCAACAAGCGGGGGAGCTCAACGACTGATACCACGGCCGAGCAAACCGAGTCCGCCTCGTCTAGCACCGTCGATCTGAGCGATATCCCGGGGCAGTACTGGTCCAACGCCAAGAAGCTCCTCAAGTCGCGCGGCGCCGATCTTTCGAATGCTGTGATTCTGACTGACGACGGCTCGACGCCTGTTGTCGATGCCAACTGGGTTGTTACTTCTGCCTACTATAACGACAACGGTAACCTCGAAATTCAACTCACGCACAAGAACAGCTCGGGCAACTCGTCCGACGGCCAAAGCGGCACCGACAATTCGAGCTCCAACACGCTGGAGGACCTGAGCAACAAGGCGCAGGAGCTAGGAGATAAGGCCCAAGAGTTGGGTGACACGGCTCAGAATCTCGGCGATACCGCACAGAACCTGGGCGATATGGCAACGAATGCCTGGGACGCGCTGCAAAACGGTATTTCGGGCGCACAGGGAAACTAGCGGTCGAGCGGAGCGGGGCTACAGCTGCTCTGCCGGGCGCTCGGGCGAGCTAAAGCCGGAGTCAAACGTGACGACGCATGATGCATCGGGCCTGCGCTCGTGCACGATGCGCGTGACGAGCTCCAGCAGCTCCTCGTCGGATATGTCAAAGCCGTCGGGACGCACCAGGTCAAATGACACAAAGCCATCGTGCTCGTGCAGGTCGTGGATGGAAAGCGTGGGGTCGATCTGCGCTACGCCGCGCTTGACCCAGCCGCGCAGGTCGTCACCGGTTGTTGCAATGGGGTCGCAGTGCAGTGTAATGCCAATGCCCATCTGGCGTTTGATATCGTGCTCGATGGTGTCCAGAATCTCGTGGTGCTCAAAGGCATCGCCCTCGCCGGGCATTTCCACGTGTGCGCTGGCAAACTGACGGCCGGGGCCGTAGTCGTGCACCATCAGGTCGTGCGTGCCCAGGACCTGGGGGTACGACATAATCCTGTCGCGGATTTCCTGGACGAGCTTGGGGTCGGGCGCTTGTCCCAGCAGCGGGCTGATGGCGTCGCGCACCAGGCCCAGGCCGCTGATGCAAATGAAGATGCCCACGCCCAGGCCCGCCCAGCCATCGAGGTCAAAGCCGGTCGTCTGCGAAATAAGCGCCGCCACCAAGACCGAGCCCGAGGTGATGACGTCGTTTTTGGAGTCCTGCGCCGTGGCGATGAGCGTCTCGGAGTCGATGCGATCGCCCAGCGTGCGGTTGAACGCGGCCATCCAGAGCTTAACGAGCATGGACGTAGCCAGTGCCGCAAGGGAAACGAGCGTGTAGGCGGTGGGGGAGGGCTTGATAATCTTGGTAACGGACTCGAGCACCAGGTTGATGCCGACGGCACAAACGAGGACGGCGACAAACAGGCCGGCGAGGTATTCGTAGCGGCCGTGGCCATAGGGGTGACCTTCGTCGGCCGGGCGGCTGGCAAGGCGGAACCCGAGCAGGCTGACGATGTTGCTCGAGGCATCGGAGAGGTTGTTGAAGGCGTCGGCGATGAGTGAGACGGAGCCAGCGAGCAGGCCCGCGATGCCCTTGGCTAGGCACAGGGTAATGTTGAGGCCAATGCAGATGAGACTTGCGGCAAAGCCTGCGTTGGTGCGGCAAGCCGTATCGACCGGCTCGTCCTCGTTGCCGGGAACAAGCGTATGTACCAGCCGATTTACAAATAGCATGGCGTATCTCCTCGCATCCTTGTTTAAGGGGATAGTGTAGCTCGCATGAGCGCACCGTGCGCCGATGCTCAGAAAATGCAGCAATGGTCTGCTCGAGCTAACGAGCGGCCCTTCTTGTCCGACCGGGTGCTCCATTTTGGGCCACATGGGTATGGGCATGTGCCTGCCTGCCCGACATACTTAATGTTGACAGCCCCTGTGCAAAGGAGGACGTTTCTATGGACGAGATGTTTGCCATTAAATGCCAAAACTGCGGCGGTCCTATGTACTCACACCAGGCTAAACGCAGCTTTGAGTGCGCCTATTGCGGCGCGGTCATCCCGTGGCAGGCCGATGCGGGGGAGCCCAAGAGCGCCCTGGGCATTCGCCATACGCCGCTGACGGTTGTCGATGGACTGCTTAAGCTCACCCATGTGTCGCAGCTCGAGCGTCCGGTGGACCCCGACTGGTATTTCTTTAATGCGTACTGGCGCAACCAGTCGGTTCTGGAGCATCTGCTGTGGGAGGACCGCGGCACGGCGCAGGAGTTTCAAGAGGCAGCGCACGTGAGCATTCCCTGCCCCTTCTGCGGTGCGTCCTTTGAGGGGTCATCGACCCAGCGCGTGTTTGAGTGCCCGTCCTGCGGTAATAAGATCGGCGTTGCCGACCTACTCAAGCCCGGTACCTTTAGCAAGCGTCTGACCATGGGCGTTGGTGCCGAGTACGTGCCTGAGCAGGGTATTCCTTGCGAGATAACGCCGCAGCAGGCACGTGCCAACGCGCTGCAGCTGGTGCGCCAGTATCCCGATGCCTTTGCCGGGCACGACGTGGAAGACGCGATTCAAAATGACATGATGCTCTTCTACTTCCCCATGGCGCTCGCGGATTTGCGCATGATGGCGTCCTTCCCGGGCAAGGGGCTGAGCAAGGAGACCCTGGTGTACTACGAGGTGCTCGACTGGGCGTATCCGCGGGCAAACTACCTGGACGTTCGCCTTATGGGCATTTTGGAGCCGTGGAACTTTGCCAAGGTTGGGCCGTTTGACCCGGCCATGCAGGAAGGTGACTTCCGCGTTGTCTCCGTCGATGCGTCTACCAAGGACCAGGTGGTCATTGATAAGCTGGCGCTCGACATTGCCGGCAACGATGCCGAGGCGGTACTGGGGCTCAATAAAAAGAGCATCCGCACCTGGGCGCGCAAGGCCCGCAAGCATAAGGACGGCCTGGTGATGGTGCCGGTCTACTTTGTCGATCGCCCGGCGACGGACAGCCGCGATGGCGAGCAGGTGCGCATTGCCGTCAACGGCCAGACGGGTCGTGCGGCCGCGGTGGTGTTTAGCGACAAGCGTGAGACGCATGTGGTGGCGCCGCTCAATCCCAACGTGATGCTGTCGAGCGAAAGTACCGTGCACGCCACGCCCATCGAGGTCAAATACGTTAAATCGCCGTTCCTATACCAGATCGTGCGCCGTGGAGGCGGAGAGCAGCCGCGTCAGGTGGCGGCGGCTGCCGAGGGTTCCTACCGAGAGGAGAAGCCCAAACGCAAGGGCTTGCTCGCTGCGATCTTTGGGAAGTAGGGGAGCGGTGCCGGTCGGCGCTGCGATGCGATAGCTAGAGGAACGGGGCAGCTCGCAGGAGTGCGGACTGTCGTCTGATTGTTTGAGGGTGCCAGATGTAAATAATCGGTGGAACGGCTGTAAAAGAGCCTTTCCACTGGGTAGAATCAGGTTGTGCCGCGGAACCCGCTCCTCAGCGCTTAAACTTCGGAGACGCGGGCAACGCAGGTATTATCGTCTAGGGCCGGCTGCAGCCGGCCCTTTTCATGACTCCCTTCGCTATCCGTTACTGCTTATATTCCCGCCAGATCGAGTAGAGGTTCCGGGCAATGCCGGTCACATACATCGAGAGGCGCAGGATTTCAAGAAACAAGTTCATAGGCTTCACCCCAATCGGAGATCGGAGCGTTGCCCGCAGGCGGATTCCGCGGCGGTCAAGATTTTACCCTATACGCCGCAGCGGGGGATATCTGACCCCAGTGTTAGAGTGGTGTCCATTTGCATGGATGACCGGGCATAATCGCGACATATCCTGGAGTTGAAATGCCACTGGGGATATGAGGGGGAGCCGGGGTCGGATGTTGGGGCTCAACGAAGCAAGTGGCGCTTCTGTCTTCTTGGGATCGGGGGTGCGAATCAGCCTGCGGCAATGAGCCCAGCTCTATTCGGGGCGCAGTGAGTCCCGAATCGAGCGTTCCTGGCTGCCATGCATGTCAGGTGGTGAAAGCCCACAGCGGCATCGCCTTACACGGCAACGGGGGCCTCTTTGGGGCGTCCTGCCTTTGGAGCGTCGGCGAGTCGTGCCTCGATGGAGGCTTTGGACACCATGCGCTTGGTGCCATCCTTCCATGAATCCAACAGTCCTGCATTTATCAGTTGCGATACCCGTGCTGAGCTAACACCGAGTATACGCGCGGCATCCGCTGCGGTGACGGCGGGGATGTCGGCGAGTTCGCGGCTGACGGCTACGGCGATAATCTTGCCGCCGTGTCGCGGCTCATGTCCGAAGTCTGGCGCGGGAAGTTCAATGCCGTCCGAATCAAAGAACTCGAATTCCCATGCGTAAACCAGGAAAGACCTTCTCTAATGGCGAATAATACGAGGCGTACTCCTAGAAGCATTGCCAGTCGTATCGATGCGGCTGATCATGTCTATCTTAAAGCCTCGCGCGGACTCGAATTTCAATGTCGCCTAGCGCCTTCGTGCAGGATTCCCGAAGTGACTAAAATGTGACCATAGAGGCAGTTTTAGCGAACCCCATGGGAGTGACACGCATGGACAACAACACTTTGCTGTTCCAGGACAAAGGTTCGGGCGGGTTTAAAGACGTCAAGATCTACCCTAACCGCATTGAGGTACTCAAGAAGGGCACTTTCGGCGGCAAGCACACCGAGATTGTCTACCTTAAGGACATCACGGGGGTCAGCAGGATCAAGGGTCGCGACGTTTTTCTGCGCAACAGGCTGTTGACTGCCTGTGTCTTTAGCCTGAGCAGCCGCTCCCAGGCCCAGGAATTTGTGAACGCGCTGAACATGGTGATGTAGCCGACGTCGGCGTTCGGGCCAGACTTATGCCCGCGCATCTGGCGGCACGGTGGCTGGTCGTTCAACCTGCGAGGCGTCCTTTATGAGCTGATCCCTCATGTCAAAATATAGGGGCGCAGAACGGTATTCCGCGCCCCTGATTGAGCCGATGCGTCTGAAAGCCGGCTTGCCTATTCGCTATCGTCCCCAGCGTTTTCGTGGTCACTGGCAAGCATTGCCGCGCCAGCGACCGTTGTCGCCACGGCGGCAGCGGCGAGCCCGGCGGCGATGCCAGAGCCGTCGCCCGTGCCGGCGAGCTTCTCGCCCGAGCCCTTGCTCTTGTTGCCCTTGCCGTTCTTGTCGGCGCTGTCCGTGGTGGCATCGTTGCCGTTGCCGCCGCCGGTACCGTTGCCGGTGTCGCCCGCGTTGCCCGAAGTCATCACAGTAAAGCTTGCGGCTCCGTCGGTGGCAAGCGTGTAGTTTTGCGCCGCGTCGCCCAACAGGCCTTTCGCACGCACCCAATACGTCCCCGCGGCAAATGCCTCGCCCTCGGCCATCGCCGTTCCCGGAGCGCCGTTCGCGTCGTGCACAAACTCGAGCTGGGCCGTGCAGGCATCGGTTTCGAGCTTGCCCTCGAGTGATGCCGCAATCTTGGCGCGCACGTCTTCGCCGGCCTTAAGGCCTTCGAGTCCCTCAAAATGGGGCGTCAGCGCGCGTGGATTGATATCGATGGGCACGGAGCCCCGCAGCTCCGTAACGGTCTCGTTGCCCAGGGCGTCGACATCCACGTATTCGATGGCAAACGCGCTGCCAGAAGCGGCCACGTTGAGTACGTTGCTGCTGTCGACAAGGCGGAAATGGCCCTCGCCAACGGTCTTGCCATCTTGGAGCGAGGCATCGCTCAGCGAGTCTCCATACGTCATGTGCATGCGGTCCGGGAGGCAGCATGAAACTGTTGGCTTGTGCTTCGCGTCGTAATTGCGTTGGTAGATGCTCCGGGCCAGTGCCGAATCGACAAAGTCGGACGCGATAATGCCAACGTGCTTGAGGCAATCTGACTTTGTTTTATCGCTGCCGCTGGGATTGATGTACTAGCTCTTGTACAGATGCTCGTTGACCACTCGCGCCGCGGTAAAAGGATTGCTTCCTTGTTTGTAATTCGTGCAACTGGTGTAGTTGATAGACCAGCAGCGTTCCAGGACTTGCACCTTGGCGCCATCATTGTCCTCGACGTCCACCTTGTTGCGCGTGAGATTGGTCGTCTCTCGCAGCGCCATATCGACCCAGCTAATCTTGTCGGTTCCGGTGCATTCAAAATGGTCCTGGGCGTATACCTTGGTGCAATAGGGCTCTTTGTCGCCCGCATTGCCCGTAGTCTCAAAGCCTCGCGCGTCTTGGACGAGGCACATCGACTGCCCGGAATGCGCCTTGATTTTGTCGTCCCATTGGGTGAGATCGAGGCCCCACGTGTGGCTGCTTACGCTGTTGCCGGCGAGTACAAATCGACGCAGCAGGACGATCTTTCCGCGCACCTCGTTCAGTGTGGGGATTCGGCTCGACGTGTAGAACAGATCGGGATTATCGTGCATAACCTTGGCGAAAGCCGTCGTAACGTTTTCGTCGGTAGCCTCGTCGTTGCCTCGTGACGCAAGCATGATGAGCGCTTCTGACGGGTTTTCGTTCAAAAATGTTTTGAAGTAACCGATGACATCGGAGAGATGCATAAAGCCCCCGTCTTTTTTGAGCAGGTAGCATCTTCCATGGTCGATACCGGGGTCGCCGTTCTCGTCGTTCCTTCCGAGTCGGATATCAAAATAGCGAATGCCTTCGAGCAACTGCGTCGGGATGTAATCCTGCTGGCACTTTGCTTGTGAGGATTGGGGCTCGGTGTCGTTGTCCACGCTGCAGGTGCCCGAATCATGCGTGCCCGGGATACTCAGCTCGTCGAGGTACTTGTTGTCGTCGACGTATTTCATCCAGCATGGTCCGTCGACGTAGCTGCTATACGTGGTCCAGTCGATACTTCTAACTGTGGTATTGATCTTGCCCATGTCGTAACCGACAAGTTCTAGCTCCCACGGAATGCTCTTACTCTTATGGCAGATCTTATTGTTGTCCTGGTCTTTGCCGTCCGATTCTATTGCCAGGTACTTAATGTCTTTTTTCTCGGTTTCTTTCTCGACCGTGCGGTCTCGAATGATATAGGTTCCGTTTGATTGACGTTCGAACGCAAAAGCGCGGCTGGGCTTGTTGTCATACTCGCCGCCCCATACGTGGATGACCTTTCCATCTTTGTCCGAGTCGTCGTCGACCGACCAAATGCTGTAGCCCGTCTTTTTATGCTCTTCGAAATTGAGCAAGGTGCGGATAGCATACCAGTTTGTATCGTCATTCTTGGTCGTTACGTTCTCAAGGATGAGCTTGCTGGACGTGCCGTCGTTAAACAGGTGGCAGACGTTGCCGCGAACGTTGCCGTCTTGGTTGACGCTCGCGGTGCGAAAATAGCCCGCGGGGCGAAGGCGAATGACGAAATTGTCGAGGCTGTCCGACGGTGCGGGTGTGTTGTCTGCAAATGCCGTTCGCAGGGGAATGCCCGGCGCTGCGGTTTCAGGCAGGCTTGCAAGTGGTGACAACGCCGCAAGCCCTAGGCCCAGCGTAAACGCTCGGCGGCTGATGGCATGGTGTTCGGTCATATCTTCTCCGTTCGCAGGGTGCGGTTATGCACTTGTTTTGGTCACTATACTGCCCAGATGTTTAAAGACGCCGGTTTAAATTGCCTGCGCGGCGCTATAAATCGGCGGGCGGACGTGTTGGGGCACTTGTCTATTTGTGCTGTTATCACGTCTGGGATGGTTTTGGAGCCCAGCATCCTGCGTTCGTCGGCTACCGGCATAAGAATGGGGAGGGTCGGCTTACCGGCCCTCCCTGGGTACGAAGCGCTGGGATACCGTCGCTTGTTTGCACTGCGTCCGTGTTTCCCGTTGTGCTCGCCAGTCGCTTAGCGCTTGATCTCGATATCCTCGAGCTTGACGTCCATGGCCTCGGTCTTGGCCTTGGCGATGTCGTCGGCAAACTCCAGAGACTTCATCATGGTCTCGACGGCGTCCTTGTGCTCCTCGACATTGTCGATACGTACGTACACACTGCCGCCGTCAACGTCAGTGAAGTACTCGGTCGTCACGCCGCCCGAGTGCGTAAAGTAGGCGCTGCGCCAGGTCTTGCCGTTGTACTTAACGGGATCGCTCTCGGTCCATCCAGAGTTGGCCTTCCACTTTGCCTCGTAGTCGAACAGCTCGTCGGCGTTCTTGTCAGGATCGAAGACGGGGATGAAGCGATCGCTGGCGTGCTCGCTCTCGGTGAACTTAAACTGGGCCCTGTCGGCGGTATCGCCTGCGACGTCGGTGACCTCGACGCCCTCGGGGACCTCGACCTTAAACCAAATGAAGTCGGTCCTCATATCCACGGCTGGCTTTTCTGCTCCGCCGCCACCGCCACTGCCGGTAGCGCCGCCGCTTCCGCCACAGCCCACCAGGGCAACTGCGGCAAAGAGACTCATGCAGAGGGTGAGAATCGCAAAGGCCTTCTTTTTCATGGTCGTGTCCTCCTCGATCTGTAACCGCCCATGGATTACCTGCCTTTACTGTATGCGCGAGCGGCTCGCTAGGGTGGGCCATGTGTCCCATTCTGGGGGCTGGATTTGCGCCGATAAGTGGCAATATGTCCGGGCGCAAAAGAGGGGAGGACCGGCCGATCCGATCCTCCCCTGGCTGGGCGTCCGATCATTTAATGACTGCGCATGCGATGCTGCGTGCGAGCCCCTAATGCTTGATCTCGATGCTCGAAATCTCGACTTCGCGTGCCTCGGCAACTGCCTTCGCCATGTCATCGGGAAACTCGATGGAGTTGAGGAGCGCCTCGGCTTCTTTCTTATGCAGATCGAAGTTCGAGATGAGGACGTAGACACTTCCCGGCTCAACGTCGGTAAAGAGGAGGGTTGAGACGCCGCTGTTGTCCTCGTACGTTCCGACGAGCCACGTCCTGCCGTTATACTCGACGGACCCGCCATCCTTCCACTGGAACGTATCACCTTTCTTTTCTGCCTGGTCGGCGTGGGATTCCTCGGCCGTCAGCGCTTTTTTCCAAACGGGGATAAAGCGATCGGCCGAACCGTTCTCGTCTTCGGGGAAGGTGAGCTGGACCCTGTCGGCATTCTTGCCAGCGGAGTCGCTTACGCCAACGCCCTCGGGCATCTCGACCTTAAACCAAATGAAGTCAGTCTTCTTGGCAACGGGGGCCTTTTCTTTGCTCTCGCTCTTAGCGGCGCTGCCGCCCCCGCCCGATGCGCTCCCGCCGCAGCCGACAAGGGCAAACGCGGCAAAGAGGGCGATGCAAAGGGAAAGGATCGATAGGGTCTTTTTCTTCATGGTGGCGTCCTCCTTGTCTGCCGATGACATCACGGCGCCGCATGCTGTTGGGGTACTGATTGCACTGGCGGCGGATGTCTCTGTGCACTGTGCGGCTTATGCCTCCGTTCATCGCTTGTGGCCGTTGCGCGGCCGTGCCCCAACGGGTTCCTTACTTATAGATATGCCCCAGTTTGTGCCGTTCGGGAGTCTCGAAAGGTGGGCCATGTGTCCCATGTTTGCAGCGCCGACGCCTATCGTTCGTCATAGAAATCCGCGATGGCCAGGTGTGCTGACGCTCATGTGCTTATGGGCTAGACTTAGCATCATTACGTGTTTGATGCGGTTGGTCGGCGGTTGCCGCCCGACCGATCTATATGACTTGAAGGTGCATACGTATGAGCCAAGAGATGATGGACAAGACCTGCCGTGGGTTTGCCGAGGCGCTGGCCGCGCGCGAGCCGGTTCCCGGCGGCGGTAGCGCGAGCGCCTTTGTGGGCGCGCTGGGCGCCTCGCTTTGCGGGATGGTCGCTCGCTACGGGGCGACCAATCCCGCGCTTAGCGATCGGGCGGACGATCTTACGCGTGCATTTGTCCAGGCAGACGAGCTGGCTCAGGAGCTTGTGGGCCTGGTTGCCGAGGACGTTCGTGCGTACGGCCAGGTGTCTGCGGCATACGGTATTCCTCGTGATGACCTCGCTCGACCCGCGGCGATTCAGGATGCGTTGCACGTGGCCGCCATGCCGCCATATCGGATCATGGATGCCTGCGGGCGTGCGCTGGCGCTGCTCGAGGACATGGCGGACAAGGGCTCGCGCCAGCTGCTGTCCGACTTGGCGTGCGGTGCCGTGTTCTGCCGCGCCGCCATGCAGGGAGCGAGCCTGACGCTCTTTGCCAACACTACGTCTATGAAAGATCGTGCCCGCGCCGAGGAGCTCGAGGCTGCATGCGACGAGCTGCTCGATACGTGGCTGCCGCGCGCCGATGCGCTGGCGCGCCGTGCTGCCGACGCCGCAAGGAAGAGGGGATAGCCATGGCAGAGCTGCTCAAAGGGGCTCCCGCTGCCCGCGCTTTGACCGAGGAACTCGCTGCTCGCTGCGCCGCTCTGCGCGAGCGCGGTGTTGTGCCGACGCTGGCCATCGTGCGTGTGGGCGAGCGCGAGGACGACCTGTCCTACGAGCGCGGTGCCCTCAAGCGCTGCGAGAAGGTTGGCATTGAGGCTCGTTGCGTTTTGCTCCCTGCCGATGTTTCGCAGGATGAGCTGCTGGCGGCTATTAAGGACATCAATGCCGAACCCGCTGTTCACGGATGCCTGATGTTTCGTCCACTGCCCGCTGGGCTTGACGAGGATGCAGTTGCCGCGGCACTCGATCCTGCCAAGGATGTTGACTCCATGACGCCGGCCTCGCTGCTTACCACGCTTTCGGGGCGAGGCGAGGGCTTTGCTCCTTGTACCGCCGAGGCCGTGCTGGCGTTGCTGGACCATTACGACGTTGAGCTGGATGGGGCCAAGGTCGCGGTCGTCGGTCGATCGCTGGTGATTGGCCGTCCCGTCGCCGCCATGCTTACGGCTCGCAACGCCACAGTGACGACGTGCCATACGCATACGCGCGACTTGGCTGCCGAGTGCCGTTCTGCCGACATCGTTGTTGCCGCGGTTGGACGTGCGCGCACGATTCGCGCGGATGCGGTCCGCGAGGGCCAGACGATCATCGATGTGGGCATCAACTGGGACGAGGCCGCCGGCAAGCTGGTCGGCGACGTCGATTTTGACGCTGCGGAGCCGATCGTTAACGCCATCACACCCGTGCCGGGCGGCGTGGGGGCTGTGACCACTGCGATTCTCGCCAAGCACGTGATCGAGGCGGCGGAGCGCGCATCGAAATAGGTGTTTTGGGCTGTTTGAGGGGTTAGCTATATACCACGTGGTCAAAAAACGCCAAATATGAGTACTGTTGCCAAGATAGTCACATATGTTTTATGACATTTGGGTTTCCTAGCGATATCCATTATCGTTAGGAAGCCAATTTTATTGAACCTATGGGGAATAACGTTGTCTTGCTTTTGGACAAATGGGGATTTCTGGCACTCGTTACAAGGAAATTTGCTACTACTAAATTGGTGACAGTACTCATATTTGGCATTTTTTGACCACAGGGATCTCGAGGGGCTCGAGGGGTCGCGGTTTCGCCCTTTTTGCTCCGAAGCGATACACTGTTGCCGTTTGATTTCTTCGCTCAAGGAGGATGCGCATGCCGTGCACAACGATTTTGGTTGGTAAGAACGCGAGCTACGACGGGTCGACGCTTGTTGCCCGCAATGAGGACTCGTCCAATGGGGTATTCGAGCCCAAGCGCATGCGCGTGGTGCATCCCGACGAGCAGCCGCGTGTCTACACGAGTGTCCTGAGCCACTTGACCGTTGAGCTGCCCGACAATCCCATGCGTTACACGAGCGTCCCCGACGTTGTCCCGGGTCATGGCATTTGGGCCGAGGCCGGCTTCAACGAGCTCAATGTTGGCATGTCCGCAACCGAGACGCTCACCACCAACGAGCGCGTCCGCGGCGCCGATCCGCTCGTGGACTACGTGCCCGCCAAGGGCAACGAGGGCGAGGACGGCTATGTTCCGGCGCAGCCCGGTGGTTTGGGCGAGGAGGATATGGTGACCCTGGTGCTGCCGTACGCCAAGTCTGCCCGCGATGGCGTGCGCATCCTGGGCGACCTGCTCGAGCGCTACGGCACCTACGAGAACAACGGCATCGCCTTTAGTGATGTTGACGAGATCTGGTGGCTCGAGACCATCGGCGGCCACCACTGGATCGCCAAGCGCGTGCCCGATGATGCTTACGTGACCATGCCCAACCAGCTGGGTATCGATAGCTTTGACCTGGACGACGCCGAGGGCGCCCAGGTCGACCACATGTGCTCCGCCGACCTGCGCTCCTGGATGGCCGAGTGGCATCTGGACCTGACGCTGGGCGTCGAGGGCGACGGTCCCGCCGCGGTCTTTAACCCGCGCGAGGCCTTTGGCTCGCACAGCGACAGCGACCACGTCTACAACACGCCGCGTGCCTGGTATATGCAGCGCTGTTTCAACCCCAGCGATGTGTGGGACGGTCCCGAGGCCGACTACACGCCCGAGAGCGACGATATCCCCTGGAGCCGCGTGCCCGAGCGCAAGGTGACCATCGAGGATATCAAGTACGTGCTTTCGAGCCACTACCAGGGTACGGAGTACGACTGCTACGGCAGCAAGGGCACGCCCGCCACGCGCGGCGCCTATCGTCCCATCGGCATCAACCGCAACAGCCAGCTTGCCGTGCTGCAGCTGCGCCCCTATGCGCAGCCGGCGTATCGCGCCGTGCAGTGGATGGCGTTTGGCTCTAACTCGTTTAACGCGCTCGTGCCGCTGTACGCCAATGTCGAGACCATGCCCGAGTACTACGCCGACACGCAGGCTCGCGTGACGTCCGAGAATTTCTATTGGGCAAATCGCCTGATCGGTGCCTTGGCCGATGTTCGCTTCCACGAGTGCGGTCGCGCGGTCGAGGACTATCAGGAGAAGGTCGGCGGCATGGGCCACAAGCAGATTCACGACGTTGACGCTGTCGTAGCCGCGCTGCCCGAGGCCGAGGTGCCTGCCGAGCTCGCCCGTGCTAACGAGGCCTTTGCCGAGCTTGTGCGCGTGGAAACCGATGCTCTGTTGGGCAAGGTGCTCTACACCACGAGCTGTGCCATGAAGAACTCCTTCGCGATGAACGACAACGTAAGGTAAAGACGGCCTTGCGGCGAACGAGCGGGACAAACGCCGTCAAAGGCTTTGCCCCGCTCGATTTCTATCCCGGGGATAAAACGATTTTGTGTCGTTCACCCAATCTTGGGTACAAGAAGGCCAATGCAGTTGTTCATGATTGGAGCCAACCATGGTTATGAAATTCGATCAGCTTGTTAACGGTGCCATCAACGTGGGCTTCGGTGCCGCCGCCGTTGCCGTCGAGGGCGGCAAGAAGGTCCTCGACGACCTCAATACCAAGGGTGAGCAGGTGCGCAAGGACGCCGGCACTCCCGATATCGCCCGCAGCGTGTCCGACATGTTCGAGCAGGCCGGCGGCACCATTTCCGACCTGACCGAGCGCCTGGGCATGCAGGGCGAGACTGCGGCGCAGCGCGTGCTCGACGAGCTCATCCTGGCTCGCGTCCGGGTTATGACCGCCCCCGAGCGCACGGCCTTCCTGGCCCATGTGCGCGACATCGTCGATTCGGTCGAGGATAACGTGACCTCGGTGCCCGTCGAGTCCGTTGAGCCCGACGATGCAGAGGACACCGAAGAGGCCGAGTAGCAGCGCAGATGGCAGATTCCACCACCGATTACAACAATCTAGATCCCTTGGGTGACGAGGCGGCGGTTGTCGACGAGGTCGATGCCGCCGTCTCGGGCGCTCGCAAGAAGCCGCGCGCTGTCGATATGGTCCCCGAAGAGCCCGACGCGATGGCGCCGGACGAGGAGTATCAGCTCACGCCGGCAGGTCGCCGCGAACGCATCGGTCAGATCGTTCGCCTGATCAAGAAGTACCGCGTATGGGATAATCTCACGCCGGTGCGCCTGCGTCGTCTGCTCGAAGAGCTCGGCCCCATGTTCGTCAAAATGGGGCAGATTCTGGCTAACCGTTCCGAGATTTTGCCGCAGCGTTTTTGCGACGAGCTGCGTCGCCTGCGCTCCGACGTAGAGCCGGTGCCGTATGAGGTAGTGCTCCGCTGTCTGGAAGAGGAGTACGGCCAGCGCCTGGGGCAGATGTTCGACGCAATCGACCCCAACCCGCTCGGAAGCGCGTCGCTCGCGCAGGTGCACCGTGCCCGCTTGGTGACCGGCGAGGACGTGGCCGTTAAGGTACAGCGCCCCGGCGCGCAGCAGGTTATGGCGCAGGACATCGACATCATCCGCTCGGTGGTGCGTATCGTTTCCAAGTTCGTCAACACCGACCAGTTTGTGGACCTGCATGGCGTGGTCGAGGAGCTGTGGACCTCGTTTCGCGAGGAGACCAACTTTTTGGCCGAGGCCAAAAACCTCAACGATTTCTATGACTTCCACAAAAGCGTGCATGGCGTGTCGTGTCCCAAATCCTACCTGGACCTTTGCACCGAGCACGTGGTGGTCATGGACTACATTGACGGCATCTCGATTGCCGATCCCGAGCGCCTGGTGGCCGAGGGCTATGACCTGGAAAAGATCGGCTCGGCGATTGTCGAGGACTATTCGACGCAGGTGCTCGACGACGGCTTTTTCCATGCCGACCCGCATGCGGGAAACATCATCCTCAAGGACGGCATCGTCTACTTTATTGACCTGGGCATGGTCGGGCGCATGTCGAGCCACGACCGCGGTATCGTCAAGGATATGATCTTTGCCGTGGCCGAGGGCGACGTGCCCAAGCTCAAGGATTCGCTCATGCGCTTTGCCGTGACGCGCGGCGACTCGGCCGAGCTCGACCATTCGGCCTTTTTGTCCGACTTGGACTTTATCGTTGCCGACTTTGCGGGGCTCGATCTTAAGGACCTGGATATCGGCGAGTTTTTGACCTCGTTGCTAAACCTGGCGCGCAAAAACGACGTTGAGCTGCCGAGCGTGGTGACGATATTCGCCCGCGGCATGGTGACGCTCGAGGGTCTGCTGACCGAGTACATGCCCAACGTCAACATGATCCAGATCATCCAAGCGCACATCAAAAACGAGAAGAGCGCCTATGCGCGCGTCCGCGAAATGGGGCGCGATCTTGCCGCGAGCAGCTATCGCGCGGCAAAAGGCTCGCTCGAGGCGGCCGAGTATCTGGGCTTGGCGTCGCGTATGCTCACGCGCGGTCAGCTTAAGGTAAACACGCAGATCATGAGCAGCGATAAGGCGCTGCGACAGCTGGGTGGAATTATCGACCGCATGTCGATGGCAATTGTGATTGCCGGCCTGTTTATCGGCTCGTCGGTGGTGTACTACGCGCGCATCGAGCCGGTTGTGTTCGGTATCCCGGTCATTGGCTTTATGGGCTACGTGAGCGCGCTGGTGCTGGCGCTGATGCTGGGCCGCGAGATTTGGCGCAACAGTCACGGCGGCAAGCGGTAACGATTTCGCGGGATCAGAGGAAGACGGATCATTTTGCCTTGCGTCGCGCCGGCGTGGGCTAGTTCGAACAAAACTATGCCGGTTTACGGGGCTGGAGCGCCGAACCTCGATCATACCGAAATTTGCGCTTTTAAAACCGCAGGTAGATGAGTCGTTGGTTTTTGAAAATGACAGACATGGTTGCGATGTGCTGAATCAGCCCCGTAATCCGGCATAGTTTTGAAACGGGCTGTTCTTGTAAGGTCCGATGACAGTTCTTCCTATCGCAAACCATAGCTTTTACCTTGGGCTTCGCCTGTGTGCGGGGCCCTTTTGCGTGCTACCATATCGACAGTAATAATCGATGGCCTAGATGGTGGTGCGGAGACGCACGAATGCGCGGTTTTCCTGCGCGTTTGGGAGAATCGGGGTGCAAGTCCCCGGCTGTACCAGTAACCGTAATTCCTCTTGGCCCGGGATGGTCGCGTCGCAGATCGGACGGCGCGCCCGGGTCGGTAAGGTTAAGTCGGATCGCCTCCCATCTTGTACGCGGCCGCGGCGCATGCCGCCGGTACGCGTTGGGCTCTGGAGGGAAGGGGGACCCCGATGGGGGTACTCGAGCGCAATGTGCGCGATGACGTGGGGCAGCCGCTGGGCAATGCTCCAAGAGCAGACAGTAGGAGACAAATGGATATGTTTGAGGACGAGAGCCAGCGCGCCTCGTGGCGTCGTCATGGAGCGATTGCCCGTGGCGTAGCCAAGCGCGGTTTGGTGGCGTTCCTGGCCTTTACCATGGCCTTTGGTACCACGCCGGCGCAACTTTGGGCCGAGGGCGCCGAGGGCATTGCCGAGGCCGTGGCTCAGACTGCGACGGGCGGCGAGGGCGCGGCGGCCGATGAGGGCGCTGTTGCCGGCACCGACGCGAACAGTGCAGCGGCGAGCGCTGCTGCCGATGGCGCCGACGCAGATCAGGGCGCAACTGCGAGTTCCGCGAATAGTGCTGACACCGCCGCAGACAACGCGACTGAGTCCGAGAACTCTGCGGCGGCGCCTGCTGCTTCGGAGCAGAAGAACGCCGTTGCCGCCGCATCCGCCACAACGCTTTCCGGTGAGGCAAAGGTCTTCATTCAGGACGCCAAGGATAAAGACAACTCGTATTCCACGAAGTCCGGCGCGCTCAATGTGGGTGATACGCTCTGGGCCAATATGTACGATGAGGTCGAGACCGAGGACTACTGGGGCGACCCTACGACCGAGACCAAATCGGTCGCTAACCCCGGCGCCTGGACCTATACCTGGCTCGCCGGCACGGTCAAGGCCAGCAGTGACGCCGCCGATTACACCGAGGTCGTAGGCCACGAGCAGTCGCTCACCATCACTGACGCGATGGAGGGCAAATACTTCATCTGCAAGGTGACGGCAGACGGCAAGGACCACTACGGCCCCTCTGTTTCGTACGGCTCGGGCATTAATCCTAACAGCATCCCCGGCCCCGTGCTGGGCGCCGGCCAAATGGAGCTTTACAGCGTCAAGCTGAGTAGCGACGCGCCGAGCATAGGCGATACTCTGATGGCGACGCCGTACAAGGATTGGTCGAGCCCCGCGGGCTCCGACGCCAAGGTCACCTACACCTGGTCCGCATCTACCTCGCAGTACTCGGGCTTTACCAAGATCGAGGGCGAGACGGGCGCTTCCCTCACGGTGACCGGTGACCTCGAGGGCAAGTACATCAGAGTCGAGGCTACTGCTGGCGTAAATACGGTGAGCAAGACCACCTCCAACAAGGTCAAACAGGCCGGTGCGGTGGACGTCTACGCGGTTTCGCTCATCAATCCCAAGACCAACAACTCCGTGTTCGCGGTTGGCGATACCGCCCAGGCTCGCGCCAAGGAGAAGGGCGCCTCGACGTTTATCGACGCGAGCAAGCTCAACTATCAGTGGCAGTGCTCTGGCACCAAGAGTGGCAAGTATATCGACATTGCGGGTGCCACGGGTGAGACCCTCGAGCTAACCGATGCTTTGGGCGGCAAGTACCTCAAGTGCAAGGTGTCTTCGAAGATCGGCTCTTCGAGCACGACCAACTCGACGGGCGCTCTCGTTGCAGCCGCCGGTTCAATTAATGTCTCGAGCGTGACTATGAGCCCGACTTCGGGCAAAGTCGAGGTTGGCTCCACGATTACGGCGACCGCCAAGGCGGGTTCCACCGACGTTACCACCGATTCGCATGTCACGTGGCAGTGGTATAAGGGCACCGCGAAATACGCGAGCTCGTGCAACACGCCTATCGAGGGTGAGACCGGTAACACCCTGACGGTGACCGCCGCCCTTAAGGGCTACTACGTCGTGGCTAAGGCCAATGGCGGCTATGGCGAGGAGAAGCCCTACAATGCGGCAGGTCCTGTCTCGGTTGCGGGTCAGGTTGAGCTTTACGACGTGCAGTTTGAGGGCTCTCCTGCCACCAACGGCGTGCACGTGGGCGATAAGCTCAAGACCAAGGTGCGCAAAAAGGACGGCTCGAAGTACAGCTATATCGACCGCACCGATAATGTGACCTACCAGTGGCAGTATGCAAATAGCAGTTCGAGCTCCGACTCCGCTTACACCGATATCCCCGGTGCCACCGAGGCCACCTATACCGTTGACGCCGCCTATGCCGGCAAGTATCTGCGCGTAAAGGTGACGAGCGAAAATACCGTTTTCAGCACGCAGAAGAAGAGCTCCTCCGGCGGCACGCAGTCTGTTGCTCCGCTTGGCCCCGTGACGCTTAAGGGCCAGTACAAGCTGGCGGGCATTGAGCTTGCCGATAAGAACGTTACGCTGAGCGTGGGTTCAAAGATCACACCGAGCGTGCAGGTTCCGGGTCCTTGGTCGGGCTCGACCAAGGACGTGCCCGATGATGCCGACCTCACCATGGCGTGGTACGCGAGCGAGAACGGTACCGATTGGACCGAGCTCACCGACGGCGTCGATACGACTGATGGCAGCCTGACTATTACGGATGCGCTTGTCGGCAAGAAGATCAAGGTCACCGCGAGCGCGCTCGATAACACCGTTGAGTGGGTTTCGCCCGATAGCGTTACCGCGGCGGGGGAGTATAACCTGCTGCGTGTGACCACTGCGCCGCAGATCAATAGCGATTCGACCCATCTCGTCGCGGGCGATAGCGTTAAGGCGACGGCGCAGGCCAAGCGCGCCGACGGTTCGGCCACTAACGGTATCGACGTCACCGGTCAGGCGACTGTTGCTTGGTATGCGGCCGACGACGCGAAGGCTCCCGCGGCCGACTGGACGCTTCTGTCCGATATGTCGGGCGCCGAGGCGACGGTCTCGGCATCTGCTGCTGGCAAGTATCTGAAGGCTGTCGCCACGAGCGGAAGCTCGACGGTCGAGCTCGTCTCCACCAACAAGGTTATCGCCGCAGGCTCGCTTGAGGCTGCAGTCCAAAAGCTCAACAATGCTAACAAACAGATCGCTGTTGATTACAGCGCCAAGGGCGGCAACGTCAACGATGTTCTGAAGGCGCAGCTTGTCGATCTGGGATTTACCGATATCGACGTCAAGATCTCTGAGGGCGGCGTTGCCTTTAATGCAGAGGATGACAAGGCCACGGTCGGTATCTCCGACGCCCAGGATAAGACCAACGGCGATGTGACGTTCTTCTACATCGATCCCAACGATTACACCGGCTACAACATCGACGGCCTGCGCAGCGCCGACGTCGTGTTTGAGCTGTCACGCGGCGACGAAACCGAATACTATCAGCCCAGCAAGACAGTGCAGGTTGCTTGGGACGAGGCTCGTGTGCAGCAGATGCTCGACGATGCTGCCGAGCAAATTGCCATAGGCTACGCTTCGGGCGATTCGGCCGAGTCCGTCACGTCGAATCTCACACTTCCGTACCGCGCGGGCTCCAAGAGCAAGTTCGAGGTTGAATGGAAGAGTTCCGACGGCGATGTCATTTGGCCTTCCGGTTATGGCTGGGACGACTACACCGGCAAGGTGACGCGCGTTTCGAGCGATCGCGCCGTAACGCTGACCGCGACCGTTTCGTTTGTGAGCGGTGGCCCGTCTGACGTTAAGGGCGCGCACGACTTCACGGTGACCGTCAAGGGCGATCCCGAGAAGGTCGCCGCCGACAAGAAGGCACTGCAGGAAAAGGTCGACGCGGCGTTTATTTACAACAACATCAAGTACTCCGGTACCGATGCGGTTGCCAATAAGGACGGCCTGACCGATGACCTCCAGATGCCGCGCACGAGCACGCTCGGCGTCGACGGAAAATACTATAAGGTCGAGTACTCCGCGAGCACCGATGACGTGACCTTCAACGGCTATAAGGGCACGGTCTTCCGTCCCGAGGCCGGTAAGAGCGCCGTCTCCACGAAACTCACCTGCACGGTTACGGATAAGAACAACGCTGAGGTCACTGCCACAAAGACGCTTGACTTCACGGTTGCGCCGCAGGATCAGGCCGACCTCGACAATGAGCTTAAGCTCATGGAGGCCGCCAAGGCGGGCTACGCCGAGGCCATCCTCGACGGCCAGGACGCCGCCGGCGTGACCGCAAATATGCATGCCTTCCAGAAGGCGTATCTCGACGCCGATGGTAAGCTCGCGTGGAGCTACGACAAGGCGTCTACCGACGCTGCGGGCTCGGGCATCGTCCCGGTTGAGCTCGAGGGCTACGACGACATGAGCGGCCAGCAGTGGCGCCTCTTCAAGTCGAGCGACACTGGTGTCGTCTCTGCGGAGAACCTTCTTGTCACGCAGCCTGAGTACAACACCAAGGTCACCATTACTTCTCGCCTTTCCAGTGAGAAGTACGCGCGTTACGCCAAGCGCTATCCGGATAATGCCACGTACGCAAAGCTCGCCAACCAGGACGTCTCTGCGACAGTGACCGTGCTTGGAACGAGTGGTCAGGTCGCTCCTGAGGTTACAGCAACATGCTCGGTTATCGGCATCGATGCCGATGGCAACCAGCAGACCTGGACCGCCGCCGAGCCGTACACGTTAAAAACGGGGTCTACCGCCGCCGACCTCTCTGAGGCGCTCTTCAAGAAGCACGGCCTCACCGCCGATTACGGCATGGGAACCTGGGGCTGGTACCTCAATTCCATCACCTCGCCTGTCGACGCGGGCCGAACGCTTGGCTATGATTCGCAGACCGGAGCGTACTGGCAGCTCTTCATCAACGGCACGGCCGCATCGGTTGGTGCGGGCGGCTACGTGCTCGAGGCCGGCGACTCGGTCGTCTGGTGCTACTCCAAGTACGGCGACCCGGCGCCCACCGACCAGCTCTCCGTGAGCTGCGAGGTTGTTGGCCAGGCTAAGGACGGTAGCCAGCAGACCTGGGCTCAGCCCACGACTATCCAAGTGAAGGAGGGCTCGACCGCGGCTGAGCTCTCTGAGCAGGTGTTCAAGCAGGCTGGCATTGGCGCCGACACCGGGACGGGCTCCTACGGCTGGTACCTCAACTCGCTCACCTCTCCGTTTGATGAGGACGTAAAGCTCTCGACCGAAAAGGTTGACGCTTCCACTTGGAATTACTGGCAGTTCTTTGTCAACGGCAAGCTCGCAAATGTGGGCGCCGGTAACTACACGCTCAAGGCCGGTGACAAAGTTTCCTGGGTCTACGGCTCTGACGGTACTATGCCTGGGCAGACAAAGGCTTCCCTGCAGATTATCGGTGTTGACAGCGGCGGTAATGTTCAGACGTGGGCGCCTGCAGCTGACTACACCATGGTTGATACCGCGACCGTGGCTGATGCGACTGAACTTGCCTTCAAGCAGAGTGGCATCTCTGCGGATTATGGTACGGGTGCATGGGGCTGGTTCCTCAACTCAATTACATCGCCGTTTGATGGGCGAACGCTCGCTTGGGACTCCACGACTGGGGCTTACTGGAAGCTCTTTATCGATGGCAAGCCTTCCGATTTGGGCGCGGGCGGCGTCCAGCTGAAGGACGCGAAGTCTATCGCCTGGGTCTATACGGCTGGCGACAAGCTGCCTGACCCCGATGCCCTCACGACCGACCCCAACGCGCCTAAGTCTAACTTCGACTCTGCCTGGCCTGCGTTTGCCGGCGGCAAAGTCAATGGCTCGGTTGCCGAAGTGCCGACTCCGTCTGGTGCGGCTGAATCTGCGTGGGATGAGCCCGCGGATATCAAGGGCGATGCAAAAGGCGTTTCGGACTTGCTCATTATCGACGGTAATATTTGCGCGGTTAAGGGCAACCGCATTGTGCTCATAGATTCTGAAACCGGAAAGAAGGAGCTTGCGAGCTGCTCTATTGGCGCGAACATTGGCTACTTCTGCCGTCCCGCCTATAAAGACGGCTATCTGGTTGTTCCTTTTGAGGACGGCTCGCTCGGCATTTTTGTTCTGGACAAGAAGGATGGGCAGTACTCGATAGCCTGTCGATACAAGACCCCTTCGCTCGGGATCAAAGATACCCAAGCTCTCACGTCCGTGACCATCTCCGGCGGCAAGGCCTACGCAGGCTTCACTGTTGTCGACGGTTCAGAAGGTGCGCTCGTGTGCGTTGACCTGGCTTCCGGCAAAGTGGACTGGACAACAGACAAAAAGAAGTCCGAGACCAACGAGAACGAGGGCTACTACTGGGCGGGCGCTGCGGCCTCCGGTGACGACATCATCATCGGTAACGAGTCCGGTAAGGTTGCCCTCATTGATGGCTCCAACGGCAAAGAGCTCTCGAGCGTAAGCGTAGGCACGCCCGTTCGCTCCGGCATCATTGCCGTCGAGGTTGGCGAGAACGGCGACGGCACGTATCTCGCGGTCTCCCGCGATAACGGAACGCTCTACAAGATTCGTTGCAGCGGGGACAAGCTGACCCTCGAGGGCAAGCCCGTTGCCTTCGCTGCCATCTCCACCTCTACGCCGGCAGTGAGCAACGGCCTGGCGTATGTCTGTGGCATGGACATCGAGGGTTACGGAACGCTCTCTGTCATCGATCTGAGCACTATGAGCGTTAAAAAGAGCATCCGCGCAGACAAGGGCGAGTCCAAGAGTACCCCACTCGTCTCGGTTCAAGGTAACGACACGTACGTGTACTTCACCTGCAACGCTCTGCCCGGTGGCGTTTACGCTTATAAACTGGGCGACGATGCGGCGCAAATGATATTCACGCCCGACGCAAAGTATCGTGAATACTGCACCGCTTCTATCATCTGTGATGAGAAGGGCAACCTGTACTACGCCAATGACTCGGGACGTCTCTTTAAGCTAGCGGGTGCCGAGTCCTGGAGAGTTGCGTTCGATGCACAGGGCGGTTCGTACGTCGCACCGCGCTATGTTGCCAAGAACAAGATGGTTTCCGAGCCGGCCGCCCCTACCCGCGACGGATATACGTTCCTCGGCTGGTACACTGCCGAAGGCGAGAAGTGGGACTTCGCCAAGGACGTCGTGACGGCCGATATGACGCTCTACGCCAAGTGGATCAAGAATGCCGTTAACCCTGGCGGTAGCGGTGGCTCTGGCTCCAATGGCGGCTCGGGTAATGCCGGTGCTGGTTCTGGCTCCGGTAACGGCACAAACGGCCAGCAGAGCGGCGGCGCTGTTTCGCCTGGGCAGAAGCCTGTGTCGTCGACCACGACCGAGACCAAAACCAAGGACGGCAAGGATTCCAAGAAGGATTCCGACAAGTCCGACAAGAAGGACAGCAAGAAGTCTGATAAGAAGTCCGCTGAGGCTCCTGTGCAGCAGTCTGGCTTCAATCCGCTCGCCATCGCTGGCGTGGCGGCCGGCGTGATCGGTCTCGCCGTCATCGGCGTGTTCGTATTCACCAAGCGTCGGTAGGTGAGGACTGTGTCCAATAAACCTCAGGACGCCGACTCCAAGCAGCCCGACTCGTCGTTCATTCAACTCGACGATGCAAAGAAAAAGGGCGCCGCCTCGGCGGCGTCCGCCTCTCGGCGCAGGACGCTGCTTGGCGCTCTGACGGCCGTCTGCATCGTCTTGATCGTTGTGTCGCTGGGTTTTGTCCAACCTTCTTCCAGCGGTGCATGGTCCATCGATTGGATCGCTCAGGCTGTGACAGGGGAGAGCGTCGTTGCCAAGGATGCGTCGGTTTCCGGCTCGATTACCGCTTCGGGCAAGGCTGCGCCCAAGGACTCCAAATCTTCGGACAATGCGAAGGACGGGCCGAAGGACTCAAAAAAGGATTCGAAGGAGAAGAAGTCCGAAAGCAAGGACGGCAAGACGTCCAACAACGCATCTGCTGGACAGGGCTCTGAATCCACCGGTGGATCGAGTTCTTCTGACGGCTCTTCTTCGGGCGGCGGCTCGGTGTCTGGCGGTGGGTCTGCATCCAACGGCGGCAGCGCCTCTGCGGGCAATCAGGGCGGCTCGCAGCAGCATGGCTATGTCACAGTGACGGTCTCGGTAACTTCGAGCGCCGTGGGCAATCCTGTGTCTTCTGGTGGCACCTTCACCTTTAACGAGGGCGCAACTGCCTACGATGCCCTGTGCGCCTTGGGCCTTTCCGTGAATGCGCATGGCTCGTCGTACGGCACGTATGTCGCAGCTATCGGCGGTTTGGCCGAGAAGGAGCATGGTGGCACGAGCGGCTGGATGTACTCCGTTAACGGTGTGGCGCCCAACACGGCGTGCAGCAACTACGTCCTATCTAACGGCGACAGCGTAGTCTGGTATTACGTAACGGGCTAAATGCCTCGACATAACACGCCATGCGGGCGGTTCGGACAAACATCCGGGCCGCCCGTTTTTCATGCGTAGAGGACTGGGTCGCCGGATCTCTCGGCAAACAAAAAACCGGTTGGAACGAGAATTCCAACCGGTTATACCTTCAAGCTAATGTCGAGCAAACTACGACTGCGCGCCCTCGAGGAAGAAGCGACGGCTAAAGTAGTTATACCAGGTGACCAGGAACGTGGCGATGGCCTTCATGGCCTGGTAGCCGATGCTCAAAAACGTGACGCCCACAAACATGTACAGGTCGTTGAGACCCAGACCAATCACCGACAGGATGGTGAAGATCGTAAACTCGCGCTTGCGGCTCATGCCCTCGCGATGGTCGAACACGTACTTCATGCTGAGCCAGTAGTTAACCACGACGGACGTGGTAAACGAGATCGTGGTGCTCATCAAAAAGTCGACGTGGAACAGCTCGACGAGCGCAATGAGCATGCCCCAGTCGATGCCAAAGGAGATAAGACCCACGACAGCGAACTTGAGGAACTGCTTGGTATGAGGTTGTGCCAGTGCCTTGCGCACGTAATCACATCCAATGCGTTGATGAATCGAGCAGAGGATACTTTAGAGCTTTTGCATGGGAAACGTAAGGTCTTTGGCAAGAACTATACGAACTCGCCAAATATTCAAGAGCTAATCCGCAAACGTTGAAAATTTGCCCGTAAACGAGCGGCGCCCACGGACGATGCTTCGCTGAGCGCGCGTCGACTGTGGGCGCCGTAAGGCTATCGGGATGTCGAGCTACTTGGTCTCTTCGCCCTCCAGGAAGATCTTGCGGGTCACAAAGTTATAGACCATGACCAGTGCGGTGGCGCAAATCTTGGCGATATTGGCCTCGAGACCCAGGCCGGCGTTGAGGGCCAGCACAATACCGTCGTTGAGTGCCAGGCCGATCACGGATAGCACGACAAAGATAATGAACTCGCGGCGGCGGCTCATGCCTTCCTTGTGCGCGAACACGTACTTCATGCTCGCGACGTAGTTAAAGATGAGCGAGACGATAAAGCCGCTGGTGTTGGCGATCAGGATGTTGAGGCCCAGACCGTAGTGGAGCAGATTCATGATGCCAAAGTCGATGACGGTGGCAATGACGCCGACGACGCCAAACTTCATGATCTGCGCAAGGAGCTTTTGCATGGTACCTGCCTTAGAGTGGCGCCGGAGCGCCGCGGGGATGACAAACTCAGCAAGTTTAGCCAATCCCCGCAGGCGGGGCTAGGCGCGCTCCTCGATAGCACCGTTTCTATATGCATCGAGCAGCTGGCGTAGGTCCTGGATTTGGCTGCGGATCTTGGCGCCAGTGTCGGTATCGCTGACCATGCGGCGGCGGTCGGCCTCGTCAAAGCGGTTGGTCTCGCTTTCGATGTCCACGTTGCGGGTGAGCGCCTCGGCAACCGTCGTAAAGGCCCGGTGCGACTTAAGACGGCATCCGCGCGAGCTCGAGATAAGCGTGTAGCCGGCGATGCCCGTCTTGGGATGGTAGGCGCGACAGAAGCCGCCGTCGATGACCAACAGCTTGCCGTTGGCGCGGATGGGCTGCTCGCCCTTGGTAGTCTTGACGGGCGTATGACCGTTGATGATGTGGCCGGTCGGCGAACATGCCATGGGTGCGACGCCGAACTCGCGCATGATGTCGTCGCAGAGCGAGGGCGACTTGGTAAGCGTAAAGTATGGGTCCATCGGCTCGGCCCAGGTGCTCTTATCGGCGATATAGGCACGCTCAAAGGTACGCACCAGGCGTCCGCTCGCGGGTGAGTTAAAGCCGATCCACAGGTACCACATCCAGTCGAGGGCGTCGCGGTCGCCCACGCGCCAGGCGCGGCGGGCGATGCGGTCGCAAAAATCGAGATAATCGCGACCGGCGTGCCAGGTACCCAGGCAGTTCATGCTGCTAAAGGTACCATCCTCGTTGAGCGGCACACAGCCATGGAACAGCAGGTTGCCGTTGGTGACCTTGTACATCGAGCCGTGGGTGTAGAGGAAATCGATATGGCGATGCAGATGATCGGCGGTGACAAACTCGGACACGAGCTTGTCGATGATGTGTTGCTCCTGGGGCGTGAGCGTGTAGGGGTCCGTCGGGTCGACGGTGGGGAAGTCGTTGGTCGCGAGCGGCCACACGCTGCCGTCGGCGAGCGTGACCGTGCCGGTGTCGTGGTCGATCTTGTCGAGCAGCAGGCGGTCGGTCATGTCGAACTCGGGGTGGCGCTGGATAATCTGGCCCTCGAGTTTAAAGAGCAGCACGTTGATGGCCTTGATCAGCGGGGTGATGGACTCGCCGGCGGTATAGGTGGCGTCGGCGAAGGCGACAAGCTCGCGCAGCGAGATGCCGTAGTCGTTCTCGAGGATCTCGTAATTGTCGTAGCGCAGGTTGTTGCGCAGCACCGTGGCGATGCAGGCGGGCTCACCGGCCGCAGCGCCCATCCACAGCAGATCGTGGTTACCCCACTGAATATCGAGCGAATGATAGGTGAGCAGGCGGTCCATAATCTTGGCAGCGCCGCCGCCACGGTCGAAGATGTCGCCCACCAAGTGCAGGTGGTCGACGGCGAGGCGCTTGATGAGCGAGGCAAGCGACTCGATAAAGTCATCGGCGCTGGCGGTCTCCAGAATGGATTCGATAATGCGCTCGTGATACCGCACGCGGTAGTTGTTCTCATCCGGATGCGTGTGCAGCAACTCGTCGATGATGTAGGCGTAATCGCGCGGGATGGCCTTACGCACCTTGGAGCGCGTATAGCGGCTCGAAAGCGAGCGGGCAACCACAATGAGCTGGTCGAGCATGGTCTTGTACCAGGTGGGGGAGTCCTCGCGCCGGCTGCGGACCAGGTCGATCTTCTCGCGCGGGTAGTAGATGAGCGTACACAGCTCGCCCTTTTCGTCAAAGGAGAGCGTGTCGCCAAAGATCTCGTCGACATGTTCGCGCACGACGCCCGAGCAGTTGTTGAGGATGTGCATAAAGGCTTCGTACTCACCATGCACGTCGCTCATAAAATGCTCGGTGCCCTTGGGTAGGTTGAGGATGGCCGAGAGGTTGATAATTTCGGTAAATGCGGATTGTTCGGTGGGGAACTGTCTCGACAGCAGGCGCAGATACTTGAAGTCTTGCGGGTTGCGATCGAATGCGACCATGAAACACCTTCCGATGGGGCTGGTAAAACTGATAAACAGCGTCAAACGTTTACCAGTATGCGCCGCTTTTGTTTCGATTTTGCGCCAGCGGCTGAATTGTCGGCTGAACGGTTTGGTAAATCGATTTAGTGAAGGTAGATGTGTTGGTCGGGTGGAGACGACAGAGGGTGTTTTCTCAGATATTTATGCGTCGGGTCGGTGGAGACGATGGTGGTAAAGATGTTCACTATTTTTGGTTCGATTTGGTAAATAGTGGACATATGTACCGCATGTAGGCTCACTGTGCGATAATTTGCGCAGCAATGAGTAAGGAGCCTCATATGAGTGATTTTGTCCTGACCTGTGAATCCGCCGCCGATCGAACCCGTGAGTTCTTTGCGTCGCGCAATATTTCTGTCGTGTGTTTTCATTACGAGATCGACGATGTTGTCTATACGGACGATCTGTATCAGTCGATTACGCCGGACGAGTTTTTTGCCCAGATTGCCGCGGGCGCCATGCCCAAGACGTCTCAGGTGAGCGTGGGTGAGTACGAGGAGTTTTGGGAGCCGTTCGTTGCCGAGGGTAAAGACGTGCTGCACCTGACCTTGTCGTCGGGTATTTCGGGCACATATGGATCGGCCTGCGTTGCGGCGCAGATGCTCGCGGATCGCTATCCCCAGGGCGGTAAGGTGCGCGTCATCGATTCGTTGGCGGCGTCTTCGGGCTTTGGCCTGCTGGTGGAGTGTGCCGCCGACGTTCGCGATAGCGGCGCTTCGCTCGACGAGACGGCCGCTTGGATTGAGGAGCATAAACTCAACCTGCACCACTGGTTCTTCTCGACCGATCTGTCGAGCTACCTGCGCGGCGGTCGCATTTCGGCCGCGAGCGCGATCATCGGCACGGCGCTCAAGATTTGCCCGCTCATGACGGTCGATTGCGAAGGTGAGCTGGCGCCACGCGAGAAGATTCGCACCAAGAAGCGCGCGATTTCCGAGATGGCCAAGACCGTGATGGCGCATGTGCAGGACGGCGCGAACTATTCGGGCAAGTGCATCATGTCGCACTCGGCGTGCCGCGAGGACGCCGAGGCCGTTGCGGCACTGATAGAGGAACAGGTTCCGCAGCTCAAAGGCAAGATTGAGATCAATAGCATCGGTGCTCTGATTGGCTCGCATACCGGCCCCGGCACGGTGGCCGTCTTCTTTATGGGCGACAAGCGCGTGGACTAACGTTCGTGGGCTGGCTGACGGTTTTAACGGCTGCGCCTGTCCCTCCCGACATTCGATAACAGAAAAAGGCCCGTCCCATTGTTTGCGGGACGGGCCTTGCTGCTGCGGCTAGCGTTTCTTTCCGCGGAAGAAGAAGCCGTGCAGCGAGGGTTTGAGTCCGCGGCTGGCGCGACGCTCCTCGATATGATCGTGGATCGAAGCGACGCGTTCGATGACTTCGTCGGGGATCGGCACGTCGGGATTCATGTTCTCGACCTGGCTAACCTCGGCGGCGGCGACCTGGTCGATAATGGGCACATCGTCGCGCGAGATGACGGGCGTGGCGTCTTCTTTCATCTTGCGGTATCGCTGCATCATGTCGGTCTGAAGCTGCTGGGCCGAAGGCGGCGTCCAGATGATGGCGTTGGCGCCAGCGGCGATGGTTTCACGGATGCTCTCGGGCGTCTTGCCGCCCGGTGCGATGAGCGGCAGGTTGGGATAGTGCTCGCGCAGCTCGCGCAGGACCTGGGGCGTGTTTTTGCCGGCGGCGATGTTGAGAATCTTGGCTCCGGCGCGCACCTTGGCGTGAGCATCGTCGTCGCAGCGAACGACCGTGGCGATGACGGGGATGTCGGCGATGTTGGTAATGTGCTCGACCATCTCGGCGGTAGCGGGGGAGTTGACCACGCAGCCCGCCGCGCCCTGCATCTCGGAGACGGCCGCCATCTGCACGGAGCGCTTGCCAGTGGTGGTGCCGCCACCAACGCCCACAAAGACCGGGCACTCGGCAACGGTCAGCAGCGCCTGCGTAATGGCGGGCTGCGGCGTGAAGGGGTAGACGGCAAACACGGCGTCGGCATTGGAGTTGCGGATGACCGCCACGTCGGTGGTGTAGATGAGCGATTTGATGCGGCGGCCAAAGAGCGTAAAGCCGCTGGCCTCCTCGATCTCATCGGGCATACGGAGGGCCGCCTTGCGCAGGCGCCCGTCGATGGGCAGCGGCTCCATGGGCAAAAGGCCGTTGGGAGTTACGGCCACTTGGGGCTCGGTAAATTCGTCTGCAAGCTCTACCTCGGAGAAGTCGACCGAGGCGACAATGTCCTCGTGAACCTCGGCGGGAACATCGATGGGGGCTTGGTCGTTCGTCGCGGCAGGCGTCTCGAAGGAGCTGGTGCCGACAAAGGCGTCGACGCGCTCGTTCAAATCGTTGAGAGAATCCATGGCGGTCCGTTTCTATGCTGTGCGGTCGGCAGTGTACGACCGGCGTTGCGAGTGCTAAATCGTTTGACGAGTTGATTTTTCCCCGCTGCGCCATCCGTTAGACTGAAGGGCCGGCGAACGTGAAGGAGCTGTGGTGGCGGGAATCGAGGTGCTATCTTGAATGTCCCGTATACAAAAGAGAGGTGACGCGGTATGGAATTCTCGGCAATGTTGGGCTCGATTGGCCTATGCGTGGGCGCAATCGTTGCCGCCGCGGTCATCTACTTTGCGGTCACGGCCATTAAGGGCAAAAAGGCTGAGCGCAAGGAGCGTGAAGCGCTTGCGCGGCATAAGGACCAGCAGGACAGGCGCGCACGGCGATAGCTTGTTGAGTTTTGAATCCGTGCGCTAGCTGCGTTTTCGGACCAGGGCGATATAGAAGCCCTCAAAGTCGCGACTGGACGGAATGGTCAGCGTGCCGGGCATGCCGTTGGCAATGGCCGAGACGTGGCCTTCGGCAATGGCTTCGGTAAGGGCGTTGCACTCGATATGCGGATCCTCGCCGGCACCCTGGGCGCGACGCGCTTCGCTTTCGCTTGGCGTGCCGTCGAGGGGGATGAGCTCGCAGTCCATGTGCTTGTCGAGGGCCTCTTGCAGGGCATCCTCGTTTTCCTGCGGCAAGATCGAACAGGTCGAATAGACGAGCGTGCCGCCCGGTTTGAGGGCCCCCATGGCGCGGTCCAGAAGCGCGCGCTGCGAGCAGGCGCACTTAACGAGCAACTGTTCGGTGAGGCCGCGCAGGCTCTTTTCGTTGCCGCTGATGACGGTGCCCGTGCCGGTGCAGGGGGCGTCGAGCAGGATACGGTCAAAGCGGAAGAACTCGTCGAGCTCGCGTGCGTCAATGCGCATGACGGGCACGTTTTTGGCGCCCTGGCGGCCCAAGTTTGCCTCGAGCTTTTCGGCGCGGGGAATGCTCATCTCACAGGCGGTGAGGTGCGCCTGTCCCTGGGTGAGGGCGGCGATCTGCGTCGTCTTGCCGCCGGGGGCCGCGCACATGTCCAGGATGTCCTCGCCGGCCTGGGCGCCCAGCACCAAAGGCGGCATCATGGACGACAAGCTCTGCAGATAGATTTTGCCGTCACGGTAGATGTCGAGATCCCACAGATCGGAAACCTGGGCCTCGGGCAAGATGAACGCGTCCGGGTACCACGCGACGGAGCGGTGGGCGATCCCGGCGGCGTCGAGTGCCGCGGCAATGTCCTCGGCGGTCGCCTTGAGCGTGTTGGCGCGCAGCGTGACCGGGCGCGCGGCTGCGGCGCCAAAGCCCTCGATCATGAGCTCGGCATCGGCAGGCGTATAGGCACCGGCAACCGTGTCGACCATAAAGCGCGGCAGGTCGGCGGCGCAGGGAAGGGCGGCAAGCCGGTCGGAAAGCTCGGTAGCGGCAAACTGCCTAAGCTTGAGCTCGGGCTTAACCTGCTTTTTCTGCTTACGACGACGCGGCTTGGACATCCGTCTTTCCTTCCCGTCCCAAATTGACTACTTTCCGGGCACGCTGCTGCCGGCGTGCTTTAGTACTGGCTCTCGTGCTTGCTAAAGAAGTCGAAGCGCGGGGGCAGCGGCTTCACGCGGTGCTCGCCGGGCTTCTCGCCCAGGCTCTCCATAAACTCGTCCGTAGAGGCAAAGATGTTGTCCCAGCTAAAGAAGGCGACCGGGTCGACGTCGAAGTACTCGCAGATGAGCTCGCAGCCGGCCGGGACGATGCCGTGCATGAGCACGGTCGCCACGCGCAGCTCGGTGAAGGCGTCGACCAGGGCCTGCGTCATGGCGGCGTTGGCCGGCTCACCCTCGAGCTTGTTGGCGGCCTTGGAGGCATCGCTCCAGCGCTTGTTGGCGGCGCGCAGGTAGTCGTCGCACACGGCGAGCGCGCGGTGCGTCTCGAACTTGTACATGGCCTGCTCAAAGGCAAGGGCTGCCTGCTCGGCGGCTTCGACCACGGTGGCGGAGGCGGCACCGGCGGGGATGCAGCCGTTGCGATAGGGGCTCTCGTCGCCCTCCTTGATGGCGACGCCATAGAAGCAACTGCGGGCCAGGCGGTTGAAGACGCCGGTCAAAAGGGCGCTCTCCTTAAGGGCCGGGTCGATAACGCGCTTGTCGTCGCAGGCGCGCACCTCGTTGCCGTCCTTGTCCTTGCCGGTCACGCGCGTGTCGTATGCCTTGGGGCTAAAGCTCACCGGCTTCTCGGACAGGCCGAGCGACAGCCAGTGCGCGCGCATCTGCTCGCAGGTGTAGTGGTTGAGCAGGTCGTCTGCCGGCGGGGGAGGCGTCTGCGAGGACGAGCTGGCCTTTTTGCCCATGTAGAGCAGGTGGTAACAGGCGCTGACGGTGCTCTGCGTGAGGTTCCAACCCAGGGCCTCCCACATGGCGGTCTGCGCGATGCAGTAGAAGTAGATGTTGTCCTGGCCGATGAACTGGTAGATCTGCGCGTCGTCCGAGCACCACCAGTCGCGCCAGTCGAGTGAGCTGTGCTGATAGGTGGGCGCGGGGACCTGCGTGGAATCGGCGGAGGGCTCGCCCATGAGGGCGGCATCCTGGGCGGCGACACCCTCAGTTACGCCGGCGGCCTTGGCATCGCGTGCGAGCACGGTGCGCGTATAGCTGATGGGCGCCCACAGGCTCTCGGGCCAGCACCAGCAGGTGACGTCGTTCACGCTGTCGACCTCGGGCACCGGAACGCCCCAGTCGATGTTGCCGGTGATGCGGAAGGGCACGAGCGACTTGCCGCTACGGAAGCGCACACCGCCGTTGGCGAGCACCGCGTGGGCGTCGTCGCGCTCCTTCCAGCTGGGGAAGGTGACGGTAAAGCTGCTCTTGTTGCCCTCGGGCTCCAGCACGGTGTGCTCGGGGAGCTGGTCCTCGACGGCGTCGAAGGCCTCGCGGAACTTGTTCTGGATGTAGAGCTGTGCCGGCAGCAGCCACTCTTCCATGGTCTTGGAGACCACGGAGCGAACCTGCGGGTTCTGGGCGAGCTTGGCGGTGTAAGTCTTCATAAAGTCGAGGTAGGCCGGCAGGTCGAAGTAGAGGTTGTCGACCGGGCGCAGCTCGGGCACCTCGCCGGTGAGCTGGCTCTTGGGCGCGATGAGCTCCTCGGGCTCAAACTGGTGACCCAGGTCGCACTCGTCGGCGTAGGCTTTCTCGGACTTGCAGCCCTGGATGGGGCAGCGACCGATCACCTGGCGGCCGTTGAGGAACGTACCGGCCTTGGCATCGTAGAACTGCAGCGTGGAGCGCTTGGAGATGGTGCCCTGCTCGTGCAGGCGCTCGATAATCTCGGCGGTCACCTCGTTGTGAATCTGCGCAGCCGGCTCAAGGCCCGAGCCGCCGTAGATATCGCAGCTGATGTTGTAGTTGTTGAGGGTCGCGGCCTGGCGGGAGTGATTGGACTCGACATACTCGCCGATGGACTTGTCGTAGCCTTCGTTCTCCTTGAGCTTGCGGTAGCTCTCCATGATGGGCGAGCCGTAGCAGTCGGTGCCCGAGGTGAAGATGACGTTCTCGCGGCCCAGACGGTCGCGCAGGAAGCGGGCGAAGAAGTCGGCTGGGACAAAGACGCCACCGACGTGGCCAAAGTGAAGGCCCTTGTTGCCGTAGGGCTCGCCGGCGGTAACGATGGCGCGGCGAGGCCAGCTGGGACGGTCGTTCATGGAGTATTTGGATGCCATGGGACTCCTTCGCATATGGTGAGAGCGCGGCCGGGCGCAAGGCCTGGCGACGCGGTGGTCAATTCGTGCATATCGTTCGACATTATCGCACATGCGGGCGGGTACGTGGCAGGGGCGCTATCCTAAGATGTTATGAATGAGATTTCCAACATACATGCGTTTGAGGACGAGGATTTTCTGCACGCCTGCGTTGTGTGGGGGATGGCCGTGCTTGGCGCATTTGCCGTGTGCCTGGTGCCGGTGTTTATGCTGCTGGGCGGGCCCGCGGATCTGGATGCGGCTGACGCGGGCGGTTGGACGGCAGTCTTGGGCTGGATAGTCGGCTTGGCTGCGGTTTCGGCGGCGTCGTTTGCCGTGCACGAGCTGGTGCACGGTGTGTTTTTTAAGCTGCTGGTACCTGCGGGCGCGCAGGTGACCTTTGGGGCGAATCGCGAGACGGCGATGATCTATGCCTGCGCCGAGGGCGTTGTGTATTCGCGCCGGCGGTACGTGGCGGTTTGCCTGGCACCGACGGTTGTTGTGACGACAGCGTTTGCCCTGGGGTTTGCGTTCTCGGGCTATCCGCTGCTGTGCTACCTGGCGGCCGGCTTGCATTTGTCGGGTTGTGTGGGCGACTGGTATTACGTGCGGACCATTTTTCGCGACCGCCGCATTGTCGCCTGCGAGGACACGTCCTTTGGCGTGCGCTTTTTCGCAAGGTAGTCTTTTTGGGATGATTTTTCTGGGACGGGGATTAAAAAATCATTAGGTACGCAATGATTTTTTAATCCCCGTCCCAGAAAAATCATTGCGGGGGAGGAGATGTTGATGAGGCCGTTGTTGTTGCACGCTTGCTGTGCGCCGTGCTCGCTTGAGCCGGTTCGTCTGCTGCGCGAGGAAGGGTTTGAGCCCACAATCTGCTGGACCAACCCTAATATTCAGCCTCACGATGAATGGCAGCGGCGCTTGGACGAGCTGCGCCGGTGGTGTGCCGATGGCGACATCGAGCTTATCGAGGCGGGGGAGGACCGCGAGCGCTGGGAGGCCGGCGTGGCCCCGCTGGGCGCCGATCGGCCCCGTCGCTGTCGAGCGTGCTATGCCCTGCGCCTGGCCGAGGCATGCCGCGTGGCCCAGGAGCGCGGGTTTGAGTTTGTGGGCACGACGCTCGCCGTCTCGCCGTATCAGCTGTTCGAGACCTGCAATGATGTGTTGGAGCGCTTGGCAGCGGCACATGGGCTCGTCCCGGTCATTCGTGATTTTCGCCCGTATTACCCCGAGGCGACGCGCCGTTCGCGCGAGTTGGGCATGTATCGGCAGAATTATTGCGGCTGCCGATTCTCGGCCGTCGAGGCGGCCATGGACCGCGCCCGCATCCGCGACGAGCGCAAAGCGTCCAAAAAGTAGTTCTTTTAAGCTGGCAGCCTGCTAGGATGTAGAGCGGACTTTAGCTATATAAGGAGTATCCGACGTGTCTATGCGTACCGATGATTTTGACTACAACCTTCCTGAGGAACTGATCGCCCAGGCTCCTGCCGAGCCGCGCGACTCCTGCCGCCTGCTGGTGGTGGATCGCAAGGGCTCCCAGACGGGAACGCCGCTGGAGCACGGCGGTACCGTTGAGCACCGCATCTTCCGCGACATCATCGACTATATCGAGCCAGGCGATGTGCTCGTCATCAACAAGACGCGCGTGATGCCGGCCCGCCTGATCGGTCGCAAAGCCGGCTCGGGTGGCGTGGTCGAGACGCTGCTGCTCAAGCGCCGCGAAGATGTTGACCCGCTGGGTCACGTTTGGGAGTGCCTGGTCAAGCCGGGCAAGCGCCTGAAACCCGGTGCTCAGATTGAGTATCGCGCCGGTGGCGCCCATGCGCCCGAGGGGGCTCCCGTGGTGCTGACAGCCGAGGTCGTCGACTTTGTCACTGATAGCCGCGGTGGCCGCCTGGTGCGTTTTGAGCCGGCCGGATGCAATGCCGCCGGCGACCCGCGCACGCTCGACGAGGCCATCCATGCTGCCGGCCACGTGCCGCTGCCGCCCTACATTACCGATTACGAGGGAGATCCCGAGAAGTACCAGACCGTCTACGCCATGAAGGAGGAGCACTCGGCTGCCGCTCCCACGGCGGGTCTGCACTTTACCCCCGAGCTCATGGCCGCTATCGAGGCCAAGGGCGCGAAGTTTGCCGCCGTCGAGCTCGAGGTGGGCATCGATACCTTCCGTCTGGTGGAGGAGGACGACCCTACGCAGCACGTCATGCACACCGAGCGCTACCACGTGTCGCAGGAGGTTATCGACGCCGTGCATAAGGCGAAGGCCGAGGGGCATCGCGTAATCGCCGTCGGCACCACCGCAGTGCGTTCGCTCGAGAGTGCGTTCGATGCGGAGGCGCCGGTGTCCGATCCGGCTGTGACGGCGCGCTATTTTGAGGGCCGCGAGGACGGCGCCGACACGCTCGGCCGCGGTGACATCGTGGTACGCGAGAACGCGACGACGCAGCTCTACCTCATGCCCGGCTCGACTTATCACGTGGTCGACGCGCTGATCACGAACTTCCATGTGCCGCGCTCCACGCTCATGATGCTCGTCAGCGCGCTTGCCTCCCGCGACCAGATCATGGATGCCTACGCCGCCGCTATCGAAGAGCGTTACCGCTTCTTCAGCTTTGGCGACGCCATGCTCATTTGTTAGTTACGCGGTTCTACGAACCGCGTAACTGCTCGACGCTGCAAACCCGCCAGAGCGGCAATCTGCCTTTCAACTTCGGCGGCATGACCAGAAGGTCAATGCCGCCTCGTTTCAAGGCACCTTGCTCGCTCTGGCGGGTTTTCGCTGTCATTGCCAAAACATCGGCGTTGCCTTGGCTGTCAATGTGGCACTTGGGGACGTTCCTTTTGTGCCGGCACCTGGGGACACTCCTTATGTCAAGAGATCGGTGCAAGAGGGATAGGTTGCCTTGCGCCGATCTAAATAAGTTGCGGTGAGATAGTTCTTGAATTGGCCTTTTTGATGGCTAAACAGGAACTATCTCACCGCAACTGCGTTGGGGTGTTTTTGGTAACTGACTTACTTGCTTGCGAACAGCCAGATCAGGATGATCGCCAGAATCACGGCGACAATGCAGACGATGGCGCCGGTGAATTTGATGCGTGAGTCGCGGGTGCGCTCGCGCACGTCGTCCTCGGCGGCTTCGAGTTGAGCCACTTCGCGCTCGGTTTCGGCGTGCTCGACTTTATCGCGGACCAGAGAGTCTGCGAGCGATTCGGTAATCTCGGGATGATCATGCACCTCGGTCGCCTGCTCGATGATCGACTGTGCGTGCGCGATGTCCGCCTGGGCATTGGCGATGGCCTGCTCCTGCTCTCGACGCGCCTTGTCCTCGGCGGCGATCTTCTCGCGCAGTTCGCGCTGGCGCGTTGCGGCGGCAGCTTTTGCGGTCTGCAGCTCGTCGCGCGCGGCATCGGCCTCGGCCGTCACGGCCTGATGGGCACGCTTGGCGTCGGCGATGGGGGCTTGTGCCTGCTCGACGGCGTGCTCGGCGGCCGCGAGCGAGTGCTCAAGATCGGCGGTGATGTTCGGGACATCTTCCTCGGCTTTGCGCAGGGCATCGGCCGTGTCGGAGATCTGCATCGAAAGCTCGCTGGTGCGCACCGTGTAATTGGCGGGATTTGCCGAAGGATTGCGCTGCAGCTCGGCATACTCGTGGCGCAGCGTTTCGAGTTGAGCGCGCGTGGCGTCGACGGTTTGCTGTGCTGCGGCAACGCCGGCGTCGCGCTCGGCTTGCACCTTGTCGCGGATGCGCTTGGAATCCTCGAGGCGTCGAACGAGGCGGTTACCGGTCTCGCGCGAGCTGGCTTCGCGCGCCTCCACCGCGTCGAGTGCGGCTTTGAGACGCCGCTCGGTGGCGTCGTCCTCTTCTTTTATTTGCTCGAGCTGCGCCTTGAGCTCTGTTGCCTTGGCGGCATGTTTATCGCGGCCGATTTCTGCCGCCGCGGCGGCCTTTTGTGCCGTGTCGATAGCCTGGCGCTGCTCGGCGACGATTTGGTCGTAGCGGCCTGCGATATCCTGACGCGTCTCGAGTTCCTCGCTTTGATCGGCGATGCGCTGCTCAAGTTCGGCCAGGTGATCGCGTGCATCGGCGAGTGCCTTTTTCGCGGCGTTCATCTCGCGCATGGCCGAGGCCCCCTGCGCGATAAAGGCGCCCACGGCGTTCGCAGTGTTCGAGACGGCAGTTCCCAGATCGCGGCTCGCGGCGGGGGCGTGCGGGGCGATTGGGCGACCGGTGTCGGCAGCGTCCACATCGGTAGTTTGCGGCGCGGCGATATTGCCGGTACCGCCTTCGATTACGGAAAAGCCCGCTGCGTGCGGGTCGACGGCGTCCGCGCCAATCGTGGGATGCTCGAGCTGCAGGAACGAGGGCATGGTGCTGCCTTGGTCGGCAACGGGGGTCTCGCCGGGCACGAAGGTCGAGGCGGCCTCGGCGGCCTCCTCTTCTTCGGCGTCGATATCAGCGTCGGACACGGCATCTTTCATCGCTTTGACGGCATCCATCATGGAGTCCATGACGGCATCGAGCTCTTCTTCCGAAGACACCTCGATGGGTCCTTCTGCTTGCGGGGCGGCGTCCTTTTCGGGGGCGTCGTCCTGAGCGGCCGAATCGTCGTTTTGCTCGCCGGCATCTTCGGCCGCAGGGATTTCCGTCGCAGCGCCGTTATCCAGAGTGGCGTCGTCGACGTCGGTATCATTGCAGGTCGCAGAGTCGGTATCTGCGGCGACGTCTGCTGAATCATCAATATGCTGTTGAGTCTGGGGGTCCAGCTCGTCTGTCATAGGTATGTGCTCCTCATCGTTGTTTGTCACCCTATGATAAAGTCTCGCGCCGACATCCCGCGTGCTGCAGCAAAGTTTCAAAACGTGTTCGATGACTCGTTTGGCTGACAAAAATTCGGCCTTCTTATTCAGTTTGTGCTTGACATCCCCTTCGCCGAATGACGTTGTGCCGTTCGCCTGCTGCAGCCTTTATTTTTCACTTGAACCCGCTAAAGTTGCATTTCAGCTTTTGGCGCGTGAAGTTGGATGCGCGCAGTCGGCGGGCGTGCCCGTCGCGATTCGAAAGGACTTTGTATGGGACTTTTCACTGGTAAGACCGTAATCGTCACCGGCGGCGGCAAGGCCACGCTTAAGGACGGCTCCGCTGGCTCCATCGGCTACGGCATCGATATCGCTTTTGCCAAAGAGGGCGCAAACCTCGTCATTACCGGCCGCAACGTTGCCAAGCTCGAGGCTGCCAAGGAGTCCCTCGAGGCCGAGTACGGCATCAAGGTTCTGCCTGTTCAGGCCGATGTCTCGGCTGGTCAGGACAACGAGGCCGTCGTCCAGAACGTCATCGACAAGGCCATCGAGGAGTTCGGCCGCATCGACGCCGTCGTCAACAACGCTCAGGCCAGCGCCTCGGGCGTGACCATCGCCGACCACACCATGGATCAGTTTAACCTGGCCATTTACTCCGGCCTGTATGCCACCTATCTGTACATGCAGAAGGCCTATCCGCACCTGAAGGAGACCAAGGGCTCCGTTGTCAACTTTGCCTCGGGCGCCGGCCTGTTTGGCAACTACGGCCAGTGCAGCTATGCCGCTGCCAAGGAGGGCATCCGCGGCCTGACTCGCGTTGCCGCCAACGAGTGGGGCAAGGACGGCATCAACGTCAACATCGTGTGCCCGCTTGCTTGGACCGCTGCGCTCGAGAACTTCCAGGATGCCTATCCCGAGGCGTTCAAGGCCAACGTCCACATGCCGCCGGCAGGCCATTACGGCGATGTCGAGAAGGAAATCGGCCGCGTGGTCGTTCAGCTCTGCGGCCCCGACTTTAAGTACATGAACGGCGAGACTGTCACCCTCGAGGGTGGCATGGGCCAGCGGCCCTAAGAGTTACGGCGTTTTACCAAACGCCGTAACGGGCCGACGCTGCGCGGTCGCCAGGGCGACAACTTGTCATTCAAAGAGGGCGGTATGACCAGAAGGTCTATGCCGCCCTCTTTTCATGCCAATTTGTTCGCCCTGGCGACCGCTCGCTGACATTCCCAAAACATCGGCGTTGCCAAAACATCGGCGTTGGCGTGGCTGGTAAATAGCTCCACTCATTGGGGACGTACTTAAATGAGTACCCGCCGAACGAGAGTGGATAATCTCCCGTTTTTGGTCTGTGTTTCGGGCAAAAGTGGGAGATTATCCACTCTCATGAGATAGGCGTCCGAAAATCCACGCTCGTTTGCTGTCCCCTTTGCACCAGTTTCTGTCGAGTCGGTGCTCCTTGCGGGTTGCCCGTATAATGGTTTGCGTATGAACCGCAACCAAGGAGTTCCAGTTTATGGACCAGAGCCTCTTTAAATTCGACCTGATCGCCGAGGACCCGACGACGCACGCGCGTGCCGGCGTACTGCACACCCCGCACGGTGACATCGAGACGCCAATCTTTATGCCCGTGGGCACCAAGGCAAACGTCAAGGGTATTCCTACCGAGACCGTCAAACAGCTCGGCGCCCAGATCGTGCTTGCCAACACCTATCACCTGTCCATGCGTCCCGGCGAGGACACCATTGCCGAGCTGGGCGGCCTGCACAAGTTTATGAACTGGCACGGCCCCATCCTCACCGATTCAGGCGGCTTCCAGGTGTTCAGCCACAACGACGCCGTCAAGCTCACCGACGAGGGCGTGCGCTTTATCGTCAATGACTACGACGGCCGCCACGTGTTCTGGACGCCCGAGGACAACATGGAAATCGCCATGAAGCTCGGGTCCGATATCTGCATGCAGCTGGACCAGTGCCCGGGCTATCCCGCCACGCGCGCCTACGTTGAGCGCGCCGTTGAGCTGTCGAGTATGTGGGCCGAGCGCTGCTATAAGGCGCATACCCGCGATGACCAGGCGCTCTTTGGTATCGTCCAGGGCGGCATGCATCTGGACCTGCGCCTACGCTCGCTGCGCCATCTGGAGGAATGCGGTGACTTCCCGGGTTACGGCATCGGCGGCTATTCGGTGGGCGAGGACCACGAGACCATGTTCGAGACGCTGGCGCCGCTTGTGAGCGAGTACATGCCCAAGCACAAGCCGCGCTACCTGATGGGCGTCGGCAACCCGACGACGCTCGTGCGCGGTGTGGGTGTGGGCATCGACATGTTCGACTGCGTGCTACCGACGCGCACCGGCCGCATGGGCACGGCGTTTTCGAGTGAGGGTCGCCTCAACTTCCGCAACGCGCGCTTTGCGCACGACGACGGCCCCATTGATCCCACCTGCACCTGCCCGGTGTGCACGGGCGGCTACAGCCGCGCACTCATTCGCCACATGGTCACGCAGAAGGAGATGCTCGGCGGCATTCTGCTGTCGATGCACAACATCTACTACCTGCTCAACCTTATGCGGCGTGCCCGCCAGGCCATTATCGAGGGCCGTTACGGTGCGTTCGTGAGCGACTGGATGAACAGTCCTGCGGCGGTGGATTACTAAGAGCCGCGACCGCTGACCGATGCCTTGCAAGCGCTTGATGCATCGTGGGTACCATACCGAATAGTTGATGTTCGGGCGGGTGTTTGGCGCATGGCGTCGACCCCGCCCGTTTCTTTTTTCGATAGGAGTACCCATGATTAAGAATGAGAACGTCGAGGGCGAGCCGGCTTACGACGAGACGTACCGGCGCGGCCCCGTGGTCATGCGCGGCCCCATGATTCCCAAGGACAACACCTACGCCAACCTGCTGGCGCCCGAGGACTCGACCGACTGGTTGCACACCGACCCCTGGCGCGTGCTGCGCATTCAGGCAGAGTTCGTCGATGGCTTTGGCGCGCTTGCCGAGCTTGGTCCTGCGGTGACCATCTTCGGCAGTGCCCGCACGCCCAAGACAGATCCGCTCTATAAGGCGGCTCGCACGGTCGGTCGCAAAATCGCCCAGCGCGGCGTGGCGGTTATCACCGGCGGTGGCCCCGGCGTCATGGAGGCGGCCAACAGGGGAGCGGCGAGCGTGAACGGCAAGTCGGTCGGCTTGGGTATCGAGCTTCCGCACGAGCATGGGCTCAACAAATACGTGAACCTTGGCATGGACTTCCGTTACTTCTTTGTGCGCAAAACCATGTTCGTCAAATACAGCTCGGGTGCCATCGTGTTTCCCGGTGGTTTTGGCACGCTCGACGAGATGTTCGAGGTGCTCACGCTGGTGCAGACACACAAGGTTAAGCGCATGCCGCTCGTTTTGGTGGGCACCGAGTACTGGCAGGGCCTGTTCGACTGGCTCAACGGCCCGGTGATGGACGCCGGTATGATCAGTCCGCTCGATCCCGAGCTCGTACACATCACCGACGACCTCAACGAAGCCGTCGACATTGCCCTAAGTGGGCTGATGTAGGGTAGCTAAAATGGGACGGAGCTAAAAAGACCGGTGCGTAACGTTGCGCACCACTCTTTTTAGCCCCGTCCCAAATGAACTGCTTCTAAGTTGCGGTGAAATAGGGATTGATTTGCGGCTGATAAGCCAAAAACAGTCCCTATTCCACCGCAAGTGATAAAGGTGCCCCTAGTGGATGGGCTGGTAGCGGGGGCAGTAGCTGATGGCGATGGCGTCGACGCCTACGTGGGTGGCGATGGTGCAGCCGATGGGGCCGGTGCCGGCGTCTACGTAGTCCTGGCCTGCGAGCGCCTGGTCGACGAGCTCCTGCTCCTCGGCGGCGCCGGTCGTGAGCACGCGCACGCTTGAGCCCGGGTGCTCGGTCAAAAATGCGAGGCAATCGGCCATGGTGTTGGCGACGATGCGCTTGGCGCCGCGGCCCTTCTTGATGGCCTTGATCTCGCCCGATTTCCACTCCGGCGAAACGGCCAGGCGAATGTTGAGCATTTGCGTGAGCTGGCCGGCGAGTTTAGGTGCGCGGCCGTTCTTAACGAGGTTTTCGAGCGTGCGCGGAATCAGCAGCAGATGGGCGTCGGACAGCGTCGCGCGGATCTGCGCCTCGGTCTCGTCCAGGCTGCGGCCGTCCTCGCGCATGGCGAGCGCGTACTCCACCAGCAGGCCCTCGGCGCCCGAGCCGGTGCGCGAATCGATGCAGCGCACGTCGAGCTCGTGCGTTTCGGCCGTCAGGCTGGCGTTGGCATAGCAGGCGGACCACTCGCTGCACAGCGAGATAAAGATGGCGCTGTCGTGGCCGTCGGCGAGCACGCGGTCAAAGAGTGCCTTGAACTCGCCGGCGCTCGGCTGCGAGGTGTGCGGCAGCTGCTCGGAGCCGGCCATGCGCGCGACGTACTCCTGGGCGGTAATTTGCACCTGGTCGAGCAGGTCCTCGCCCTCGATAATCACATGCAGCGGAATCACGTAAATGCCGAGCTCTTGGGCGCGGGCGGGGGAGATGTCCGACGTGGAGTCGGTTATGATGGCAAAAGACATAATTGCACCTTTCGCTGGGGCGCTTGCGCGCCGCCTTCTGAGAGCAAAGTGCGACAAGTATAGTAGAGTCGTTCCACATTACTAGGTTCAATTGTTGAATAGGCAACAGTTTGAAGTGTCGGTGTGGAAATCATCAACTGGGGAAGAGGAATGCCGATGGAAGCACTGGAGATATGCAGGCGGCCGGTCGTGTTGTTTGATTTCGATGGCACGGTGGCCGATACGGGCCGGGCGGTGATGACCTCGACGCGCAAGACGCTGACTGCGCGCGGGTTTTCGGAGGCGCAGATGGGTGACCTGCGTCGCATGATCGGGCCGCCCCTGTGGAAGAGCTTTCACGACTTTTACGGCTTTTCCCGCGAGGAGTCGCTTGTGGTGGCCGACGAGTACCGCGCTTTTTTTGATGAGCTGGGACCGGAGGAGTACCCCGTGTTCGATGGGATCCCCGAGCTGCTGGATGGGTTAGCCGCCCGGGGCAAGCGTATGGCCGTGGCGACGTCGCGCATGGAGGCAAAGTGCATCGACATGGTGCGTGAGCTCGGGCTTTCTCAGTTTGAGGCGGTGGTTGGCATGAATCCGCCGCAGAGTCGCGAGACCAAGGCCGATTCGGTCCGCGATGCCCTGGCGGCCCTGGGTGCGACCGCGGACGATGCCGTGATGATCGGCGATCGCTTTAACGATGTGGAGGGCGCGCACGCGATGGGCGTGCCGTGCATTGGAATCTATTCGGGCGCGGCGGCGCCGGGCGAGCACGAGGCGGCGGGTGCCGATGCGGTGGTGCACTCGGTGGCCGAGCTTGCTAAACTTTTCGCTATCTAATGACGTGATGTGAGGGGCGGGCACGCTCGCCGCTCATTGGTAAGGAGGTCGTCCATGAATCAGGTGGAGCAGAGCGTCGCTGAGTATGTCGACGAGGTCTGGGAAGATGTTGTCGCCGATATCGAGCAGCTGGTGAGCTATCCGTCTGTGGCCGTTGCTGCCGATGCGGAACCCGGTGCGCCGTTTGGCCGCCCGGTCCGTGATGCGCTCGATTGCGCGCTCGGTATCGCGCAAAAGCTCGGCTACCAGACGAGCGACGACGAGGGCTTTGTGGGCATCGCCGATATTCCGGGTCGCGGCGATAAGCAGCTCGCGACCATCTGCCATGTGGACGTGGTACCCGCTGGCCCCGGTTGGAACACCGACCCGTTTGCGATGGAGCGCCGCGAGGGCTGGCTGCTCGGCCGTGGCGTGATCGACGACAAGGGTCCGGCGGTGTTGTCGCTCTATGCCGGCGCCTACCTGCTCAAGCACGGCATTGTGCCGCGCTATACCTTCCGTGCGCTGCTGGGCTGCGATGAGGAAGTGGGCATGTCCGACGTTCACCATTATCTGGAGAACCACGCGAACCCCGACTTTCTGTTTACGCCCGATGCCGAGTTCCCGGTTTGCAATGCCGAGAAGGGCCAGTTTGGGGCGACGTTTGTGAGCCCCAAGATCGACGGCGGGCGCATCGTGTCTTGGAGCGGTGCCGAGGCGAGCAACGCCATTCCGTCGCAGTCTATCTGCGAGCTTGCGATTGCCGCCGATGAACTGCCGGCGCCGGTCGAGAACGCCGACCGCCTGGAGATCACGGCGCTCGATAACGGCCATGCGCAGATTTTTGCCCACGGCATTGGCGGTCATGCCTCGATGCCCGAAGGAACGATCAATGCCGTCGGCCTCATCGTGGCGTATCTGCGCGAGGCCGAGGACGCGTTTGGTGCCCGTGACGAGCGCCTGCTGACGCCTGCCGAGCACGAGTTTGTCAAGTTTCTGGCATTTGTACATGCGGACGCCTATGGCCGCGGCCTGGGTATCGACGCGACAAGCGCGGCGTTCGGCCCGCTCACCTGCAATCCCGGCGTCATCCGTGTGGCGGATGGCCACATCGAGCAGGTCATCGACGTGCGTTTCCCCGATAGCACCAGTGCCGATACCATTTGCGAGCAGCTCGAGCCGCTCGTGGGACGCTTTGGCGTGACGTACCGTGTGGGTCGTGCAAAAGTGCCGTTCTCGGTCTCTGCCGACGATCCGGCCGTGAAAGCGCTTATTGATACCTATAACGAGTTTACGGGCAAGCATGCCGAGCCCTTTGCCATGGGCGGCGGCACGTATGCGCGCAATTTTGCCCGCGCCGTATCGTTTGGCCCCGAGGAGACCGGCCTGGAGCTGCCCGCATGGGGCGGTCAGATGCACGGCCCCAACGAGTGCGCCAACGAGGAACAGCTCAAGCAGGCGCTCAAGATCTATATCGTGGCGATCCTGCGCCTCAACGAGCTCGAACTTTAAGGTTACGCGGTTTTCCAATCTAAGTTGCGGTGGAATAGTTCCTAGAATGGGCCATTTGACGGCCAAACAGGAACTATTTCACCGCAACTTTGTTTTTATTGGTGTAAAAAGCGTGCCATGCTTGGGCGGGGAATGTTATTCGTTTGTAAAGCCGAGTCGCGTTTGCGGTAAGGGTCTATCAGATGCCCGTAAGAAACCGCAGTTGGCGCGAGCGCTGCCCGGTCGGGGCCGTATCTTTCCAAACAGCAAAGCGGGCAGGGTGCCCGCGATTCGCATGTATGAAAGGAAGATCATGCTCGATCAGGCTTATTCTCGTCGTCAGTTCCTCGGCCTCGCTGGTGGTCTTGCCAGCATCGTCGGTCTCGGTCTCGTTGGTTGCGGCGGCTCCGGCGCGTCCGACGCTGCCGACAAGGGTAGCGCCGCTGCTGCCGAGTCCGTCTCCGGCGAGGTGACCTACGACGGCGCCTCCTCGTTCCAGGCTCTCGTCGAGGCTGCTGCCGAGAAGTTCATGGACGCCAACCCCGATGTCTCCGTCTCCGGTTCGGGCAACGGTTCGGGCAAGGGCCTGACCGCTGTCGCCGCCGGCACCGTCACCATCGGTAACTCCGACGTCTTCGCCGAGACCAAACTCGAGGCCGACCAGGTCAAGAACCTCGTCGACCACGAGGTCGCCGTCGTGGGCATGGGCCCCGTCGTCTCCAAGAACGTGACGGTCGACGACCTGTCCCTTGAGCAGCTCAAGGGCATCTTCTCCGGCCAGATCACCAACTGGAAGGAGGTCGGCGGCGAGGACGCCAAGATCGTCGTTCTCAACCGCAAGGCCGGCTCCGGTACCCGTGCCACCTTCGAGGCCGCCGTCTTTGGCGACGAGGCCGTCGATTTTAAGGGCGACGCCGAGCTCGACAAGTCCGGCGACGTCCAGACTCAGATGGGCAGCACCGACAACGCCATCTCCTACCTGGACTTCTCGCACTTCGATGACTCCAAGTTCAACGCCATCAAGGTCGAGGGCGTGGAGCCCAAGAGCGCAAACGTCACCGACGACTCCTTCAAGATCTGGGCTACCGAGCACATGTACTGCGCTAAGGACGCCGACGAGGCCACCAAGGCGTTCCTGGAGTTCATGCTTTCCGACGACGTCCAGGGCAAGCTCGTCGAGGAGCAGGGCTTCATCCCCGTCTCTGCCATGAAGGTCGTCAAGGACGCCAGCGGCAAGGTCTCCGCTAAATAGGTAATCGCCCCCGGAAAGGTTTGCAATGGCAAAACAGCTGCCAAAACGCGACCTTGAGAACGTGGGCCTGGGCGTCACGGGCGCGTGCGTAGCGCTCGTGACGCTTGTCGTTGCCGCGCTCATCTTTATGGTCGCCCAAAAGGGCCTCTCGGCTTTTCTCAAGGACGGCGTTTCGGCCGTCGAGTTCTTCACCGGCACCAAGTGGGACCTAGCCAACACGGCCGAAAACGGCCTGCCCTACACCGGCGCCCTGCCCCTGATCGTCACCTCATTTGCGGTCATGGTACTCTCCACGATCATTGCGCTGCCCATCGCCATCGGCTCTGCTATCTTTGCAGTCGAGATTCAGCCTAAGTTTGGTTCCAAGATCTTTCAGCCGCTTATTGAGCTTTTGACCGGTATTCCCTCGGTCGTCTTTGGCCTGATCGGCTTTCACGTTGTCGTCGGCCTTATGAAGAGCGTTTTCCACGTGAGCACGGGCCTGGGCATCTTGCCCGGCGCCATCGTGCTGGCTGTCATGATTCTGCCGACGATGACCACGCTTTCGGTCGACGGCTTGCGTGCCGTTCCCGACAGCTACCGTCAGGGCTCGCTCGCGCTGGGCTACACCCGCTGGCAGACCATCTGGCACGTGGTGCTCAAGTCCGCCATGCCGTCACTCATGACTGCGGTCATCCTTGGCATGACCCGCGCCTTTGGCGAGACGCTCGCCGTGCGCATGGTCATCGGCGGTATCGAGGCCATGCCGACGTCGCTGCTATCGCCGGCGTCCACCATCACCACCACGCTCACCACGTCCATGGCGGTCTATGCCGAGGGTTCGGCCCAGGACGACGTTCTGTGGGCGCTCGGTCTGCTGCTGATGGGCATGAGCCTCATCTTCATCCTGATCATCCATCTTATCGGCCGCAAGGGGGCGAAGGCTCGTGGCTAGCACGCGCATCCATATCGACGAGGCGAGACTCGGGCGTGTCCAAAAGCAGGACCGCATCGCCACGGGCGTGCTGACGGCGATCGTCGCCACCGTCATGCTCATCGTCGTCTCCATGGTGGCCTATATCCTGTTTGAGGGCATCTCGACGCTGTTCCAGCCGGGATTTCTCACGCAGCCCGCGCGCGCCAACGGAACCCAGGGCGGCGTGCTCTACCAGCTGTTCGACTCGTTCTACCTGTTGCTGATCACTCTGGTCATCTCGGTACCCATCAGCCTGGGCGGAGCGGTCTTCCTGGTTGAGTACGCGCCGAACGGCCCTATCCGCGACATCGCCTCCACTGCCATCGAGACGTTGTCCTCGCTGCCTTCCATTGTCGTCGGCATGTTCGGCTTTCTGGTGTTCTCGGTGCAGCTGGGCTGGAAGTACTCCATCATCTCCGGCGCCGTCGCGCTCACCATGTTCAACATCCCCATTCTGGTGCGCGTGATTCAGCAGGCGCTCGAGGACGTGCCGCAGGCCCAGCGCGATGCGTGCCTGGCCATGGGCCTTACCCGCTGGGAGGCCACGCTGCACATCCTGATCCCCGAGGCCATGCCTGCCATCGTGACCGGCATCGTGCTTTCGGCCGGCCGCGTGTTTGGCGAGGCCGCGGCGCTGCTCTTTACCTCGGGCATGAGCTCGCCGGTTCGCCTGAACTTCTTGAGCTTTAACCTGTCGAGCCCCACTTGCGCCTGGAACGTGTTCCGCCCCGGTGAGTCGCTCGCCGTGCACATCTACAAGATTTACGGCGAGGGCAGCCCCGAGGCACAGCAGATCGTTTGGGGCACCGCCGCACTGCTGATGATCTGCGTGCTGCTGTTTAACGTAGTCGCCCGTATCGTGGGCAAGCAGCTGGCAAGGAGGATGACGGCCGAATGAGCGAGATGAATGCAATGCCCGCAACCGAAGCGACATCGTCCGAGACCCAGGACTTCCTGTCGAGCGTGGGGGAGAGCGAGAAGCGCGTGCGCGTGAGCGGCAAGGCCGTGAGCGACGAGGTCGTGCTCTCCACCAAGGACGTCAACGTGTATTATGGCGACCACCATGCGCTACACGACACGTCGCTCGACTTTCATAAGGGCGAGATCACGGCGCTCATCGGGCCTTCGGGCTGCGGCAAGTCGACCTTTTTGCGCAGCCTCAACCTGATGAATCGCGAGATTCGCGGCTGCCGCGTGGAGGGCGAGATCAACTACCGCGGGCGCAACGTGAACACCAAGACCGAGAACACGTACGAGCTGCGTCGCTCCATCGGCATGGTGTTCCAGCAGCCCAACCCGTTCCGCAAGTCCATTCGCGACAACATCACGTTTGCGCCCAAGCGCCATGGCATCACCGACCGCGACGAGCTCGACCGCATGGTCGAGGAGAGTCTGCGCGGCGCGGCGCTGTGGGACGAGGTCAAGGACAAGCTCGACAAGAGCGCCTATGCGCTTTCGGGCGGACAGCAGCAGCGCCTGTGCATCGCGCGCACGCTGGCGCTCAACCCCGACGTAATCCTGTTTGACGAGCCTTGCTCGGCGCTCGACCCCATCTCGACGCTGGCGATCGAGGACCTCATGTCATCGATCGTGGCCGACCGCGCCATCGTTATCGTGACGCACAACATGGAGCAGGCGTCGCGCGTGTCCAACCGCACGGCGTTCTTCTACATGGGCGATATGGTCGAGTACGACGAGACTGACGAGATTTTCCAACGGCCCAAGGATAAGCGGCTGAATGATTACCTCACCGGCATGTTCTCCTAGTCCGGGACATGCTTGAGGCCCGCGGTGGCCACGGTCGCCACGGGACTGATTGGAGGGGCGGGTTATCTCTTTTGCGAGATGGCCCGCCTTTTTGTGTCGCTGCCAGACCGACCACCACAAAGGGGACAGGCACCTTCGTGGTGGTTTGGGGTGGGGCTCGCTGCTATCATGGACAACGTTGAATTTCTACGAAGGAGCAGGGCATATGGCGATTCTTTTGGGATGCGATTCCGTCAGCCTAGAGTTTCCCACCAAGCATATTTTCGATAGCGTGACGCTCGGCGTGGGCGAGGGCGACCGCATTGGTATTGTCGGTAAAAACGGTGACGGCAAGTCGACGCTGCTGAGCGTGCTCGCCGGCACGCTGGAGCCCGATGATGGCCGCGTGACGCATCGCCGCGGCACGACGATCGGTCTGCTCGGCCAAAAGGACAACCTCGTCGATACCGACACCGTGCATCATGCCGTCGTCGGCGACACGCCCGAGTACGAGTGGGCGTCGAGCCCCCGCACGCGCCAGATCCTCGCTGGCCTCATTAGCGATGTGCCCTGGGAGGGCACGGTGGGCGAGCTTTCGGGCGGCCAGCGCCGCCGCGTGGACCTCGCGCGCCTGCTGATCGGCGACTACGACGTGCTCATGCTCGACGAGCCCACCAATCACCTGGACATGCGTACCATCAACTGGCTCGCACGCCACTTAAAGGCCCGCTGGCAGCGCGGCCAGGGCGCCATGCTCGTGGTCACGCACGACCGCTGGTTCTTGGACGAGGTCTGCACCAGCATGTGGGAGGTCCACGACGGCCAGGTCGATCCCTTCGAGGGCGGTTACTCGGCATACATCCTGCAGCGCGTAGAGCGCGACCGCATGGCCGCCGTCACCGAGGAGCGTCGTCGCAACATGGCACGCAAGGAGCTCGCGTGGCTGAGCCGTGGCGCCCAGGCGCGCTCCACCAAGCCCAAGTTTCGCGTGGATGCCGCTCGCGAACTCATCGCCGACGTGCCGCCCGTGCGCGACGAGCTGGAGCTCAAGCGCCTGGCGGTGAGCCGCCTGGGCAAGCAGGTCATCGACGTGATCGACGTGGACGCCGGCTATGCGGATACCGACGGCGCGCCCAAGCAGGTGCTCTCCGACGTGACCTGGCTTATCGGTGCGGGCGACCGCTATGGTCTTTTGGGTGAGAACGGTGCCGGTAAGTCCACGCTGCTCGACGTGATCCAGGGCAAGATCGCGCCCCTGCGCGGCCGCGTGAAGATCGGCCAGACGGTACGTTTTGGCGTGCTATCGCAGCAGCTCGAGGAGCTCGAGCCCTACATGGGCGACACGATCCGCGAGGTGCTCAGCAACTATAAGAAGTACTACGTCATCGACGGCAAGGAGACTTCGCCCGAGAAGCTCTGCGAGCGTCTGGGCTTTACGACCCAACAGCTCTGGAGTCGTATCGGCGACCTTTCGGGCGGCCAACGCCGTCGCCTGTCGCTGCTGCTGACGATCCTGGACGAGCCCAACGTGCTTATCCTGGACGAGCCGGGCAACGATCTGGATACCGACATGCTCGCGATTGTCGAGGACCTGCTCGACGGCTGGCCGGGCACGCTGATCCTGGTGACGCACGACCGTTTCCTCATGGAGCGCGTGACCGACCAGCAGTGGGCGCTGCTCGATGGCCATCTGACGCATATGCCCGGCGGCGTCGACCAATACCTGCGCCTGTGCAACGCCACCGCCGAGGGCGAGCCCGTGGGCGCGCCGAGCGCCAAGACCGGCACGTTCGACACCGGCGCCGCAGCGGTTGCGGCCGAAAAACCCAAGACGAGCGGGCAGCCCAACGGTCTTTCCAACGCCGAGCGCCAGAAGCTCCGCCGCGAGGTGAGCTCGCTCGAGCGCAAGATGGAGACACAGCGCGCTCGCGTGGAGGAGGCCGAGGCTGCCATGGCCCAGGTCGATCCCACCAACTACACGGCGCTCGGCGAGCAGCAGGCAAAGATCGACGAGGCCCATGCCGCCATGGACGAGCTGGAGATGGCGTGGCTCGAGGCGAGCGAAAAGCTCGAGGGCGAGGAGTAGACGAGGATGATCAAGGCCGCATTTTTCGATATCGACGGCACGCTACTGAGCTTTAAGACCCACCGGATTCCGGCGTCGGCGCAGCAGGTGCTCGACAGCTTTCACGAGCAGGGGATTGCGTGCGTGATCGCCACGGGTCGCCCGACCTACCAGATGCCGGACTGGCTGTTCGACTTGGGCTGGGATGCGTACATTACGCTCTCGGGCCAGCACTGCTTTGATGCCGAGGGGGTTTATCGCAGCTGTCCGATTGATCCGGACGACGTCGCGGTGATTGTGGGCCAGGTGGCGCAGGGGCGCTATGACTCGCTGTGCATGCAGGGCGAGAACTCGTTTGTGAACCGCCTGTCCGAGCGCGTGGTGACGGCCGGCAGCAACGCGGGAATCGTCTACCACGAGGAGCCGTTTGAGCATGCCTTCGATGCGCCGGTCTACCAGTTCTGCGCCTTTGTGGATCCGGCCGACGAGCATATCGTGACCGACGCCGTGTCGCATTCGCTCACCACGCGCTGGTGCGATCTGTTCTGCGATATTATTCCGGCCAACGGCGGTAAGAACCTGGGCGTGGCGGCGACGCTGGATCGCCTGGGCATCGATGCGAGCGAGGCGATCGCCTTTGGCGACGGCGAGAACGACCTGTCGATGTTTTCCGCCGTGGGCACAAGTGTGGCCATGGGCAACGCACAGGACACGGTGAAAGCCGCGGCGACCTACGTGACGACTGCCGTGGACGACGACGGAATTTACAACGCCGCCAAGCACTTTGACCTGCTATAGCTGCGGCTCGGCACTTGGGGACGTTCCTTTTGTGCCGGCAGCTGGGGACACTCCTTGTGCGTTGCGTACGGTGTCGCCCTGCTTGCCCCGCGCATTTTGTGAAACACGGTTAACTTTTTAAACAACGTAGTAAGACATGGGCAACTTTTGCGGTAAAGTAAGCCAAGGAAAGTATCCAAAGGCTAACTAACGATCATCGCGAAAGGCGGCCCATGGCCCTACGTGAATCTGGAGAAGACTATCTCGAATCTATTTATGTGCTCTCGGAGCGCCAAGGCATCGTTCGATCGATTGACGTTGCCGAATACCTGGGCGTAACCAAGGCAAGCGTCTCTAAAGCCATGGCGGCCTTGGAGAGCAGCGGCTACGTGGAGATGGGCAAACGCGATGTGCATCTGACGGAACACGGTCTTGAGGTTGCCCGTCAAATGTGGGAGCGCCATTGCTTTTTTGTGGGGCTGCTAGAGGACGCAGGCGTAGCGCCCGAGGTTGCCACGCAAGAGGGCTGCCACATGGAGCATTGTCTGAGCGAGGAGAGCTTTGAGAAGCTAAGGTCGATGCTGGGACGGGGAGATGTGGCGGGCCCAGCAACGGAAGCCTAATTGATCCCCAGTAGCGCGGATTTCGCGCAAAGCGCGAACCAGCGAAAGGGGGATAGGGGATTCGAACAACAACGAGTCCGACGCAGTCCAAAGTGGAGCATTCGGTGCGCGACGCCATCACAGCGGAGCTATCTCTTCGTTCCCAAAGAGGCGCGCCTCCCGCGCCAAAGGCGCGGGACAGCGACCGGGAAGAGTGGCCCCACCAACTAAGTCCAACTCAGACAAGGAACCCCGCCAGCAAGCGATGCCCAAGAACCGCCAGCAATGTCACCGCAGGCCGGGGTCGGGCTTGGTTTTGAAAACATTCCGCAGACCAGAAGTGCCCCCGTTCGTAGCTTCGAAGGAGCAGAACGGGGGCACTTCATTGGTCGAGGACGTTTTCAAAACCAAGCCCGACCCCGGCCGGAGGGACTACGGACGCTACAGGTTCTTGACACCCATCGCGCGCATGGCGTTCAGGATGGCGATGATCGCCACGCCCACGTCGCCAAAGACCGCAAGCCACATGTTGGCGATGCCGAGCGCCGCAAGCACCAAAATCAGCAGCTTAATACCCAGCGCGAAGATGATATTCTGCCAGACAATCGACATGGTCTTGCGCGCCACGCGGATCGCGCGGGAAATGTTGGACGGCTTGTCATCCATCAGCACGACATCCGCCGCCTCAATCGCAGCGTCGGAGCCCATGGCGCCCATGGCAATGCCCACATCGGCGCGCGTAAGCACAGGCGCATCGTTGATGCCGTCGCCGACAAAGGCGAGCTTGCCCTTACCGCTTTCGGCCGCGAGCAGCGCTTCAACACGCTCGACCTTGTCGCCCGGCAGCAGCTGCGCATGGAACTCGTCGAGGCCGAGCTGCTTGGCCACCGCAGCAGCCACTTCCTCGCGGTCGCCCGTGAGCATAACGGTGCGCTTGACGCCGGCGGCGTGCAGGTCGCGGATCGTCTGCTCGGCATCGGCCTTAACGGTGTCTGCAATCACGATGTGGCCGGCGTACACGCCGTCAACGAGCACATGCAGAATCGTTCCAACGACCTCGCAATCGGGCGCTTCGACTCCGGCCGCGGCGAGCATCTTTGCGTTGCCGACGACGACGTGCTTGCCGTCGATGATTGCCGTCACGCCGTGGCCCGCGTCATTAGTGGAATCCGTCACGCGCTTGGGATCGAGCTCGCCCTGGAAGGCAGTGCGTACTGACTGCGCGATAGGGTGATCGGAGAACGACTCGGCAAGGGCGGCGATTTCGAGCAACGACTGCTCGGTTTGGCCGGCCTCGGGGTGCACCGCGACCACCGAGAACGTGCCGTTGGTGAGGGTGCCTGTCTTGTCAAAGACGACGGTGTCCACGTCGGCGAGCGTCTCGAGGTAGTTAGAGCCCTTGATGAGAACGCCCAGCTTGGACGCGCCGCCGATGCCGCCAAAGAAGCTCAGCGGCACGCTGATCACCAACGCGCACGGGCAGCTGACGACCAGGAAGGTCAGGCCGCGCAGGATCCAGTTGGACCAGGCGCCGGTGATCAGGCCGCCGCCAAGGGCGAGCACCGCGGCCGCGCCGGTGACGGCGGGGGTGTAGACGCGGGCGAAGCGTGTGATGAAGTTCTCGGTGCGTGCCTTCTTTTCGCTGGCATTCTCCACGAGCTCCAGGACGCGCGCGACGGTGGACTCGCCAAAGGGCTTGGTGGTGCGCACGTGGATGAGGCCCGTCATGTTGATGCAGCCGCTGATAATATCGTCGCCGGACTTGGCGGGGCGGGGGACTGACTCGCCCGTGAGCGCGGCGGTGTCGAGCTGGGTTTCGCCCTCGACGATGACGCCGTCGATGGGCACGCGCTCGCCGGGCTTGACCACGATCACGGTGCCGACGGCGATGTCATCGGGAAAGACCTGTTCGAGTGTGCCGTCGGCTTGCTCGACGTTAGCGTAGTCGGGCGCGATGTCCATCATGGCGCTGATCGACTTGCGGCTCTTGCCCACGGCGTATGCCTGGAACAACTCGCCGACTTGGTAGAACAGCATGACGGCGGCGCCTTCGGCCATGTGCGGGTCGGTATCGGGGAAGAGCACCATGGCAAACGCACCGATGGTCGCGACTGCCATAAGGAAACTCTCGTCGAAGGCCTTGCCACGGCGGATGTTATTGAATGCCTTTTGCAGTACGTCGTAGCCGGCAATCAAAAACGGCACGAGGAACAGCACAAAGCTGGCGTAGATGTCGCCCGGGGTGCCGAATGCGGCGGCGAGGATGCCAAGTTCATCGAGGGCGTACACCACGGCAAAAATGCCCAGCGCTACCAGGATGCGGTTGCGCTTATGCTCGAGTGACTCTTTTTTCTTGCGCTTCTTTTTCTTCTTGGGGTCGGCGGTGGCCATGACTCGTATCCTCCCATTTGAATGTATGAACACTCGCTCATATAATTTTGCGGGCAAAGGCCGCGTCAAGCGCGGCCTTGCAGGTTGGCGTAAGCCTGGGCTAGAGAATAATCTCGCAGTCCGGCTCGGCGTCGGCGGTAAACTCTACAACGCGGTTGAGCACTTCGTCGAACTCGGCGTCATCGGCCTCGAGCGTCAATTTCTGGGTCATAAAGTTGACGGACACGGATTTGACGCCCTCGAGTTTGGCCAGCTCGTCCTGAAGCTCGCGCGCACAGTTGGCGCAGTCGATCTCGTCGAGCTTAAACTGCTTTTTCATGGTGGGTTCCTTTCCCTGTGTTTGCGACCTGGGTGCTGGCCGCGTTGGTACCGTGGCTGGTTGCTATTCGCAGATATGGCTCATGCCCTGGTTGAGCATGGTGTAGACATGATCGTCGGCAAGCGAGTAGAGGATGTTGCGGCCGTCGCGGCGGAACTTGACCAGGTGCGACTGCTTAAGTGTGCGCAGCTGGTGCGATACTGCCGACTGCGAGGTTGCGGTCGCCTCGGCGATGTCGGCCACGCAGAGCTCGCGGCCCATGAGGGCATAGAGAATCTTGATGCGTGTGGTGTCGCTGAAGACCTTGAACAGGTCGGCAAGGTCGTACAGCAGCTCCTCGTCGGGAAGGTCCTCGGGCGAGCAGGTGGTGGGGACGTCGGGCGCGATGGTGGTGTCGATGCTGGACTTTATTTCATCAGCGGGATCGCTCATTGCAATATCCTTTCATATGAACATGCGCTCATATAACTTACTTCCGAGTATATGAGCGCATGTTCATATGTCAATATAATTCGTGAAATATTTTGCTATCGAATGGTCCTAGAGGCGGCTAAGGGCATTGGTTGGTGCTGATAAGGCCGCCGATGTCAACGTGGGTACCCTAGCGACGTGCAAAAACGGGCCGATATCCACTTGGATATCGGCCCGCATTGCATCGCTTGAGAGGGGTGCCTCGGCGTATCGTTTTTGCACGGGGTGCTATGGCCCGGCAAGTATTACTCGCGGATGGCACCTCTGCCTGGCAACCTACTTGGCAAACAGGTTCTTGAGGTTGAACTCGGCCTGCACCGTGCGGAGCATGAGGTCGGTGTCGTCGAGGCCCAGGTGCTGCTCGTTGGCGTCGGCGGCGAGGGTGCCACGGCGGCGTGCCCAGTTCTCGAGCGCGGCGGGCGCGGACTCGCGGGGGAGCGAGCGCACGTCGGCGTCCAGGCTGCGGCAGATCTGGCGCGAGTCGATGACGATGATCTTGCCGGCGCGGCGTGCCTCGGCGTAACCGTCCAGGTGGATCTTGAACCAGCTGTCCTCAAAGGCGGCGTTGTGCGCCATGTACGGGTACTTCTTCATAAGCTTGAGCAGCTGCTTTTGCAGCTCCTTGTTCTCGCGGAAGGGCGTTTTGCCGTCGATGTCGTCCCAGGTGATGTGGTGGATATTCGACAACGGCACATCCTCGCCGCGGTAGATATCGGGCAGGCCGCAGTAGTGTGCCTCGGCGTCATGCGGGACGGCGTCGCTGGTGAGCTCCATGATCTCCCAGCCCACGTTGATGATGTAGCCGCGCTCGGGTGCACGGCCGGTGGTCTCGATGTCGATGCCGAGCACCGTGCCCTGAATGGGCTTGCGGGCGTAGGCGACGCCGAGCGCGTCGCGGTCGCCGCGGATCTCGCGCATGACGGACGCGGCGGTGCGCTTTTGCATCTTGCCGATGGCGGCGCAGGTGTCGGCGTCGGACAGGCCGCGCGAAAGCGTCGCGGGCGTCACGTTGCGCAGGCGCGCCTCGCCAATCTGGTCGCACAGGTCGCGGTTGCGGTCGGCTAGGTCGCGCACGGTGGCAAAGTCGAAGCCGGGGTCGTCCTCGGCGGTAAAGTACTCAGTCTCGAGCACCTTGAGGGCCTCCTCGCCCTTCTGGCGCTCGGACTCCATGGCGCCGTGGTCGCCGTAGATAAACATGGGGATAAACGGCTGGCGCTCGTATTCGAGTGCTTGCGATACGTTCATATGCTGCTCCTTGGACGGGCCGCGTTGTGCGGCTCGGGTTTGTCGAGTTATGGCGAGATGATAGTTTACCATGGGCAACTATTGGCATCGCGCCTAGGACAATTACAATACCCTAGTTGACCGCTAGGACTTTTACAATGCTGCCGAAAGACACGAAAGGTTCCATCCGTCATGGATTTGCTGATTGATATTCTGCTCGACGCCGGCAAGGACACGCTCTCGCTGGTGCCGTTCTTGTTGGTGACATATCTGGTCCTCGAGACGCTCGAGCATGTGGCAGGCGATCGCGTCAACGGTACCATCAAGCGTGCCGGCGCCGCTGGCCCCGTGGTTGGCTCGTTGCTGGGCATGGTGCCGCAGTGCGGCTTTTCGGCCATGGCGGCAACGCTATACGCCGGTCGCGTCGTGACGCTGGGCACCCTGGTGGCGGTGTTTCTCTCGACCTCCGACGAGATGCTGCCGCTGCTACTTGCCGAGCAGGTTCCCGTGCAGACTATGGCGATGCTTTTGGCTTCGAAGGCGCTGATCGCGCTGGTCACGGGCTTTATCGTGGATGCTGCCATTCGCGGTCTGCGTCGCAACGCCCGTGCGCATGCGGCGATTCGCCGTACCGTGTTGGGAACCGCTGTCAATCCGGCGCACGTTAACTGCGCGCATGACGATCACAGCGGCGGTGACATCATCGACGAGGTGGCCGAGGCGGGCGTGAGCGCCGACCACATCCATGAGCTGTGTGAGCGCGACCATTGCGGTTGTGATGACGACGAAGACGAGCACGAACATGGACATGGCCACGACCACGGTCATGAGGGCGAGCATGAACACCATCACGACCATGGTCACTCCCACTCACACGAAGGTGTGCCCGTCCTGTCGATTATCTGCAGCGCCATCTCGCATACCGTGCAGGTATCGGTATTCATTTTCCTGGTGACGCTGATTCTGGTCGCCGTGCTCGAGACCTTTGGCGAGTCCGCGATCGAGCAGTTCCTGCGTGGCAACGAGACGCTCGCCGTCCTGGGTTCAGCGCTTGTCGGTCTGATTCCCAACTGCTCGGCGAGCGTGGCCATTACGCAGCTGTATCTGGAAGGCGCGCTACAACTGGCGCCGATGCTCGCCGGCACGCTCATTTCCGCCGGCGTGGGTTATCTGGTGCTGTTCCGCACCAACCGCAGCGCTCGCGAAAACGCCGTGTTCCTGGTCATGATGTACGTCATCGGCGCTGGCTGGGGCCTCGTCCTATCTGCCTTCGGCCTCTAAGTAGGCCTAACAAAACGGGCTTCAAAATAGCCATGCACGGCGCTTGCACAATGCGGCGACGCATGGCATTTTGAAGCCCGTTTTTTGTTGAGCCATGGATCCTGAGCGCTCACACCGCCCAAAACAAAAAGGTAGATTTTTAGGTATGTCCCAAAAATCTGCCTTGGTTAGCGCAGCAGCTCGGTGAGGTTGCGCTTAAAGCGGGCGCGGTCTTCACTGGTGAAGGCTGCCGGCCCGCGGGTGCGACCGCCGGCGCGACGCACCTTCTTTTCCTCGTGGCGAATAAACAGCTGCATGTCGATGGTCGCCTTGTCGTACACGCGCCCGCGCACACCGATGGCGGCGGCATTGCGGCCGAGCACCATGCTCGCCAGGCCAATGTCCTGCGTCACGACCACGTCACCCGCCTGCAGACGTTCGACAATGGCAAAGTCGGCACTATCGGCGCCCACGCTCACATCGAGCGTGGTGACCCAAAAGCCGCGTCGCGCGTGCTCGGCATCGCGCGGGTCGTCGCGGCGAATGTGCCGCTCCAGGTTCTGCGTGCTGTTGCCGGCGATAACCACGGCAACGCCCGCCCGCCGCGCGCAGTCGATCGACTCGCGCGTAACCGGGCAGGCGTCGGCATCAATAAACAGCGTTCGCGGCATCTAGTGCACCAGCTTGCCAAAGCGGATAGCACGAATAATGAGCGTCACGCCAAACACCAGGAGCGCGGCGCCGCTAAAGATGACGAGCATCTTTGCCGACCACAGCGGATAGATAAACACGAACATGCCGGCGATGATGGAGAGCGCGCCGCTCAGGATGGCGAGGGCGCGGTTAGACGAAAGCTCGGACTCCAGAATGGACATGACACCTTCGACGATCCAGCCAAAGCCGGCCACGACCACCACGAGCGTGGTGAGCGTCGCGGTCGAGAAGGCCTGATTGCGCAGGATTATGACGCCGCCCAGAATGATGAGCAGGTTGGAGATGATGCTCGTCACGCGCCAGCCGGCGGGCAGCAGCGGCTCAAAAATGGCGGTGAACAGCCTAATGGCTGCCGTGATTATAAAGTAGAAGCCCAGGACGGTCGTCAAAAAGACGAGGGACTTGGCGGGCGCAAACAGCAGCGCGATGCCGGCAAGCAGCGCGATGACGCCCGTGACGGCGTAGATCCAGCGCACGGCCTTGATTGCCTTGCCTGCCATGCTTTTCTCGTCAAATCCAAACAGATTCGACTGCTGGTCGTCGTTCTTAAAGATGCCCATGAGGTCTCCTTTCCGCGCGGCGTTTGCCGTCATTGTTGTTTTTGCGGCGTATGTCGCAGTTGCTACAACAAGTATCGCCTAAAGGCACCGGCGTATGGGTCGGGGAGGGCGAAGTGTAACCCAAAGGTCCCGATTTGTTCTCGTTGTTCCCCATGTCGCGTTTTTCTATTCAACAGGTGTAGAACATTGCGGCTCTGTTCGTTATTGCCTGCGTTTTAGGTTAGATTTTCCTAAGAACAATTGCCTTGTATTGGGGGTCTCTATGAACGAAGCTGTTCCCGCGGCGCCGTCGAGCGTGGAGTTGATGGCAAAGCAAGGTTGCGAAAAGCTCGGTCTGGAATCGTTTGACGCGCTGGTTCGTCGCGCCCGCACATGCCGCCGTTTTGACGAGTCCATGCGCGTGCCGCGCGAGTTTTTGCTTGAGCTGGCAGAGCTGGCGCACCTGGCTCCCTGCGGCGCCAACGCTCAGCGCCTACGCTTTCATGTGGTGAGCGACGCCGAGGAGTGTTCGAGCTTATTTGAAAAGCTCACATGGGCTGGTGCGCTCAAGGATTGGTCGGGTCCTGTCGAGGGCGAGCGCCCGACCGGCTATATCGCGATCCTTGCAGAGCGTCCCGCTCCGGGCAAGCCTGCCGCGCCAATCACCGAGGCAGACGCTGGTATCGCCGCGCAGACGATGATGCTCGCCGCCCGCAGCGCTACGCCCGAGGTGGCGGCGTGCATGTTCAAGGCTTTTCCGCCTCGTGCGATTGATGTCATGGGACTTGACGGCGACAAGTACGAGGTCAAGCTGATCATGGTCTTTGGCGTTCCCGCCGAGACACAGGTGATCGATGCAATTGATTCCAACCCCGACGGCTCTATTAATTACTGGCGTGACGAGGCACAGGTACACCACGTACCCAAGCGTCCACTCGCCGACGTGCTGGTGTAGTTGAGCGTCGCCGCGGCGTGATCCGGCGGCAAAACCACCACAAAGGCGCCTGTTCCCTTTGCGGTGGTGCGAGGGGAGGGCGTGTGGCCGATCTGTATTTGGTGCGGCATGGGCAGACTGAGCTCAATGTGCAGAACATTTTGCAGGGCTAGCAAGACTCGCCGCTCACAGAGCGCGGGTGCGAGCAGGCGCTGGCGACGCGCGCGGCGTTTGAGGACCGTGGCGTGACGTTTGACCATGCGTATTCGTCTCCGTTGGGTCGGGCGCAGCGTACGGCTGAGCTTATCGTTGGCGAGGGCCGTTCCATAGAGCTGGTCGACGACCTGCGCGAGTGGCACTTGGGCTCGCTGGAGGGCACATCAAATTGCGAGATGCCGCCGCAGCCCTGGGGTGATTATCCGGTGGCCTTTGGTGGCGAATCTGAAGGCGAGCTACGGGCGCGCATGGTTGCGGCGCTGTCCCGCATTATGGCCCGACCGCAGCACGACCGTGTGCTTGCGGTCTCTCATGGCTCTGCCTGTCAGGAGTTTCTTGAGTATGTGGCCGGCGGGGGAGGACAGCCCGACAACGGTGCCGTGCTTCATTTTGGCTATTGCGACGGGGCGTTTTCGCTCCTTGACTGGTAACGAACGAAAGGACCCCTATGAATAAAGACCTGTATCTGGTCCGTCATGGACAGACGATATTTAACCTCAAGCGCATTATTCAGGGCTGGAGTGATTCGCCGCTCACGCAGTTGGGCTGCGAGCAGGCGGCGCGCGCTGGCATGTTCTTGCGAGCGCGTGGCATCGAGCCCGACCACGCCTACACCTCGACACTGCATCGCACCGAGCAGACTATCGCCAACCTGTGGCCGGGCCTTGCCTACGAGCGTCTGGACGGTCTGTGCGAGTGGTTCTTTGGCGATTTTGAGGCCGAGCGCGTGATGCTCATGCCCGAGCGTCCGTGGCGTGACTTCTACCGCCAATTTGGCGGCGAGGGGCAGATGCAGGTGCGCGAGCGCATGGTGGCGACGTTGACCGATCTTATGCGACGTCCGGACCACGAGTGCGTGCTCGCGGTGAGCCACGCCTCGTCCATCAAGGAATTTTTGGACCACGTGAGGGGAGCGGCGGCCGACGAGCGCGAGCGCGTTCCGGGCAACTGCTCGGTGCTGCATTTTGCGTTTGACGATGCGACGGATACGTTTGAACTGGTCGAAGTCTTTACGCAAGAAGATTATGCGCGCGAGCTGGGTCTTGAGCCGCTCGTGGCGGCAGCGGGTCCGCAGCGCGGGTAGCGCGGGCGTGGCGATGCGGATTGCCGACATCATTGCTCGATGCGAAAGGGGCGGGGATGCATGCGCATGTATCCCCGCCCCTTGTTTGTCGAGCTGCCGAGTCTTTGTGCCGGGCGTTTAGGCCCTGTTAGAACCGTGCGATCTGGTGGGTCAGCAAACCCGTCGGAACCTGCGGTGCGCCGCCGGCAACCTGCGCGGCGGGGAATAACGCGGCAACGGTAAAGTTGAACGGCTCTTTGCCCGTGTAGGCGCCGGCTGCGCGGGCTTCGTCTGCCAGGAGCTGCGCCGCCCCTGCTAGCGCGGCAGCATAGGTGGGGTCGTCTGCCGGCGTCGGCTCCGGTGCCTGGTCGAGCATGGCTCGGATGGCAGCAACGGCGTCCTCGCGCTTGACCTCCCACGCGCGGTGCGTAATGCCGGCGGGGTCGGTGACGGCATAGAGCGACGCGCCCTCTTTGGCGGCACCGAGGATGATATCCATAACGGGCGAGGCCTCGTAGGCGAGCGACACGGGGCGCGGCTGCACCTTAAGCTCGGCGATTGCACGGGCGGCTGCAGCCGCATCTGCGGGGGTCGCGCCGTCGCCCGTCAGTACGCCGACCGGGCAAATTGCCACAACGCCCGTCACGCGCCCTGGCTCTCCGGAGCATTCGTACACGTAATACGCCGCGCCCGGATCTTTGAGCATGAGCCCGTCGGCAATGGCGCCGCGCAGGGCGTCGTTGCCGCTTAGGATGTCGCCCATCTGCGGCAGCGCTTCGAGCACGCGGTCCTGAGCTGGGCGGATGCAGGGAAACGGAAGTGCTTTCATGGGCGGTCCTAACGCGCGAGTCGGTTTGTTCGCGGCTTATTATGCCCCAACTTGGCCGCTTGCGTCCCAGAGCGTGTTGTCGGCAAGCGCGATGAGCACGTTCTGGCAGCGAACGATATCGGCATGGGGCACATGCTTGTTGGGCTTGTGCGCGAGCGCCAACGAGCCGGGTCCGTAGCTCATACAATTGCGGTTACCTTTCTTGCCGGCAATGACGGCGGCGTCGGTGTAGCCGGTAAAGAAGTCGACGGTCGTGTCCGCGTCCGTCACGTCATCGGCGACACGCTTGAGTGCCCTTCATGTCGCAGGCGCCGCGACCATAGAGCTTGTCGTCCCGCACGGTCACCCCGAGCGGCGGCGTGTCTGCGTCTCAGCCATCGCCCAGGGTGACGGTATCCATATGGCAGATGTAGACGAGCCGCGCCTCGTCGCTCGCGCGCGGCACGGTAATCATAAGGTTGCGGCGCCTGGGGAGTACTTCGAGCTCCTTAATCAGCACGGCATAGAGCGCAGGACTGTCAAGCTGCGCCAGTTGCTGCTCAATGAGCCTCTTAATGAAGTGCTCAATCTCGCCCTCATATGCGCCGGGGTCCGAGCTGTCAATCTTCACAAGGTCTTGCGCAAGCCGCCAGGCAAAGTCCTCATCAACCATATACAACCTCACAATCAGTCTGTTTTCCAAACCGATTGTAAGCCTCCTAAGAGATCCGCGATGCGCGCGCAGCAGCATTTACCGTTCGCAGGCCGAGCCATCGCGTTTACCGTCCGGGCGGGCTCGCAAACGAAGTAGCGGGTACGTACCCTTCATGGACGACATGCTGTGCGACATATCTGCCTTTCGGTATCACCGGATACCTCCACAGGTCTTGGCAATAATGCCGGACCTGCCCGATTCTGCGGACGATCCGCGCAGGGAACGCCTTTGTGAGCATCCGCTCGTCAAGCATTTCCTGGGCGCCCCGTTACACGTGTTGGCGCAGGGTGGCTGCGGACGTAAAGGCGGTCGCATTGTCAGGCATGTTTGGAACGGGGAGAGGCCGTTTGGCTCCGTGCGGCAGACAGAGTTTGGCCTTGATGTCGCGTCCCCGCTCTTTACGCTGCTGACCCTGGCTTCCTCGGTCTCAAACGAGCGTCTGATCATGTGCATGTATGAGATGTGCGGCACCTTTACCGTGTGCAAGATTGCGCCTCAAGTAAAGTTGGCGCTTGAGCAGGCATATGGGGGCCGGTGGGGTGACGCACGGTCGGGCTGGGAAAACGTAAAGGATGCCTCGGGGAATCCAACGGACTTGTGGAAACGACCTCCCTTGATCGAGTTCTCTGAACTAACGGAGTACGCCAATAAGATCCAGGGGCTCCGTGGTGCTAAATCGTTCATACGTGCCGCAAAATGCATTACGGGGGTTGTGGCATCGCCGCTTGAGGTCCAAGCTTCGATGCTGTTTGGCCTTACGAGGCTGCGCGGCGGCGAAGGGCTGCACCTCATCAATAATGTCGAGATTCGCATGACGCGCAGCGCCCGCCTGATTTCGGGGCTTGATAGGCGCTACGCCGATATCCTGCTGTCAAATAAGGACGGCAGCCGAGAGTGCTTGGTTGAATGTCAAGGTAAAGCCATTCACGGATCCATAGAATCCAAGATCTCGGACTCCGATCGAACGACGGCCCTGCAGACGATGGGATATCCTGTCGTTCTGATGACCTATGGTCAGCTGGTTGACTCCGATGCCTTCCGCGTGGTGATGGAGCTTATCATGTCCTATCTCGATATGCCGTTGAAAGACAAGACGCCGCGGCAGCAAGAGCTCGAACGGCGACTTCGTGAGGAGATTTTTATCGATTGGGCGGGAATGTAGCCGCGCGGGTGGAAAACGGTCGCGGAAGCTAGGGTTTTAGTTGCGAATAGCCTTCAATTGCTCCTTGGAATTGGCTTGAAAAGTGCTACCTAGAGCAAGTTATTTCGGAAAATGGACAGTCAACATTAGTTTGGCATATAGAGATCGATTTTTACCTACTAAAACCCCTGATAAAGCTGTTTGTAAAAGCAGTTGTGCTTAGCGACTAGGGCCTCACTGTCGATTATCCGAAAAAACTTATTATGGGTAGCATTTTCAAAACCAGCCGGAGCAACGAAATCGGCCCCCGTTTCGTGAAAACGGGGGCCGAATGGACTTCGTGGTCTGTCTGGCAGGCTTGGCGCCGACGCTACTTGATCACGCGCACGCGATACATCGACGGAATCTGCTTGAGCGCCTCGATGGTGCTGCTGTTCAGGTGCTCGTCGGTGTCGAACATGGTGTAGGCGTTCTCGCCAGCGGACTCGTTGGTCATACGCTGCACGTTGGCGTTGTCCTTGGCGAGAATGGCCGTGATCTGGCCGATCATGTTGGGCACGTTGGCGTGCAGGCAGGCGATGCGGCTCGCGGCGCGCGCCTTGCCCATGCTGCAGGCGGGGTAGTTGACGCTGTGCGCGATATTGCCGTTTTCCAGGTAATCCTTGAGTTCGCTGATCGCCATGTCGGCGCAGTTGGCCTCGGCCTCGCCGGTGCCGGCGCCCGAGTGCGTGGTGATAAACGTATTGGGCATCTTGACGGTCTTGGGCGTGGCAAAGTCGCAGCTAAACCAGCTAAGCTTGCCCTCGCGCAGGGCGGCGTCGACGGCGTCCTCGTCAATGATGGTCTCGCGCGCGTAGTTGATGAGCACGGCGTCGGGTGCCAGCAGGTTGATTTGCTCGGTACTGATCATGCCGATGGTGTCGGCCTTGCTGGGTACGTGCACGGTGAGGTAGTCGCAGCCGCGGCACAGATCCTCGAGCGTGCCCACGCGCTGCACCTCGCGGCTCAGCACCCATGCGTGCTCGACGGAAATGAACGGATCGTAGCCGTAGACGTCCATGCCCAGGTCGACGCAGGCGTTGGCGACCTTGGATCCCACGTTGCCCAGACCGATGACGCCGATGCGCTTGCCCTTGAGCTCGCGGCCCACAAAGGCCTTCTTGGCCTTCTCGGCATCGACCTGAATCTCGGGGTCGTCGGCGTTGTCGCGCACCCAGTTCATCGACTGCACCACGCCGCGGCTCGAGAGCACCAGCATGCCCAGGACGAGCTCCTTGACGGCGTTGCTGTTGGCGCCGGGGGAGTTAAAGACGACGACGCCCTTCTTGGCGTACTCCTCGACGGGGATGTTATTGACGCCGGCGCCGCAGCGCGCGATGGCGCGGATACCCTCGGGCAGCCCGTAGCCGTGCAGGTCGGTCGAGCGCATCAGGATGGCGTCGGCCTCCTCGGCGGTGTCCACAAACTCGTAGCCCTCGCCAAACTCGACTTTGCCGTCTTTAGTGATGTCGTCGATGGTCTTAATCTTACGCATGGAAAAACTCCTTAGCAGGTTTGGTTTAAACAGGTGGTTTGAAGTGGCTGGTCGGCCCGCGCGTTGCGGGCTAGTTAGATCGCGGGCTCAAACTATGCTGTGCTTCGAAGTCCTTCATGTACGAGGCCAGGGCCTGCACGTCTTCCATGGTTACGGCGTTGTACACGCTGGCGCGCATGCCGCCGACGAGGCGATGGCCCTTGACGTTTTGGATCTGGTGCTCGGCAGCGCCTACGACAAAGGCCGCGTCGAGTTCGGTGTCGCCGGTGCGGAAGGTAACGTTGGCGATGGAGCGACTGTCGGCCTGCGTGGTGCTATGGAACAGTTCGCTGTGCTCGAGCAGGTCATAGAGCAGGTTGGCCTTGGCCCAGTTGCGCTCGGCCATGGCGGCGAGTCCGCCGGTCTGCTCCACCCAATGGAACACCTTGCCGCACACGTAGATGCCAAAGGTGTTGGGCGTGTTGAGCATGGAGCCCTTGGCGGCCTGGGTCTTGAGGTCCAGGTACTGCGGCGTCTGCGCAAAGGCGGGGCCTTCGGCGATGAGGTCGTCGCGCACGATGACCACGGTCACGCCCGCGGCGCCGGCGTTTTTCTGCGCGCCGGCGTAAATGAGCCCGTATCGCTCGACGTCGAGCGGCTGCGACAGAAAGCAGCTCGAGACATCGGCGACCAGCGGCACATCGCCGCAATCGGGCAGCCCGTGGTACATGGTGCCAAAGATGGTGTTGTTCTGGCAGATGTAGACGTAGTCGAGCCCATCGCCCGCGGCCTCGGCGGCAATGCGCGTGTTGATATCGGTCATGGTGGGAATGCGGTCGAAATTGGTGTCTTCGGAGCTCGCGAGCAGCACGGTCTCGCCGTACTTGGCGGCCTCCTTGTACGCCTTGTTGGCAAAGTTGCCGGTCACGACGTAGCCGGCGCGGCCGCGGCGCATGAGGTTCATGGGGATGCCCGCAAACTGCAGCGTGGCGCCGCCCTGCAAAAACAGGACGCGGTAGTTGTTGGGGATGCTCAGCAGGCGGCGCAGAGTTGCTTCAGCGTCGTCGATGATCTGCTGGTACATGCTAGATCGATGACTCATCTCGAGCACGGACATGCCGCAACCGCGGTAGTCCATCATCTCGTCGGCGATCTCGGCGAGCACGCTTGTGGGCAGCGCTGCCGGGCCAGCTGAGAAGTTGTGCACACGTGCCATCTTCTAGTTCCCCCTCGTAGTCGTTTGGACGTTCGGGATACTTTAGCACAGTGCAGCGTCAGGCGCGACCGCATCACAGCAAAACCCGAGTGCGCCGCTATGATTTACAGGATGGTTACATGGGGGAGGGCTTATCTCGAAGCCCGCATCCGATCCGCCTTGGCCTTCGCTTGTTTCCAGGGGCGCACACGACCGTTGGTGAGGTCGTCGTAACCATGAGCGATGGTACGTTGAATGTGATCTTCGCGTTCCTGAATGGTAGTTAGCGCGCGCGTCTGATCAGAAATAGGCTTTACGACAGGCATATGAAACTCCTTACATAGAATCATATGTAGAACTCTATGTTGAGTGTAGCGGAGGGTGGCGTTGGGCGTGTGCGTGCCTGCATTCGTAAGCGCGGTTGTCTGGCAAGTGTGATTTGGGGCGACCTCGTTAAAGTTTCTAAGCTGCGAAAATGACCGTTAACCGGATTAAATTTTGTTGCTCAACATTTGACACTCTGGGCGTGGTAACTTTTTTACCAACAGGTATGATTATTGTCATGTGCGCCGCGCCTGCCTGCCGGGTTGCGGCACACTTGTGACAGCCTTTGACACCCTTGGAGCGTGTACTGTGGATGTAACCACAAAAAGCGTTCGGGGGGGGGGTGCTCACTCGCGAGCAATTCCTCCCGCATGAGATGCGCATCGTCGCTGCCCTTCGTATGCAGGGCGCAAGCGACGAGCAGGTCATTGTACGCGTAAAGAGCGAGAACCTCTTTCAATATCCCACGGAGCGCATGGTCGCCAACCGCGCAACCGTGTGCCTTCGCCGCCTTGACGCCATGGTGCCCACGGACGCCGTATGCGCCGCGCGCGGCATCGACCCCAAAACCGCCGTCGAGGCTGCGTCATCCCTAACCAGGCTCATGGCATCCGGCACTCCCACGCAGGCGGACCAGGCCATCTTCTACAGCATGATCTGCCGCTACGATATCGTGCGCGAGCTCGTGCTCGTCGAGGTAGGGGAGCACCTACAAAACTTCGATTATGCCTTTACGGCGGTTGACCTCAACGCCTTTATGACACGCTTTACCACGGAGTATCCGGACGCGGCCCGCTGGACTGAGGCCACGGTCAAGCGCATTAAGGGCTCGCTCCGCCAGACGCTCCGCCATGCCGGCCTTATCGGCGAGGGCCAGGGCCCGGAGTCCGAGCGCCTGTCACCACTCTTCCTCGATTCCGATGTCGAGCGAGCCTTGGTTCAGCTGGGCGAGCAGCCGCTTATCGCGGCCCTTACCGGCAGGGCGGTGATGTAGCGTGGCTCCCGTCAAAAGCGCCGTCGACCCTGTTATCACCCCGGCGACCGATCTCACCACCAATATCGGCATCCATTCCCGCAAGAGCGTCGTGGCGGCGCATGCCCGCTCCGAGTACGCCCGTCAGGAATTTGAGCGCCGCGCGCAGCTTCTGCGCGAGTGCCTGTGCAGCGAGGACTTTTTGGCCAACAAGGGCATAGGTAATGAGATCGGCTTCCACACCTTTTGCTATGACCCCGCGCTGGAGTTTGAAGCGCGTGCATTATTTGACGCCCTTTCACGCGATGCCGAGGCCGACAAGCTTCCGTGCACGCTCAAGGTCGTGAACCTCTACGACGCCGTGCTGGCAATTCTCGAAAAGCGCCGTGTCCTTAAGGCCATCCCACGCCAAGAGGAGCGCCGCGGTACCCAGCGCGTGCTCGAGGACGTGGCCAAGTTCGCCTCGCCCGAGAAAGTCGCCGCGTACATCCTTGAGCAGACCGAGCCGCACGCGCCTGGGGACGTCGTTCTCCTCACCGGCGCGGGCGAGGTCTTCCCATTCTTTCGCATGCACACGCTTCTCCACTGCATGCTTGCGGATTTTGATGAGGTGCCTGTGGTCGCCGCCTATCCGGGCAGTTTCAACGGCTCTTCTTTCCAGCTCTTTAACCGCCTGCCAGCCGATAACTACTACCGCGCCATCGATATCTCGTAAGCAGGGCTCCCCGCAGGCAAGTCCCTGCCGCCGGTAACAACCCTTTGCCATAACGTTCCCAAACCCAAAGGAGCACCCATGGACAACACGATCATTCGCGACCTCTTTGCAAAAGACATCAACCGCTCCATCAACGGCGTGGTCAAGGTCCAGGATTCAAAAGATGGGTCCATCCGCCAGGAGCTTGACGAGTACGTGGTGACGCGCGAGTTGCAGAGGCACTTTGCCACGTTCTTCAAGGCCTACGGCGATGCCATCGATGCGCGCACCGACAAGATCGGCGTGTGGATCAGTGGTTTCTTCGGTTCCGGTAAATCGCACTTCCTCAAGATGCTGAGCTACCTGCTCGAGAATCGCCAGATCGGCGGCAAGAGCGCCATCCGCTACTTTGACGGCAAGATCGTCGACCCCATGGTCGCGGCTGCCATGGAGCGCGCCTGCTCGGTGCCCACGCAGGCCATCCTCTTTAACATCGATAGCAAGGCGGGCCAGTGGAAGCAGGGCGATACGGCTCCCACGGCGCTGCTTCGCGGCTTTGAGCGCATGTTCTACGAGGCGCGCGGCTTCTACGGCGAGGACCTCAAGCTTGCAAAGCTCGAGGACTACATCGATTCCCTGGGCAAGACCCAGGAGTTCCGCGAGGCCTTTGAGCGCGTCAACGGCGAGTCCTGGCTCCAGGCCCGCGACACCTACAGCTACTTTGAGGACGACGTTGTCGAGGTGCTGCAGAGCGTGCTCGGCATGAGCGAAAAGGCCGCATGGAACTGGCTCGAGGGTTCTGAGGACGAGGTTTTGGCCCCCGATGTCTTTGCCAAAAAGGTCAAGGATTACGTGGACGCTCAGGCAGCGGCCCACGGTGGCAACTTCCGTTTGCTCTTTATGGTCGACGAGGTGGGTCAGTTTATTACAAACGACCAGGACCCAAGCCTTATGCTGAGCCTTCAGACCATCGTCGAGGAGCTGGGTGCCGCCTGCGGTGGCCGCGTGTGGGTGATGGTTACGAGCCAGGAGGCCATCGACAACCTGAGCCTGCCCGTGGGCAACGACTTTTCAAAGATCCAGGGCCGTTTCAATACCCGCCTTTCGCTCTCCAGCTCCAGCGTGGACGAGGTCATCCAGCGCCGTGTGCTCGAGAAGACCGCGCCGGCGGCCGATATGCTTGCACGGGTCTACGAGCAAGACACCGCCGTGCTCAAAAACAACTTTACCTTTGAGGGTGGCTCTCGCTCCGACCTTGCCGGCTACGCCAACTCCAAGGATTTTGTGGCCAGCTACCCGTTTGTGGGCTATCAGTTTAAGCTCCTGCCCGACGTGATGACCGAGGTGCGCAAACACGGTGTCAAGGCTAAACACATGTCCACAGGCGAGCGCTCCATGCTGAGCGCGTTCCAGGAGAGCGCTCAGGCCATCCAGCATGACCAGACCGGTGCACTCGTGCCGTTCTGGCGCTTCTTCAACACTATCTCCAAAGACCTTGAGCACGGCATCATCCAGGTGGTCGATCGCGCGGTCCGCGCGGCCGAGGACGCAAAGGGCCTTGAACCCTACGACGTTCAGGTGCTCAAGCTCCTGTACCTGATTCGTTACATCGGCTACGTCAAGGCCACGGTCGAGAACATCTCCATCTTCATGATAGACGGCCTCGACGTGGACAAGCGCGCCCTCAAGGACCGCGTCAAGGAGTCCCTTGCCCGTCTGGAGCGCGAGAACTACGTGGCGCGCCAGGGCGATTCCTATAGCTTCCTCACCGACGAGGAGCAGGAGATAGCGCAGGAGATCGCACACACCCCGATCGATAACGCGCAGGTGATCGAGTCTATCAAAAAGCGTCTGTTCGACAGCATCTATACCGCGCGCAAACTCAACCGCGGGGCCAACGACTTTCCGTTTGACCGCTATGTGGACGGCTCAATCCACGGTACCAGCATGGGCGGCATGGAGCTTTACGTGGCGACTATGGCGAGCGACCTGGGCCGTGCGGACGATACCGAGCTGGCCTTGGCTTCTTCGGGTAAAGCCATCGTGGTCTTGAGCGACGAGGCGGATTATTGGGAGACGCTCGTCAACGCTGCCAAGATCCGTAAGTACGCCAAGACGCGAAATCTCCAGGAGCTTCAGCCGAGTACGCGCCAGATCGTCGAGTCCAAGATGCGCGAGGCGGCCTATAACGAGAAGGAGGCCGATACCCTTTTGAGCGAGGCTGTGCTCCACGCACGTTGCGCAGTCGACAGCCGCATGGTTGAGGTCCGCGCGGCCAAGCCCGCCCAGGTCTTTGAGCAGGTGCTGGCGCAACTGTGCGACGTGGTCTTTGAAAAGGCCGACTATATCGGCGCGCCGGTCACGAGCGATTCCGATATTCGCTCCACGCTGGCGGGCAACGTTCAAGTGGGGCTCGCTGGCATGGATGCAGGTAACGCGCGTGCGCTCAAAGAGGTCGAGGACTACCTCAAAGTTCAGCACCAGCGCCACCTGGATACCGCTATGGGCGATATCCAGCGCCAGTACCAGCAAAGGCCCTTTGGCTGGCGCGAGGTCGACATCGCAAATGTGGTGGCGCAGCTTGTGGTGGAGCAGCGCGCACAGGTGCTGTTTGGCGGTCAGACGGTTCAAGCTAACGACAGCCGCATGGTGGCACTCCTTCGCAAGGATGCCGATAAGGCCCAGGTGCGCTTGCGCATGCGCATGAGCGACCGGTTGCTGCGCGCCACGGGCGAGCTCATGCGTGACCTGTTTGATCTCAAGACCGTGCCCTCCAACGAGGATAAGCTCGTGGCCGAGCTCAAGGAGCGCCTTGAGGACTTGCGCGAGGCGTGTCTCGCCATAGCACGCGACTACTACACGGGCATCAAGCCGGCCTACCCGTATCCCGGCGAGAACGAGTGCGAGAGGATGCGCTCGGAGGTCGCCGACGTCCTTAAGGACCAGAGTGAGTCCGAGGCGTTTTTGACTACGTTTACCAAGTATGAGGACCGCTTGCTCGATGCCAAGGAAGACTTTGACAAGGTGGTTGAGTTCTTCGAGTCCAACCAACGAACAGCGTTTGACCACGCCAAGGATTTCTTGAGCCGCACCGAGGGTATCGAGTATGCCTCCGATGACATTCCCAGCGCGGTTGAGAACGTGGCAAAGGTTCGCGAGATCCTCAAAGATCCCAAGCCCTACGGCCGCATTAAAGACCTGCAGCCGCTTATGAATCCCGTCGAGGACGACATGAAAAAGCTGCTGGGTATCCGCCGCAATGAGTTTTTGTGCCGCATCGAGAGCGATCTGCAAGACCTGCAGGCGCAGGCTGAGAGTCAAAAGGGCTTTGTCAATCAAGCCAAGGATGCCATAGCGGATGCCGGCGCCAAATACGAGTCGTTCAAAAACCGTGCCCACAGTGCTCAAAGCCTCAACGAGCTGAGCGTTGCTGCGACTAACTGGGGCGACTGGCTCAGCGCGGCAGCCAACGAGATGTACGACGCCGTGGATGCGGCCCGCATGCGTATGGACAACGAGCGCCGCACCACCGAGGTCACGAGTACGGGTGAGGTGGTCAAGAAGATCTCCAACAAGGCCGTTGCGTCGTCAGCGCCCACGCCTGCACCCGTGCCCCAGCGCAGGATCAAGACTGTGCGCCGCGCCGATCTGGCCAAGCCGAGTCGTCTCTTGTCCGCAGAGGACGTGGAGCGCTACGTGGACGACCTGCGCTCCCGCCTTATGCAGGCGCTCGCTGCAAACGACGAGATCCGTATCAACTAACCCGCGGAGCCGCCGGTGCCAAAGCGCGCACCGGTGGCTTATGGCGTTTAGAAAGGCTCATCAACCATGAACGATTCTGCTCTTAAGAGCTTCTGCACCTGGGCCCGTACGGAGCTCATCAAAGGCGTGGAGGCGCAGATGGTGCGCTACGGCATCACCGAACCTGCACCCGCGCCCGTTGGGTCCGAGACCGTCAACGGCCTGCCCCTAAGTCCGGCTGAGATTGAGCAACGCGACGAACTGCTGCGCATGCAGGCAGAGGTGGGTCACGAGGCGCTGCGCGACCGTGCGGCCTACACCTGGTTCAACCGCATCGTGGCCATTCGCTTCATGGATGCACGCGGATGGCTTCCCAGCCGTATGCGCATGCTAAGTCGTGCGGACGGCAGCCATGGCAGCGAGGCCGTGGAGAACGCACTGGACGTGGAAATAACGACGGCCGATACCGATCGCATAGCCGAGCTCAAGATGGCGGGCTTGGATGAACCGTTGTGGCGCTACCTGTTTGTTGCTCAGTGCGAGGAGCTTGCCGATTGCCTGCCGGGCGTCTTTGAACGCGTGGGCGGAGCCATGGAGCTGCTGTTGCCCCAGGGCCTCATGATGGCTGACAGTGTGGTGGGCAGACTCAATGCCGTCCTCGCTGACGAGGACTGGCGCGAGGGCGTGACCGTTCTGGGCTGGATGTATCAGTACTACAATGCCGACGTTAAAGACGAGTTCTTTAAGTCCAAGCGCAAGGCAGCGGCGGCGGACATCGCACCTGCCACGCAGCTCTTCACCCCCGAGTGGATCGTGCGCTATATGGTCGAGAACTCGCTCGGCCGCCTGTGGATGCTCAACAACCCCGGGAGCTCACTGCGCGAGCGCATGGAATATTACATCGAGCCAGATGCTGAGCACGAGGACTTCATCCGCATCTCGAGCCCCGAGGAGATAACCCTCTGTGACCCGGCATGCGGCTCGGGCCATATCCTGGTCTATGCGTTCGAATTGCTCTTCCATATGTACGAGGAGCGCGGCTATCGTGAGCGCGAAATTCCCGAGCTTATTCTTACTAAAAACCTTACGGGCATGGAAATCGATCCCCGCGCGGCGCAGATCGCGGAACTGGCGCTTGCCATGTGCGCCCGCGAGCACGATCGTCGCTTCTTTAGGCGTGGCGTTGGCGCCGACGTTACCGTGCTCTCGAGCATTCCACTAGGGGAGGACGAGCTGCCGGGTAACAAGAAGCTCGCCGAGGAGCTGAGTCATTTGGGCGAAATTGGCTCGCTGCTCAATCCTTCAGAGGCCGAGATTGATGAGCTTAAGGCTGCCGCAGCGAGCTGTTCCGACGACCTTTTTGCCGCTGCGACCAAAACTAAGCTCGAAGGCGCTGCCGCCATCTGTGAGAAGCTGTCCCGTCGTTTTACCTGCACCGTGGCGAATCCTCCGTATATGGGCAGCAGCAGTTTTAACCCCTTCATGTCCAAGTGGGTCAAGAATAACTATCCCGACGTGAAGAGCGACCTGTTCTCTTCGTTCATCGTGCGTATTATGGACTTTGCCGGCGAGCACGGCGAAGTCGGAATGATGACCCCGTTCGTTTGGATGTTTATCGGTAGCTACGAGAAGCTTCGAAATAGGCTTATCGATGACAAGACTCTAACCACGCTCATTCAGCTCGAGTATTCTGGCTTTGCAGGGGCAACTGTGCCTATCTGCACATTTACTTATCACAATTCGCATATCGATGGCTATAAGGGCGGATACGTTCGTCTTGCCGATTTTACTGGTCCCGCGGTTCAGGCTCCCAAGGCGCTGGAGGCCATCCAAAATCCTAACTGCAGCTGGTTCTACCGTCGCGACGCCGACACCTTCAAGCAGATTCCCGGCACCCCCATAGCCTACTGGGCCAGCGACGCTATGCTTAAAGCTTTTAATGATGGTTCTTCTATTTCTGCTGGATTTGACGCTGTGGTAAAGGGCTCTTTTACGGGCGATAACAACAGGTTTTTGCGGCTCTGGCATGAAGTATCACAGTGCTATATCGGAAGCGATTGGCGACTGTACAACAAGGGCGGAGCTTTCAGGCGGTGGTTTGGCAATCGCGAGTATGTTATTTTCTGGCGAAATGGGGCAGAGGATCTTAAGGCGTTTCCCGGAAGTGGTCTTTCTCCGTCAAAGTATTTTGATCGAGGCACTCTAACTTGGTCAAAGATAACATCTGGTAAACCTAGCTTTAGGTTTAATGAGCCGGGTGTTTTCTTTGACGATGCTAGTCCAGCGTTTGTTATCCCAAGGGAAATGAAATCATCTGATATAAATTCTACTCTAGCTTTTTTGAATTCAGCTGTTGCGAGCGAGATGCTGTCTTTCATTGCGCCAACGTTGAACTGTCAAGTGGGAGACATTATTTCGCTTCCTCGCTTGGACGTAATCGAGGGCGATGTCATTGAACGGCTTACTTTTTC